>NZ_JAOTRW010000002.1:0-753932 GCF_030247495.1 Azospira sp. | reverse complement strand
GCCAAGCCCGCCGCGAAGAAGGCTGCTCCCGCTAAGGCCGCTGCCAAGCCCGCCGCGAAGAAGGCTGCTCCCGCTAAGGCCGCTGCCAAGCCCGCCGCGAAGAAGGCTGCTCCCGCTAAGGCCGCTGCCAAGCCCGCCGCGAAGAAGGCTGCTCCGGCCAAGGCTGCTGCCAAGCCCGCTGTGAAGAAGGCTGCTCCCGCTAAGGCCGCTGCCAAGCCCGCCGCGAAGAAGGCTGCTCCCGCTAAGGCTCCCGCCAAGCCCGCCGTGAAGAAGGCTGCTCCCGCTAAGGCCGCTGCCAAGCCCGCCGCGAAGAAGGCTGCTCCCGCTAAGGCCGTTGCCAAGCCCGCCGCGAAGAAGGCTGCTCCCGCCAAGGCTGCTGCCAAGCCCGCTGTGAAGAAGGCTGCTCCCGCTAAGGCCGCTGCCAAGCCCGCCGCGAAGAAGGCTGCTCCGGCCAAGGCTGCTGCCAAGCCCGCTGTGAAGAAGGCTGCTCCCGCCAAGGCTGCTGCCAAGCCCGCTGCGAAGAAGGCTGCTCCGGCTAAGGCTGCCGCCAAGCCCGCTGCAAAGAAGGCTGCTCCGGCCAAACCCGCTGCGGCTCCCGCCAAGGTGGAAGAGAAGAAGCCCGAAGTTGCTGCCGCTCCGGCCGCTGCTCCGGCGCCGGCTCCGACCCCCTCCACCGCCGCCACTCCGGGCCTGAAGTCCGCCCTGAACCCGGCTGCCGCCTGGCCTTTTCCGACCGGCTCCCGCCCGAAATAGGCGGCGGAACAGGCACAACGGACAACAACCCCCGACCTAGGGGGTTGTTGTCCGTTTTCTTTTGGGGAATCCGCCGGGCAAGTCAGCAGGCGGATTGGGAAGCATGGTGCTGGAGGCTGCGAGTGGGGCCCGGTGCTGGCGGGTGTCAGGCGAGTAGCTGGCGAATCCGTTCCACGCCTTCGGCCAGGCGTGCTTGTGCGTTGGTGTAGGCGAAGCGGACGTGGCTGCTGGCGCCGTGGTTGCCGAAGTCGATACCGGGAGTGATGGCGACGCCGGCCTCTTCCAATAGGTGGCGGGCAAAGCCGAAGCTGTCGTCGGTCAGGGCGCTGCAGTCGGCGTAGAGATAGAAGGCGCCTTCGGGCTGGGCGGTGATGCGAAAGCCGATGGCTTCCAGGGCCGGTGCCAGATAGTCCCGGCGGGCCTTGAATTCGGCGCGGCGCTGTTCCAGCAGGGCGATGGTCTCCGGCTGGAAGGCGGCCAGGGCGGCGTGCTGGGCCGGTGTGGAAGCCGAGATGAAGAGATTCTGGGCCAGCTTCTCCACGTCCCGCACGAAGGGTTCGGGAATGACCAGCCAGCCCAGGCGCCAGCCGGTCATCTGGAAATACTTGGAGAAGCTCTGGACGACGAAGATGTCGTCGCCGGCCGCCAGGGCCGTGGGGGCGTCGCCGTTGTAGGTGAGGCCGTGGTAGATCTCGTCGATGATCAGCTGTCCCTGGCGCTGGCGCACGAAGTCGGCGATGTCGGCCAGTTCGGCGGCGCCGAGCATGGTGCCGGTGGGATTGGCCGGCGAGGCGAAGAGGGCGCCGGCGGTGCGTTCGTTCCAGTGCTGTTCCAGGTCCAGGCGGGTCGGCTGGAAATTGCTGGCGGCGCCGACCGGGATGCTGACCGGAACGCCTTCGAAGGCGCGTACGAAATGGCGGTTGCAGGGATAGCCCGGGTCCGTCAGCAGCCACTCGCTGCCGGGGGCGGCGAGGCAGGCCAGGGCCAGGGTGAGGGCGCCGGAGGCGCCGGCGGTGATGGCGATGCGGCTGGCCGGCACGGCGATGCCGTAGCGCTGCCGATAGAAGCCGGAGATGGCTTCCCGCAACTCGGGCAGGCCCAGGGCCGGGGTGTAGAAGACGCGACCGTCCTGCAGGAATTCCCGGGCGGCGGCGAGGATGGGTTCCGGAGTGGGGAAGTCCGGTTCGCCCACTTCCATATGGATGATGTCCCGCCCCTGGGCTTCCAGCTCCCGGGCCCGGCCCAGCAGTTCCATGACGTGGAAGGGGGCGATGTCGGCGAGGCGGGGGGCGGAGACGGGCATGGCGGCTTTCCGTGGGGCGGTGGGTGTAGAGGGGAGGGGCTGCGGGCAAAAAGAAAGGCCGCCCTGGGGCGGCCTCTCAATCTTAGCGCAGGCGCTGGTGCTTAGGCGACGTCCTTGAACAGGCCCAGTTCGAACAGTTCGCGCTTCAGGGTCAGTTCCTTGGGCAGCTTTTCGCCCAGCTTGTCGAACCATTCCTTGTGCAGTTCCAGTTCCTTCTGCCAGGCATCGGCGTCCACGGTGGTGAGGGCGTCGAAGTCGGCCTTGTCGACGTCGGTGCCGGTCCAGTCGATGTCCTCGAAGCGGGGCATCCAGCCCAGCTTGGTTTCCTTGGCGGCGATGGTGCCCTTGCAGCGTTCCACGATCCACTTCAGCACGCGCATGTTGTCGCCGAAGCCGGGCCACATGAACTTACCTTCTTCGTCCACGCGGAACCAGTTCACGCAGAAGATCTTCGGGGTGGCTTCCACGGTGTGGCCCATCTTCAGCCAGTGGTTGAAGTAGTCACCCATGTGGTAGCCGCAGAAGGGCAGCATGGCGAAGGGGTCGCGACGCACCACGCCCTGGGCGCCGAAGGCGGCAGCGGTGGTTTCGGAGCCCAGGGTGGCAGCCATGTACACACCGAAGTTCCAGTTGAAGGCCTGGTACACCAGGGGCACGGTGGTGGCGCGGCGGCCGCCGAAGATGAAGGCGGAGATGGGCACGCCGGCGGGATCTTCCCAGGCCGGATCGATGGAGGGGCACTGGGCGGCCGGAGCGGTGAAGCGGGAGTTGGCGTGGGCAGCCTTGCGACCGGCCTTGCCGTCTTCCGGGGTCCAGTCCTTGCCCTGCCAGTCGATCAGGTGAGCCGGGGCTTCCTTGGTCAGGCCTTCCCACCACACGTCGCCGTCATCGGTCAGGGCCACGTTGGTGAAGATGATGTTTTCCTTGAGGGTGGCCAGGGCGTTGAAGTTGGTCTTCTCGCTGGTGCCGGGGGCCACGCCGAAGAAGCCGGCTTCCGGGTTGATGGCGTAGAAGCGGGTGACGCCGTCCTTGTCCACGCGGGGCTTGATCCAGGCGATGTCGTCGCCGATGGTGGTGATCTTCCAGCCGTTGAAGGACTTGGGCGGGATCAGCATGGCGAAGTTGGTCTTGCCGCAGGCGGAGGGGAAGGCGGCTGCCACGTAGGTCTTTTCGCCTTCGGGGGATTCCACACCCAGGATCAGCATGTGCTCGGCCAGCCAGCCCTGGTCGCGGGCCATGGTGGAGGCGATGCGCAGGGCGAAGCACTTCTTGCCGAGCAGGGCGTTGCCACCGTAGCCGGAGCCGTAGGACCAGATTTCACGGGTCTCGGGGTAGTGCACGATGTACTTGACGGTGGGGTTGCAGGGCCACTTGGAATCCTGCTGGCCCGGCTCCAGGGGGGCGCCCACGGAGTGCACGCAAGGCACGAACTCGCCATCGGTGCCCAGCAGTTCGCTGACGGCCTTGCCCATGCGGGTCATGGTGCGCATGTTCACAACCACGTAGGCGGAGTCGGTGATTTCAATGCCGATATGGGCGATGGGGGAACCCAGGGGACCCATGGAGAAGGGGATGACGTACATGGTGCGGCCCTTCATACAGCCCTTGAACAGGCCGTTGAGGGTCTCGCGCATCTTGGCGGGCTCTTCCCAGTTGTTGGTGGGGCCGGCGTCTTCCTTCTTCTCGGAGCAGATGTAGGTGCGGTCTTCGACGCGGGCCACATCGGAAGGATCGGAGAAGGCCAGGTAGGAATTGGGGCGCTTGGCTTCGTTGAGCTTGATCAGGGTGCCGGCGGCGACCATTTCGGCGCACAGGCGGTCGTATTCCTCCTGGGAACCGTCTGCCCAATAAACACGGTCAGGCTGGGTGAGGGCGGCGATTTCCGCCACCCATTTCTTGAGGCCCTCGTGTTTGACGTAATCGGGAGCGTTGATCGGGGCGACGGTGTTGGAAGTACTCATGGTCTCCAGGTCTCCAGGAAGAGGTAAAAAATCCGAAAAATGAAACTAAAGAGAAATCAGGACCGCCAAAACGAAAACGCCCGACCTCGGTGAGGGCGGGCGAGCTTTTCGTGGAGCGCGTTGTCCTGGTTTTCCTGAGTGCGGCTCTTCTTGGGGAGCGACCGTTTGCTCACTGTGGGGCACGCGCACAGACACACGGCGCGGAGGGCGTCGCTGTCGGAGATCGCAGGAGAGGAACTGGCCTGCCTGCGGAGGTTTGCCGTGAAAAGCATGCTCGGCTTGGTTGTGGCGCGGTGAGCCCTTGACTACAGTGAATGAATCGGCGGGATTCAGGAAAGCGCGGGATTATGCCACAGGATCAGTCCAATAGAAACTCGACTATGGGGGATTACCCTGATATATTCTTTCATATCGTGAAACGACTTTTTGCATAGTGGATAGAACCATGGACAACAAGCAGCTGCGCGAAGCCGCCCTCTACTACCATCGCCATCCCAAGCCGGGGAAGATCTCGGTCCAGCCCACCAAACAGCTGACCAACCAGTACGACCTTTCCATGGCCTACTCCCCCGGGGTGGCCGCCGCCTGCGAAGAGATCGTCGCCAATCCGGCCGAAGTCTCCACCGTCACCGCCCGGGCCAACCTGGTGGGCGTCATCACCAACGGCACTGCCGTGCTGGGCCTGGGCAACATCGGCCCCCTGGCCGCCAAGCCGGTGATGGAAGGCAAGGGCGTGCTGTTCAAGAAATTCGCCAACATCGACGTCTTCGACCTGGAAATCGAGCAGCGCGACCCGGACATGCTGATCGAGACCATCGCCTCCCTGGAGCCCACCTTCGGCGGCATCAACCTGGAAGACATCAAGGCCCCCGAGTGCTTCTATATTGAGAAGAAGCTGCGGGAACGGATGAAGATCCCCGTCTTCCACGACGACCAGCACGGCACCGCCATCGTGGTCGGCGCCGCCATCCTCAACGGCCTCACCTATCTGGGCAAGGACCTGAAGCAGATCAAGCTGGTTACCTCCGGTGCCGGCGCTGCCGCCCTGGCCTGTCTCGACCTGCTGGTGATGCTGGGGGTGCCGGTGGAGAACATCTGGGTCACCGACATCAAGGGCGTGGTCTATGAAGGCCGGGTCGAGGAGATGGACGAGATCAAGGCCCGCTATGCCAAGAAGACCGATGCCCGCACCCTGGGCGAGGTCATCGAGGGCGCCGACGTGTTCCTCGGCCTCTCCGCCGGCGGCGTGCTGAAGCAGGACATGGTGGCCAAGATGGCCAAGAATCCCCTGATCCTGGCCCTGGCCAACCCGACCCCGGAAATCCTGCCCGACCTGGTGAAGGAAGTGCGGGACGACGCCATCATCGCCACCGGCCGTTCCGACTATCCCAACCAGGTGAACAACGTCCTCTGCTTCCCCTTCATCTTCCGCGGCGCCCTGGACGTGGGCGCCACCACCATTACGGAAGAGATGAAGCTGGCGGCGGTGAAGGCCATCGCCGAACTGGCCCGGGCCGAGCAGAGCGAGATCGTCGCCGCCGCCTACGGCGAGAAGGTCTCCGGCTTCGGCCCCGAGTACCTGATTCCCAAGCCCTTCGATCCCCGCCTCATCGTCAAGATCGCCCCGGCCGTGGCCCGGGCCGCCATGGATTCGGGCGTTGCCACCCGGCCCATCACCGACTGGCCCGCTTACCTGCAGAGCCTCAACGAGTTCGTGTACCACTCCGGCCTCATCATGAAGCCGGTGTTCGCCCAGGCCAAGGCGGCGCCCAAGCGCATCATCTACGCCGAAGGCGAGGACGAGCGGGTGCTGCGGGCCGTGCAGGTGGTGGTGGAAGAGCGCATCGCCCGGCCCATCCTCATCGGCCGCCCGGCGGTGATCAATGCCAAGGTGGAAGCCGCCGGCCTGCGCATCCGCGAGAGCCTGGACTTCGACATCCTGGACCCGGACAACAACCCCCGCTACGACGAGTTCTGGCAGGAATACCACCGCCTGATGGAGCGCCGCGGCGTTTCCCTCGACTACGCCAAGCGCGAAGTGCGCCGCCGCCACACCCTGTGCGGCTCCCTGGCGGTGCGCCTGGGCATGGCCGACGGCCTCATCTGCGGCACCTTCGGCCGGCACCAGCTGCACCGCTTCTATGTGAAGCACGTCATCGGCACCAACGACCGCTCCAGCAGCTACTACACCCTCAACCTGCTGATGCTGCCGGGCCGCACCGTGTTCATCGGCGACACCTATGTGAACTACGATCCCAGCGCCGAGCAGCTGGCCGAGATGACCCTGCTGGCAGCGGACGAAATCCGCCGTTTCGGCATCACGCCCAAGGTGGCCCTGCTCTCCCATTCCACCTTCGGTACCGAGGACACCCCCACCTCCCTGAAGATGCGCAAGGTGCTGGAGCTGCTGGCCGAACAGGCGCCGGAACTGGAGGCCGAAGGCGAAATGCACGGCGATGCCGCCCTGGACGAGCAGATCCGCCTGCAGGGTTTCCCCAACTCCCGCCTCAAGGGCCAGGCCAACCTGCTGGTGATGCCCACCCTGGATGCCGCCAACATCTCCTTCAACCTGTTGAAGACGGCTGCCGGCGACAACCTCACCGTGGGCCCCATCCTCATCGGCACCGCCCGGCCGGTGCATATCCTGACCCCCACCGCCACGGTGCGCCGCATTGTTAACATGACGGCCCTGACGGTGGTGGATGCGGGCACCGAGCGCTGATCCGGGCTTTGGCCCCGGCTGCCGGCCCCAAACGCCCCGACGCTCCGGCGCCGGGGCGTTTTTACGTCTGCCCGCCGGCCCTGGCGGGGCGCCATGCCTGGGCCGGCCATGGCGGCGAGGCCCGTCCCTGCTGCATTGCAACGTGATCCTGCCCGGGGCCCGCCTTACACTGGGATGATGGCTGACTCCCCTTCAAACTCCCCGTCCTCCCTGCCTCCCGGCAGTGCCGGTGCCACCGCCCTCGTCTTGTCCGGCGGCGGCGCCCGGGCCGCCTATCAGGCCGGGGTGCTGCGGGCCATCGCCGAACTGCTGCCCGATGCCCGGCGCAATCCCTTCCCCATCATCTGCGGCACTTCCGCCGGCGCCATCAATGCCGCCGGCCTGGCCTGCGGTGCGGAAAATTTTCGCGGCGCCGTGCAGCGCCTGGTGGGGGTGTGGGAGGCCATGGAGGTCAACCGGGTCTATCGCGGCGACGCCCTCGGCGTCGGCATCGCCGGTGCCCGCTGGCTCTCGGCCCTGGCCTTCGGCTGGCTGCTGCGGCGCAATCCCCGCTCCCTGCTCGACAACGGCCCCCTGCGCGAACTGCTGGCCGGGGAGCTGGATTTCCACGGCATCGACCGGGCGGTGGGCAGCGGTGCCCTGCAGGCCCTGTGCATCACCGCCTCCGGCTACAACTCCGGGCAGAGCGTCAGCTTCTACCAAGGCCTGGCCCATATCGCCCCCTGGGAGCGGGCCCAGCGGGTCGGCGCCCGGGCCCGCCTGACGGTGGAACACCTGATGGCCTCCTGCGCCATTCCCTTCATCTTCCCGGCGGTGAAGCTCAACCGGGAGTGGTTCGGCGACGGCTCCATGCGCCAGCTGGCACCCATCGCCCCGGCCATCCACCTGGGGGCCGAGCGCATCCTGGTAGTGGCCGCCGGCCGCCTGGGCCAGGAGCGCCAGGCCCGGGGCGGCGGCGAAGGCTACCCGTCCCTGGCCCAGGTAGCGGGCCACGCCCTGTCCTCCATTTTCCTCGACGGTCTGGCGGTGGATATCGAACGCCTGACCCGCATCAACCGCACCCTCTCGGTCATCCCGCCGGAAGTGCGGCAGGCCTCGGGCCTGGCCCTGCGGCCGATCCAGACCCTGGTGCTGTCGCCCTCGGAGCGGCTCGACCACCTGGCGGCGCGCCACGCCCGCAGTCTGCCCTGGCCGGTGAAGACCCTGCTTTCCGGCATCGGCGCCCTGCGCCGCAATGGCGGCGCCCTCACCAGCTACCTCCTGTTTCAGGCCGATTACACCCAGGCCCTGATGGATCTGGGCTACCGGGACACCCTGGCCCGGGGCGACGAGGTGCGGGCCTTCCTTGACCTGGGTTGAAACCTGTTGAATTGCTTAAGGAAACTACGCCATCTCATTATTTTTCTTGAAGTATTAAGAACTCTGATTAAACTGACGTAAAATCCCTGTAACCCGACACCTCGCAGGAGAAATAAATGCGGAAGACGTTCATTCCCGCATTGCTGCTGGGTCTGGCAGCTGTTGCCGTGGCCGTTCCGCCGGCCGCCGAAGCCTCCCAGTCCAAGGCACGCAAGACTTCAAAATCCGCCCCCGCCGCCAAGGCCGCCAAGCCGGTCAAGGCCTCGACGAGCAAGCCGGCCACCGCCAGCAAGCCCAAAGTGATTTCCCAGAACGTGCGCAATTCCAATGTGCGCCGTGCTTCCGCCGTTCCCGCCGACTTCGGCGAAGCCCAGCGCCTGGCCGTCCAGTCCAGCGCCGCCCTGGTTCTGGACCAGGGCAACGGCGAAGTGATCTACCAGAAGAACGCCTCCGCCGTGGTGCCCATCGCTTCCATCACCAAGCTGATGACCGCCATGGTGGTGCTGGATTCCCAGCCCAACCTGTCGGCTCCGGTGACCATCGGCGAAGAGGACATCGACACCCTCAAGGGTAGCCGCTCCCGCCTTTCCGTCGGCACCGTGCTGACCCGGGAACACGCCCTGCTGCTGGCCCTCATGTCCTCCGAGAATCGGGCCGCCCACACCCTGGCCCGGCATTATCCCGGCGGCCTGCATGCCTTCGTCGAAGCCATGAACCGCAAGGCCCGCTCCCTGGGCATGATGGATACCCACTTCCAGGATCCCACCGGCCTCACCAGCAACAACGTGTCCACCGCCAACGATCTGGCCAAGATGGTGGCCGCGGCCCATACCTACCCCCTGATCCGGGAGTTCTCCACCACCTCCGGCGCCATGGTGGAAACCAATGGCCGCCTGCTGGAGTACCACAACACCAACGCCCTGGTGAAGAGCACCACCTGGGATATCGGCCTGTCCAAGACCGGCTACATCCAGGAAGCGGGCAAGTGCCTGGTGATGCAGGCCCGGGTGGCCGAGCGCCCGGTGGTCATCGTGCTGCTGGATTCCGCCGGCAAGATGACCCGCATCGGCGACGCCAACCGCATCAAGCGCTGGATGGAAAGCGCCTCCCTCGGTCGCCGCACCAGCCGCGCCTGAGTTTTCGGCACCCAGCAAAAAGGCCGCGCATTGCGCGGCCTTTTTCTTTTGCCGGGGCCGGGCGCTGTCGCCCGCTACCCGCCTATTTGCGCGGTTTGCTGTAGCCCAGGGCCTGGGAGATTTCGTCGGCGGTGCGCCGCACCTGGTCCACCCAGTCCGGATTATGACGGTCGGTGGGGGCGGAGACGGAGAGGCAGGCCACCAGATGGCCCTCGTCGTCGTGGATGGGGGCGGCGACGCACTTCAGGCCGATTTCCGCTTCCTCGTTGTCGAAGGCGATGCCGTGGCGGCGGATCTTGTCCAGTTCCTTTTCCAGGGCGGCCATGGTGGTCAGGGAATGGGGCGTCTTGCCGGGCAGGCCGGTGCGCTTGGCGTATTCCTTCACCTCCTGGGCGCCGGCCTCGGCCAGGAACAGCTTGCCGACGGAGGTCAGGTGCAGGGGGGCGCTGCCGCCCACCAGGTACACCACCCGCACCAGGGAGCGGCCGCTGGAGGTGCGTTCGATATAGACGATCTCGTCGTCCCGGCGCACGCCCAGGTTGATGGCCTCGCCGATGGTTTCGTGCAGGGTCTGCATGAAGGGCAGGGCCACTTCCCGCAGATTGATGCGGGACTTGACCAGGTTGCCCAGCTCCAGCAGGCGGATGCCGAGGCGGTAGGTGCCCTGGTCGTGACGCTCGACGAAGCGGGCGTGGGTCATGGCCGCCAGGATGCGGTGGGCGGTGGAGGGGTGGAGCTGGGTGGCCTGGGCCAGCTGCTTCAGGCTGGCCGGGTCCGGCTGGGCGGACAGGGCGTCGAGCAGGGACATCATGCGCTCGATCACCTGGATGGAACTGCGGCTTTCCGGCTTCTCGCCGGCCGTCTTGGCGGCAGCTCGGGGGCTGGCCTTGCCTGCACTGCTTGCACTCTCTGCCATGTTCTCTCGGTCGCTTTCTTTATCGCATCCCTGGGTTTGTTCCCGGGAGCACTATAATTCGGCTTTCGCAGCCGTGACGGGCAATTTTCGCATTATGGAATTGTGCGTCGCAATATATTTTTGACTTTTTTCTTGCCCTTCCCTGCATAAGGCTCTTCTCGTGGAAGTTAAGTCCCTCCAATTTCGCGCCCGGGCGGCTGAGCGCCTGGCCGATCCGGCCCTCCAGTCCAAGCTGGGCGGCGCCAAGCAACTCTTCGTCGGCGGCCGGGCCCGGGTGGTGGCCGAGTTCGACAGCGTCGGCCAGGCCGGCGACTTCGAAACCCTGCGCGGCATCGGTGCCGAGATCCGGGATACGGCTCTGACGGATCTGGATGCCTGGCTCGAGGCCTTCGAGGCCAAGGCCACCGCCACCGGCGCCACCGTGCTGTGGGCCCGGGACGGCCGGGAGGCGCAGCAGCTGATCGTGGACATCGCCAAGCGCCACGGGGTGAAGAAGGTCATCAAGTCCAAGTCCATGCTGTCCGAGGAGGCCGGCCTCAACGAGGGCCTGGAGGCCGCCGGGGTGCAGTCGGTGGAAACGGACCTGGGCGAGTACATCCTGCAGCTGGCCAAGGAGCCGCCCTCCCACATCCTGGCGCCGGCCATCCACAAGAACAAGGAAGAGGTGGACGAACTGTTCGCCCGCTGTCACGGCCGCCCGGTGACGCCGGAAGGCCAGATCGACATCCCGGCCCTGACCCGGGAAGCCCGGGTGGCCCTGCGGGAACACTTCCTCTCCGCCGACATGGGGATCACCGGCGGCAATTTCCTGGTGGCCGAAACCGGTTCCGTGGCCCTGGTCACCAACGAGGGCAACGGCCGCATGGTGACGACCCTGCCCCGGGTCCATGTGGCGGTGGTGGGCATCGAAAAGGTCATTCCCACCCTGGAAGACCTCTCCGCCCTGCTGCGCCTGCTGACCCGCTCCGCCACCGGCCAGACCATCTCCAATTACGTTTCCCTGCTCACCGGCCCCCGGGCCGAGGGTGCGGTGGAAGGCCCCGAGCACATGTACTTCGTGCTCATGGACAACGGCCGCGCCGGCCTGGTGGGCGGCGATTTCCAGGAGATGCTGCGCTGCATCCGCTGCGGCGCCTGCATGAACCACTGTCCGGTGTACCAGAGCATCGGTGGCCACGCCTACGGCTGGGTCTATCCGGGCCCCATGGGCTCGGTCCTGACGCCCCTCTACACCGGCCTGGAACAGGCGCCGGACCTGCCCCAGGCGGCCACCCTGTGCGGCCAGTGCAGCATCGTCTGCCCGGTGAAGATTCCCCTGCCCGAACTGCTGCGCAAGCTGCGGGAAAAGCAGATGGAAACGGAACTGCGCCCCTGGCAGGAACGCTGGGCCCTGCGCACCTGGGGCTTCTTCGCCGCCCGGCCGCGCCTGTACGCCCTGGCCGCCGGCCTCGGCGCCCGGGCCCTGAAACTGCTGGCCGGCGGCAAGGCCTCCATCCGCACCCTGCCCGGCGTGCCCGAATGGAGCCGGGGACGGGATTTCCCGGCGCCCCAGGGCAAGACCTTCCGCGAGCTGTACGCCGCCCGCCGCCGGCAGGATTGAGCCGAACACCCGGCGCCGGCCAGGATTGAAGCGGATCAAGGTATTGGCCGCCGATCCCGCCTACGCTCCGGGGCCAGACGAATTTTCAAATTATTGAGGACAGCCACCATGATGCTCACCCCCAACGAAGCCCCGGCCCTGCCCCTGTGGATTGGCGGTCGCGCCTACCTGACCATGGCTCCCGTGTTCCGCGACATCCAGAACGCCGCCGGCGAAGTGCTGCGCAAGGTGCCCCTGTGCGGCGCCGACGAGGTGGCGACGGCGGTGGACAACGCCCGCCTGGCCCTGCCCACCTGGTCCGCCGCCGACGTGGAAACCCGCCGCGGCTGCCTCAAGAGCGTGGCCGACAGCCTGGACCGCTACGCCGGCCATTTCGCCAAGCTGCTGGTGGAAGAGACCGGCTGCGACCAGGGCGTGGCCCAGGCCGAAGTGGCCGCCACCATCGCCTGCCTGCGCCAGATGCCGGCGCCCCACGGCCAGCCCCGCCTGTTGGCCGGCCTCAGCGACAACGTGGCGCCCCTGCTGGCCCCCGCCGCCCTGGCCGCCTCGGCCCTGGCCGCCGGCGCCGTGGTGGTGCTCAAGCCCAGCCCCCTGGCCCCGTCCTGTGCCCTGGCCCTGGCCGAGCTGTTCACCCGGGCCGGCGTGCCTGACGGCGCCTGCAACCTGGTCCAGGGCGACGAGGCGGTGCTTAAGGCCCTGGCCGAGCATCCGGGCGTGGATCTGCTGGCCTTTGCCGGCGCCGCCGAACTGGCGGAAAAAATCCAGTCCCTGATCGGTGCCCGCACCCTGGTGGCCCTGGCTCCGGCCGCCGTCACCGGCACCCTGCAGGCCGCCCTGCAGGACTGAGCCCATGCATCGCATCGTCTATCTGGAGCGGGAATCCATCCGCGCCGAGGTGCGGCGCCCCGCCTTCGCCCACGAGTGGACCGAGTACGCCCGCACCACGGCAGCGCAGCTGGAAGAGCGCCTGGCCGGGGCCAGCATCGCCATCGTCAACAAGCTGCCCATCAGCGGCGCCCTGATGGCCCGGCTGCCCCAGCTGAAAATGGTGGCGGTGGCCGCCACCGGCACCAACAACGTGGATCTGGAGGCGGCCCGGCGCCAGGGCATCGTCGTCAGCAACATCCAGGGCTATGCGGTGCATACCGTGCCCGAGCACGTCTTTTCCCTGCTCCTGGCCCTCTCCCGCAACCTCCTGGCCTACCGCCAGAGCGTGGCCGAGGGGCGCTGGCAGCGTGCCGAACAGTTCTGCTTTTTCGACCATCCCATCCGGGACCTGCACGGCGCCACCCTGGGGGTGGTCGGCGGTGGCAGCCTGGGCCAGGGCGTGGTGCGTCTGGCCCAGGCCTTCGGCATGAAGGTGCTGCAGGCCGAACGCAAGGGGGCTGCCGTGGTGCGTCCCGGTTACACCGCGTTCGCGACCGTGCTGGCCGAAGCCGACGCCCTCAGCCTGCACTGCCCGCTGACGGCCGAGACCCGCCACCTGATCGGGGCGGCGGAACTCCAGGCGATGAAGCCCTCGGCCCTGCTCATCAACACCGCCCGCGGCGGCCTGGTGGACGAGGCCGCCCTGGCCCGGGCCCTGCGGGAGGGCTGGATCGCCGGCGCCGGTTTCGACGTGCTCACCGCGGAACCGCCGACGGACGACCATCCCCTGCTGTCCCCGGACCTGCTGGCTGCCCCCAATTTCCTGCTGACGCCCCACGTGGCCTGGGCCAGCGCCCCGGCCATGCAGGCCCTGGCCGACCAGCTGATCGACAACCTTGAAGCCTTCGCCCGGGGAGCCATGACTCCCGGTGCGGCGAACCGCGTCGCCTAAGGAGTTTCCATGTCCGCCCGCAACGACATTCTCAACCGCGTGCGCCTGCGACTTGGCGCCGACGAGGCCGAAGCCCGCAAGCAGCGGGTCGCCGCCGTCCTGGCCGCCCGCCCCGGCCAGCGCCAGGGCCCTCGGCCGACGGAACGCGCCGACCTGCTGGGCGAGTTCCGCCGCCGCGCCGAAGCCCTGGCCAGCACGGTGGACGTGGTCTCCGGCTGGGCCGACGCCCCGGCTGCCCTGGCCCGTTACCTGGCGGCCAAGGATTTGCCGCGCCAGGGCGTGGCCTGGCCCGCCCTGGCCCATCTGGACTGGGCCGCAGCCGGCCTGGAGATCAGGATCGGCGCGGCCCGCGGCGACGACCGCCTGGGCCTCACCACCTGCTACTGCGCCATCGCCGAAACCGGCACCCTGATGCTGCTGGGCGAAGTGGACAACCACGGCGTCACCAGCCTGCTGCCGGAAACCCACGTCGCCCTGGTGCCGGCCTCCAGCCTGGTGTGGGGCATGGAGGAGGGCTGGGCCCGCCTGCGCGCCGAGCGGGGAGCGCCGCCCCGGGCCGTCAATTTCGTTTCCGGTCCGTCCCGCACCGGCGATATCGAGCAGACCCTGGTGCTGGGCGCCCACGGCCCCTACCGGGTGCACCTGATCCTGCTGCAGGACGCCTGACCCATGCGGGTGGTGCTGCAACGGGTGAGCCGGGCCGCGGTGCGGGTGGAGGGGCAGGTGGTGGGCCAGATCGGCCCCGGCCTACTGCTGCTGGTGGGTATCGAGACGGCCGACGCGGTCGAGCCGGAGGCCACCGCCGCCGGCATGGAGTGGCTGGTGGGCAAGCTGTTGCGCCTGCGCATCTTTGCCGACGCCGAGGGCGTCATGAACCGCAGCCTGGAGGAGGTGGGCGGCGAGGTGCTGGCGGTGAGCCAGTTCACTCTGTTCGCCTCGACGCGTAAGGGCAACCGGCCCTCCTGGAGCCGGGCGGCGGCTCCCCAGGCGGCCGAGCCCCTCTTCGCTCGCTTTGTCGCCCTGCTGCAGGAGCGCCTGGGGCGGCCGGTGGCCACGGGCGTCTTCGGCGCCGACATGGCGGTGAGCCTGGACAACGACGGCCCCGTGACCCTGGTGCTGGACAGCCGCCAGCCGGAGTGAGCATGACAGGCGGGAATCGGCTCCGCTCTTGATGTTCATCAGAAAAGCCCCCTCCGGGGCCGGTGTTATAATCCGCTCCAGATTTTCTTCAGCCCCCTCCATGTCCCTGGCCCTTTTCACTCTCGGTATCAACCATCACTCGGCGCCCGTCTCCGTGCGCGAGCAGGTGGCGTTTCACGCCGAAACCCTGAGCGAGGCCCTGGCCGGGCTGGTGCGGGCCAAGCCGGTGAAGGAGGCGGCGATCCTCTCCACCTGCAACCGCACCGAGCTGTACTGCGCCACGGAGACGCCGGAAGCCGCCGCCGACTGGCTGGCCGAATACCATCGCCTGCCCCGCAGCACCATCCAGCCCTACCTGTATACCCTGCCCCAGCCCGAGGCCGTGCGCCATGCCTTCCGCGTCGCCTCCGGCCTGGACTCCATGGTCATCGGCGAACCCCAGATCCTGGGCCAGATGAAGGATGCGGTGCGGGTGGCGGAAGAGGCGGGCACCCTGGGCACCATGCTCAACAAGCTGTTCCAGCGCTCCTTCGCCGTGGCCAAGGAAGTGCGCAGCACCACCGCCATCGGCGCCAACATCGTCTCCATGGCCGCTGCCGGCGTGCATCTGGCCGAGCGCATCTTCGAATCCGTGGCCGACCAGCGCATTCTCTTCATCGGCGCCGGCGAAATGATCGAGCTGTGCGCCACCCACTTCGCGGCCCAGAAGCCCAAGCAGGTGACCATCGCCAACCGCACCGTGGAGCGGGGCCAGGCCCTGGCCGACCGGCTGGCGGCGGACGGCATCCCCACCACCGCCATCCGCCTCGACGCCCTGGCCGAGCATCTGCCCCAGTACGACATCGTCGTCTCCTGCACCGCCAGCCCCCTGCCCATTATCGGCCTGGGCATGATGGAGCGCACCGTCAAGGCCCGCCGCCACAAGCCCGTGTTCATGGTGGACCTGGCCGTGCCCCGGGACATCGAATCCGAGGTGGGGGAACTGGACGACGTCTTCCTGTACACCGTGGACGATCTGGCCCAGGTGGTGGAAGCGGGCCTGGAATCCCGCCAGGCCGCCGTGGTGGAGGCCGAATCCATCATCACCACCCAGGTGGGCCAGTTCCTGCACTGGCTGGACACCCGGGACAGCGTGCCGGTGATCCGCGCCCTGCGCGACTCCGCCGAGCGCATGCGGCGCCACGAGATGGAACATGCCCTGAAGCTCCTGGCCAAGGGCGAGAATCCGGAAAAGGTGCTGGAAGCCCTGTCCCAGCGCCTCACCAACAAGTTCCTGCACGCCCCCACCCAGGTCCTCGGCCAGGCCGGGGAGGAGCGGGGCGAACTGCAGCACCTCATCACCCGTCTCTTCCACCTGCATCACGGCGAGTAGGGCCCGCGGGCGCCCGGCGCCCGTCCCCATGCCGTGGGTGGCTGTCGCCTACTGATTGCCCATGAAACCCAGCATCCGCGAAAAGCTCGACCAACTGACCCGCCGCCTCGAAGAGGTGGATGCCCTGCTCTCCAGCGAGGAAGCGGCCAAGGACATGGACCAGTTCCGCAAGCTGTCCAAGGAGCGGGCCGAGCTGGAGCCGGTGGTGAGCCTCTATGGCGCCTTCCGCCAGGCCGAGGCCGATCTGGCGGCGGCCCAGGAAATGCTGGCCGATCCGGACATGAAGGAACTGGCGGAAGAGGAAGTGGAAGCCGCCAAGGCCCGCCTGCCGGAACTGGAACTGGACCTGCAGAAGCTGCTGCTGCCCCGGGACCCCAACGACGAGCGCAACATCTTCCTGGAAATCCGCGCCGGCACCGGCGGCGACGAATCGGCCCTGTTCGCCGCCGACCTCTTCCGCATGTACAGCCGCTACGCCGAGCGCCAGCGCTGGCAGGTGGAAGTGGTTTCCGCCAACGAGTCGGACCTGGGGGGCTACAAGGAAGTGATCGTGCGTATTGCCGGCAATGCCGCCGGCCTCGGCGCCTATTCCAAGCTCAAGTTCGAGTCCGGCGGCCACCGGGTGCAGCGGGTGCCGGCCACCGAAACCCAGGGCCGCATCCATACCTCCGCCTGCACCGTGGCGGTGATGCCCGAGGTGGACGAGGTGGCCGACGTGGAGCTGAATCCGGCGGACCTGCGCATCGACACCTACCGGGCCTCCGGCGCCGGCGGCCAGCACATCAACAAGACCGACTCCGCCGTGCGCGTCACCCACCTGCCCACCGGCATCGTCGCCGAGTGCCAGGACGGCCGCTCCCAGCACGCCAACAAGGCCTCGGCCCTGAAGGTGCTGGCGGCCCGCATCAAGGACGTGCAGGTGCGCGAGCAGCAGGCCAAGGAGGCCGCCACGCGCAAGAGCCTGGTGGGCTCCGGCGACCGTTCCGAGCGCATCCGCACCTACAACTTCCCCCAGGGGCGCATCACCGACCACCGCATCAACCTGACCCTGTACAAGATCGACCAGATCATGGACGGGGACCTGGAAGAACTGACCGGCGCCCTCCTGGCTGAACACCAGGCCGAACAGCTGGCCGCCCTGGCCGAAGAACAGGGCTGAGATGGCGGCCGCGAGCGGCAGCGCCGGCCTCACCCGGCGCCAGGCGGTGGACCAGGTGCGGCGCCGCATCGCCCCCCTGGATGCGCGGTTGCTGCTGCAGCATTGCCTGGGCATCAGCCACGTGGAATTCCTCACCCGCCCCGACGAGCCCCTGGCCGCCGCCGATTCCGAGGCCTTCATGGCCCTGGTCATGCGCCGGGAGCGGGGCGAACCCCTGGCCTACCTCACCGGCGAGCGGGAGTTTTTCAGCCGCAGCTTCAAGGTGACGCCCGACGTGCTGATCCCCCGGCCCGACACCGAGTTGCTGGTGCTGCAGGCCCTGGAGCGCCTCAAGCCCCTGGCCTGGCCCCGGGTGGTGGACCTGGGCACGGGCAGCGGCGCCATCGCCGTCAGCATTGCCTGCGAGTGGCCCGAGGCCAAGGTGACGGCGGTGGATGTGTCCCCCGCCGCCCTGGCGGTGGCCCGGGAGAATGCCGAGCGTCTCGGTGCCCGGGTCGAGTTCCGCCACAGCGACTGGTTCACCGGCCTGGCGGGGGAACAGTTCGAACTGATCGTCTCCAACCCGCCCTATGTGGCGGCCCAGGACCCGCACCTCTCCCAGAACGGCCTGCCCTTCGAGCCCAACGGGGCCCTCACCGACGGCGGCGACGGACTTTCCTGCCTGCGCGCCATCATCGAGGGGGCGCCCGCCCACCTGGTGCCCGGCGGCTGGCTGCTGCTGGAACACGGCTACGACCAGGCAGAAAAAGTCCGCGAACTTCTCGGCGCCGGCGGGTTCAAAGAGGTCACTTCCTGGAGCGACCTGGCCGGCATCGAGCGGGTCAGCGGCGGCAGGCTGCCAGATTAACCAACCGATTCAACGACTGGAGTTTAGAAGCGTGGATGCACAACAAGTGATCAAGGAACAGGTGACCGGCAATCCGGTGGTGCTGTACATGAAGGGCACCCCCCAGTTCCCCCAGTGCGGCTTTTCCGCCACCGCCGTGCAGATTCTCAAGGCCTGCGGCGTGAACCAGTTCTACAGCGTGAACGTGCTGGAGAACCCGGAAATCCGCCAGGGCATCAAGGATTACGCCAACTGGCCGACCATCCCCCAGCTCTACATCAAGGGCGAATTCGTCGGCGGCTGCGACATCATGCGCGAGATGTTCCAGGCCGGCGAACTGCAGCAGATGCTGGAAGGCGTGGCCCAGGCCTGAGCCTGTTCCGCTCCGTTCCCCGCAACGCCGCGCTTCGCAAGGAGGGCGGCGTTTTCATTGGTGCCGCCTTTAGTGCCCGGAATTGATCTGGGTTATGTTTTTGTATTATTCCAAAGTGCTAAATGGGCCCTTCCAAAAATAGGAGGGGACAACATGGCACGCAAGCTGACGGTGGGAGGGCGGCTGGCCCTGGGCTTCGGGATCTTTTCCCTGATCCTGACGGCCGCGGTCCTGGTGGCGCTGCAGGCCCTGGCCCGGGTGAACGAGCAGGTGGAGAAGATGGCCGCCAAGGACTGGCAGAAGGTGGAGATGGCCAAGGACATTGCCTACGCTGCCAACGATGTGGCCCGCACCGTGTTCTCCCTGTTCCACGACACCTCCCGCCTGGCCGAGCAGAAACAGAAAATCGTCGGCTACCGGGACATGGTGAACCAGCGCCTGGACATCCTGGAAAAGCTGCTCTACCGCCCCAAGGGCAAGCAGTTGGTGGCCGACTTGAAGACCAAGCGCCTGGCCTTTGCCGGCACCTATCCGAAGGTCCTGGAACTGCTGGAAGCCGGGCGGCGGGAAGAGGCCAGCCGCCTCTTCGCCAGCGAGGGCATGCCCCAGCTGGAAGCCTACGTGCAGGCCGTGGATGCCTTCGTTGCCTTCCAGGGCGAGCTGTTCGAGGAATCCGCCGTCACGGCCCGGGAGGTCTACGCCCAGGCCCGCAACCTGATGCTGGTCTTCCTGGCGGCCGCCATCGTCCTGGCCACGGCCCTGGCGTTGTGGATCATCCGCAGCGTCACCCGGCCCCTGGGGGGGGAGCCCGAGGAGGCCAAGGCCCTGGTGCAGCGCCTGGCCGAGGGTGACCTCAGTGCCGACCTGCGCCTGCATCCCCAGGACCGGGGCGACAGCCTGATGGCCGCCCTGGCCACCATGCGCAACAGCCTGCGGGCCATGGTGGGCGAGATCGAGGGCAATGCGGGGGAGGTGTCCGAGGCGGCGCGGGATCTGTCGGTGAATTCGGTGCAGCTGGCCCAGAGCTCGGCGACCCAGAGCGAAGCCACGGCTGCCATGGCGGCGGCGGTGGAACAGGTGACGGTGAGCATCGCCCAGGTCAGCGACAGCGCCAGCCATACCCATGCCATTTCCGACAGTACCGGCCAGCTTTCCGGCGACGGCCACGACGTCATTCTGCGCACCGTAGCGGAGATGCAGGCCGTGGCGGTGGCGGTGGGCGGCGCGGCCCGCTCCATCGAGGCCATGGGCAGCCGCTCCGAGCAGATTTCCAGCGTGGTCCAGGTGATCCGCATGGTGGCCGAGCAGACCAATCTGCTGGCCCTCAATGCGGCCATCGAGGCAGCCCGGGCCGGGGAGGCAGGGCGGGGCTTCGCCGTGGTGGCGGACGAGGTGCGCAAGCTGGCGGAACGGACCGCCCTGGCCACCACGGAAATCAGCGACATGATCGCCGGCGTCCAGGATGCCGCCCGGGAGGCGGTGGACGCCATGGGCGGGGCCACGGCCCGGGTCGAGCAGGGCGTCGCCATGGCCGAGCAGGCCAGCGACTCCATGCAGGCCATCCGCAGCAGTTCCCAGGAAGTGGTGGCGGCGGTCAATACCATCGCCGACGCCCTGCGGGAGCAGAAGCATGCCGGCGGCGATATTTCCGCCAATGTGGAAAAGGTGGCCCAGATGGTGGAGGAAAACAGCGCCGCCACCCACGAAGCGGCCGATACGGCGCGGCGCCTGGAAGCCCTGGCCCAGGCCCTGCACCAGACCTTGCGGCGCTTCCGCCTGGAAGCGCACTCCGCCTAGGCCTGAGTGCCGTCCGAGGCGGCCGGAAGCTCCTCCGGAGGCTCAGGCGGCGGGTTGCAGCTTGGCCGTCAGTTCCTCGTAGGCCCGTACCGCCTCGGCGGCATACATCAGGGTGGGGCCGCCGCCCATGTAGGCACAGATGCCCAGGGTTTCCATCAGCTGTTCCTTGGTCACGCCGAGGCGGATCAGGGCCTTCACGTGGAAGCCGATACAGGCGTCGCAGCGGCTGGCGACGCCGATGGCCAGGGCGATCAGCTCCTTGTGCAGCTCGTCGATGGCCCCGCCCTGGAGGGCGCCCTTGGCCATGGCGTTGAAGCCCTGCATGGTGTCCGGGATTTCCTTGCGCAGGGTGGCGAGAGCCTTGGAAACGTCGCCGGTGATGGTGGTGAAGGACTTGCTCATGGCTGCTCCTGATATATGAGGTTTTTCTGATATTCCAAGTATGGGCAGGGCCGGGCGCCCTGTATGTGACCTGGGTCACCTTGCCCTGCCGGGCCGACTGGTTCATGCTTCGATTCATGCGTCCAATCCTCCTCATCCTTCTGCTGCCCCTGTTCCTGGCTGCCTGCGGCGGCCAGCCCCTGCGCCCCGGCGAAACCTCCCGCGATCAGGTGGTGGCCGCCTGGGGGGCGCCCACCGTGCGCTTCCCCGAGGCCGACGGCGGCGAGCGCCTGCTCTACGCCACCGCCCCCCTGGGTTTCGTCACCCGGGTGCTGGTCTTCGCTCCGGACGGCAAGTTGCGCTCCCTGCACAATGCCCTGGTGGAGGAAGAGTTCGCCAAGGTGCGGGCCGGCGAGGACGGCAAGGAGGAAATCCTGCGCCGCTTCGGACCGCCGACCTGGGTGCAGTTCTTCGAGTGGCGCAATGAGCTGGTGTGGGAATGGCGCTACTGCGACGTGTGGGCCATGCCGGCCCGCTTCAACGTGCTGTTTGATGGTTCCACCGGTATCGTGCGCAGTACCCTGACCGTGCGCGAGGATACCTGGCGCCTGCCCAGCTATTGCAGCCGCTGACGGCAGCCGGGGCGGCTATCCCGGTGCGCCCGCCTGCGGCGCTGCACCAGCCTTGGGCAGCCCCTGTTCCCGGAGTGATTTGGAGGTGGTTGGGTAAGTGTCTGATGCGACGCAATAAATTGTTTTGGCATGGCCGGGTGATTGAATTGGCATAAGGTTTGCAGGAGTGCATCCATTCGAAAAATTAAATGAATGGAGAGCACATGCGACCGCCCGCGTTTTCCCCGCTGTTGACCGTCCTGAGCAAGCTGCCGCCTCTGTTTCTGCTGCGCTGGCTCGTTTCCCTGTCCCTCTTCCTTTCCGTCGGCACGCCGGCCTTGGCCCAGTATTCGGATACCGTGGGCCTGGCGCCCGGGGCCATGATTGCCCAGGCCAGCGAAGTGCCGCCCGCCGAGCCGGCCCCCCCGGCACTGGCCGTGGTGGCTGAGAAGGTGCCCCTGCCGGTCCATGCCGACGGGGCCAACACGGCCTGGATGCTGACCTCCTCGACCCTGGTGCTGCTCATGACCCTGCCCGGGGTGGCCCTGTTCTACGCCGGCATGGTGCGCAAGAAGAACGTGCTGTCCACCATGACCCAGGTCTTTGCCGTGGCCGCCGTGGTCACCCTGACCTGGATGGCCCTCGGCTACACCCTGGCCCTGCGTCCCGGCAGCGCTTTCGTCGGCGGCATGGACCGGCTGCTGCTGCATGGTCTCAGCCTGGACGGCCTGGCCGGCGTCAGCGAGGCGCCCATCCCGGAAACCGTCTATTTCATGTTCCAGCTGACCTTCGCCATCATCACCACGGCCCTGGTGGTGGGGGCTTTTGCCGAGCGCATGCGCTTTTCCGCCCTGCTGCTGTTTGCCGCCCTGTGGTCCCTCGCCGTCTATGCCCCGGTGGCCCACTGGGTGTGGGAGCCGGATGGCTGGCTGGCCCGGATGGGGGGGCTGGATTACGCCGGCGGCACGGTGGTGCACGTCAATGCGGGGGTGGCCGGCCTGGTGGCAGCCATCCTCATCGGCAAGCGCCTGGGCTACGGCAGCGAACCCATGATGCCCCATAGCCTGGCCTTCTCCGTGGTGGGGGCGGCCCTGTTGTGGGTCGGCTGGTTCGGCTTCAACGCCGGTTCGGCCCTGGCGGCCGATTCCCGGGCCGGCATGGCCATGCTGGTGACCCAGGTGGCCTCGGCTGCCGCCGCCATGTCCTGGATGGTGGTGGAGTGGGTGGTGCGGGGCCGGCCCAGCGCCCTGGGCATCATTTCCGGCGCCGTCGGCGGCCTGGTGGCGGTGACTCCGGCTTCCGGTTTCGTCGAGCCCAGCGGCGCTTTCTTCATCGGCATTGCCGGCGGCCTCACCTGCTATGTGGGGGCCACGGCCCTGAAGCGGGTCTTCGGCTACGACGACTCCCTCGACGTGTTCGGTATCCACGCCGTGGGCGGCATCGTCGGCGCCCTGATGACCGGCGTCTTCGCCAGTCCGGCCATCGGCGGCGCTCACGGTTCGGTGCTGAAGCAGCTGCTGGGTGTCAGCGCCACCGCCCTCTTCAGCGCCGTGGCCACGGCCGCCGTGCTGGTGGTGGTGAGCCTGCTGGTGGGCCTGCGGGTGGAGGAGGATGAGGAGCGTGACGGCCTCGACATTTCCCAGCACGGCGAGCATCTGGAATGAGGACGCAACGGCCATGAGCAGCGACAGTGAAATATTCGCCCTGATCGGGCGCATCCACGTACTGATGCGGCGCAGCCTCAACCGCATCACCGATGTGGATTACATGAAGGAAAACAAGGAATACGCCCGGGCCATCGTGGCCCTGGCCGAAGGCTCGGGCCAGGAGGAACTGGCCCAGCTGGCGGGCAAGCTGCGCCAGGCCATGGCGCTGGACCCGGCCGAGCCTGTGGCTGCGGCCCCGGAGCCCAAGGCCAAGTACCTGTTCACCCTGCGTTAGGGCGGGGCGACCGGAAGGCGCCTAGAAGGCGGCGAGGCGGGCGTTGGCCAGGGCCAGGCGGCTGGCCAGCACTTCCAGGAAGGACTGGTAGAAGTGCATGCGGCAGGTTTCCGACGCCTTGTGCAGGGCTTCGCCCTTGACCGTGACGATCTTGGCCTGGGTCAGGGCCACCACGTCGGCGCCCCGGGTCTTGTGGCCGCCGGCGATGACCGCCATCTCGCCGAAGCAGTCGCCGGCGGTAAGCAGGTTGAGGATCTTGCCGCCCTTGGTCACCTTCAGTTCCCCTTCTGCCAGGAAGCAGAAGAAGTCGCCCTTTTCGCCATCGCGCATGATGACGTCTCCCGGCGTCACCTTGTCCCAGCGGGAGAAGCGCAGCACTTCCCAGATCTCCACGTCGGAGAAGCCGGCGAAGAAGGGCAGGGCGCGCAGGGTGTCGAATTTCTCCGTGTCGGCGAACTCGTCCTGCCGGGCCTGCAGCTGCTTGTTGCGCACCGCCTGGGCCAGGTCGTGGGCGAATTCCTCCCAGGTGGCGTAGCGGTCGTCCAGGTCCTTGGCCATGGCCTTCTGCACGATGGCCTCCAGGGCCGGCGGCAGGTCGTGGCGCAACTGGCCGGGTGGCGTCGGTGCCAGATGGATGATCTGGTACACCATGTTGTAGTTGGTGCTGGCCTGGAAGGGCAGCTGGCCGGTGAGCATCTGGTACATCACCACGCCCAGGGAATAGATGTCGGTGCGGTGGTCCAGGGGCTGTTCCTTGACCTGCTGGGGCGACATGTAGGCCGGGGAGCCGATGCCCGAGACCTGGGTGCGGTCGGTGCCGGCGGTGAGGGCGGCGCCGAAGTCGGAAATCTTGATGTCGCCGGAGAAGCCCCGGGCGTCCGATTCGGCCAGGAGGATGTTGGCCGGCTTGATGTCCCGGTGGGTGATGCCGAGGCGGAAGGCGAAATCCAGGGCCCGGGTGCATTTGAAGATGATCTCCACCACCCGCTCCACCGGCAGCAGCTTGGCGGGGTCGCAGAAATCCTCCAGGGTGCCGCCGGGCACGTACTCCATGACGATGTAGGCCAGGTTCTCCTCCACCACCGCATCATAGATCTGCACGATGTGGGGATGGTTGAGCTTGCCGGCGAGGGAGGCCTCGTTGAGGAAGAGGTGGGAGTAGAGCTTGCCCCGTTCCGGGTCCTTGAGGACTTCGGGAAAGGCCAGCTTGACCGCCACGTCGCGGTCGGCGAAGGAATCGTGGGCGAGGAACACGGTGCTGGTGGCACCGCGGCCCAGTTCCCGGATGACGTCGTACTTGCCGATCTTTTCCATGGGACGGTCAGGCTCCATGTTTGTTATTGCAGGCGGCGACAGCTGAAGCGGGATGAGGCAGGTGAGGCGGAATGCGGGCGGGGACTGCTTGCCCCGCTGCTCCGCCGGGGCGGCGGAGCAGCGCTGTGTTGCTATTGTCGCTAGCTTACACCCGGGCCTTGGCCCGGGCGATGGCGGCCTTGACCTGTTCGGGGGCGGTGCCGCCGATGTGGTTGCGGGCGGCCAGGGAGCCTTCGATGGTCAGACAGGTGGCCACGTCGCTCTGCACCAGGGGAGAGAAGGCCTGCAGCTCGGCCAGGGTGAGGTCGGCCAGGTCCTTGCCTTGGGTCTCGGCGGCCTTGACGGCGGCGCCGACGACTTCGTGGGCTTCGCGGAAGGGCAGGCCCTTCTTCACCAGGTAGTCGGCCAGGTCGGTGGCGGTGGCAAAACCTTCGGCCAGGGCGCCGCGCATGCGCTCGGGCCGGGCCTCGATGCCGCCCATCATGTCGGCGAAGATGCGCAGGGTGTCGATGACCGTATCGGCGGCGTCGAACAGGGGTTCCTTGTCTTCCTGGTTGTCCTTGTTGTAGGCCAGGGGCTGGCCCTTCATCAGGGTCAGCATGGAGATGAGGCTGCCGTTCACCCGGCCGGTCTTGCCCCGGGCCAGTTCCGGCACGTCCGGGTTCTTCTTCTGGGGCATGATGGAAGAGCCGGTGCAGAAGCGGTCGGCGATCTTGACGTAGCCGAAACGGGGGTTCATCCACAGCACCAGTTCTTCCGAGAGGCGGGAGAAGTGGGTCATCAGCAGGGAGGCGGCGGCACAGAATTCAATGCCGAAGTCCCGGTCGGAAACGGCATCCAGGGAATTTTCGCAGACGCCGTCGAAGCCCAGCTGGGCGGCGACGAATTCCCGGTCGATGGGGTAGGTGGTGCCGGCCAGGGCGGCGGCGCCCAGGGGCAGGCGGTTCACCCGCTTGCGACAGTCGAGGAAGCGCTCCTTGTCCCGCTGGGTCATCTCGAAGTAGGCCAGCAGATGGTGGCCGAAGGTCACCGGCTGGGCCACCTGCAGGTGGGTGGAACCGGGCATGGGGGTGGCGGCTTCCTTCTCGGCCAGGACCAGCAGGGCGGTCTGGAAAGCCTTGATCAGTTCGACGATGGAGTCGATGGTGTCGCGCAGCCAGAGGCGGATGTCGGTGGCCACCTGGTCGTTGCGGGAGCGGCCGGTGTGCAGGCGCTTGCCGGCGTCGCCCACCAGGGTGGTGAGGCGCTTTTCGATATTGAGGTGCACGTCCTCCAGGTCCAGGGACCATTCGAACTTGCCGGATTCGATCTCCTCCACGATCTGGGCCATGCCCTTCTCGATGTCGGCCAGGTCGGCGGCGGCGATGATGCCCTGCTTGGCCAGCATGCGGGCGTGGGCCAGGGAGCCGTTGATGTCCTGGCGCCACAGGCGCTGGTCGAAATCGACGGAGGCGGTGTAGCGCTTGACCAGGTCAGACATGGGCTCGGAGAAACGGCCGGCCCAGGTGTAGGAGGAGTTCTGTTGGGTCATGATATGTGGGAAACTTGGGACGAATTTGAGGCAAACCGGAGCAAAGTGGCGCAAAGCTGGAATTTCGCCGCCATTTGCCAGGAAAAGCCGCTGAAAACTGCACGGAAAGCGCAAATAAGTTGGCAAGTATAAAGCAAAACCCCGCTGCCCATCCCCTGCCGGACTGCCGCAATCTGGGCGTCATGCTGCGCATCCTGCTGGGGGCCAACCTGCTGGTGGCCGCCGCTGCCCTGCTGCTGGCGCCCCGTCTGGAGGACTGGCCCCAGCGCCTGGTGGAGCTGGCCACCTGGTGCGAGCCCCTGCTGCTGTCCACCCTGGGCCTGCTGGCCCTGGGCCGGGACTGGCTGTGGCGCCTCAAGCCCCGGGCCGGCCAGGCCCTGGTGCTGTTGCTGGTGATGGCCCAGGCCCTGCTGTTCTTCGACTTCTGGCGTTTCATGGGCCTCATCGAGGGCGGCTGGGGCGCTGCCCTGCGGGCGGCCCTGCTGGCGGCGGCGGCGACCCTGCCCCTGCTCCTCTATTTCAGCCTGCGGGCCCGGGCCTTCTCCCCCGCCGTGGCCGAGGCCCGCCTGCAGGCCCTGACCGCCCGCATCCGTCCCCACTTCCTCTTCAACAGCCTCAACGCCGTGCTCTCCCTCATCCGCCAGGACCCGCGGCGGGCCGAGACGGCCCTGGAGGAGCTGGCCGACCTGTTTCGCGCCCTGATGCGGGATGCCCGCAATCTCTCGCCCCTGTCCGACGAAATTGCCCTCTGCCGCCAGTACCTGGGGCTGGAAAAGCTGCGCCTGGGCGAGCGGCTCAAGGTGGAGTGGGACATTGTGGACGTGCCCGACGACGCCCTGGTGCCGCCCCTGATGCTGCAGCCCCTGCTGGAGAACGCCGTCTACCACGGCATCGAGCCCGGGGAGGGCAGCGGCACCATCCATATCGGTTTTTCCCGTCAGGGCGACGCCATGGTGGCGGAACTGACCAATCCCTGTCCCCCGGGCCAGGGTCACCATGCCGGCAACCGCATGGCACTGGCCAACATCCGGGAGCGCCTGGACCTCTACTACGACCTGGAGGCGCGCCTGGAAAGCAGCGAACAGAACGGCACCTACCGGGTGCGCATCACCCTTCCCCTGCGGAGACCGTTGCCATGACCGAGCCCACGCCCGCCCCTCTCAGCATCGTCCTGGTGGACGACGAAGCGCCGGCCCGCCGGCGCATGGGCACCCTGCTGGAGGACCTGGCCCTGGAACTGCCGACCCGGGTGGTGGGGGAGGCCGGCGACGGCGAAGCGGCCCTGGAACTGATCCAGCAGGTGCAGCCCGACGTGGTGCTGGTGGACATCCGCATGCCCAAGATGGACGGCCTGGAGCTGGCCCGCCACCTGGCCGGCCTGCCGCGGCCGCCGGCGGTGATCTTCGCCACCGCCTACGACAGCCATGCCGTCCAGGCCTTCGACCTCAATGCGGTGGATTACCTGCTCAAGCCGGTGCGTCTGGCCCGCCTCCAGGCCGCCCTGGAAAAGGCCCGGCTGGTGGGTCCCCTCACCGCCGAACGTCTGGCCAAGGTGCGCCAGGAGTCCGGCCAGGGCGCCCGCCGCCATTTCTCCTGCCACGAACGGGGCCGCATCCTGCTGGTGCCGGTGCAGGAGGTGCTCTATCTCAAGGCCGATCTCAAATACGTCACCGCCCGCACCCGGGAGCGGGAATACCTGCTGGACGAGGCCCTCACCCATCTGGAACAGGAGTTCGCCGAGCGCTTCATCCGCCTGCACCGCAGCGTGCTGGTGGCCAAGGACGCCCTGGCCGGCTTCGAGCGGGGCCAGGGGGACGGGGAAGAGGGCGGTGAACAGTGGCTGGCCCTGCTCAAGGAAGTGCCGGAAAAACTGCCGGTGAGCCGCCGCCAGTGGGCGACGGTGAAGCAGTACGCCAAGTAGGCGGTGTTTGGCGTGGGCGGCGAATCGCGCCGGTGATTTTGTACCTGACCGGCTGCCATGGTCTTTTGCTGCTGCCGGGGCTGTTCTGCCCCTCCGGCCTGGATTAGCCCCTGGGCCTGGACTTCTTGCGGCCGCTTAAAAACTGAAGGCCACGGCGCCGGCACAGAAGGCCAGTACCGCCAGCAGCAACGCCTGGGTGTAGTTGCGGTGTGCTTTCAGCTTTTTCAGGATCGTGTCGATCTCGTTGCCGTTCATGCCTAACTCCAAGTAATCAGCGGGCACAGAGGGTTTAGCAAGGGGCATGCCTGGGGGACGCATATTTTGGTTTCTCGGCAAACCAAAGGCTGGAGTGGTTCTGTTTCCTTGCCCGCATTCATGTCCATATCCATGTAGTGGTCAGTTGGCAGGTGATTTAAGTGCCAGGTTGTCTTGGAAATCAAAGCCGTCCATGCACCGTTGCTGTGCATGGACGGCTTTGACTACATACGCCTGTTCCGAGATGGTATGCAGCGCTTACCTTTTGTCTCAGGAAGTAGAAAGTGCTGCAGGTATCAGTTGCCGGACGGAAGCGGCGTCTCGGTGAGGGTTTCCCGTTCCGGGTGTAGCGGGTTGCCGTTGGTGCGTTTCGCGGCTATTTCCTTGCTGGTGGCTTCCAGTGCCAGGAATCGACTGGCGGTATCCGGATGGGAGGTGCCGTGGCCAATGGCTTGCGGATGCTCTACTGCCATACGGCGCCAGAAATTCGGGGCGTTATCAACGTCGAAGCCGGCTCGGGCCGCATAATAAAGACCGACATAATCCGCTTCCGACTCAAAGCCTTGGCTAAAGGCCATGGAGCCAAGATCACCGGCGAGCCGGGTGACATCTACCCCTGTGCCAACAGAAATAACTGCCCCGAGTAGGGCGCCCAGTAGACTGTTGTTTCGCTTTTTGTCGAGGTGCCCCATGGTGTTGTGGGCCAACTCGTGTCCCAGTACGAGGCCCAGTTCGTTGTCGTCCTGGGCAAAGCGCATCATGCCGCTGGTCAGGATGATCTGTTTGCCGTCTGCATAGGCATTGACGGCATCGTTATCCACGACCGTAACCGGATAGGCGCAAGCCTTGACCGGCGTCAGCTGAGCTTCGATTTCCTTCTCTCCACGTTGAATCCTGATGGCTGTTGCTTCACCTGCTTCCAGGGACCTCATCGCTGCATCAAGTGCTTCCTGCACCGAGTCGGATTGGCTAAAAGTACGGTTTTCAATAGAGAGAATTCGATCCCCGGGTTGTACGCCAGCTAATTGGGCGGGAGATTGGGGGGCTACATTGGTGACCAGAGGTGCAGGGCCTTTGCCTATGATCTTGGTGGCCGAGCGTGACCATTCATCCTTGTACATGCCGTTGTGGATCAGACGCATGCCTGTACTGGGTTTGACTTGCTTCTCGCAGAGATCTGCTGCTCCCGTGAGGATCCGGAAAGCCACGGCATCTGCCCGTTCCTGACGCTTCAGACGTTCCTTGAAAGCCATGTCCCGTTGCAGCTCTTTTTCAGCCGATGTCTTTTGATCGTCGACGGCTGGGCGACGCGTGACAGGGGCACATGCGGAAACGCACAGGCAGACAAATAAAACCGTGATGAAATGACGCATGACTGATTCCCTTTGGTTTTGTGTGCGGTGAATTATGCCTTTTGGTTTTTTGTTCGGCTAGCTTGTATCGCAGAACTGCAGGGGGAACTGCCAAGTGCGCTTTTCCAATTGATGAGAGAATTCCGGTCTTTCCTTAACCCTTTTTTCCCATGCTCCGCCAGCAAGCCCTCGCCGCCCTGATGCTCGATACCGTGCCCGCCAAGGTGGCGGCGGTGCTGGCCCTCGATCCGGCGGGGCCGGTGGCGCCGGGCCTGCGGCTTGTGCCTTCCGCGCCCCTGCCGGGGCGGCCACCGCGGCCCGCGCTGGTGCCGCCGGCCGAAGTGCCGCGCCGTTCCCTGCACACGGCGGAGGGACGGGCCGCCCTGCTGCACGCCATCGCCCATATCGAGTTCAACGCCATCGACCTGGCCCTGGACATCGTCTGGCGCTTCCCCGATCTGCCCGAGGACTTTTACCGGGACTGGCTGCGCATCGCCCGGGAGGAGGCCCAGCACTTCACCCTGGTGGACGATCACCTGCGCACCCTGGGCTACGCCTACGGCGACTTTGCGGCCCACCGGGGCCTGTGGGACATGGCGGAGAAGACGGCGGACGACGTGCTGGCCCGCCTGGCCCTGGTGCCCCGGGCCATGGAAGCCCGGGGGCTGGATGTGAACCGGGGCATCCGCGACAAGCTGGTGCAGGCTGGGGAGGTCGCCGCCGGCCCGATCCTGGATGTCATCCTGCGGGACGAGATCGGCCATGTGGCGGCGGGCAACCGCTGGTATCGCCACGTCTGCCGCGAGCGGGGCCTGGAGCCCCTGGCGGCGGAGGCTGAACTGGCGGCCCGCTACGGCGCCCCCAAGGTGCGGGGGCCCTTCAACCTGGAGGCGCGGCGGGCGGCCGGCTTCGATGCGGCGGAACTGGCGGCCCTGGTCGCGCGCTGATCTGGCCTTGCTGAAGCCCGGGCCGGCCTGCCGCAGGCGATGGCCTGGGAGCCAGCAACGGCGGCCATCTCCGCCATGCCATGCCCGGGATGGCCGTCCTTCCTGCCTCCTGGCGGCATGCTTCGCTGCTGCCCTTGCCACTTCCTGCACCGGCTCCGCCCTGCCTTAGAATCCGGGAGTGGGTCCGGCGCGCGTCTGCCCCGATCGGCCCCGTCGGGCCCACGCCAGAAAACCAGAAGAGGAGACTTCCCCATGCAGCAGCATTCCCGTTTCTACATCGGCGGCCAGTGGGTCGCCCCCGACGGCAACGCCTTCATCGACGTGGAGAATCCGGCCACCGAGACGGTCATCGCCCGGGTGCCGGAAGGCACGGCCACCGACGCCGACCGGGCAGCCCGGGCCGCGGCGGCCGCCTTTCCCGCCTGGGCCGCCCTCTCCGGGGCGGAGCGGGGCGCCTTCCTGCAGAAGATCGCCGATGGCCTCAAGGCCCGACAGGATGAGCTGGGCCGCCTCATCGCCAGCGAGGTGGGCATGCCGGTGAAACTGGCCACCCGGGTTCAGGCCGGCAATCCCATCTTCACCTTCGCCGCCTGCGCCCGCATCGCCGCCGAGGGTTTCGCCGAGGAGCGCATCGGTCAGTCCCTGGTGCTGAAGGTGCCCACCGGTCCGGTGGCCTGCATCACGCCCTGGAACTTCCCCCTGCACCAGATCGCCGCCAAGGTCGGCGCCGCCCTGGCCGCCGGCTGCACGGTGGTCTTGAAGCCCTCGGAAGTGGCGCCCCTCAACGCCTTTCTCCTGGCCGAGGTGATCGAGGCGGCGGGCCTGCCTGCCGGCGTCTTCAATCTGGTCACCGGCTACGGCCCGGTGGTGGGCGAGGCCCTGGCCGCCCATCCGGCCCTGGCGGCCGTCTCCTTCACCGGCAGTACGGCCGCCGGCAAACGGGTGGCGGCGGTGGCGGCGGCCACGGTGAAGCGGGTGTCCCTGGAGCTGGGCGGCAAGTCCGCCTCCGTGGTGCTGCCGGATGCGGATCTGGCGGCGGCGGTGAAGGGCACGGTGGCCGGCTGCTTCCTCAATTCCGGCCAGGCCTGCTCGGCCCTGACCCGGCTGCTGGTGCCGCAAGAGCGTTACGCCGAGGCTGCTGCCCTGGCGGTGCAGGCCGCGGCGGCCTACACCCTGGGCGATCCCTTGGCGGAGGGCAGCCGTCTCGGTCCCCTGGTTTCCGGCCTGCAGCGGCAGCGGGTGCGGGCCATGATCGAGCAGGCCGTGGCCGACGGCGCCGAGCTGCTGTGCGGCGGCAGCGCCGCGCCGGAAGGCTTGCCCACCGGCTACTACGTGCGGCCCACGGTGTTCGGCCGGGTGCGGCCCGATGCCGCCCTGGCCCGGGAGGAGGTGTTCGGCCCGGTGCTGGCCATCCTCACCTACCGGGACGAGGCGGAGGCCGAGGCCATCGCCAACGGCACCGACTACGGCCTGGCGGCTGCCGTGTGGTCCGCCGAGGAAGCCCGGGCCCTGGCCTTCGCCCGCCGCCTGCGGGCCGGCCAGGTGGACATCAATGGCGCCTTCTTCAACCTGCTGGCGCCCTTCGGCGGCTTCAAGCAGTCCGGCTACGGCCGGGAGCTGGGGCGCCACGGGGTGGAGGACTTCCTGGAAACCCAGTCCATCCAGCTGCCCCAGCGGCAATAGGGCCTCTGTCGCCGCGGGCCGGCCAGGCGCGGGGCAGGTGCCCCGGCCCTGGCCGCCTCCGGCCTCAATACCAGTACTTGGGATAGCTGCCCCGCTGCCGGGCGTTGTTGACCGCCAGGGCGCAGGCGACGATGACCAGGGCGCCCAGCAGTACCGGGCTGAAGAGAAAGCCCAGGGCCGGCTTGGTCGCCAGGACCAGCAGCGGATTGGCGCCAGCGGGGGCGTGCACCGTGCGCGTCCATTGCATCAGGCCCAGGGCCAGCCCCACCGCCAGGGCCGAGGCCAGCCAGCCGTCCCCCAGGGTATGCAGCACCGCCAGGCCGACGGCGGTGGCCAGAAGATGGCCGCCGACGATGTTGCGCGGCTGGGCCAGGGGGCTGTCGGGCAGGCCGAAGGCCAGCACGCAGGTGGCGCCGAAGGGCGCCATGAGCCAGGGAGTGCCGCTCCACAGGCTGAGTCCGGCGATGCTGCCGATGGCCACGGCGGCACCGAGCATGGAAATGGCGATATAGGCCAGGGGTGGCGCGGGCGGCGCCTTGGCGGCGGACAACGGGAGCATGGCATTCCTCGGGGATTGATGTAGACAGGTCTGTATATTGTGCAAGACAGATCTGTCTGTCAATGTGGCACCATTCCGTTTTTCAGCCACCGCTTCCTGGAGTGCCCATGTCCGACACACTGCTGGCCCCGTCCGACGATCCCAACCCGGAAGGGGCCCGGGCCCGCATCCTGGAAACCGCTTCCCGGCTCTTCTACCAGCACGGCCTGCGGGGCGTCGGCATCGACCGCATCATTGCCGAGTCTGGCGTGGCAAAGATGAGCTTCTACCGCCACTTCCCGGCCAAGGACGACCTCATCCGGGCTTACCTGGAAGGGCGTCACCGGCGCTGGCTGGCCGGCTTCCAGGCCCGTCTGGCGGCCCGGCCGCCGGAACTGGCCGCCGTTGTCGACATCCTGCTGGCCTGGGCGGCGGAGCCGGACTACCGGGGCTGCGCCTTCATCAACGCGGTGGCGGAAGTGGGGGAGGGCATCGCCGGTGTCGCCGCCATTGCCCGGGCCCACAAGGATGACCTGCAGCGCCTCCTGGCCGAGTGGCTGGCCCCCCGCCTGGGCGAGCGGGCCCCCATGGCGGCCCGCTGCGCCATGGTGGTGGTGGAAGGGTTGATCGTGCGCAGCCAGATGGGCGAAGGCGAACTGCTGGCCAACGACGGGCGCTGGCTGTTGCAGCGTGTTGAAGCGGAGTTTGGCACCGAATAGTCCGTATATCGACGTAAGTGCTTGGCCGACTACCCCCGGCCAGGGGTTGGGCTAGACTGGCGCCATCATCTTTGTGCCCCATATTGGTGCAGCCATCATGCCGTCAGCTTTTTTTGCCGCCATTTTCTTCCGGGGCGCCCGCCGTGGCGAGGCCCGGATGGCGGCTGCGCGGCAGCCGGCGGTGCAGTCCGGGTGGGGCGGCCGGCGTTTCCCGGCCTGTCTCCCGCCGGCCCGGTAGCGCTGCCGAGACGGCCGCTGCCGGGCGTGTTGCCGGTTTCACCCTGTACCCCATTCCCCGATTTTTACTGTTTGTTGCCGCGCCGACCCTCGAGCCGGACGGCCTGTCGTGAGGAGCTGCCATGCCCCAATCCCAAACCGCCCAGATTTCCCCCGCCCCGGGAGCCCTGATCATTTCCGCCCTGGACCAGGAGCGCCTGGTGGGGCTGATCGAACGCCTCTACCTGCGGGACCAGAGCATCCACGTTTCCGCCGGCACCGTGCTGCGCCGTCTGCGGGCCGCCAACCCGGTGCCGCCGGAAGCCATCCCGCCCAACCTGGTGACCATGAATTCCACCGTGGTGCTGAGCGACGCCGACAGCGGCCGCCGCCGGGAAGTGACCCTGGTCTATCCGGAAGACCACGATCCGGACGAGGGCTGCTGGTCGGTGCTGTGCCCCCTCGGTTCGGCCATTTTCGGCCTGCGCGTCGGCGACCCGGTGCGCCTGGAGATGGAAGGCTGGAGCGAAGGCCGCTGGATCATTGCCGACCTGCCCTTCCAGCCGGAAGCCCGGGGCTGGCTGACCATGTGAGGCCTGCGGCCCAGTCGTAGAAAAGGCGCCCGCGGGCGCCTTTTTTCATGCCGGCTGCACGGGCGGCGTCAGTTCCCGGACCTCCACCGCCCCCTGGGCGATGGCCTTGTTGATCAGGCGGTAGGTCTCCTGGTCGAAGGCGGCGGGGCGGCTGCCCTGCTGCTGCAGGATTTCCCACACCTGCTCTTCCCGCTGGGCGGTACCCAGGTAGGCCCAATGGTCCACCACGTGCAGGTCGGTGGTGGAACTGAAGTCGTCCTTTTCCACCAGGCCGATGGGGCCGGCGTAAGGCCATTCCTTCACCTTGAGCTTGGCCAGGGCCGCCATCAGGCGGGCGCTGTGCTGGCTGAGGCTTTCCTTGCCGCAGCAGGCGCCCTTGCAGTTGTGCATCTGGTGGCCGAAACAGGGCTTGCCCGGGCGCTGCTTCTCCAGGCCCAGGAGGACGTGGCACAGGTGGTGGGCGTCGCCGATCTTCTTCAGGCTGTTGCGGGCTTCCTTGGCCGAGTTGAAGAGGCCGTAGAGGTCCGGGCTGCGGCCGAAGTCCAGTTCGTCGGCCAGCACCAGGCGGGGACGGAAGTCGCCGGGAGCCTCCTGCACCAGCTGCCAGGCGCACAGCTCGCCGCCCTTCTTCTGGTGCCGGTTGAGGCTGGGGCGGTGGGCCTGCAGCAGCTTGGCCTCCAGCAGCATGGCGCCCAGTTCGCCGGCGGTCTCCCGCCATTCCACCCGGTATACCTGGGCGGCCATGGCCGTATCCCGGGCGTCCTTCTGGTCGCCGGAGAAGTGGGAGAAGACCCGCTGCCGCAGGTTGCTGCTCTTGCCGATGTAGAGAGGCTCGCCGTCCGCCTCCTGGCCGTACAGCAGATAGACACCGGGCAGTTCCGGCAGGTCGTCCAGGGCTTCCGGCGGCAGGTGGGGTGGCAGCTTGGGGCGCTGGGTCAGGGTCTCCACGGCGGCCCAGATGGGTTCGGGGGCGTACTTGCCGTGCAGGCGGTCCCAGAACTGGTGGATCAGGCGGGCGTCGGAGAGGGCCCGGTGCCGGTGCTCGTCGTAGAGGCCGTGGCGTTCCACCAGGGCGTCCAGGCTGTGGCGGTGGTGCTGGGGCTCCAGCTTGCGCGACAGTTTGACGGTGCACAGCACGGTGGCGTGGAACTTGAGGCCCAGGCGGCGGAATTCGTTTTTGAGGAAGCCGTAGTCGAAGCGGGCGTTGTGGGCCACGAAAAGGCGTCCCTTGAGGCGCCCCAGCACCTCTTCGGCCAGGTCGGCGAAGGGCGGCGCGTCGGCCACCATCTCGTCGCTGATGTTGGTCAGGCCCTGGATGAAGGGCGGGATGGGAATGCCCGGATTGACCAGGCTGCTCCACTGGGTCACGCCGGCGGCCGAGACCTCGACGATGCCGATTTCGGTGATGCGGTCCCGCACCGGGTTGGCGCCGGTGGTCTCCAGGTCCACGAACACCAAAGGTTCGCGGAAAGGGGCTGGGGCGGGGGGAGAGGCGAGGGGCTGGTCGGCCATGCAGGGCACCGGGGCTGAGCGGGGGGTGAAGTCTAGCCCTCTCGCCCGGGGGCGACAATACGTGCCGCCGCTGCGCCCCCACCCGTTACAAGCCGTTACCCCGGGGCGGCGAAGGCCCCATGTTAGAATGGCCCTCACTTTTCCAACGCAACTGCCTCAAACCACTATGGATTTGATTTCCCGCATCAGCCAGCAATTCCAGGACAGCGCCCAGACCAAGCTGGACGCCGTCGAACTGCTGGCCGCCCCCATCGCCGAAGCGGTGGAAACCATGGTCAATTGCCTGGTGAACGACGGCAAGATCCTGGCCTGCGGCAACGGCGGTTCCGCCGCCGACGCCCAGCACTTCGCGGCCGAGCTGGTGGGGCGTTTCGAGGCCGAGCGCCAGGAACTGGCGGCCATCGCCCTGACCACCGACAGCTCCATCCTTACCGCCATCGCCAATGATTACGCCTACAACGTCATCTTTGCCAAGCAGGTGCGGGCCCTGGGCCGCTCCGGCGACGTGCTGCTGGCCATCTCCACCTCCGGCAATTCGGGCAACGTCATGGAAGCCATCCAGGCTGCCCACGATGCCGACATGCGGGTGGTGGCCCTGACCGGCAAGGGCGGCGGCAAGATCGGCGAAATGCTGCGGGAGGGCGATGTGCACCTGTGCGTGCCGGCCGACCGTACCGCCCGCATTCAGGAAGTCCATCTCCTGTCCATCCACTGCATCTGCGACGGCATCGACTGTCTCTTGCTGGGAGTTGAAGAATGATGAAGTCCCTGAAATCCCGTATCGCCCTGCCCCTGCTGCTGGCGGCCCTGGTGCCGACCCTGCAGGGCTGCTTCCCCGTGGTTGCCGGCGGCGTCACCGCCGGCGTGCTGATGGCCACCGACCGCCGCTCTTCCGGCACCTATGTGGAAGACGAGGGCATCGAGGTGAAGGCTGCCAGCCGTCTCTCCGACCAGCTGAAGGACAAGCTCCACGTCAATGTCACCAGCTACAACCGCAAGGTGCTGCTGACGGGCGAAGCGATCAGCGAGGAGGCCAAGGCCCAGGCCGAGCAGATCGTCGCCGCCGTGCCCAATGTGGCCGGCGTCACCAACGACCTGCAGGTGGCGGGCATCAGTTCCCTGTCCGCCCGCAGCAACGATGCCTACATCACCTCCAAGGTGAAGGCCCGCTTCATCGATGCCCAGCGCTTCTCCGCCAACCACGTCAAGGTGGTGACCGAAGCCAGCGTGGTGTACCTGCTGGGCATGGTCACCGAGCGCGAGGCCAAGGCCGCCATCGAGGTGGCTCGCACCACCGCCGGCGTGCGCAAGGTGGTGAATGTGCTGGAGATCATCAGCGATGCCCAGGCCAAGGATCTGGACCTGCGCCAGCAGCAGGATCCCAAGCAGAGCACCTCACCCCGCGCCGGCGGCTGAGCCATGTCCTACATCCTGGCCCTGTTCCTGCCCTTCTTGGCGGTCATGCTGAAGGGCCGCGTCATGGTGGGTATCGTCCTCCTGGTGTTGCAGGTGACCCTGATCGGCTGGCTGCCGGCCACCATCGTCGCCTTCTTCATCATCCACCAGGAGAACACGAAGCAGGCCATCCGCGACGCCATGGGGCGGCCGGACTAGCTCCTGCCGGAGCATCACCATTGAAAAAGGGGCCATCGGCCCCTTTTTTGTTTGCTGCTGTTTTCTGCTATTTCCCGGCGGGCTCGGCTCAGTGCCGGGCGAAGACCCGGGTCTGGCCGTCGTTGCTCACCAGCAGGGTGTCGTAGGGTTGGGGTCGGGCCGTTTCCATGCCCGGGGCGCCCTGGGGCATGCCCGGCACCGCCAGGCCCACGGCCTTGGGCTTTTCCTTGAGCAGGCGCTGGACGTCGGCGGCGGGCACATGGCCCTCAATGACGTAGTTGCCGATGCGGGCGGTGTGGCAGGAACCCAGGCTGTCCGGCATGCCCAGCTGCTTGCGGGCGGCGGGCACGTCGTCCACGTTGTGGCTGCGCACGGTGAACCCGGCGGCCTGCATGTGTTCCACCCACTGGCCGCAACAGCCGCAGTAGGGGCTCTTGTAAACATCCACCGCGGGCAGGGGCTGGGCGGCGTGGGCCAGTTGGGCGCCCAGGGCCAGCAGGGCGGCGGCGAGGAGGGGAGTCTTGGTCATGGCTTTCCTTCGGCAGGTCGGTGGCACATTGTCGCCGGACTAAGTTCGCCCGGCTTTGTCCTGGATCAGGTTCGGGGAATTGGGCGCCCCGGGCGCGAACCCGGGGCGGCTCCGGCTTCTCACGTGGCAAGCAGGGCGTCGGCCGGCACCCCGACCCGCACGTTGCCCCAATGGCGGCCGCCGACGTAGATGGGCATGGCGATGTCGCACAGCACTTCGCCGGTATCCCGCTGGTAGGTCTGCAGCAGCATGGGTTCCGTGTTGGCGGCGGAGCGCAGTTCCGAGGGGCGCTCGAACTTGCGGCAGACCCGGTTGCCCACCAGGTCGGTCTCGTAATCGCCGGTGAGGGGCTTGGAGTACTTCAGGTTATGGGCCGAGAGGTAGCTGTCGCTGGTCATGCCCACGGCGAAGGCGCAGCCTGGGATGTCCTTGAGACAGCTTTCCAGCAGGCCCTGGCAGGTCTGGGCATAGGTGTCGCCCCAGCTGACCTTGTATTTCTGCGGGTTGGTGTCGGGAATGGGCTGGTAGCTGCGGTCGAAGATGTTGATGCCCCGCTTGGCCATGGCTTCCAGTTCGGCCTGCAGGTCGTCGCGGAAGCGGCGGGTGCGGTCCACCGCCTGGTCGAAGGCGCCGGCGCCGATCTTGAAGCGGGACACCAGCTCCTGCACTGCTTCGGTGGCCTGGGCCAGCTCCAGGGTGCGTTGTTCCGATTCCTCCATGTGCTGGGCGACGCTGCCGGAGAGGCGGTGGATGCCGTCCACGTTCTCATGTACCTGCTCGTTGGTGGCGGACAGTTCCTCCATGGCGGCGGCGATCTGCAGCAGCTTTTCGCTGGTGCCTTCGAAATCCCCCACCATGCGCTGGAACTGCTCGGCGGAGCGGCTCACCACCTCCCGGGTCTGCAGCACGTCGGCGTTGATCTCGTCGTTTTCGCTGCGGGTGTTTTCCACCAGGGTGATGACGCCGTTGATGTTGCCGGCGATTTCGGCGGTGGCCTTGTTCACCCGCTCCGCCAGCTTGCGCACCTCGTCGGCCACCACGGCGAAGCCGCGGCCCGCCTCGCCGGCACGGGCCGCCTCGATGGCGGCGTTCAAGGCCAGCAGGTTGGTCTGGTCGGCCACGTCCCGGATCAGGGCGGCGATCTGCTTGACGCTCTCGGAGCGGTGGGAAAGGTCGTCCACCGTCTGGTTGAAACGGGTCACCTTGTCGCTGACGGCGTTGATCTTGCCGGCGATGTCCTGCATCTCGCCCAGGGATTGCCGGGCGATGTCCAGGTTGCCGTGGGTCGAGTCGGAAATGGCGTGGGTGCTGCCGGAAACGTCCTGGATGGCCCGGGTGCTTTCGCTGCTGGCGGTGAACACGGTCTCCGTCAGGCGTACCTGTTCCCGGGCGCTCTTTACCGTGTCCTCGACCCGGGCCTTCACCAGCACCGCCTCCCGGGCGATGCTGACGGACATCTTGCGCACTTCGCCGATGATCTGCCGCATCTTTTCGGCAAAGCGGTTGTAACCGGCGGAAAGCTCCCGCAATTCGTCCTGGGTGATGAGGGGCAGGTCCCGGGAGAAATCCCCTTCGCCCCGGGCGATCTCGTTGAAGATGCCGGTGATGACCTTCACCGGCCGCACGATGAGATGGCGCAGGTAGAGGATCTGGCCGATGTTCATGACCAGGGCCAACAGGGTCAGCCCGCCCATGATGTAGAGGCCGCTATCCAGGCTGGCGCCGATGCGGGCGAGCAGTTCGGGGCTGGCATTGCCGCTATGCAGCAATTGCTGGATGGTGTTTTGCTGGTAGAAATAGACGCCCAGATAACCCAGGTCTACGCAGAAAAGCAGCAGAAAACTGGACAGTTTCTTCGAAAGTGAATTGAAGAAGGTTTTTTCTATATTTTCGTACAACTGCCAGAACGCACTCTTTTGCTGCGGTGCATTATTCATTCCGGGTCTCCTGTGCCAACTATTTCACGTTTTTCGCGGTGGGACCAATGGTAATACGCAAATCCGGTTGCCGAAACTAGGGGGTTTACCGGGTAATGCGATGCATTTTCAAAGCGACTGCAATGCATGCCTTTTTCATGGCCAGAAGTCATTGTTTTCAGGCATCTATCCCCTCCGTGTCGTTGACTTGTGTCAAGACGCCACCGTATGGAGCCTGTTAACATCCCCCGCTTTATCAACACCTGAAACAAAGCAGGGGGAGACAACATGGCCGCTATTGCGCCCGTGCCGGCCCAGAGCCGGTTGCTCATGTCCGGCAACGAAGCCGTTGCCCGCGCCGTCTGGGAGGCCGGTGTCAAGGTTGCCGCGGCCTATCCGGGCACGCCGGCGACGGAAATGCTGGAAGTCATTTCGACCTATCCGGACCTCTACGCAGAGTGGTCGGTGAATGAAAAAGTTTCCCTGGAAGTGGCGGTGGGCGCGGCCTACGCCGGTTCCCGCTCCTTCTGCTGCATGAAGCACGTGGGCATGAACGTGGCCTCCGACGCCCTCATGACCCTGACCCTGACCGGCGTCGCCGGCGGTCTGGTGATCGCCGTGGCTGACGACGTGGGCCTCTCCTCCTCCCAGAACGAGCAGGATTCCCGCTACTGGGGCCGCTTCGCCCACCTGCCGGTGCTGGAGCCCGCCGACTCCCAGGAAGCCTACGAGATGACCAAGCTCGGCTACGAGCTGTCCGAGCGCTTCCAGGTGCCGGTGATCCTGCGCCTCACCACCCGCATCTGCCACGTCAAGGCCCTGGTCACCGTGGGCGAACGTCAGGAGCATGTGGGTGCCGGTTTCAAGAAGGAGCCGGCCCGCTGGGTGATGACCCCCTCCGGCGCCGCCCGCCGCCTGCCCCTGATGTTCGAGCGGGAAGCCGCTCTCAAGGCCGAGGCCGAGGTTTCTCCCTTGAACGTGATCGAGGCCGGCAGCGACCGCCGCCTCGGCTTCATCACCTCCGGCCCCGCCTACATGCACGTCAAGGAAGCCTTCCCCGAGGCACCGGTGCTCAAGCTCGGCTTCTCCTGCCCGGCACCCATCGACAAGTGCCGCGAACTGGCGGTCCTGTGCGACGAAGTGGTGGTGGTGGAAGAGGTGGAGCCCCTGCTGGAAACCGAGCTGAAGGCCCAGGGCATCGCCCTGCACGGCAAGGACATCCTGCCCCGCATCGGCGAGCTGGCGCCGCCCGTGCTCAAGGCCGCCATCGCCAAGCTGCGCGGCGAACCGGTGCCGGCCGTCACCGCGGTGGCGCCGATGCAGGTGTTCCCGCGGCCGCCCACCATGTGCGTGGCCTGCCCCCACCTGGGCGTCTATTACACCCTGTCTCAGGTGCGCAACATCACCATCGCCGGCGACATCGGCTGCTATACCCTGGGGGCCGGCCACCCCTGGAATGCCCTGGATACGTGCATTTCCATGGGGGCATCCATGGGAGTGGCGCTGGGCCTGGACAAGGGCCGGGGCGAGTCGGACAAGGACAAGCGCATCCTGGCGGTGATCGGTGATTCCACCTTCCTGCACATGGGTATGCAGGGCCTGCTGGACATCGTCTACAACCAGGGCAACGTCACCGTGCTGCTGCTGGACAACCGGGCCGTGGGCATGACCGGCGGCCAGAACAACCCGGGCAACGGCCTGGACATCCACGGCAACGAAGCGCCGCGGGTGGATTTCGTCAAGCTGGTGCAGGCCCTGGGCGTCAAGCCGGAGCGGGTGCACAAGGTGAACCCCTACGAGCTGCCGGTGCTGTTCAAGGCCATCCGCGAGGAGGTCAAGGTGGCCGAGCCTTCCGTCATCATCACCGACCAGCCCTGCGTGCTGACCGAGGCCTACCACAAGCTCAAGCCCTTCACGGTCATGGACGACAAATGCACCGGCTGCGGCAACTGCGTCGAAGTGGGCTGCCCGGCGATCCACGTCACCCGGCGGGAAAAGGCCATCAAGCCCAACGGCCGGGAAGTGGACCTCAATTTCGTGCGCATCGAGACTGCTGCCTGTACCGGCTGCGGCCTCTGCGTCCAGCCCTGCGCCCCCGATGCCATCGTCCATGCGGAGACGGTGGTGCCCATCAACATCCTCAAGAAGCACTGAGAGCGCGCCATGAGCATTGCAACGACCAATATTCTTGTTGTCGGCATCGGCGGCCAGGGGGTCATGACGGCCACGGAAATCCTGGCCGAGGCAGCCATCGCCCTGGGCCACGACGTGAAGAAGACCGAAGTGGCCGGCATGGCCCAGCGCGGCGGCGTGGTCTCGTCCCATCTGCGTTTCGGCCCCAAGGTGCTGTCGCCCCAGATCACCCCGGGCACCGCCCATGTGCTGCTGGGTTTCGAGGCGGCCGAGGCCATGCGCTGGCGCCACATGCTGGTACCCGAGGGTATCGCCCTGATGAACACCGCCCAGCTGACCCCGCCGGTGGTGGACCTGGGGCTCTACGACTACCCCGCGGATCCCGTCGGTTCCATGAAGGATTCCGGCTGCCGCGTGGTGGCCTTCGACGCCATGGCCATCGCCAAGGATCTGGGGGACATCCGTCTCGGCAACACGGTCATGTTGGGGGCGGTGGCCGACCATCTGCCCTTCTCCGCCGACATCCTGCTTAACTGCATCCTGCAGCGCTTCGCCCGTAAGGGCGAGAAGGTGGTGGAGCAGAACCGCAAGGCCTTTGCCGCCGGTCGGGCCGCGGTGGCCGCCACTGCCGAAGCGGCTCTGGCCTGAGCCTCGGGCAGGCCGCGATCCGGGGGAGGGTCCATTCTCCCCGGGGTTCTGATAAAATTGCGGCAATTCAAAGGGAAAGGCATTCGCCTTTCCCCTTTTCTTTTTTGTTGGCAGAGAAATCCATGACGGCACAAATTCTCGACGGCAACGCGCTGGCCCAGGAGCTGCGCGAAAGCTTCCAGTCCCGCGTCGCAGCCCTGACGGCCAAGGGCCACCGCCCCGGCCTGGTGGTCATTCTGGTGGGTGAAGACCCCGCTTCCCAGGTGTACGTGCGCAACAAGGTCAATGCCTGCGAGAAGGTGGGCCTGTATTCCGAGAAGATCACCTACGACAAGGATGTGAATCCCCAGGTGGTGCTGGACAAGATCGCCGAACTGAACGCCGATCCCAAGGTGCACGGCATCCTGGTGCAACTGCCCCTGCCCAAGCATTTCGACGAAGAAGCCGTGCTCGAGGCCATTTCCGCCGAGAAGGACGTGGACGGCTTCCACGCCGAGAACGTGGGTGCCCTGGCCCAGGGCAATCCCCGCTTCATCCCCTGCACTCCCTACGGCGTCATGAAGATGTTCGAAAAGGGCGGCGTGGACCTGGCCGGCAAGGAAGCCGTGGTGGTGGGCCGCTCCAACATCGTCGGCAAGCCCATGGGCCTGCTGCTGACCAATGCGGGCGCCACCGTCACCATCTGCCATTCCAAGACCAAGGATTTGCTGTTCCACACCTCCCGCGCCGATATCGTGGTGGCTGCCGTGGGCCGTCCGCGCATGATCACCGGCGACATGATCAAGCCCGGCGCCGTGGTCATCGACGTGGGCATCAACCGTCTGCCCGACGGTAAGCTGTGCGGCGACGTGGATTTCGATTCCTGCAAGGAAGTGGCTTCCCTCATCACTCCGGTGCCCGGCGGCGTCGGCCCCATGACCATCACCATGCTCCTGGCCAACACCATCGAGGCCGCCGAGCGAAAGGCAGCGCAATGAACCAGCCCAAGCACCCCGTGATCGGCATCGTCATGGGTTCCGATTCCGACTGGCCCGTGATGCAGGCGGCCGCCGTCATGCTCAAGGAATTCGGCGTGCCCTTCGAGGCCCGCGTCGTTTCCGCCCACCGCACGCCGGACCTGCTCTTCGACTATGCCGCCGTTGCTGCCGAACGGGGCCTCAAGGCCATCATCGCCGGTGCCGGCGGTGCCGCCCACCTGCCGGGCATGCTGGCCTCCAAGACCATCGTGCCGGTGCTGGGCGTGCCCGTGCCCTCCAAGCACCTTTCCGGCCAGGACTCCCTCTATTCCATCGTGCAGATGCCCAAGGGCATTCCCGTCGCCACCTTCGCCATCGGCGAAGCCGGTGCCGCCAACGCCGCCCTCTTCGCCGTGGCCCAGCTGGCCACCCATGATGCGGAGCTGGCCGAGAAGCTGGCCAATTTCCGTCAGGCCCAGAGCGAGAAGGTTCTGGCCATGAAGCTGCCGGAAGTGTGAGCGGAGACCCGGAAACCATGGCCATGATCCTGCCTCCCGCCACCCTGGGCATGCTCGGCGGCGGCCAACTCGGCCGCTTCTTCGTTTCTGCCGCCCACGAAATGGGCTACAAGGTCTGGGTCCTGGACCCGGATCCCCACAGTCCCGCCGGTCAGATCGCCGAGCGCCATCTGGCGGCCGCCTACGACGACTATGCCGCCCTGGACGAACTGGCCCAGGGCTGTGCCGCCATCACCACCGAATTCGAGAACGTTCCTGCCGACACCCTGGACTACCTGGCCAAGTTCCTGCCGGTGCGTCCCGCTGCGGCGGCTGTTTCCGTCTGCCAGAACCGCATCGTCGAGAAGACCTTCCTCCAGGATAACGGCCTGCCCCACGGCCCCTTCGCCGCCATCCGCAGCGAGGCCGACCTGGAAGCGGCCAGTGCCGGCCTGTTCCCGGGCATCCTCAAGGTGGCCCGCTTCGGCTACGACGGCAAGGGCCAGGCCGTGGTGAACAGCCGGGAGGAGGCCCTGGCCGCCTTCCGCGGCTTCAAGGGCGAGGCTTGCGTGCTGGAGCAGAAGCTGCCCCTGGATTACGAAGTCTCCGTGGTCCTGGCCCGGGATGAAAACGGCAAGGTGGCCTGCTTCCCCGTGGGCGAGAACCAGCACCGCAAGGGCATCCTGGATGTCTCCATCGTCCCTGCCCGGGCCTCCGCCTGCACCGCCGACAGTGCCCAGGAAATCGCCGAGCGCATCGCCGAGAAGCTGGGCTACATCGGCACTCTGGGGGTGGAGTTCTTCATCTCCCGCGGCCGGCTGGTGGTCAATGAAATGGCGCCCCGGCCCCACAACAGCGGCCACTACACCCTGGATGCCTGCGTCACCGACCAGTTCGAACAGCAGGTGCGGGCTCTCTGCGGCCTGCCCCTCGGTGAAGCCCGGGCCCACAGCGCCGCCGTCATGGTGAATATCCTGGGCGACATCTGGTACGAAGAGAAGGATGGGGTCGAGCATTACCGGGAGCCGGACTGGTCCAAGCTCTATGCGGTACCCAATCTGAAGCTGCATCTCTACGGCAAGCACCACGCCCGCCCGGGCCGCAAGATGGGCCACTTCACCGTCATCGGCGAAGACCCGGTGCAGGTGCAGCAGGCCGCGATGGCGGCCCGCGCCGCCATCGGCATCCAGGACGAGTAAAAGGGGCACCGGAATCCTGATGCAAGCCGCCGCCATTTCCGCCTGCCCGCCCAGCCCGGCCGATATCGACCGGGCGGTGCAACTGCTCCAGGCCGGCGAGCTGGTGGGCATTCCCACCGAGACGGTGTACGGTCTGGGGGCGGATGCCTCCAATGCGGAGGCGGTGGCCAAGATCTTCGCCGCCAAGGGGCGTCCGGCGGATCATCCCCTCATCGTCCATCTGCCCGGACACGACTGGATCGAACGCTGGGCCGCAGATATTCCCGATGCCGTCTGGGAGCTGGCTGAGTCCTTCTGGCCCGGTCCTCTGACCCTGATTCTGAAAAAGCAGCCCTGGGTGCCCGATGCCGTGACCGGCGGCCAGGACACGGTGGGGCTGCGGGTGCCCGGCCATCCGGTGGCCCTGGCGCTGTTGCGGGCCTTTGCCCAGGCCGGTGGCAGCGGCGGTGTGGCAGCCCCTTCGGCCAACCGTTTCGGCCGTATCAGCCCCACCGCCGCCCAGCATGTGGCCGACGAACTGGGCGAGCGGGTGCCCTTTATCCTGGACGGCGGAGCCTGCCCGGTGGGGATCGAATCCACCATCATCGATTTTTCTTCCGGTGTCCCCCGGCTGCTGCGGCCCGGCCACATCACCCCGGAGCAGATCGAGACCGTCATCGGTGTCCGGCCGGAAAAGCCCCTGGGCGCCGTGCCCCGGGCCTCCGGCACCCTGGAAGCCCATTACGCCCCCCGCACCCGGCTCAAAGTGGTGGCCCGGGAGCGTCTTCTCGATTTTCTCAACGTGGTGCGCCACCGCGGCGGCTTCTGCGGTGTCATCTGCCACAGTCAGCCACCCCATGCGGGCATGCCCCATGTGTGGAAGATGCTGCCGGCCGATCCGGCGGGCTATGCCCACGGCTTCTATGGGGCCCTGCGGGAGTTGGATGGCGCCGGTGCCGACACCATCGTGGTCGAGGCGTTGCCGGAAGGCCCGGCCTGGGCGGCGGTTGCCGACCGTCTGCGGCGGGCCGCCTTCGGTTCGGGCGAGTGATTCCTGGGGGCCGGCACTTGTTGGCCCCTTTTACTTTTTCTGCCACCATGAAAAAAAGGCGCCGGAGCGCCGATGGTGGTTCAACGGTTCGTGTTGCGGCCCCCGCAGAGGGGCTTCTAGTCAGGGGGTCGAATGTTTAATTTCGAACGGATCAAGGTGCGTACGCGCCTGATGATTTTCTTCGCCGGGGTGGTGCTTGGCCTGCTCGCGGTCGGGATATTTTCCCTTTACGTCCTGCGGGACAACCTGATGGAAGACCGCCGCCTCAAGACCCGCAATGTGGTGGAGTCGGTGCTGGGGGTGGTGGACTATTTCCACAAGCAGCAGCAGGCCGGCAAGCTGAGCGAGGAAGAGGCCAAGCGCCAGGCCATGGATTCCCTGCGCAACGTCCGCTACGACGGCAAGGAATACTTCTGGGTTCAGGACCGCAACCTGGTCATGCTCATGCATCCCATCAAGCCGGATATGGAAGGCAAGTCCCAGGCCGCCCTGAAGGACCCTAACGGCAAGCTGTTCTTCCAGGAAATGGAAAACGTGGTCAAGGCCAGCGGCAAGGGCTTTGTGGACTATTTGTGGCCGAAACCGGGTTTCGACCAGCCGGCGCCGAAAATTTCCTACGTGGCCGAATTTCCGGCCTGGGGCTGGGTGGTGGGATCGGGTATCTACGTCGATGACGTCAATGCCGTATTCCGCCAGCAGGCCCTGCTGTTCAGCATCATGGTGGTCATTACCCTGGCTATCCTTTCTGTCATCTCCTGGCTGATCAACAGCAGCATCCTGCGCCAGCTGGGAGGTGAGCCGGCCTACGCGGTGGAAGTGGTCCGCCACATCGCCGAAGGCGATCTGGTACGGCCGGTGGAGTACAGTTCCCCCGACAGTCTTCTGGCTGCCATGCAGACCATGCAACAGAAGCTGGCCAACATTTTCGGCGACATCAACGGCATGGCTTCCCGCCTCTCTTCCGGCGCCGAGCATGTGTCGGTGGCGGCCCGGGAAACCAGCGTCGCGGCCCATAACCAGGCCCAGTCCACCTCGGCCTCGGCCGCCTCCATCGAGCAGATGACGGTGAGCATCAGCGAAGTTTCCGAAATCGCCACCCAGACCGAAGCAAACTCCTCCCAGACTGCCGCCCTGGCGGAGGAGGGGGCCGGTCTGGTGAAGAACGCGGCCCAGGAAATCGAGCTCATTTCCCGCACCGTGGCCACTTCGTCGGAGCAGATCCAGTTGCTGCAGCAGCGCTCCCAGGAGATCGGCGGCATCGCCAATGTGATCAAGGAAATTGCCGACCAGACCAACCTGCTGGCGCTGAACGCCGCCATCGAGGCAGCCCGGGCCGGCGAACAGGGCCGGGGTTTCGCCGTCGTCGCCGATGAGGTGCGCAAGCTGGCTGAGCGAACCGCCAAGGCCACCACGGAAATCGCCCAGATGATCGACTCCATCCAGGAGGAGACCCAGACCGCCGTGCAGGCCATGGCGACGGCCGCTCCCCAGGTGGACAAGGGGCTGGAACTGGCGACCCAGGCCACCGCCATGCTCGACGAAATCCATCGTCAGGCCCTGGATTCCCTCGGCAAGGTGCGGGATGTGGCCCTGGCCACCACCGAGCAGGCCACTACCGCCACCGACATTGCCAAACATGTGGAGCACATTGCCTCCATGGCCGAGGAAACCAACGCCACCATGCAGAACAATGCCGCCGAGGCCGAGCAACTCGAAGGTTTGGCCGACCAGTTGCGTCAGACCGTCAGCTATTTCCGGGTGTCGTGAAGACGTTGTCTTTTTGACAGCTAAGACCTTGTTGCTATAATTCTTTCCTCTTCGTGGGGGGGTAGCTCAGTTGGGAGAGCGTCGCGTTCGCAATGCGAAGGTCGGGAGTTCGATCCTCCTCCTCTCCACCACCATTTCAAGGCAGCCCTTTCGGGGGCAGGCCTGCAATCTTTCCTCTCAAGGGTTGGACGTTCCGGCTGCCGAGTCTGGCAAGGTGGTCCGGAAGCGGCAGAGGAGGGCAAGACCCAGCTCGACGGGGGTACATGTCGGTGCGCGGTGTTTCCTAGACCAAGAGGATGCAGTCATTTCATGAAGAATCCCACCATTACAGCGGTCATCCTTTGTGGTGGATCCGGGACCCGGCTCTGGCCTCTGTCCCGCAAGAGTTTTCCCAAACAGTTTGTGCCCCTCCTGGGTGACAAAAGCCTGCTGCAGCTGACTTTTGAACGTACCAGCGGACTGGGAGAGCGGGTCTTGGCCGTGGCGGCGGAAGATCATCGCTTCATGGTGACGGACGACATGCTGGCAGCCCGTGTGGCGGGCGCCGTCATTCTGGAGCCGGCTGCGCGTAATACAGCTGCTGCCATGGCCCTGGCGGCCTTGCAGGCGATCCAGGATGGCCTCGATCTGCTGCTCTTCTGCCCCGCAGATCATCATGTCCCTGATGTGGAAGGCTTCCTCCGGACCATCCGTCAGGGTGTGCCGGCAGCCCAGGCCGGTGCGCTGGTGACCTTCGGGGTTGTTCCTTCTTTTCCCAGTACCGCTTACGGCTACATCCAGCGCGGCGATTCTCGTGCCGATGGCAGTTTCCATGCCGGGCGTTTCATCGAAAAGCCAGACCTGGCCAGGGCCCAGGAGTTACTGCTGGCCGGGGATAACCTGTGGAATGCCGGTATTTTCCTCTGTCGGGCAGTCATTTTGCTGGAAGCGCTTGAGGCTCATGCTCCGGATATCCTGCTGACGTGCCGTCAGGCCATGGCTGATGCGCAGGTCGAGGTGTCTCCCAGCGGTCATGCCTTTGTTCGGCCTGAAGCCCGAAGTTTTGGTACCTGCCGCTCCCAGAGCATCGACTACGCCGTCATGGAACAGCATGACAATGTGGCGGTGGTCCCTTTCGAGGGGCAGTGGAGCGATGTAGGCAGCTGGAATGCAGTTGCCGATCTTCAGGTTTCGGATGGGGACGGCAATCGGGTGGCAGGCCAGGGTATGGTTCACCACTCCAGCAATACCTTCATTCATGCTCCCCATCGTCCGGTGGTGGCATTGGGGACCGATAATCTGCTGATTATCGATACGCCCGATGCGGTGCTGGTGGCCCACCGGGACAAGGCCGAGCAGGTCAAGGACGTGGTGACCCGCCTTGAGCAGGCCCAGTGCACCCAGGCGGTTACCCATCGCAAGGTGGCTCGTCCCTGGGGCTGGTATGACAGCATAGACCGGGGCGAGCGTTTCCAGGTCAAGCGCATCGGTGTCAAGCCGGGCGCCAGCCTCAGCCTGCAAAAGCATCACCACCGGGCCGAACATTGGGTGGTGGTCAAGGGTACGGCGGAAGTCACCTGTGGCGAAAACACCTTCCTCCTCAGCGAAAATCAGTCCACCTATATCCCCATCGGCGAAGTGCATCGCCTTCGGAATCCGGGCGTGGTTGAACTCGAGATTGTGGAAATCCAGTCCGGCAGTTATCTGGGCGAGGATGACATCGTGCGCCTGCACGACACCTACGGTAGAGCCCCCCAGCAACAATGAGTCCCATGCCCAAAATTTATGTAGCAGGCCATCGCGGGATGGTCGGTTCCGCCATCGTCCGGACCTTACTCGGGCAAGGTGTTCGTTCCCAGGACATCATTACCCGCACTCATGCGGAACTGGACCTGACAAACCAGGCGGAGGTACGCGCCTTCTTTGCGGCCGAGCGTCCGGAGCAGGTCTATCTGGCAGCCGCCAGGGTCGGCGGTATTCATGCCAACAACACCTACCCGGCCGAGTTTATCTACGACAACCTGATGATCGAGGCCAATGTTGTCGATGCGGCTTTTCGTGCAGGTGTCCGGAAGCTGTTGTTCCTCGGCTCCAGCTGCATCTATCCCAAGCTGGCACCCCAGCCGATCGCGGAAGGGGCGTTGCTGACAGGAACCTTGGAGCCGACCAACGAACCCTATGCGGTGGCCAAGATTGCCGGGATCAAACTGTGCGAAAGCTACAACCGGCAATATGGTGTGGACTATCGCAGTGTCATGCCAACCAATCTGTATGGTCCCGGCGACAATTACCATCCCGAAAATTCCCATGTGATCCCGGCCCTGATCCGGCGTTTCCATGAGGCGAAAAGCGCCAATGTACCGGTGGTGACGGTATGGGGCAGCGGTACGCCGATGCGGGAGTTCCTCTATGTGGACGACATGGCGGCTGCCAGCGTGCATGTGATGAATCTGGACAAGGCCCGCTATGACCAGCATACCCAGCCCATGCTGAGCCATATCAATGTCGGCTGCGGTTATGACATTACAATCCGCGAGTTGGCGGAGACCGTTGCCCGGGTAACCGGTTATTCGGGAAAGATCGAGTTTGATGCCTCCAAGCCGGATGGCACGCCGCGCAAGCTGATGGACAGCTCCCGGCTCAACGCTCTCGGCTGGCAGGCCAAAGTATCCCTGGAAGAGGGGTTGTCTGCTGCCTACAGGGATTTCGTAGAAATTCAATTACCCCGCTCATAGAGGGAATAAACCGTATGTCTAAACCCAAAGTCGCCCTCATCACGGGCGTTACCGGCCAGGATGGCGCCTATCTTGCTGAACTATTGCTGAGCAAGGGCTACATCGTCCACGGACTGAAACGCCGCACTTCCCTGTTCAATACGGACCGTATCGATCACCTTTACCAGGATCGGCACGAAGAGAGCGTTCGCTTTTTCCTGCACCACGGCGACATGACGGACAGTTCCAGCCTGATCCGCATCATTCAGCAAACCCAGCCCGATGAAATCTACAACCTGGCGGCCCAGAGCCATGTCGCCGTCAGCTTCGAGGAGCCGGAATACACCGCCAATTCCGATGCACTTGGGGTGCTGCGGATTCTTGAGGCTATCCGTATTCTAGGGTTGGAGAAGAAGACCCGCTTCTATCAGGCGAGCACGTCAGAACTTTATGGTCTGGTCCAGGAAATTCCTCAGAAGGAAACCACGCCCTTCTATCCCCGCAGTCCTTACGCGGTAGCCAAGCTTTATGGTTACTGGATTGTCGTCAATTATCGTGAAGCCTACGGTATCTATGCCTGTAACGGCATCCTGTTCAACCATGAAAGCCCGATTCGCGGCGAAACCTTTGTGACCCGCAAGATCACCCGGGCCCTCGCCCGTATCAAGCTGGGGCTGCAGGACTGCCTGTTCCTCGGCAACATGGATGCCAAGCGGGACTGGGGCCACGCCAAGGATTATGTGGAAATGCAGTGGCTGATGTTGCAACAGGAAAGGCCCGAAGATTTCGTCATCGCCACCGGTGTGCAGTACAGCGTGCGGGACTTCGTCAATGCGGCCGCCCAGGAACTGGGCATGCAGATCCGCTGGGAGGGCAGCGGGGTGGATGAAAAGGGTTACGACGCCCACGGTAAGTGCATCGTCGCCGTCGATCCTGCCTATTTCCGTCCGACGGAAGTCGAAACCCTGTTGGGTGATCCCAGCAAGGCCAAGGAAAAACTTGGCTGGACCCCCAGGACCAGTTTCGCCGAACTGGTGGCCGAGATGGTGCGCGAAGACCTGAAGAGTGCCGAGCGCGACGAACTGGTCAAGAAGCATGGCTTCAAAGCCATGGACTATCACGAGTGATGTTGACCGTGTTGCAGCCATGATGGCTGGAACGCCCGCTTCGTTGCAGAGCTATTGCGCAGCACTGTTGTTGTCGGAGCGCGATCGCCCATTGGATGGGGGTTGGAAGCGAAGTCCTTCGCTGGTCGCGTCCCATGTTGTCGACGTCGAAGCTCAATGTCGTTCAGCGACAGGTCAAACGACAGTGTCTGCTCAAAGAATTGTTAAAGGAATGTTGTATGCGTGGCTATAGTATTCGGAAGCGGGTTCTGGTGACTGGAGGAGCAGGGTTCCTGGGGTCACACCTGGTTGAGCGCCTGATTGCCCGTGGCGATGAAGTTGTCTGTCTGGACAACCTATTTACGGGAATCAAGCAGAACATCGAGCATTTGCTCGGCCATCCTCGCTTTGAATTCATCCGCCACGACGTAACCAATCCCATCAGCCTGGAGGTTGATGAAATCTACAACCTGGCATGCCCTGCCAGCCCGGTGCACTACCAGCATGATCCGGTACAAACGATCAAGACCTCGGTGCATGGCGCAATCAATGTGCTGGAGCTGGCCCGCCGCCTCAATGTGCGTGTATTTCAGGCTAGCACAAGTGAAGTGTACGGGGACCCGGTGGTGCATCCCCAGTCAGAAGAGTATTGGGGGAATGTCAATCCCATTGGCCCCCGCAGCTGTTACGACGAGGGGAAGCGTTGCGCCGAAACCCTGTTCTTCGATTACCACCGCCAGTACGGTATCGATATCCGGATTGCCCGGATTTTCAATACCTATGGCCCGCGCATGCATCCTAACGATGGTCGGGTGATCAGCAATTTCATCGTACAGGCATTGCGTGGGGAAGACATCACGATTTACGGGGACGGCTCCCAGACCCGCAGCTTCTGTTTTGTAGACGATATGGTAGAGGGCTTCCTGCGGTACATGGATGTACCGGGAAGGGTTTGTCCGGGGCCTGTGAATATTGGCAATCCCCGAGAGTTCACGATTCGTCAGTTGGCAGAGATGGTGATCGAAATGACCGGTGCCAAATCCCGCTTGATCAATTGCCCTCTACCGAAGGATGATCCGAAGCAGCGTCAGCCAAATATCAGCCGGGCGCGTGAACTGCTGGATTGGGCGCCCAAAACTGAAGTGGAAGTGGGGTTGCGCAAGACGATCGATTATTTCGACAAATTTCTCTCGACTGAAGATGCCGGCTGATATTACTCAACGCGGAGGTTCAATGCCTGAACCGTCCCGTTGCAGTCTCAGATTCCGTTAGCCTATGGCCGCAGCCAATTCCCTCTTTCCCCTGTTGTCCCGTCTGTGGGCCCATATCGGCCAGGGCCAGCGGCGACAGCTGTTCCTTCTCATCCTGCTGATGATGGTTGTTGCCCTGGCCGAGATGGTCAGTATCGGCGCGATTTTCCCGTTTCTGGCGGTTCTGACAGGGCCTGAAAGAGTCTTCAATCATCCTCTGGGGCAGTATTTCGCCTCCCTGTTCGGATTGGTGGAGCCCCGGCAGTTGCTGTTGCCCATTACGCTCCTGTTCGCTGTGGCGATTGTGCTGGCTGGCTGTATGCGGCTGTTGCTGGTTTGGGTGCAGACCAACATTTCCTATGCTATCGGTTCAGATTTGGCTCTGGATGTCTACCGGCGGACCCTGTACCAGCCTTACGCCGTTCATACCAGCCGCAACAGCAGCGAAATCATCAACGGCGTCTATAGCAAGGCGAGCGGAATCAGCAGCTACGTGATCCTGCCCCTGGTCACCATCGTCAGTACCGCCACGCTGGTTGCCGCGATACTGGTCACCCTGATCGGAGTGGACCCGTTTACCTCTTTGCTGGCACTGGCAGGATTCGGCGTCATCTACGGTGGCGTGATCAAGCTGACCCATCGCCGGTTGTTCCGTAACAGCCGCCTGGTGGCGGACGAGGCAGGAAGGGTGATCAAGTCGCTGCAGGAGGGGCTTGGGGGGATTCGCGATGTCCTGATCGACAGGACCCAGGATGTGTACTGCGGCGCCTTCAGGAAAGCGGATTTGTCCATGCGCGCGGCCCAGATCAACAGCACCTTCATTGCCCAAAGCCCCCGTTTTGCCATGGAGGCATTGGGGATGCTGCTGATTGCAACCCTGGCGTACAACCTGGCGCAGGGCGATGGAGGGATTGTCTCGGCCATGCCGGTCCTGGGTGCCCTGGCGCTTGGAGCGCAACGTCTGTTGCCTCTGCTGCAGCAGTGTTTCCAGGCCTGGTCGTCCATTCGAAGCAATCAGGCATCCCTGGCGGACACGCTGGATCTGCTTGAGCAGCCCATGCCCGAACATGCGCGGCAAGGTGATGTGCCCCCCCTGGTATTCGAGCGGAACATCAGGCTTGATGACGTGTACTTCCGCTATTCCCCCGAATCGGACTGGGTACTCCGGGGAGTGTCGCTCGAAATACCCAAGGGCAGCAGGGTCGGGGTGATGGGGGAAACCGGCTGCGGCAAGAGCACCATGCTGGACATCGTGATGGGACTGTTGTCCCCAACCTCAGGTTCGCTGGCAGTGGATGGGGTGGTCATTGGAGCGGAAAACGGGAATGGCTGGCAAGCCCATATCGCCCATGTGCCCCAGAGCGTTTTCCTGGCAGACAGTTCCATCGCCAGCAATATAGCGTTTGGCGTCCCTGTCGATGAGATAGACATGGAACGTGTCCGGGAGGCGGCTTTGCGGGCCCAACTGCTGGATACCATCCAGTCGTGGCCGGAGCAATTTGATACCCGGGTCGGGGAGCGCGGAGTGCGTTTAAGCGGCGGCCAGCGGCAGCGCATCGGCATTGCCCGCGCCCTGTACAAGCGTGCCGATGTCCTCGTTTTCGATGAGGCCACCAGCGCGCTGGACAATGAGACCGAACGGGCTGTAATGGAATCGATTCAGGCCTTGGGTGCCGATACGACCGTGCTCATCATTGCACATCGCCTGAATACGCTTAATAGTTGCAATATCATCGTCGAGCTCCGCAAGGGGCAGGTAGCCCGCGTAGGCTCCTATCGAGACATCCTCTCCAATTCCTAGAAGAAGCACCATGCTGACAAATACTTCGATCCTGATTACTGGGGGCACCGGTTCGTTTGGTAACACTTTCGTGCCGATGACGTTGGCCAAGTTCAACCCCAAGAAGATCGTCATCTTTTCCCGGGATGAAATGAAACAGTGGGAAATGGCCAAGAAATTTGGCGGAGACGAGCGGGTCCGGTTCTTCATCGGCGATGTACGTGACCGGGAGCGTTTGTACCGGGCTCTCGATGGCATCGATTATGTGGTTCACGCAGCGGCGACCAAGATCGTGCCGACAGCCGAGTACAACCCGTTCGAGTGCGTGAAAACCAATATCAATGGCGCCATGAACCTCATCGATGCCTGCATCGACAAGGGGGTGAAACGGGTGGTGGCCTTGTCCACCGACAAGGCCAGCAGTCCGGTTAACCTGTATGGCGCTACCAAGCTGGCCTCCGACAAGCTGTTCGTTGCCGGGAATTCCTATGCCGGTGGCCATGACACCCGTTTCGCCGTCGTTCGCTACGGCAACGTCATGGGCTCCCGCGGCTCGGTCATCCCTTTCTTTATGTCCATCAAGGACAAGGGCGTGTTGCCTATCACCGACGAACGTATGACCCGGTTCATGATCTCCCTGGAGCAAGGGGTGGAACTGGTCTGGCACGCCTTCGGCGATATGGAGGGCGGCGAGATCTACGTCAAGAAGATTCCGTCCATGAAGGTGACTGATTTGGCCCGGGCCATCGCTCCCAATGCCAGTCTCGAATATGTCGGCATCCGTCCGGGGGAAAAGCTCCACGAACAGATGATCAGCGAAGAAGATGCCCTGTATTCCTATGAATACCCTGAGCATTTCAAGATACTCCCGGCAATCCATAACTGGCATTTGAGTGCAGGCCGGATCAAGGATGGCAAGAAGGTGCCGGAAGGCTTCAGCTACACCAGCGACAATAATTCGGAGTGGATGGGAATCGAGGAACTGCAGCGCTGGATTGCCATCAACCAGGAAAAGATCGGGAACATCTGACCATGATTCCCTATGGACGCCAGGAAATCACCGACCGGGACGTCGAGGCGGTGCTTCAGGTTCTCCGCTCCGATTTCCTGACCCAGGGGCCCGTAGTCCCCCGCTTCGAGGAGCGGGTAGCCGCTCATGTCGGAGCTGCCCACGGCGTTGCAGTGAACAGCGCTACCTCGGCCTTGCATATTGCCTGTTTGGCGTTGGGGCTGGGGCCTGGCGATTGGTTGTGGACCAGCCCCATAACTTTTGTCGCTTCTGCCAACTGTGGTTTGTATTGCGGCGCCCAGGTCGATTTTGTCGATATCGATCCCCGCACCTTCAACATGTGCCCCCGGGCACTGGAAGCGAAGCTGGCGGCGGCGGAAAAGGCCGGGCGTCTGCCCAAGATATTGGTGCCCGTCCACATGTGTGGACAGCCTTGCGATATGGCGGCGATTCATGAGCTGGCGAGCCGTTACGGCATCAGGATCATTGAGGATGCCTCTCACGCTATCGGCGGGAAATATCGGGATGAGTACATCGGTAACTGCCGTTTTAGCGATGTGACGGTATTCAGCTTCCATCCGGTCAAGATCATTACCACGGCCGAAGGCGGGATGTCCCTCACCAACGACTCCTCCCTGGCCGAGCAGATGGCTTTGCTGCGCAGCCATGGGATCACCCGGGACCCGGCACGAATGACCCACGAGCCTGACGGTCCTTGGTATTACCAACAGGTGGCCCTCGGTTTCAATTATCGGATGACCGAACTGCAGGCGGCCCTTGGGGTGAGCCAGCTGGAGCGGTTGGATGCCTATGTGGCTCGTCGCCATGAACTGGCCCGGCGCTATGATGCGCTTCTCGCCCCTCTGCCGGTTTCCATCCCGTGGCAGCATCCGGACGGCTATTCCGGATTCCACCTCTATATCGCATGCTTGCAGGGAGAAGTGTCGCCGGAGCGGCATCGGCAGGTCTTCGAGGCTTTGCGCAGTCGCGGAATCGGTGTCAATGTCCATTACATTCCCGTGCATACCCAGCCGTTCTATCGGGACATGGGGTTTCGGGAGGGGGATTTCCCCCATGCTGAAGACTACTATCGGCAAGCCATCAGCCTTCCTCTCTACCCGGGAATGAGTCTGGACGACCAGGATGCGGTTGTTCAAGCCTTGAGTGAGGCCCTGGCTAGCTGACCGGGAAGGGGCAAGCTGTCAGTCATTTGCTGTACATGAACCTGGAATATCTATGAGACTCGCCGTCATCCCCGCCCGTGGGGGCAGCAAGCGCATCCCGCGGAAAAACATCAAGACCTTTTGTGGCAAACCGATGATTGCCTGGTCCATCGAGGCGGCATTGGCGAGCACCTGTTTTGACCGCATCATCGTTTCCACCGACGACGAAGAAATTGCCGCCGTTGCACGGGATTGGGGAGCGGAAGTGCCTTTCTTTCGGCCAGCCGAGCTTTCGGGGGACCATGCAGGCACTATTCCTGTGATTGCCCACGCTGTTCAGTGGCAGCAGGCCAACGGGAAAGCGGCGGACCAGGTTTGCTGCATCTACGCGACGGCACCGTTCGTGCATGCGCAGGATTTGCAAACAGGTTTTCAGACACTGCTGAATACCGGGGCGGATTACGCTTTCTCTGTTACCAGTTTTGCCTTTCCAATTCAGCGGGCCATTCGCATCACCAAGGAACACAGAGTGGAAATGTTCCATCCTGAGCATTTCCACACCCGCTCCCAGGATCTGGAAGAAGCATTTCATGATGCTGGTCAATTCTATTGGGGGAGGGCCGATGCTTGGCTGGCCGGAAAACCAATTTTTTCCCAGGACGCGGCGCCAGTGATTCTGCCGCGCCACCGCGTCCAAGACATCGACACGCCTGAGGATTGGGAGCGTGCCGAATGGATGTTCAGGGCGCAACAACAAGCTATGGCTGCATGAGCGCAGCGAGGGTCGCTTTTCGCGTCGATGCCTCCCTAATCATCGGGACCGGCCATGTCATGCGCTGCCTGACATTGGCCGGCTCTCTGCGCGCTCTCGGATGCGACGTTTTCTTTATTTCCCGGGAGCATCCGGGTAATTTGACCGAAATTGTGCGCGCCGCAGGTTTCCCTGTCCGGATTTTGCCAGGTTGTCACCGGGAAGAGCCTCCCTTGCCTCATCCCTCTACGTCCCACCTCTCCTGGTTGGGGGCGGACTGGGCTCTTGATGCACAACAAACCCAAGTCGCGTTGGGGGCCGGTTCTGTAGATTGGCTGGTGGTCGACCATTATGGACTGGACGCCCGGTGGGAATCGCAGCTTCAGTCCTCATGCCGTCACTTGATGGTGGTTGATGATCTGGCTGATCGTCCTCATTCTTGCACCGTACTGCTTGACCAGAACCTTGGTCGTTCGCCGCAGGATTATTCTTCCCTGGTGCCTGCGTCATGTCGGCTGCTCGTTGGTCCGCAGTTTGCCCTGCTTCGGCCGGATTTCGCCGCTAGGAGGGCTCTCGGTGTCGTGCGTCGATATGGCGGAGAGGCTCCCCGGATACTGATTGCTATGGGGGGGGTGGATCGGGACAACATCACGACCCGCATGCTTAACGCTTTGGCTCATCGTGGTTTGCCCGAGGGCTCTACCATCTCCGTGGTGCTGGGAGTCCATGCTCCATGGAGCCGGATCGTTGAGGAAATGGCCGCAAAAATGCCCTGTGCCACCCGGGTTCTGGTCGGAGTGTCCAATATGGCTGACTTAGTGGCTGACAGTGATATCGCTATCGGCGCCGCAGGAGGTAGTGCTTGGGAGCGCTGTTGCCTTGGTCTGCCGACCTTGATGATGGTTCTTGCCGACAATCAACGGGATGGCGCCTCTGCCTTGGTTAAGGCAGGTGCGGCCCTATTGTTGGATAATGACTTTTCCGATGGTGACTTCGCCGGGAAGCTCTCGCAGATTCTATGCCCTGAGCAGCATGCGGCAATGCGGGAAGCGTGCCTGCAGATAACCGATGGTAGCGGCGCCGATAGGATGGCCAGAATAATTGCCGATAACGATGTCTAAATCGAAGTGCACTGTCCGCCCCATGGATGAGGGTGATCTGGAACGGGTCCTGGTATGGCGGAACTCTCCGGAGGTGCGGACATTTATGCTGACCCAGCATGAAATAACTCTTGCCGAGCATCGCGCATGGTTTGAGAAAGTTCATGCCGATGCATCCCGTGCCCTGCTGATTGCTGAAGACGAGGGCGGTCCTTTTGGTTTCGTCGGCTTTTCCGGTGTCTCAAAGGCAGGGGCGGCCGACTGGGGATTTTATACTGCACCGGAGGCCGTCCGTGGTTCCGGCAGGCAGTTGGGGGCTGCTGCGCTTGAGTACGCCTTTCACTCCCTGGCTTTGCATAAGGTGTGTGGTCAGGCGCTGGGCTTTAATACGGCTTCCATCCGCTTTCACCTATCCCTTGGCTTCCAGCAGGAGGGAGTGTTGCGGCAGCAGTATCAGATTGACGGCAAATACCATGACCTGATCTGCTTTGGTCTCTTGGAGCAGGAGTGGTGTTGCAGAACAGAGAGTGCAGAGGATGAATAGTAAGGAAGTCATTCGTATCGATGGTCGTGCCATCGGTGACACGTTTCCCCCTTATGTGATTGCCGAGCTTTCCGCCAATCACAATGGCCGCCTTGAAACGGCATTGCGTATCCTGGAGGAAGCGCAGAAGGCTGGGGCCGACGCCGTCAAGCTGCAGACCTACAGGCCTGACACCATTACCCTAGACAGCAGCAGCGAGGGCTTCGTCATTCAGGGCGGGTTGTGGGATGGGCGTCGCCTGTATGACCTGTACCAAGAGGCCCATATGCCCTGGGAATGGCATGCGCCCCTGTTCAAGCGTGGCAGGGAGCTGGGCATCACCGTGTTCAGTACTCCTTTCGACCCCACTGCGGTGGATCTGCTGGAAGACTTGAACGCACCTGCCTACAAGATCGCCTCTTTCGAAGCCGTCGACCTGCCCTTGATCCGCTATGTGGCGTCGACCGGCAAGCCGATGATCATTTCCACCGGCATGGCCGATGCGGAAGAAATCGCCGAGGCCATTGCGGCCGCCCGCGAAGGGGGCTGCCAGCAACTGGCAATCCTGCATTGCGTCAGCGGCTATCCCGCGCCGGCGGCGGACTATAACCTGCGGACCATCCCCGACATGATGGAGCGTTTCGGTCTGGTGACGGGGCTTTCGGATCACACACTGGATAACACGACCGCCATTGCCAGCGTGGCGCTGGGGGCCTGCATCATCGAGAAACACTTCACTCTGGACCGCCTTGGTGGCGGTCCAGATGACAGCTTTTCCCTGGAGCCGCCGGAATTGGCGGCGCTGTGCCAGGGCGCGCGTACAGCATGGGAGGCCCTGGGGCGGGTGGATTACGGGCGTAAGTCCAGCGAGCAGGGCAATGCCCAGTTTCGCCGCTCCTTGTACTATGTCAGGGATCTTGATGTTGGCGAGATAATTGGCGCGGATGCTGTTCGCAGCGTTCGCCCCGGCTTCGGGCTGGCGCCAAAATTTCTTGATGACATCATTGGTCGTCGAGTCACGCGTCAAGTTTTGAGAAATACGCCTGTAACTCCTGACTCTTTTGAGTAACTCCGGCAAGGGTGGAAATCCATGCTTCGCATTCCGTAGCAGCGCCAGATTTTGAAATTGGATCGGAAGGTGTTCCTCGTTGTTCGGAGATGTGTGTCGGTCATAAATTTTGCGATTAACCCCTTAATTAAATCGGACTGCAGTGGTGTTAAATAATCATCTGGTAGAGACAAGCGCAGTTGTTCCTCAAGGTTATGAGAGAGATGATATTTCGTTTTTGAATTTCGTGAACGATACGTGGGTCCGTACCTTGGCAGGGAAAGAATGGATTTATCGGTTTGGGGGGTTTGAAAATTCGCATTGTTGGAGCGTGGCGCAATTAAATGAATTTAGAAATTTGTACAAGAAGGTGACTCAGTATTATTTGTCTCGCGTAAGTTTCTCCGCATTCAATGAGGTGCGTTCTATAGCTGCTGTGAGTTTTGATTCGAGATTCGGTTGGGTGCTTTCTGCAGATAACTGCAAAGCATACCTTGGAAAGGTGGAGGTTCCAGATGATCTTCCTATTGAAATAGGAAGACAGACTTATCTTTCTGGCCACTCCTTGTTACGTGGTAAGGATTTCCTGAAAATCGGGGCGTTTACCTCGATTGCGGAAGGCCTTTACTTGAATACGTCTGCTGACCTTCATCCCTATGAATACGCATCGATGACCAACTTTGCATCAGAAAGGCGGTGTAAGGGTGATGGTTTGTCTATGGATATTTCATTTGACCAAATTGAGTCACAGAAGACCGGGATTTCGATAGGTAGCGATGTTTGGATCGGACGAGATGTCCGTATATTTTCTGGCGCACGAGTAGCTGATGGTTGTGTTGTTGCTGAGCGCTCACTGGTTCGGGGGGATACTGAACCTTACGGTGTTTATGCAGGAGTCCCGGCCAAGCTGAAAAAATTCCGTTTCCCAGACAAGGTTATTGCTTCATTACTCGATATGAAGTGGTGGAATTGGAACAACGAACGTCTGCAGCGAAACAAAAAACTGTTTTCAACAAATTTGGCTACATTCAACGGAGATCCTGCTGATCTTTTGGTTCCTTAGCGTCAAATCCCCGTCGATTTGATATCCGGAGTGGCTCGGTCTGACTTGACTCTTGCAAGGCAACCTAACGATCCGAGGTCATGTCTTCGGTGCAGATGCTCGTTCAGGATGTCTGCATAAGTGAGTATTAAGTAGCGGGATTGAGAAATTGGCAGTGCAATCGTTATGAGGGTGATGGAACGGTTAAAGTCGACGAAACAATCGAACTTGTCGAGATGCGAGGAGGCGACATCAGCTAGTAGATCGCTAACGCGACATCCGGTGAGGTTGGAACGGTTTTGCTGTGCCCTGTCCGGAGGGCTTAATGAGATTTTTGCCTGAAGATGGGATACGGGTGCTCATCGTACCGTTGAGCGCGATGTTGCGCATTCACATCATGCAGTTGGTTTTGCTGCTCGGATCTGGCTAAAAATAGGTGCTGCACGATGTCCGTGAATGCGCTGCTTTTCGGATCACATGTCATCGAGACCGTGATGCGGGGTACTGTGGGGCAAAAAAGCCTAACCCCAACTGTTTCATAGCGAATCGTCGAAACTAGTGTTTTGTTAGGGGGGCTCCGTAGTTTTTACGATCCTTCGAGTAGGTCGTGCGCTACGTCAATAATGCGCCTGCTATCGCCAATGGCTTGCTATTGTTGTTTGTCTGAGAGATGTTCAGTGAGCATACGATAAATGTCCTTTGATAGCTTGCTGTGCGGTTGATGCCGCATTTGATGTTTTGTACTTCCTCTTGGTTTGTTGTCTTTTCTCAGAAATAGATTGCTTTCTAGTGATTTTTCTCGATTTCGTGGCGCTTCTGGAAACTTCCCCTCGCGGCGGCCTCTGAGGAGGTGTGGCTCACTTGGACAGAACGTTAGGGCTGTTTCAGTAGATAATAGCGACTGATGTGGTTGTGGGGGGCTTTTTTCTATGCTGTGGGTGGCTTGCCGTGAGGCTTCTGTATTGTGCCATCTCTTTATAAAATCACGTATGTAGCGGATATGGCAGGGAAAGTTAACGAGTTATGAATTTGCAGCAATGGTATGAACGAGGAATCCGGTTTTTCCGGAGCATGGGTCAAAGTGTCTACGGGAAGGAATTTATTCGCCATAACCGCCGGGTATTTCCCAATCGAGGTGGGGCGGGCGGCATTGTCCTAGTGGAGCTTAACGATATGGCATCTTGCCATGTCCCCTATTCCTACTTGGCTAATGTGTTATCGCAAGACAGTGATGCCGAAATTTGGGCCTATAACCCAAGGCCCCTCAACAGTTGGCCGCAGCGCTTGCTATTCCGCCTGCGTGCCTGGCTTGGCAGTGGGCATTTCGGAATCTATGCCTCATTCGGAGTTGTGCGGTTTGTTGCCATTCATCCAGATGTTGCGCAACGCAGGCGAGCAGGGGAGGTCGTTCGGGAAGTGTTGCCCCGGTTGGTCAGCAAGTCTGACCTGGAAGACCTGCATATTAATGGTGTCTGGGTCGGTGATCTAATCTACGACACTTACCTGCGCCGTTTTAGTCGGCCGACCGTCGACCTCTATAACCCCGAATTTATTGCCTTCTTCCGCGAGTCGGTCGAGTTGTTCGTCTACTGGCAGGATTTCTTTAAACAAAAGAAGATTCGTGGGCTGAACGTTAGCCATTGTGTCTACAACCTTGCAATGCCTCTGCGGATAGCTGTGCAGCAGGGCGTGCCTAGCTTTCAGGCAAATTCCACGCATTTGTATCGGTTGCGGCCAGACAACTACTTTGCCTTCAATGACTTTCACTATTTCCCTGAACGTTTCGAGAAATTGCCGAGCAATGTCAGGCAATGGGGTTTGGCAGAGGCTAGGCGCAGGATCGAGCGCCGTTTTGCCGGAGAGGTGGGGGTGGATATGTCCTATTCCACCAAGTCGGCCTACGGTAATGCACGCCATGGTCGGCTACTCAAGGAGTCTTCGCGCAAGAAAGTTCTGATTGCGACGCACTGCTTTTTCGACAGTCCTCACACTTATGGCAAGAATGTCTTTCCCGATTTCTATGAATGGCTAAGTTTTCTCGGCGAGATATCAGAGAAAACTGATTATGATTGGTATATCAAGACTCATCCAGATTATTTGCCGGGAACTCGCCAGATAATCGAGGATTTCATTCGGCGTTTTCCTCGTTTCTCTTTGTTGCCATCAGATGCTTCCCATCTGCAGATCATTGCAGAAGGCATTGATGTTGCTCTGACTGTTTATGGCACAATCGGCTTTGAATATGCGGCCTTAGGTATTCCGGTTGTCAATAACTCTCCAAATAATCCCCATATTGCCTACAGGTTCAATATTCACACTTGTAGCGTCGATGAATATCGGCGGGTGCTGATGAATCTCGATTCTTTGCATTTGTCTATCAATAAAGATGAGGTTTTTCAGTATTATTTTATGCGCCATGTGTTTAATACAAATAATCTGTTTTTTGACCATTTCGACTTGATGCTCAAAAAACTGGGCGGTTATCGGCAACAGTTTTCTCCTCCTGTTTATGGAGAGTGGTTGGCTGAATGGTCCCCTGCAAAGCACGACAAAATCATTTCTGGGTTGCGAGCCTTTGTGACTTCCGGTGATTTTCGTATGGACTATACCCATTACGGTTGCGAATTTGGGATCTTATCTGATAGTGAAAGTTAATGAATTTATTTGCGTTGTTTCATCTCCCAGCGCTTGGGTGAGGCTACTGTCAAAGAGAAAGGTCGTTTGATGAATTTGCCTAGTTCCCTTACTCCGATTGTAGTGCTTGATGTCGGAGCAAGAAATGGTGTTCAAAGTGTTTGGCGTGAAGCTCGCTATCCGGTTCTAGTAGTTGGCTTCGAACCTGATCAGGATGAGTGCGATGTCCTGAATCAGCGAAGTGCGGAAAATGGTGCCGCAGTGACCGCACGGTACTACCCAACGGCCTTGGCTGAACGTCGAGAAAAAAGAGCTCTGTACCTATACAAGGATCGTCGCCTCAGTTCTTTCTATCTGCCCAACAAAGACCTACTCTCCCAGTTCCCCGTTTCGCGGTTATTGAGTGAGGAGGCTTTCTCTGTCGAGGCCAAAGTTCATCTGGACTGCATTCCCTTGGACGATTTCTGCCAGCAGGAGAGGGTTGACACGGTGGATTTCATCAAGCTTGATACTCAGGGATCTGAACTGGAGATTTTGCGTGGTGGCGATAAGACTCTTGATGGTGTTTTCGGTGTCGCCGTTGAAGTTGAATTTTCTCCCATTTATGCGGATCAACCCTTGTTTGGTGATATCGATGCCTATCTTAGAAGCAAGGGGTTTTCGCTCTTCGACCTGAATCGTCATTGGTGGAAGCGAGCCTCTGAACAACCTGTTGAAAGCCGTGGGCAGGTGATTTTTGCTGATGCAATTTATTTTCGCGATCCCGCGTTGTCCTCCTCCTGTTCGTACTGGGGAAAGTTGCGGAGTAGTCCCAGTGGCATCGAGCGGGTCGTTGCACTCTCCAGTGTGCTTGGGTATTCGGACTTCGCCTTGGCCCTGCTTGATTACTTCAACAAAACAGCACTCATTGACGACAAGTCATTCGAGGCGCTGAGTGCCAAGTATGTTCGTCGCCGTGATTTTGCTCCCCTATCTCAGTCTGCGCATTCAATTTGGGCACGGGCCTTGGCTAAGGTGCGTCGCGCCATTGCTAGTCGGGTTTCTAGGATGTCTGACGATGCCCATTATCGCCATCTTAACCAGAACTATTACGACAACGACGAGCGTAAGGGCATTAGATAATGCGTGCCATCCATGGGATGGGAGCGGCGCACTTGTGGATTTTGGTACTGACTTTTCACCAAGTGGCTATTCGTTGATTTAACTTGGCAGTAGCAGAGTCAGTGTAGATGCGGTTCAGTAATCACGCGCTTACTAGATACTATCGGTGGGCCTGTCTTGCGTGAAGGGCAATGTCATAAGCATGAAGATCCTGTTTGTTTCTAATTTATTTCCGCCCGCGCATATTGGTGGCTATGAACTGGCTTGTCGAGATACGGTAGATATGTTGATTGCCGCCGGGCATGAGTGTCACGTCCTGACGTCTGATTTCGGTATTCAGCCGAGCATCAAAGTTAGTGACAAGGCCGCGTCCTACCCGATCGAGCGTGTGATGCAACTGCATCATAATTGGGGAAGCCCGCATATCGTGTCACCGTTTGATACAGTCCAGCAGCATAACCTTGAGCGGTTGGGGGAAGCTATCACTAGGATTCGCCCGCAAGTGGTTTATCTCTGGAACCTCTATGGGTTGGGCTGGAAATTGCTCCAAGTGCTGGACTGCGTAGATGCACCGCCTGCGACCTTCCATTTTATGGATTGGTCTGTTATGGCATATCAACGCACTGTTAAAAGGACTCTCACTTCATTTCGGAGACTAGTGCCATCGATGTGGAGTAACGTAAGGCCAAAGGTTCGAAACGCAGTATTTATTTCTCGTTTCACTCGCCAGCAATTGAATTTGTCACCAACCTGTTCAAGTGTAATTTATCCATACTTGCGGGCTGATGATATCCCTGAAAAGCGAGATTACCGCTTGGGGGAGAAAATAAAAACAGTGTTCATTGGACAGATAGAGCCACATAAGGGAATTTTCTTCCTATGCGAAGCGCTCCGTGCTTACCGCCTTTCCTCGGGACGCGATGTCAGGCTAGACGTTTTCGGACTCAGTCGAACAGGAAAAGATATTTCGTTGCGCGAGCAGTTTGGCGATTTTGTATCGGTTATGACAAATGTGGAAAGGTCTTCCTTGTTGCGCGGCCTTTCGGAGTATGACGTTGGATTTTTCCCGTCGATTTGGGAAGAGCCCTTTGGTATAGCTCAGATCGAGATGATGCTGGCAGGTCTCCCCGTAATATCCACGGGACGCGGGGGGGCAGGTGAGGTCTCCAATGGACATAACCTTCTCCTGTATCAATATGACAGCCAACAGAATCTCAATCATGTGTTGCACGAACTTCTAACGCACTATGAGGAAATGGCTCCTGCTTTAGGAGTCCAGGCGCGACAGACCGTTATGCAACATCACAGCTTGGTGCACCATCAGGCTGCACTCGAAAGCCATCTTCGACAGGTGTTAAGTACTGACTGTACCGGAAGCATTGCCTAAACCGTTGCCTGCCATACAGGAGACTATGATGAACAATCCCGTCATGCAGCGACAGGCACGGCGCTATGAACCGTACCTTGATGATCCCTACCGGGAGCTAAACCAAGCACTAACCGGGCACCTGAATAGATACGGTGAGTGTTTACGTGGGACTAAGGTGCTGGACTTTGGGTGTGGTGAGCGACCATTTGAGTCGTTTTTTTCTAGATTTTCCGCACAAACAGTTGCCTGTGATCTACAACAAAATCGATTTGGTACCGTTGATGTTGTTTTGACTCGTGAAGCGAGTAAGTTGCCCTTCGAGTCAGGGACTTTCGATGTGGTATGCCTATTCGATGTGCTTGAGCATGTCGAAGATGATTTGGCGTTGTTGGCTGAGCTTCGTCGAATACTGAAAGATGGTGGGCTGCTATTGCTCTCTGTGCCGTTCATGTATCGATTTCATGAAATTCCTCATGATTACCGTCGTTACACTCCTACAGGGCTCAAGTATGTGCTAGCAAAGTGTGGTTTCGATGTCCAGGAGGTTCAGCCGATGGGCTCTGCAATATTTGTGGCAGATACTGTGCTGAGAGAACAACCTCGAAGTTTTTGTCACGTGGGGCACGTTTTGCTCGTCGCTTGGCGATGAAGATGTTTTTGCATCTGAGAAATCCTGATGATCCGTGCTCTGTGAGCCCATTCGCATTTTTTGCGGCAGCCCGGAAACAACCGGAGACTCAACGTTTGGAAGTTGGATGCGCTTGACTCTCTTGGCGTTTAATGTCAAGTCTTTCTACGCAAAGAAAACTTGAGTGCTGTTCTCCAACTTTCGGTGAAAGAGTTTGTAGTTATGCATGGAACTAATCATTTGATGTCAGAAGATGCATTAAATCGGAGTGTTTCGGCTTGCCCTATCGTAGATCTGTCTCTGATCGTTCCCGTTTATAACGAGGATGAAACAGTCGGCCTATTCCTCGCGAAAGTAAATGAAGTGTTTGAGGGCGAGTCCGTTCGGCTGGAGATTATTTTCGTTAATGATGGCAGCGTAGATGGCACGCTTGAGCGATTGTTGCAGTGCCAAGCAGAAGATGAGCGAATTCGTGTCGTCGACCTTAGCCGTAATTTCGGCAAAGAGGCCGCGCTTTCTGCTGGCCTGCAAATGTCGACTGGTCGTGTGGTTGTTCCGATCGACGTAGACCTGCAGGATCCTCCTGCGTTGATTCGAGACATGCTGGAAAAATGGAGAAGTGGATACGATGTCGTTCTCGGACGTCGGATTGATAGGGCGTCGGATTCATTGGCCAAGCGTGTGACAGCCAAGTGGTTTTATCGGATTCACAATTGGATCTCCGAGCCTGAAATTCCTGAGAATGTTGGTGACTTCAGGTTAATGGATCGTAGCGTAGTTGATGCCCTAAAAGCACTGCCAGAATCCAGGCGTTTTATGAAAGGCTTGTTTGCCTGGGTTGGATTTCGTAAGGCATTCGTCGATTATGTGCGGCCAGAGCGGGTAGCAGGAGATGGGAAGTTCAGTGGCTGGCGGTTGTGGAACTTTGCACTGGAAGGAATCACCAGTTTTAGTACTGTTCCATTGCGAATTTGGACCTACCTTGGTGTTACCGTCGCCTTAGTTTCGTTTCTATATGGGATCTATATCGCCACCAGGGTCCTGTTTTTCGGTGTTGATACTCCCGGATATGCGTCTGCTTTTGTGGCAGTGACCTTTCTTGGTGGATTGCAACTCATCGGTATTGGTGTGATTGGCGAATACGTCGGTCGAACGTACGTCGAGTCAAAGCGCCGCCCAGTTTTTCTTGTGCGTCAAATCTATGAGCCTAAGGATTGAAGATGGACCTTAAAGAAACAGAGATCCTTGGAGATGGCATTGGAAAACACTGGTATTACAAATCCAAGGCCTTGGCAGCCATGCGCCTCCTGGGAGATGAGCCCCCTTCGGTAGTTCTCGACGTCGGTGCAGGGTCCGGTTTTTTTTCTCGGTACCTCCTCGCCCACGGTGGCGCTCAAGAAGCTTGGTGCGTTGATATCGGATATTCAGTTGAGCACGATGGCGATGAGCAGGGGAAACCAATCCATTACCGTCGCTCTATTGAGAGGGGTAATGCAGATACAGTGTTGCTTATGGATGTGCTTGAGCATGTTGATGATGATGTTGGGTTGCTGGCCGAATACGTCGGAAAAGTATCAAGTGGCGCTCGCTTTCTGATATCGGTGCCTGCGTTTCAATTTTTGTGGAGCGGACACGACGAGTTTCTCGAGCATAAGCGGCGGTATACGCTGGCCCAATTGGATGACGTAGTTAAGCGTGCTGGACTATTGCCAACGAAAAGTGCCTATTACTTTGGCCTCGTGTTTCCCATGGCAGCAGCAATGAGGCTCGCTAGTCGTTGCTTGGGAACTGGTGTTGGTACTGCGAGTTCTCAATTGAAGCGGCATAGTGCATTTGCCAACGGTACCTTGGCATTGGTGTGCAAGGCGGAATTGCCACTGATGGCGATCAATCGGCTTGCGGGTCTTACAGTGTTTTGTATGGCCGAACGGCCATGAAGGTGGCGTTGGAAAGAGTTCCTCCGCGGAGACTGCCTGCCAGCCTGCTGTGCGAACTGTTTCTAGCGATCCGTTTTTCGATCGTTGGCGCCGTCGCGGCAATCATCCATATCGCTGTCGTTTGGGTGCTGATCGAAAGGGTTCTTTTCCCCCCTCTCGAGGCTAACTTGATAGCATTTCTTTCGGCCTTTGGGTTTGCATTCTGTGGGCATTACCGCTGGACGTTTCAAAAACCAGGCCACCCCGGGCAGGCTATGCGTCGTTATTTTGTGATTTCTGCTGTGGCCTTTGTCCTGAACACACTCTTGTTGGCCGGATTTTTGAAAACCGGTTGGCTGCCACCTTCGGTTTCGGCAATTGTTGCTGCGCTAGTCATTCCCGTGGTCACTTTCCTAGCGAGCCGGCTTTGGGGATTCCGCGTTAACCAGTCGGAGCAGTCGGTGTGATGGCGGAGAGGCAATTTTCGCAACGTCCGTGTACGAGGCTGTCACGCCGTGCTATTTGAAAGCGATATGCGAAGGGCGTGCTGCTGTCGAGCAGCATTAGGCTTGGCACCGTAGTCGAGAAATGAGGCCCTTGAGCGTGCTGTTTGAGGCGAAGATGAACAAGATGGCGTAGTTTTTGCAACCATAGGGACTGTTTCGCTCCGCCCGAAAGACGGCTGGTCTTTTATCTGGCTTGCAGCAAGCATGGCAGGCTGGAGAGCATTGAGTATGACTATGAATACAAAAAGTGGAATCAACAACTGTCACTGGTTTGACACGATTGTTGCCGTTATCTTCGGTGTGACTGCTTTCTGGTTGGTTGCCGGTTTTGACGTTCTGGATACTGCAAACATTCGTTGGCTGGCGACGGGAGGGGATCCAACCACCCATTATTTGGGCTGGGTTTTCTACCGGAGTGATGGGTGGCACTGGCCTCCCGGGTTGAATCCAAATTATGGGCTGGAGTATTCAAGCTCGATAATTTTTTCCGACTCCGTGCCTTTGGTGGCGATCTGCCTGAAGCTGTTTGCCGGAGTGCTTCCGCCAATTTTTCAGTATTCAGGATGGTGGATTTTCGCCTGTTTTTTATTGCAGGCTTATTTTTCCATCAGGCTTCTCCGCGTTATCTCAGATGACCTTTTGGCTATTTATTTAGGTGCAATTATTTTTGTTTTTGCCCCGCCCATGTTGTTTCGGTTATGGGGGCATTTTGCACTAGTTGCTCATTGGTTGGTCCTAATTGCCCTTTGCATGTATTTTAGTTCGACTGGCCGGGGTTGGGTTCAGGCTTTTAAATGGGCACTCCTAATCGCTTGTTCAGCAATGATTCATACCTATCTCTTTGCAATGATCCTGCCGATTTGGGGGGGCAATATTTATAAGCGTGCGCATGCGGACGGCGTCCGGTTGAGGAGGTTTTATCCAGAAATTCTGATTGTTTTTGGTTCTGCTTTAGGGGTGCTTTGGTTGGCCGGATTTTTCCCACTACGTAGCAGTTATCTTAGTGGTGGATACGGTATTCATAGACTTAACCTGCTCGGCCTGTTTAATCCTCACGGAGTTGCCTCGGTTGCTTCTGATCAATGGTCTTATGTAATCCCCCCTATGCCTCAAGGGGCTGGAGATTATGAAGGTTTCAACTATCTTGGGCTCGGCGGAATACTGATCTTTTTGCTAGCGCTTGCCCCAGCAGTCAAGCACAGGCATCTCCTATTGAGAAATACGTTTAAGCCATTGGTCGTTGCCTGCTTATTGCTTACGGTTTTTGCTGTCACTAACCACATTGGTTTTGGTAGTTTTAGCGTGGATGTATGGTTGCCGAAGTTCTTAATCAAAATTGCTAATGTTATGCGGGCCTCAGGCAGATTTTTCTGGCCAGTCTTCTATGTTCTTTTGCTGACCAGTGTTGGACTGATACTTAGATTCTATCCACGTGCGGTGGGGGTTTCTTTCTTGGCGCTGTCTGCCGTACTTCAGGTTGCAGATACCCATGCAGGATGGAGACAGTTCCGTGAGAACTTTTCCTTGAGTTCGTCAGAGTGGCCGCAGTCGATCTATTCGGATAGACAGGTGGTGTCTTTGGTTTCGGCCTATTCCAAACTGCGCGCCCTTCCGGCTAAAAATGCCATGAAGGATTGGGATCATCTCGGCAACTTGGCGATCTCTACAAACACGCCTACAGATGTTGTCTATCTGGCTCGGGGTAATGATGCTGTTTATGCCGCTAGAGCCAAGGAAGCGGATGAACTCCTGCAGAGTGGTGGGCGTTTGGCGGGAGACAGCATTTATTTCCTGAATAGGGATTTTGCCATCCGCGTGATTCCGTCCATGAGTGAAGAGGATCGAATGTTTGTTCTTTCCAGTGAAGTCTTCATTTACTCGCCAGAATTTATCTCCAAGGGCTTGAGTGTGTCCCTGCCGACCGTATCGTCTCTTCATGAGTTGGACACCGTTGTCGGAAAAGAACAGTGACCTCGCGCGGCATATACGCTGGTCCCCCCAAGGTAATGCTATCGTCGCATCCCCGGCGGAATCAGGTCTGTGACCATGAGGAGCCTCTGAGTCAGGGCGAACCGGTGTCCTGTACCTGTGACTCCCTCTCAGGCAAGTCGCAGTCTGTTCTTACATCGGGACTCCTGTTTTAGGGCTGATCCCAGCAAGTCTTGCTCAGCGTGGCCTAAGAATAAGCCTTCTCGAGTTTCGATTGTTCTAGTTTTTCCATGAACTGTATGACGGTCGTACCTGACGAGAGTCAATTCGGGGCGTTGAAATTGGTTTGGGAGTTTTACTTGTTTCGGTTAGCCTCTTGGGTTTGTTCAACATGCCTTGTTTTGAATTGTTCCGATGAAGATTGCATTTGACCAGCAGGTTTTTCTGCTGCAGGAATATGGCGGCATTTCTCGCTATTTGTGCAGTCTCGTGCGCGAGCTGGCGGCCATGCCGGCAGTAACGGCCCAGGTGTTTGCGCCCCTCCATGTCAATCGCAATCTGGCCGGACTGGGGAATGAACTGTCCCGGGGGCGGGCATTGTCCCGGCTACCGTCGAAGTTGCTGCGGCCGGTCATGTTCGCCAGCAAGCTCATGGCCCGGCGCGAGATGGTGCGGTTCAAGCCCGATGTCGTCCATGAAACCTATTATTGTGAAGACGATTTCCGGCCCAATGGGGCACGGCGTGTGTTGACGGTTTACGATCTCATTCATGAGCGCTACCCGGATCTCTTCGTCAATAGCGAAGGAACCACTCGGCCCAAGCGCGCAGCCGCCAACCGTGCCGATCATGTGATCTGTATATCGGAGAGCACGCGCCGTGATCTGGTGAGCTATTGTGGTGTTCCCGAGGAGAGGACTTCCGTGGTCTATCTCGGTGTAGACGTGGATTTCGTGCAAGCCGTCACCCCCAGCCGGCAGTACCATGCCCGCCCCTTCCTCCTCTATGTGGGGGCTCGTGGCGGATACAAGAACTTTGAGCGTTTCGTCCGGGCCTTTGCCCTTTCTCAGCGGTTGCGCCAGGAGTTCGACCTGCTTTGCTTTGGCGGTGGCCCGTTGCAGACTGCCGAGCGCCAGATGATCGCCGATGCCGGGCTGGGCCCCGACCAGGTGGTGCAGATGGGCGGCGGCGATGAAATCTTGGCGGCGCTTTATCAGCAGGCTGCCGCCTTTGTTTATCCCTCCCTCTATGAGGGGTTCGGCATTCCTCCCCTGGAGGCAATGGCGGTCGGCTGCCCGGTCATCTGCAGTAACAGCAGTTCCCTGCCGGAAGTGGTCGGCGATGCGGCGGAAAGTTTTGATCCGCTGGACCAGGAGGCCATGCTCGCCGCCATGGAGGCGGTGCTGGAGTCTCCCAGCCGGCGTAGTGCCCTGGTTGCCGCAGGGCGGACCCGCTATCAGCAGTTCACCTGGGAGAAGTGCGCCCGTGAAACCGAGGCAATCTACCGGAAGCTACTATGAAAAAAGCCTTGATCTGCGGCGTCTCCGGTCAGGATGGCGCCTATCTGGCCCAACTGCTCCTGGGCAAGGGATATCGGGTCTGGGGGACTTCCCGGGATGCCCAGATGTCGAGTTTTTCCAATCTCGAGCGTCTCGGCATCCGGCAGCAGGTTCAGGTGCTTTCCATGGCCCAGAGCGACTTCCGCAGTGTGCTCAATACCCTTTCCCGCTCCGAGCCGGACGAGATCTATTTTCTGTCCGGCCAGAGTTCGGTGGGCCTGTCCTTTGATCAGCCGGCAGAGAGCATCGAGAGCATCGCCTTCGGCACCCTCAACCTGCTGGAAGCAGTGCGCTTCCTGGGGCGCCCGGTGCGTATCTATCATGCCAGTTCGAGCGAATGCTTCGGTGATGTTCTGCCGGGGGAGAGGGCCAATGAAATGACCCCCTTCCGTCCCCGCAGTCCCTACGGCGTCGCCAAGGCCTCCGCCCACTGGCTGATCGCCAACTATCGGGAGGCCTACGGCCTTTATTGCTGCAACGGCATTCTTTTCAACCACGAATCTCCGTTGCGGCCGGCCCGCTTCGTCACACGCAAGATCGTTGCGGCTGCTTGCCGCATCGCCGCCGGTTCCGATGAAAAGCTTTCCCTTGGTCGCCTTGATATCGCCAGGGACTGGGGGTGGTCGCCGGATTTCGTTGATGCCATGTGGCGCATGCTGCAGCAGGAGCAGCCGGAAGACTACGTCATCGCCACCGGCGAGCCCCATACCCTTGAATCCTTTGTCGCCAGTGCCTTCGCCCAACTGGGTTTGGATTGGCACGACCATGTGGATATCGACCCATCCCTCTTCCGTCCCTCGGAAATCGCTCACAGCGCCGGAGACCCCGCCAAGGCCTTGAACGGACTGGGGTGGCAGGCTACGGTGGCGTTCCCGCAACTGATCGGCAATCTGGTGCGGGCCGAGCAGGACATCATTGCGGCAAAGTCCTGAGTCATGTCTGAAATTCTGCTGACCATCGTCACGGTGACGAAGAATTGTGCCGGCACCATTGGCCGTACCCTGGACTCGGTCCAGGCAGTCAAACGCGACGGTATCGAGTATGTGGTGGTGGACGGGGTTTCCAGCGACGGGACGCTGGAGGCAGTCCGTCAGCACGGCGCCCTGGTGGACCGTTGCCTGAGCGAGCCCGATAGCGGCATTTACAACGCCATGAACAAGGGCGTGGCCCTGGCCAGGGGCAAGTACATCCTCTTCATCAACGGTGACGACGAGCTGGTGGCCGACGGCTTCCCCGCTGTCATGGCAGCGCTGGCGGAAGGGCGGCACGGCATTGTCTGCGCCACCACCCTGGTGGGAGATGCCCGCTCACCCAGCGAAGTGCTGGTGGCTGTCCCGCGCCGGCTGCCCTTTTTCAACACCATCCCCCACCCGTCTTCCTTCGTGGCACGGGACCTGTTGCTGCGCTGGCCGTTCCGTGAAGACCTGCGCATCGTCTCCGATTACGATTTCTTCCTGCGGGCCCATCTGGCGGGACAGAAGTTCCATGTGCTGCCCGTCGTCACGGCCATGCACCAACGCGGTGGAGCTTCCGGCAACGTGGCCCGCTCCCAGGCAGAACTGGATCAGGTGCGACGGCAGCGTCTGGGGTGGCGTTATTTCGCGCTCAATGCAGTCGCCGGCATGTATCGCTGGGGCAAGGGCCTGGTGGGTGGGCTACGGCATGGCTGAGGCAATGCAGCCGGTGGTGGTCGGCCTCTCCGGTGGCCTGGGCAACCAGATGTTCCAGTATGCGGCCGGCCGGGCCCTGGCCCATCGCCTCGGGCACCCCCTGTCCCTGGACTTGTCCTGGTTCCAGGGGCGTGGCGACCGGCACTTTGCCCTGGCGCCTTTCCACATCGCCGCCAGCCTGGAGCGGGCCTGGCCCCGATTGCCTCCGGCCATGCAGGCCCAGTTGTCCCGCCTGAGCCGTCGCTGGGCGCCCCGGATCATGGGGGCGCCGGTTTTCCGGGAACCCCATTTTCATTACGTGCCGGCCTTTGCTGCCTTGGCTGCCCCGGTTTTCCTGGAGGGCTACTGGCAGAGCGAGCGCTACTTCCGGGAACTGCGGGAGCCGCTGTTGCAGGACTTTTCCCTGCGCCAGCCCTTGCCCGCCTCCTGCCAGCCGATCCTGGCGGCCATCGGCAATAGCGATGCCATCTGTGTGCACGTTCGTCGCGGCGACTACCTGAGCAATCCCGTGGCGGCCAAGGTGCATGGCGTCTGCCCGGTGGATTACTACCAGCAGGGCGTGGCGGAGTTGAGTGCATCCCTGGCCCGTCCCCACTGCTTTGTCTTCTCCGACGATCCCGAGTGGGTGAGAGGCTCCCTGGCCTTCCCCTGTCCGATGACCGTGGTGGATGTGAATGGTCCCGCCGAGGCCCATTTCGACCTGGCCCTGATGGCTGCCTGCCAGCATTTCGTCATTGCCAACAGTTCCCTCAGCTGGTGGGGCGCCTGGCTGGGCCAGGCGGCGGATAAGCGGGTCATCGCTCCGTCGCGCTGGTTCCTGACTTCCGACAAGGATGCCCGGGACCTGCTGCCGCCAAGCTGGGAGCGTCGGTGACCGTCCCATGCGCATTCTCCTGACCAGCCCCACCTATCCACCCTTCAACAGCGGCCTGGGTAATGCCACGGCCCAGCAGGCGGCTGCCCTGGCCAGGGCCGGCCATGAGGTGGTGGTGGCAACCGGCGGCGATGTCCGTGGCAGCCGCCGGGACGAATGGGGCGTCCGCGTCGAGGCCTTTGCCGTCACCGGCGCCTCCTCCTGGCTGCAGCCGATCCGCGGCGATGTGGAGAGCTATGTGGATTTCCTGCAGCAGCCCGGTTGGGATGTGGTGCTGCTAAACGCCTGGCAGAACTGGGCGACCGATCTGGCCCTGCGCCACCTCGACCGGATCGCCGGGCGCAAGTTCGTCTATAGCCATTGCATTTCCACCAACGTCTTCTTTGCACACCAGCCCCTGCGCTCTTTGCTCCGCTATCTGGCCTGGCGGCCCTACTGGTGGCGTCTGTCGCGCTTTATGCGGCGGCTGGATGGCGTCCTGTTCCTGGCCGGCGGCGGTACGGATTCCCGCTTCGACGACCTGGGGCTGGCCCGGCGTTGCGGTGTGCCGCTGCGGGTCGTGCCCAACAGCCTCTCTCCCGCGGCGGTGAAAGCGCTGGCGGTGGAGCCGGCCGCTCTGGAACAGCGGGACCGCCTGCTGGCGGTGGGCTCCTACCAATGGCAGAAGGGCTTTGATTTCGTCCTGCGGGCCTACGCCGCATCCGGGGCCCGCAACCGGATTCCCCTCCATCTCTTCGGTCAGCAGCACTCGGCCTACAGCGAGACGTTGCACAGCCTGGTCCGGGAGTTGGGACTCGACCCCGGCTGCGTGGTCTTTCACGAAGGGGTGTCCGGTGATGCCCTGGTGGCGGAATATGGCCGGGCCCGGCTGCTGCTCTCCGGTTCCCATACCGAATGCCAGCCCCTGGTGCTGCTCGATGCCAGCGCCCTTGGCACGCCCTTCGTCGCCCGCAGCACCGGCTGCATTGCCGGCATGCCTGGCGGCATGGCGGTCACCGACTGGCGCGAAATGGCCGCCCGGATCGACGCCCTGGAGCAGGACGAGGCCCAGTGGCAGGCCCTGAGCCGTGCCGGGCGCCAGGCCGCCCGGGATATCTACCACCCCGAGCCCGTCGCCAGGCAGCTGCTGGCGGTGCTGGCCGGGGAAAACGACATGATGGGGAGCGAGGGGCCGGCCCCCGCTCCGGAAAAGCTATGACAAATCCCCAGGTTCAGCCGCCGCTGGTGACGGTGGCCCTTTCCGTCTTCAATGGCGGTGCCGTGCTGGAAGCCTCCGTACGCTCCGTCGTCAATCAGTCCTTCACCGACTGGGAACTGCTGATCCTCGACGACGGTTCGACGGATGGCGCCATCGACCGTCTGCCCTTTCTTGCCGACCCCCGCATCATCGTCGTGCGGGACGGCCATAACCGGGGTCTCTCCGGTCGCCTCAACCAGGCGGTAACTCTGGCCCGGGGGCGCTACTTCGCCCGCATGGATCACGACGACCTCTGCCATCCGCAGCGCTTTGCCCGCCAGGTGGCTTTTCTCGAGGCCCATCCCGAAGTGGACCTGCTGGCGGCCGAGTGCATCACCATGGACGAGTCCGAGCGCCTGAACGGCACCCTGCCGGCGGCCACCGACCACGACAGCATCTGCCGTCGTCCCTGGCAGGGCTTCCCCATGCCACACCCGACCTGGATGGGGCGTATCGAGTGGTTCCGCCGTCATCCTTACCAGGACCCGGGTCCCTATTGCTGTGAAGACAACGAACTGCTGCTGCGGGCCCACCGGCAGAGCCGTTACCACACGCTGCCGGAACGTCTGCTGGCCTATCGGGTGCGCAGCCACACTCCCTGGCTCAAGCTGTGGAAGACCCGGGTGGCCCTGCTGCGGGCCCAGCTCGGGTACTTCTCCCGGCAGGGGCAATGGGGCAGTGCCCTGCTGTGCTGTGTCACGGCGGCAGCCCGCGTCGCAAGGGACTCTTGGCGCGAACTCGGCCATTGCCTGCGGCCCGGGGCCGAGGTCCACTGGGGGGCTGCGGCACCGGAGGGCGAGCGCCGTGAATGGGAGCGTCTGATCCAGGCGCTCAAACAAGGGGGCGGCAAGGCCGCACCTGGAGGGGAGGGCGATGAACCTGCCTGATCCGGCTGGCGATGGCCGGGCGGCCAAGCCCGCCATCATGTTCGTGGCCACCACTCCCTTTGCCGTCAATGCCTTCCTGGCCACTCATCTGGAGACTCTGGCCCGGCATTACCGCATCACCCTGTGCGTCAATCTCCAGGCCTATGAACTGCTGCCGGCCCTGGCCCGACAGGTGGAGGTCCGGCACATTCCCTTCGTGCGCAAGATCGCACCCTGGGACGACCTGCGTACCCTATTGCAGTTGCTGGCCGTAGTGCGCCAGGTGCGGCCCGCCGTCATCCACAGCATCACGCCCAAGGCCGGGCTGCTGGCCATGCTGGCCGGTTTCCTGGCACGGGTGCCGCATCGCTGGCACACCTTCACCGGACAGGTCTGGGCCACCCGGCAGGGACTGGGGCGCCGTCTGCTCAAGGCCATGGACCGCCTGATTGTTCTGCTGGCTTCCCGGGTCTTCGCCGACAGCGCCTCTCAATGCCGGCTGTTGCGCGATGAGGGAGTGGTCAGTGGCGACGGCATCGGCATGCTCGGCGCCGGCTCCATCGCCGGTGTGGACCTGCAGCGTTTCCATCCGGACGGGGCGTTCCACACCGCCTTGCGCCAGGAGGTCGGTTGCCAGCCGGCTGCCTGCGTCTTTCTCTTCGTCGGCCGTCTGGCCCGGGACAAGGGCGTGTTCGACCTGGTCAGTGCTTTCGCCCAGGCCGCCCGGTCGGCGCCCGGCATGGAACTGTGGGTGGTCGGGCCCAACGAGGAGGGCCTGCTGCCAGCCTTGCAGCAGGCCGCTGCCGATTGCCCGGCCCCCATCCGCTGGCTTGGCGCCACGCCGACGCCCGAGCGCTTCATGGCGGCGGCCGATGTGCTGGTCCTGCCCAGCTACCGGGAAGGCTTCGGCTCCGTCATCATCGAGGGGGCCGCCTGCGGCATTCCGGCGCTGGCCTATCGCATCGACGGCGTCATCGACGCGGTGGCGGATGGGGTCAGCGGCGAACTGGTGGCCGTCGGGCAGGTGGAGGCCCTGGCCGCCGCCATGGTGCGGCTCGCCACCGACGACGAGCGGCGCCAGACCCTGGGCCGGCAGGCCCGGGCACGGGCGGAGGGCGATTTCAGCAGCCGCACGGTGACGGCGGCCTGGCTCGACTACTATCAAACCCAGCTGGATAAAGGAATGCATCCGTGAAGCGCCTGTTCGACCTCCTGCTCGGCCTGCTGGCCCTGGCCGTGCTGTTGCTGCCCCTGCTGCTGGTGGCCCTGCTGGTGCGTTTCACCTCGCCCGGGCCGGTGCTTTACTGGAGCGACCGGGTGGGGCGGCATAACCGCATTTTCAAGATGCCCAAGTTCCGCAGCATGCGGGTGGGCACGCCGGCGGTGGCCACCCATCTGCTGACGGACCCCAAGGCCTACCTGACGCCGGTGGGCTCCTTCCTGCGCAAGTCCAGCCTGGACGAGCTGCCCCAGCTGTGGAGCATCCTCAAGGGTGACATGAGTTTCGTCGGTCCCCGGCCGGCCCTGTACAACCAGGACGACCTGATCGCCCTGCGCACCGAGGCCGGCGTCCATGAGCTGGTGCCCGGCCTTACCGGCTGGGCCCAGGTGAACGGGCGGGACGAGCTGCCCATTCCCCAGAAGGTGGCCCTGGATGCGGAATACCTGCGCCGGCGCTCCCTCGCCTTCGATTGCCGCATCATCTGGCTGACCTTCCTCAAGGTGGTGCAGCGGGACGGCGTTTCCCACTGAGGTTGCGGGCGATGCTCTCCCCGCGCCAGCCGTTCGACGCCAGCCTGCTGCATGAGGCCGGCCTCAACCTGCAGGCCGTCTTCGACGTGGCGGCCCTGCCGGTGGAGGTTGCCGCCGCCCTGGAGCGGGCCGCCCCGGGCCACGGCCGGCGCCAGCTGATCCTGCTGGGCCACGGCGGACGCCGCCTGTGGCAGGCGGTGCAGGCCGCCGGGCTGGATTCGGACCATCCCATCGACGATTTCACCATTGCCAGCGTGGGCCGCTGGTTTGCCACCGTCTGTCCCGGCCGGGACTTCCTCCTGCTCTATCCCGGCGATGCGCCGGTGGGGCTGCAGCAGCTGGGGCGGCTGGCGGGCTGGCACCATCCCTCGCCCTTCATGGTCGGGGTGCGGCAGCAGTGGGGCTCCTGGTATGCCTACCGGGCGGCCCTGCTGGCGGACAGCGACTTCCCGCCGACGCCGCCCCTGCAGGAAGCCTCGCCCTGTGCCAGCTGCGCGCCCCGGGTCTGCATCGAGGGCTGCCCGGCCGGCGCCCTGGCCGGCGGCCGTTTCGACCTGGCCGCCTGCGTCGCCTGGCGCCGGCAGCCCGCCTCGCCCTGTCGCCATACCTGCCTAGCCCGGCTGGCCTGCCCGGTGGGCCGGGAGCACCGCTACGAGCCGGCCCAGATCCGCCACACCTACGCCCAATCGCTGGCGGCCATCGAGGCCTACTACTGAAGCGCCCCGCCGCCGGGAAATGGCCTGGGGGCCAGCAACGGCGGGGAGGCTGCGCTAGAATGGCCGGACAGACCAACAACAGGAACCCGCCATGGCCCGCCATACCAAGATCGTCGCCACCCTCGGCCCCGCTTCCACCGATCCCGTCACCCTGGAGCGCCTGATCCGCGCCGGCGTGGACGTGGTGCGCATGAACTTCTCCCACGGCACCGCCGAGGACCACATGGCCCGGGCCCGCACCGTGCGCGAGATTTCCGCCAAGGTGGGGCGGCCGGTGGGCATCCTGGGGGACCTGCAGGGGCCGAAGATCCGCGTCGGCAAATTCGAGAACGGCAAGATCCAGCTGGAGAAGGGCGACAAGTTCATCCTCGACGCCAACTGTGCCCTGGGCAACCAGGAGCGGGTCGGCCTGGACTACAAGGACCTGCCCCGGGACGTGGAGCCCGGCGCCGTGCTGCTGCTGGACGACGGCCGCATCGTGCTCGACGTGGAGCGGGTGATCGGTGCCGAAATCCACACCGTGGTGCGCCACGCCGGCGAGCTGTCCAACAACAAGGGCATCAACCGCCAGGGCGGCGGCCTTTCCGCCCCGGCCCTGACTGCCAAGGACATGGACGACATCAAGACGGCGGCCCAGATCGGCGTCGATTACATCGCCGTCTCCTTCCCCAAGAGCGCCGCCGACATGTACATGGCGCGCCAGCTGATGCGGGCCGCCGGCAGCCGCGCCCTGACCATCGCCAAGATCGAGCGCACCGAGGCCGTGGCGGCCCTGGATGAAATCCTTGACGCCTCCGACGGCGTCATGGTGGCCCGGGGCGACCTGGCCGTGGAAGTGGGCGATGCCGCCGTGCCGGCCCTGCAGAAGAAGATGATTCGCCACGCCCGGGAGAAGAACAAGCTGGCCATCACCGCCACCCAGATGATGGAATCCATGATCCAGTCGCCGGTGCCGACCCGGGCCGAAGTGTCCGACGTGGCCAATGCGGTGCTGGACGGCACCGACGCGGTGATGCTTTCCGCCGAGACCGCCAGCGGCCGCTATCCGGTGGAAACCGTGGAATCCATGGCCCGGGTCTGCATCGAGGCCGAGCGTTCCGCCGAGGTGACCCTGGACCGGGAATTCCTCGACCGGGTGTTCACCCGCATCGACCAGTCCGTGGCCATGGCCGCCATCTGGACCGCCCACCACCTCAAGGTGAAGGCCATCGCCGCCCTGTCGCAATCCGGTTCCACCGCCCTGTGGATGAGCCGCCTCAACTGCGGCGTGCCGGTCTATGCCCTGACGCCGGATGCGGAGGCCCAGACCAAGATGTCCCTCTACCGGGAAGTGACGCCCCTGCTCATGAGCCAGCAGCATTCGGACCGGGACGTGCTGCTCTACGAAGCCGAGCAGCTGCTGATGCAGAACGGCGCCGTGGCCAAGGGCGACCTTATCGTGCTGACCATCGGCGAGCCCATCGGCACCCCGGGGGGCACCAACACCCTGAAGATCGTCCGCGTCGGCGAGCACCAGATGCCGCCCCTGCGGGCCTGATAGGGCCCTCGCGGGCCTCGGGCCTGAATCCGCCGGCTCTGTTAAAATTCCCGTCGCCCCGGTCCGCCGGGGCGAATCGTCTCCGGGTGCCCGCAAGGGAGAATCGGGAACGCGGTGCGGCAGGCCTTGGGGCCGCCCATTCCGCGACGTGCCCAACGCTGTGAGGGGGACTGGGCCGGCAGATGCCACTGATCCGCGGATCGGGAAGGCGCCGGCGCAGAGTGATCCCGAGTCAGAAGACCGGCCAGGAGACCCTTTCCGGCACGCACGGCCAGGCGCGCCGCCACCGATCTTCTGAAGGGGACTCCATGAAGACCGACCCCACCGTCAACAAAGTCATCTCCCTCGCCGGCTACCAGAACGAACACGAGTTCTCCGACGCCGCCCGGGACGCCATCTACCACGCCATCTTCTCCCGCCGCGACGTGCGCGGCCAGTTCCTGCCCGACCCGGTGCCCCAGGAGGTGCTGGCCCGGGTCCTCACCGCCGCCCATTTCGCCCCTTCCGTCGGCTACATGCAGCCCTGGAGTTTCCTCCTGGTGCGGGAGGCGGAGACCAAGGCCCGCATCCACGCCGCCTTCCAGCAGGCCAACCAGGAGGCGGCGGAGAAATTCGAGGGCGAGCGCCAGGCCATCTACAAGGAACTGAAGCTGGAGGGCATCCGGGAAGCGCCCATCAACCTGCTCATCACCTGCGACCGGGACCGGGCCGGCCCGGTGGTCATCGGCCGCACCCACATCAAGGCCATGGACCTCTATTCCAGCGTCTGCGCCGTGCAGAACCTGTGGCTGGCGGCCCGCAGCGAAGGCCTGGGGGTGGGCTGGGTCTCCATCTTCCACCAGCAGGCCCTGCGCGACATCCTGGGCCTGCCGCCGCGCATCATCCCGGTGGCCTACCTGTGTCTGGGCTACGTCAGCCACTTCAAGGAAAAGCCGGAGCTGGAAAGCGCCGGCTGGCGCCAGCGCCTGCCCCTGGCCGACCTGGTGTACGACGGCCAGTGGGAAAAGCCGGTGGAGGAGGAGCTGCGCCAGGTCCTCAGCGAGCACCAGGCCAGGGCCCAGGAAAAACGCCGCTTCTAGGCATGCCTGCCTGAAGAGGGCCGTGGTTTGGGCGTCTCCGGCGCCCTGGTCGCGGCCTTTGTCTTTCTTTTGCTGCCCGGTGGTCGCAGTACTCGCCCGGGGGGCAAAGCCACGATAAAATCACGGTCTTTCCCGAGCGCCACGACAGCGGGCGCCGATCACGCCAGAACAAACCGCATTGCCCATTGGAGGAACACCATGCCCATCGTATCCATGCGCCAGCTCCTGGACCACGCCGCCGAGAACGGCTACGGTCTGCCCGCCTTCAACGTGAACAACATGGAACAGGTCTGGGCCATCATGGAGGCCGCCAATGAGCTGAACGCCCCGGTGATCATGCAGGCCTCCGCCGGTGCCCGCAAATACGCCGGCGAAGCCTTCCTGCGCCACCAGATCCTCGCCGCCCTGGAAGCCTATCCCCACATCCCCGTGGTGATGCACCAGGACCACGGCCAGTCCCCCGCCGTCTGTATGGCCGCCATCAAGTCCGGCTTCTCCTCCGTGATGATGGACGGCTCCCTGCAGGAAGACGGCAAGAGCGTCGCCTCCTACGACTACAACGTGGCCGTGACCCAGGAAGTGGTGAAGTTCTCCCACGCCATCGGCGTCTCCGTCGAGGCCGAACTGGGCGTGCTCGGTTCCCTGGAAACCATGAAGGCCGACAAGGAAGACGGCCATGGCGCCGAAGGCCACATGACCCGGGAAGACCTGCTCACCGATCCGGACCAGGCCGCCGACTTCGTCGCCCGCACCAACTGTGACGCCCTGGCCATCGCCATCGGCACCAGCCACGGCGCCTACAAGTTCACCAAGAAGCCAACCGGCGACATCCTGGCCATCGACCGCATCAAGGAAATCCACGCCCGCATCCCCAACACCCACCTGGTGATGCACGGCTCCTCCTCCGTGCCCCAGGAACTGCTGGCCGAGATCCGGGAATTCGGCGGCGACATGAAGGAAACCTACGGCGTGCCCGTGGAAGAGATCGTGAACGGCATCAAGCACGGCGTGCGCAAGGTGAACATCGACACCGACATCCGCCTGGCCATGACCGGCGCCGTGCGTCGCTACCTGTTCGAGAACCCCTCCAAGTTCGATCCCCGCGACTTCCTCAAGCCCGCCCGGGAAGCCGCCAAGAAAATCTGCGTCGCCCGCTACCAGGCCTTCGGCTGCGAAGGCCGGGCCGGCCAGATCAAGCCCATCTCCCTGGAGAAGATGGCCGAGCGCTACAAGAAGGGCGAGCTGAACCAGATCGTCAAGTAAGGCGGTCCGCCTTCCCAACCGCTGCCAGGCGCCGGATACTTCTCCGGCGCCCTTTTATTTTTATCCGCCATGACCCTGCCCCTCGCCGAACACCCGCTGCGCCAGCGCCTCAATGACGAGGTCCATGCCCGCCCGCCCATGGCCCTGGAAGGGCCGGAGTGGATCAGCTACCTGGCGGTGCTGCACGAAGGTACCGAGGCGGCGGCCGAAGAAGCCCATCTGCAGCGCCTCTGCGCCGCCCTGGGGGCCAATCTCTGCCCGGTGATCCAGGGCGACCACTGGGTCATGGACGCGGGCCGCCTGCGCCTCAAGTGGGAGCGGCACAACGAATTTTCCGGCTACACCTTCTTCCTCGCCCGGGAACCCGGCGACGCCCCCGACACCACCGCCATTTCCGCCCTGCCGGCGGACTGGCTGGCGGGCCTGCCCGGCTCGGTGATGGTGGCCACCCATGTGGAATTCCGCTCCGCCGCCGACCTGGACCCGGAAGAACTGCTGGCCGACCTGCACCGCTCCGGCGACTCCTGGGTCGCCACCACGGTGGCCGACGGTGCCGCCTGGGTCGCCTCCGATTTCCAGCTGCACGACGGCTGGAGCCGTTTCCTGGTGCTGGACGAGCGCCTGCGCCACCGCCAGGCCGGGCGCACGGTGCAGCGCCTGCTGGAGATCGAGACCTACCGCATGATGGCCCTGCTGGCCTTCCCCGTGGCCAAGGAGGTGAGCCGCCTGCTGGCCAGGGCCGAGGGCGAGGTGGCCGACCTCATGGACCGCATGGGCGAAGCCCGCGGCCCCGAGGACGAGCGCCTGCTGCTGGCCCGCCTGACCCGGCTGGCGGCGGAGATCGAACGCTCGGTGACCCGCACCGCCTTCCGCTTCGGCGCCGCCGAGGCCTACTACGCCCTGGTGCAGCAGCGGGTGCGGGAACTGCGGGAACACCGCCTCAACGGCTTTCCCCCCATTTCCGAATTCATGGACCGGCGCCTGGCCCCGGCCATCAACACCTGTCTTTCCGTGGCCCGGCGCCAGACCGACCTGTCCACCCGCATCGCGCGCAAGAGCGCCCTGCTGCGCACCCGGGTCGATATCGAACTGGAGCGCCAGAACCAGCAGCTGCTGGGGCAGATGAACCGCCGCGCCAAGCTGCAGCTGCGCCTGCAGGAAACGGTGGAAGGCCTGTCCGTGGTGGCCATCACCTACTACGCCTCCCAGCTGGTCAGCTACCTGGCCAAGGGCCTGTCCAAGACCGTGCTGCCCCACCTGTCGCCGGAAATCGCCTCCGCCGTTTCCATCCCCCTCATCGCCGCCGTCGTGGCCGTCAGCATCCGCCGCATGCGCCGCGCCCTGGCCGCCGAGGAGCTGGAGCAGGGCGAAGGCCACTGATCCTTTATAATCCGTTTTTTCCCCTCTTTTTCGGGACCCTGCCGTGACCGCTCCCCTTTTTGAATCCACCATCACCAGCCTGCCCCTCGTCGCCCGGGGCAAGGTGCGCGACATCTATTCCGTCGATGCCGACCACCTGCTGATCGTTACCACCGACCGGCTCTCCGCCTTCGACGTGATCCTGCCGGACCCCATCCCCGACAAGGGCAAGGTGCTGACCCAGGTGGCCAATTTCTGGTTCGAGAAGCTGGGCCACATCCTGCCCAGCCAGCTCTCCGGCATCGCCCCCGAATCCGTGGTCAAGCCCGAAGAGCGGTCCCAGGTGGAAGGCCGCGCCCTGGTGGTGAAGCGCTTGAAGCCCCTGCCCATCGAGGCCGTGGTGCGCGGTTACCTGATCGGTTCCGGCTGGAAGGACTACCAGGCCACCGGCGCCGTCTGCGGCATCCAGCTGCCCGCCGGCCTGCAGATGGCGGCCAAGCTGCCCGAGCCCATCTTCACCCCGGCCACCAAGGCCGACGTGGGCGACCACGACATCAACATCTCCTACGAGGAATCCAAGGTGCGCTGCGCCGAGCACCTGGCCGCCGACCTGGCGGGCACCGGCAAGACCGGCGCCCAGCTGGCCGAGGAAGCTAAGAACGCCGCCATCGCCCTGTACACCGAGGCTTCCGCCTATGCCCGCACCCGGGGCATCATCATCGCCGACACCAAGTTCGAGTTCGGCATCGACAAGGCCGGTACCCTGCACCTCATCGACGAGGCCCTGACCCCCGATTCCTCCCGCTTCTGGCCCGCCGACGGCTACGCCGAAGGCATCAGCCCCCCCAGCTTCGACAAGCAGTTCGTCCGCGACCACCTGGAAACCCTGACCTGGTGGGACAAGAAGGCTCCCGGTCCGCAGCTGCCGGCCGAGGTGATCGAAAAGACCGCCGCCAAGTATCGCGAAGCCTACGAGCGCCTCACCGGCCAGACCATGGCCTGATCGGGCCGGACTGCCGCGGGCCGCACCGCTTGTGCCGGTCGGCCTGGGCTTCCCCCAAAAGGGGCGGGAGATTCTCCCGCCCCTTTTGTTTTTGCCGGCCGGAAACCCGGACGGGCAGTTGCGGTCCAACCCATGTCCCCGCTCCAACCCTGAGAAGGAGATCATCATGGACATCCTGCACTCCCCCGTTCATCACGACCTGCCCCGGGTGCGCCACGTGGCCTGGTTCCGTCCCTTCCACTGGCTGGCCGGCGGCCTGCGGGACCTCTCCCGGCGGCCCGCCCTGAGCCTCTCCCTGGGCGCCCTGTTCGCCATCGGCGGCCTGTGCATCTTCGCCCTGGCCCAGGGCCGGCCCGAACTGCTGCTGGCGGCCGTCTCCGGCTTCCTCCTGGTAGGGCCTCTGCTGGCCGTGGGCTTCTACGAGATCAGCCGCCGCATCGCCGGCGGCGACCGGCTCGATGCCGCCGCCGTGGCCCATTCCCTGGCCGCCCGCTGGCGCCCCCTGGCCCTCTACGGCCTCTTTCTGGCCGCCATCTACTTCATCTGGGCCCAGCTGACCACGGCCCTGGTGGCCTATCTGCTGGGCAGCGAGTGGATCTGGGGCTTCGAGGAACTGGCCCGGGAAATCTTCCTCTCCGGCCGCCACCCCAACCTGGCCGCCATCTGGACCCTCAGCGGCGCCACCCTGGCCGCGGTGACCTTCCTGCTCTCGGTGGTGACGGCGCCCCTGCTGCTGGACCGGGAGGTGGAGGTGCACCACGCCATGGCCACCAGCATCAACGTGGTGGCGACCAATCTGCCGGCCATGCTGCTGTGGTCCTTCCTTATCGTCAGCCTGACCCTGTTCGGCTTCGTCACCCTGATGGCCGGCCTGGTGCTGATCATGCCCCTGCTGGGCCACGCCACCTGGCATGCCTACGCGGACCTTGTAGAATAGGCGCCAGACCCCATCTGCAAGAACAGACGTCCAGTTTCAGCGCCAGCCCACGGGCGGCCCAGGCCGCCCGTTTTTGTTGCCCCTACCGATAACATCTCCAGAGAACAGCCCATGAGCGCCAATCCCCTTCTTGCCACCGTCGGCCAGCCCCGTGCCGTGCTGCCGCCCTTCGACCGCATCGAGCCGGCCCACGTGCGGCCCGCCATCGAGCAGCTGCTGGCCGACAGCCGGGCCCTGGTGGCGCGCCTCACCGCCGCCGCCGTGCCGGCCACCTGGGACGATTTCGCGGCGCCCCTCAACGACGGCATCGAGCACCTCTCCTGGGCCTGGGGCATCGTCGGCCACCTGCACGGCGTCAATGACGTGCCCGAATGGCGCGAGGCCTACAACGACCTGTTGCCGGAGGTGACCCGCTTCTTCAGCGAACTGGGCCAGAACCTGGCCCTCTTCGAGAAGTACAAGGCCCTGGCCGCCTCCCCCGAATTCGCCGGCCTTTCCCCGGCCCGCAAGAGAATCCTGCACAACGAGATCCGCGACTTCCGCCTTTCCGGCGCCGAACTGCCGGAAGCGCAGAAGCCCCGCTTCCAGGCCATCCAGGAAGAACTGGCCAGCCTCTCCGCCAAGTTCTCGGAAAACCTGCTGGACGCCACCAACGCCTTCGCCGAAATCGTGACCGACGAGGCCGAACTGGCGGGCCTGCCGGAAGACGTGCAGGCGGCCGCCCGGGCCGCCGCCGAGAAGGAGGGCAAGGCCGGCTGGAAATTCACCCTGCACGCCCCCTCCTACATGCCGGTGATGCAGTACGCCGAGAGCCGCCGCCTGCGCCAGGCCCTGTACCGGGCCTACGCCACCCGAGCCGCCGAGTTCACCGACGGCAGCAGCAAGGCCGAGTGGGACAACACCCCCCTGATCCGCCGCATCCTGGAACTGCGGGCCGAAGAGGCCAAGATGCTGGGCTTCGACACCTTCGCCCAGGTTTCCCTGGTGCCCAAGATGGCCGACAGTCCGGAACAGGTGCTCGCCTTCCTCAACGACCTGGCGGTGAAGGCCAAGCCTTTCGCCGAGAAGGACCTGGCCGAGCTGAAGGCCTTCGCCAAGGCCGAACTGGGCATGGACGAACTGGAACCCTGGGATATCGGCTGGGCTTCGGAAAAGCTCAAGCAGGCCCGCTACTCCTTCTCCGACGAGGAGGTGAAGCAGTACTTCCCCGAACCCAAGGTGCTGGGCGGCCTGTTCAAGGTCATCGAGTCCCTCTTCAACGTCAAACTGAAGCCCGACGCGGCCCCCGTGTGGCATCCGGATGTGCGTTTCTTCCGCATCGAGACCGCCGCCGGCGAGCTGGTGGGCCAGTTCTACCTGGACCTCTACGCCCGGGAAACCAAGCGGGGCGGCGCCTGGATGGACGAAGCCATCACCCGCCGCGCCACCACCGCCGGCATCCAGACCCCGGTGGCCTACCTCAACTGCAATTTCCCCGCTCCGGTGGGGAACAAGCCTGCCACCTTCAGCCACGACGACGTCATCACCCTGTTCCACGAGACCGGCCACGGCCTGCACCACCTGCTGACCCGGGTGGAGGAGCTGGGTGTTTCCGGCATCCACGGCGTCGAGTGGGATGCGGTGGAACTGCCCTCCCAGTTCATGGAGAACTACTGCTGGGAGTGGGAAGTGCTGCAGGGCATGACCGGCCACGTGGATTCCGGCGAGCCGTTGCCCCGGGCTCTCTACGACAAGATGCTGGCGGCCAAGAACTTCCACAGCGGCCTCATGACCGTGCGCCAGCTGGAATTCTCCCTCTTCGACCTGCGCATCCACCACGGCTTCGATCCCAAGGGCGAGCAGACCGTGCTGGACGTGCTGAACGAGGTGCGCCGGGAAGTGGCGGTGCTGATTCCTCCCGCCTGGCACCGCTTCCCCAACAGCTTCGGCCACATCTTCGCCGGCGGCTACGCGGCGGGCTACTTCAGCTACAAGTGGGCCGAGGTGCTGTCGGCCGATGCCTACGCCGCCTTCGAGGAGGCCGGCAATCCCTTCGACGGGGCCACCGGCAAGCGCTTCCTGGACGAGATCCTCTCCGTCGGCGGTTCCCGCCCGGCGATCGACTCCTTCAAGGCCTTCCGCGGCCGGGAACCCAGCGTGGATGCCCTGTTGCGGCACAATGGTATGATCCCCGCGTAATCCGGCCCAACACCGCTGTCGGGAGATTTTTGCCATGAAACTGCTGCTGTCCCTGCTCGTCGGCTGCCTGGCCTGGGGTGCCGCCCAGGCCCAGACCACCTACCGCTGGATCGATCCCCAGACCGGCCAGACGGTCTTTTCCGACAAGCCGCCCCCCGCCGGGGTCAAGCAGGTGAGCAAGAAGCAGCTGGGCGCTGCCGCCGAAGGGGAAGAGAGCAGCCTGCCCTACGCCACCCGCCGCGCCGTGGAGAATTTCCCGGTGGTGCTGTACACCAGCAGCGACTGCGTCGAGACCTGCCGCCTGGGGCGGGACCTGCTCAACGCCCGGGGCGTTCCCTTCCGCGAGAAGATGATCGCCACCCCGGAGGATTACGAAGAACTCAAGCGCGTGGCCGGCAGCGAGCCGGTCGTGCCCATTCTCATGGTCGGCAAGCAGACCACCCGGGGCGTGGACAGCGCCGCCTGGAACAATCTGCTGGACCTGGCCGGCTACCCCAAGACGGCCCCCTACGGTTTCAAGCCCCGGGGCGCCCTGGAGAAATAGTTGTCGATGAAGTTTGCCACCTGGAACGTCAATTCCCTCAAGGTCCGCCTGCCCCATCTGCTGGAGTGGCTGGCCAAGGAGGCCCCCGATGTGGTCTGCCTGCAGGAAACCAAGCTGGAGGACCACAACTTCCCCCAGGCCGAGATCGAGGCCGCCGGCTACCAGGTCGCCTTTTCCGGCCAGAAGACCTACAACGGCGTCGCCCTGCTTTCGCGCCAGCCCCTGGCCGAGGTGCAGCGGGGCAATCCCCATTACGACGATCCCCAGAAGCGCCTCATCGCCGCCACGGTGGCCGGCGTGCGGGTGATCTGCGCCTATTTCCCCAACGGCCAGGAAGTGGGCAGCGACAAGTACGCCTACAAGCTGGAATGGCTGGCGGCCCTGGAAAAGTGGCTGGCCGAGGAACTGGCCGCCCATCCCCGACTGGTGCTGGCCGGCGACTTCAATATCGCCCCGGCCGATGCGGACGTGCACGACCCCCAGGCCTGGGCAGGCAAGATCCTCTGTTCCGAGCCGGAGCGGGCCGCCTGGCAGCGCCTGCTGGGCCTGGGCCTGAGCGACAGCTTCCGCCTCTTCGAGCAGCCGCCGGCCACCTTCTCCTGGTGGGATTACCGCATGGGCGGCTTCCGCCGCAACCTGGGCCTGCGCATCGACCACCTGCTGCTCTCCGCCCCCCTGGCGGCGGCCTGCAGCGCCGGGCGCATCGACAAGGAGCCCCGCACCTGGGAACGCCCGTCGGACCACGCCCCGGCCATCGCCGAAGTCGGCCCCGTCGCCTGATTCCCCAACCGGACCGCGCCCGACCATGGAACTGACCCCCGCCGGCCTGCTTGCCCTCTATCCCTCCCTGGCGGCCCTGCCGGCAGACCAGCTGGCCGCCCTGTGCCGGCCCGAGGCCCTGCTGCGGCTGCCCGCCGGCACCCAGCTGTTCGCCGAGCGCCAGCCCTGCCAGGGCTTCCCCCTGCTGCTGGAAGGCAGCATCAAGGTGGTGAAGACCGCCGCCAGCGGCCGGGAAATGCTGCTCTACCGGGTGGAGCCGGGGGAATCCTGCATCATCACCTCCAGCTGTCTCCTGGGCCATGCGCCCTATACCGCCCGGGGCGAGGCGGAAACGCCCATCACCCTGCTGATTCTGCCCAGCCCGGTGTTCGACCGGCTGGTGGCGGAGCAGGCCCGCTTCCGCGATTTCGTCTTCCACCTCTTTTCCGAGCGTCTGGCCGAACTGATGCAGCTGGTGGAGGAGGTGGCCTTCCACCGTCTCGACCAGCGCCTGGCCAAGCTGCTGCTGGCCAAGAACGGCGACACCCTGCATGCCACCCACCAGCAGCTGGCGGAAGAGCTGGGCAGCGTGCGGGAAATCGTCAGCCGGCTGCTGAAAGGCTTTGCCGCCCAGGGGCTGGTGGCCCTGGGGCGGGAACAGATCGGCATCCTGGACCGCAACGGTCTCAAGAGCCTGGCCGAGGCCGCCCGCTGAAGGCCGGCGGCCGCCTGGGCCGGCCGTGGCTTGGGCGCCTCCGGGCGCCGCTCGTGGGTGTGTGACCCAGGTTACATACGCTTGCCCGGGACCCCGCTATGCTGGGAGGGTCAAAACTCACTGGAGGCAGCAAGCATGAAAGCAAACGTTGGCGGTATCGACAAAATCCTGCGCATCGTCGTCGGCCTGGCCCTGATCGCCTGGGCCATCCTGGGCGGCCCGGTGTGGGCCTGGATCGGCGTGGTGCCCCTGGCCACCGGTTTCATGGGCTGGTGCCCGGCCTACACCCTGCTGGGCATCAAGACCTGCCCGATGAAGAAGGACTGAGGGAGCTTTTCCCGCGGGAGTGGCCGGGGCGGAAGTTTTCTGCGCCGGTTCTCTCCCGGGTTCTCTCCCGTTTTCCCCGACAGGGCGCCGCTGGCGCCCTGTTTGTTTTTGCGGCGGCAGAAAATGGGGAAGGCGGGAGCAGGCGCCTAGAGCAGGCGCAGGGCCGAGTCGAAATCCAGATGGGGCGGCGCCACCTCGGCCCGGGGGATGGCGGCAGGGAAGGTGAGGCGCAGGGGGCGGCCGGGGCGGGCGATTTCCGTCAGGGCCACGGGGGCGGCATTGGCCGCCTGGGGTGCCGTCATCAGGTTCATGGGGTCGAGCCAGAGCACCGTGGGGCGGATGGGCAGGCTCTCCTCGGCCGCCGCCAGATGGGCCTGCAGCTGTTCCAGGGTGGCCTCCAGCCAGCCGCTGCCGCTATGGGCGGCGGCCAGGGCGGCTTCGTTGTCGGACAGCTGTTGGCGCAGCTGGGCCACGTCCTGGTGGTGGGCGCCTTCTGCTTCCAGGCCGTTGAGGCCGGCCCGGCTCTGGGCCATGAGTGCCAGGCGGTGCCGCAGCAGGCCGTGCTCCGCCTCCAGGGCCCGGCCCCGGGCCTTGCTGGCGGTGATTTCGGCCAGGGCGTCCAGCACCAGGGCTTCCAGCACCATCTCCTGGGTGCGCTGCTGCAGGGCCTGGGGGCTGGCGGAAAAGCCCACCAGGCGGAAGTCCCCGAAGCTGATGCTGTGCCGCTCCACGTCCCGGCGCAGCAGTTCCCCTTCCAGGGCGGTGCCCAGGGTGGTGTGCTGTTGCGGCGTGGCGGCGACGATGCAGTAGATGGTGTCGCCGCAGCCGTCGCCGCCGCTGTCGAGGAATTCCCGCAGGTCCGGGCTGGCGTTCACGGTGGCGGTGATGTCCTCGGGGCGGGCGAAGAGGGCCCGCAGCACCGGGCTGGCGGCCCAGCGGGAGGCTTGCAGGGGAATGCAGTCGGCCTGGCGGGCGGCGATGCTGCGGGCGTAGTCGAGGGCGTGGGCGACGGCCGGGGCGAGGCGCTCCCGGGCGCCGTGCATGGCCTGCAGGCGCGGATCGACGCCGGCCATGACCTGGTGGATGGCCTGCTGCAGGCCGTCGTCCGCCAGGTCGCTGTGGCGGGGGCCGAGCAGCCAGTCGAAAAAGCCCATGGCGTGCGCGTGAGCGGGAAGCCGGCGGGCGCGGCCGCTCAGGCGGCGGGCCGGCCCACCATGTCCAGGGCCACGGCTTCGGCCACCTTGATGCCGTCCACCCCGGCGGAGAGGATGCCTCCGGCGTAGCCGGCGCCTTCGCCGGCCGGGTACAGGCCCCGGGTGTTGAGGCTCTGCAGGTCGTCGCCGCGCTTGATGCGGATGGGAGAGGAGGTGCGGGTCTCGACCCCGGTCATGACCGCGTCGGCCATGGCAAAGCCGCGGATCTGCTTGTCGAAGGCCGGCAGGGCCTCGCGCAGGGCCTGCACCACGTAGGAGGGCAGGCACTGGGAGAGATCGGTCCAGTGCACTCCCGGCGTGTAGGAGGGCTCGACCCCGCCCGGGGCGGTGGAGGGCCGCCCGGCGAGGAAGTCGCCGACCCGCTGGGCGGGGGCGGCGTAGGTGCCGCCGCCGGCTTCGAAGGCCTTCGATTCCCAGTAGCGCTGGAAGTCGATGCCGGCCAGGGGATGGCCCGGGTAGTCCGTCTCCGGCGCGATGCCGACGACGATGCCGCTGTTGGCGTTGCGCTCGTTGCGCGAATACTGGCTCATGCCGTTGGTCACCACCCGGCCCGGCTCCGAGGTGGCGGCCACCACGGTGCCGCCGGGGCACATGCAGAAGCTGTAGGCGGAACGGCCGTTGCTGCAGTGGTGCACCAGCTTGTAGTCGGCGGCGCCGAGCAGGGGGTGGCCGGCGAAGGGGCCGAAGCGGGCCTTGTCGATGAGGGCCTGGGGATGCTCGATGCGCACGCCGATGGAGAAGGGCTTGGCCTCGATATAGACGCCCTTGGCGTAGAGCATGTGGAAGGTGTCCCGGGCGCTGTGGCCCACGGCCAGCACCACATGGTCGCTGGGGATGCGCTCGCCGTTGGCCAGCACCACGCCGCGCACCTGGCCGTTGCCGGCGGCGTCCCGCTCGATCTCGATTTCCTCGACCCGGCAGCCGAAACGCACTTCGCCGCCCAGTTCGATGATGTTGGCCCGCATTTTCTCCACCATGCCCACCAGGCGGAAGGTGCCGATGTGGGGCTTGCTGATGTAGAGAATTTCCTCCGGCGCCCCGGCCTTGACGAACTCTTCCAGGACCTTGCGCCCGTGGTGCTGAGGGTCCTTGATCTGGCTGTAGAGCTTGCCGTCGGAGAAGGTGCCGGCGCCGCCTTCGCCGAACTGCACGTTGGAATCCGGGTTCAGCTCGCCCTTGCGCCACAGGCCCCAGGTGTCCTTGGTGCGTTCCCGCACCGCCTTGCCCCGCTCCAGGATGATGGGCTTGAAGCCCATCTGGGCCAGCAGCAGGCCGGCAAAGAGGCCGCAGGGGCCGGTGCCGATGACCACGGGCCGCGTCGCCAGCTGGGCCGGGGCCCGGGCGACGAAGCGGTAGGTGGTGTCGGGGGAGGGCATGACGTGCTTGTCGCCAGCCAGGCGCTTGAGCACGGCGGCCTCGTCGCGCACCTCGGCGTCGATGGCGTAGATGAAGACGATGGCGGACTTCTTGCGCGCATCGAAGCTGCGGCGATAGACCGAATAGCCCAGCAGGTCCCCGTCGGCGATGCCCAGGCGCTGGCAGACGGCGCTGCGCAGGTCCGCTTCGGGGTGGTCCAGGGGGAGCTTGATTTCGGTCAGTCGTAGCATGGGATGAATCCGTAACACCGGGGGTGAGCCAAGGCCGCCATTTTACCCGCTTGGCCGGCGGCCCGCCGCGGCGGCAATGGCGTGGCGCCAGTAGTCGTCAGGGGGATGGGCTGGGAGGCAGAAAGGACGGGCCTGCCGGCGATGCCATGCCCGGCAGCCGCATCCCGCCTGCCTCTCCGGGGTGCCTAGTTTTCGGGCTTGACCAGGCTGTTGGCCAGGGCGATGTAGTCGGCCACCGGCACGTCTTCGGCCCGGGCCGTGGGCTTGATGCCGTGGGCTTCGAGCCAGGCTTCGCCGCCCAGTTCCTTGAGGGTGTTGCGCAGCATCTTGCGCCGCTGGGAGAAGGCGGCCTGCACCACCTTTTCCAGCAGGGCCGGGTCCTTCGCCGTGAGTTCCTCCTGGGGCCGGGGAATCAGGCGCACCACGGCCGAATCCACCTTGGGCGCCGGGTCGAAGGATTCGGGCGGCACATCCAGCAGCCAGTCCATGTAGAAGCGGTACTGCAGCATCACCGAGAGGCGGCTGTATTCGCTTTCGCCGGGCAGGGCCACCATGCGCTCCACCACTTCCTTCTGCAGCATGAAGTGCATGTCCCGCACCATGGGGGCGAAGCTGGCCAGGTGGAAGAGCAGGGGGGTGGAGATGTTGTAGGGCAGGTTGCCGACGATCTGCAGGTTGGGGCCCAGCTGGCCGAAGTCGAACTCCAGGGCGTCGCCCTCGTGGATGGTCAGCTTGTCCTTGGGGTACTGCTTTTTCAGGCGGGCGATCAGGTCCCGGTCGATCTCCACCACGTGCAGGTGGTCCACCCGGGCCATCAGGGGCACGGTCAGGGCGCCCAGGCCGGGGCCGATTTCCACCACCTGGCCGTCCCGGGGCGGATTCACGGCGCCCACGATGTCGGCGACGATTTGCGGGTCCTGCAAAAAGTTCTGGCCGAAGCGCTTGCGGGCGATGTGTTTCATGGGGACTCGATGATTAAAGGGTGGGGAGCTGGGGTCGGTGCCGCCGGACTGCCGCGCCGGGGGGCGGGCGACAGGCGAAGGGGGCGTATTTTACCCGCAGCTTCAGTCCGTTACCTTTATTTTTGCCGCCAGGGTCTGCAACTGCTCCAGGCCCGGCTCCTTGCGCGGCCACACCAGACCGACGCCGTCGCCGGCGTGGCGGGGCAGCACGTGCAGGTGCAGGTGGGGCACGGTCTGCCAGCCCTGGGGCCGGTTGGCCTGGAGGATGGTGATGCCTTCGGGGCCGAAGGCGTCCTGCACCGCCAGGGCGATCTTGCGGGCGGCGCGCATGAGGGCGGCGGCGGTTTCCTCGTCGGCGTCGAGCAGGGTCTCGAAGGGCTTCTTGCTCACCACCAGGACGTGGCCCGGATTGACCTGGCCCGCATCCATGAAGGCGAAGACGTGGCCGTCCTCGTACACCTTGGCGCAGGGCAGTTCGCCGTTGATGATGCGGCTGAAAACGGTCTGGTTCATGGCTTCTCCTCGTGGCTGTGGCGGGCAGTATAGGCCAGGGGGCGGAGCGGGCATAATGGCGCCTTCCCTTACAGGTTCCGCCCCCATGTCCGCAGCCGCCTCCTGTCCTCCCAAGCCCCTGGCCGGCCTCAAGGTCGTCGAGCTGGGCACCCTCATCGCCGGGCCCTTCGCCTCCCGCCTGCTGGCCGAGTTCGGCGCCGAGGTGGTGAAGATCGAGTCGCCGGACGGCGGCGATCCCCTGCGCAAGTGGCGCAAGCTGTACGAAGGCACCTCCCTGTGGTGGTTCGTCCAGTCCCGCAACAAGCAGTCGGTGACGGTGAACCTGAAGCATCCCCAGGGGCGGGACATCGTGCGCAAGCTGGTGGCGGAGGCGGACATCGTGGTGGAGAACTTCCGCCCCGGGGTCATGGAAAAACTGGGCCTCTCCTGGGAGGAACTTTCCGCCCTCAACCCGGGCCTGGTCATGCTGCGCCTCTCCGGCTTCGGCCAGACCGGGCCCTACAAGGACCAGCCGGGCTTCGGCGCCGTGGGCGAGAGCATGGGCGGCCTGCGCTACATCACCGGCTTTGCCGACCGGCCGCCGGTGCGCACCGGCATTTCCATCGGCGACTCCATCGCCGCCCTGTGGGGCGTCTTCGGCACCCTCATGGCCCTGCGCCACAAGGAGGTGCAAGGGGGCAACGGGCAGGTGGTGGACGTGGCCCTGTACGAGGCCATTTTCGCCATGATGGAATCCCTGGTGCCCGAGTTCGACGTCTTCGGCTTCGTGCGGGAGCGCACCGGCAACATCATGCCCGGCATCACCCCCTCCAACACCCATAAGACCCGGGACGGCAAGTTCGTCACCATCGGCGCCAACGGCGATGCCATCTTCCAGCGCCTGATGCGGGCCCTGGGGCGGGAGGATCTGGCCACCGACCCGGGCCTGGCCGACAACGCCGGCCGGGATGGGCGCCGGGACGAGGTATACGCCCTGATCGACGCCTGGGTGGCAGGCCTGGACGAGGCCGAACTGCTGGCCAAGCTGGAAGCGGCGGAGGTGCCCGCCTCCCGGGTCTATTCGGTGGCCGACATGTTCGCCGATCCCCAGTTCCTGGCCCGGGAGATGATCCAGTCCGCCCGCCTGCCGGACGGCAAGGACTTCAAGGTGCCGGGCATCGTGCCCAAGCTTTCTGCCACCCCTGGCGGCACCGAATGGCTGGGGCCGGGGCTGGGGGAACATACCGAGGCGGTGCTGACCCGGCTCGGCTACGACGCCGAGGCCATCGCCGCCCTGCGCGAGGCCGGGGCAATCTGAGAGAATAGGGGCCTCGGCTTGGGGCCGTTGCCGCTGCCGCCAGGTACTCCGGCGGCGGTTCCGGCCTGAGCCGGAGGGCGGCCGTTTCAGTCCAGCTTGAAGCGCACCGGCAGGATCGCCTCCCGGGGCGCCCCTTCCGGCAGGGCCTTGAGCTGGCGGGCGGCGCCGACGGCGGCCTGGTCCAGCAGGGGCTGGCCGCTGCTGCGCTCCACCCGGGCCGCCTGCACATTGCCGTTGGCGTCGAGGAACAGCAGCAGCAATACCTCGCCCTGCAGGCCCCGGGCAATGGCCTCGGGCGGATACAGGGGCTGCCGCGCCAGCTGGCTGAAGGCGCTGCGGGCGGCGTTCCCCGCCAGGACCGGGTAACCGTTGAAGCTGGCCGGCGGCTCCTTGAAGCGGGCCGGTGCCGGTTTGGCCGGGGCCTTTTTCTCGGGCTTGGGCTTGGCGGTCGCAGGTTTCTCCGGTGGCGGCGGCGCTGCTTCTTCCCGGGGCGGTGGCGGCGGCGGTTCCTGGGCGGCAGGCGTTACCGGCGGCGGCCGCAGGCGCGCCTGCAACGGCACGGCGGCCCGGGCCGGCGCCGCCGGAGGCGGCAGCAGCAGGAGCGCGGCGGCATGGAGCGCGAGAGAACAGAGAAGGGCGGCGTGAAACCGGTGGAACCGCATCGGCAGTCGCAGAAGGATCGCAAGGGGCCCGTTGCGGGCCGTGAGCAAAAGCGTCTTTAGACCACAAGCCGGGGGGGCGATGCAAGCGCCTTCGGCGGCACAACGGAAGCGAATGATGAAATTTTCCCCCACCCTGCCCACCCGCAGCCACCCGGCGACGCCGGCCCGGCGCCTCCTCGCCGCCCTGGCCCTCGGCCTGTGTCTCGGCACGGGTCCGGCCCTGGCCCAGCAGGCGGCAGGCTTCCAGCCGCCCAGCCCGATCAGCTTCGGCGTCGCCCTGGAAATGGGCAACCTGGACCAGGCCCGGGAATGGCTGGACGCGGGCCTGCCGCCGGACTACCAGGCGGACCGGGTCGGCACCGGCCTGATGATCGGCGCCTGGGAGGGCAATGTGGCCCTGATGGAGCTGTTCCACGCCCGGGGCGCCGACCTCAACGCGGTGAACGACAAGGGCGAGCAGGCCCTGCTGCTGGCGGCCTGGAAGGGCCACCTGAAGGCGGTGCAGTGGCTGCTGGAGCATGGCGCCCAGGTGAACCGGGAGGGTTATGCCTGGTCCGCCCTGCACTACGCCGTCTTCGCCGGCCACGCCGAGGTGGCCGAATATCTGCTGAAGCGGGGTGCCGACGTCAATGCCCAGGCCCCCAACGGCTCCTCGGTGCTGATGATGGCCGCCTACGAAGGCAAGGACGCCCTGGCCGTGCGTCTCATGGAATGGGGCGCCGACCCCAAGCTGCGCAACGAGAACGGCCAGACCGCCCTGGATTGGGCCATGAAATACGACCACCTGAAGGTGGCCCGGGTCATCACCAATCCGGAAGAATTCATCGACGCCGCCAACCGGCCCAAGGCCGACTGGGGCGTGGCCCGCAAGTCGGAAAAGGTGCCGGCGGAAATCCAGCGCCTCTTGGAAGTGCGGCGGGCCATGGAGGCCAAGGGCTACGACCTGTCCCGCATCGACCAGCGCATCTCCGCAGCCCGGGCCCGCTACGCCCGCCTGCCCCCCGGCGCCCGGGACCTGCCGCCGGCCATCGGCCTGGAAATCTCCGCCAGCCGCGCCAACCCCCAGGTCCAGAAGGCACGCCTGGTGGGCAAGCCGGCGGCCCCTGCCGTCGCGAAGAAGCCGGCAGCGGCACGGGGCAAGGCCACCCCGGCGAAGAAGCGCTGATGCGCCGTCCCGCCGTGGCGCCCCGCTAAGGGCCGTCCGGCGGGCGTCTGCGGGGAGGGCTGTTCCTGGTTCTCGTCTGACGGCGTTTCCGCTGCCGGCGCTTGTCGCCGCGGCCAGTTCGGCTGTCGACCACCGATGGCGCCTGGCGCCTGGATGATTCGATAGCGCTCCGTCCGCTTCACCCGTCCGTTGCCACGAAAGACAAAGGCCGCCCGCGGGCGGCCTTTGTCGTTGGGGCATAAGCCTGGAGCCAGCCCGCTCCCGGTCTCAACTGCTGAACAGGGAGGTCACCGTGGCCGGATTGCTCAGGCCGCCGATCAGCCCCAGGCCGCTCAGGTTGTTGTTGCTGCTGCCGAGCAGGCTGCTCAGCAGGGAGTCGGTGCTGCCGAGGGAGGCGGTCAGGTTGCCCAGGCCGCTGTACTGGCTGAGCCAGTTCTGCTGCTGGTTGAACATGGCGTTGAGCAGATTGCTCTGCAGGTTGGCCGTGCTGAGGCCGGCGGTGGTCAGGCTGGGAGCGGCGGACTTGAGCAGGTTGTCCACCGCCAGGGCGCCGTCTTCGCTGACCTGGGCCAGGATGCGATCGGCCACCCCTTCGCCCTTGTCGGTGGAAAAGAGGCTGGCCACCGCGTCCGCATTACTGCTCAGGGCCGAGCGCAGCTTTTCCGTATCGACGCTGAGGCTGCCGTTGGCATTGCTGCTGATGCCGATGTCCGCGAGCTTCTGGATGTTGCCCGAGCCCGCGGCGGCTCCCGGCGTCAGGGCCTGGCTCAATGTGTTGCGCAGATAGGGGGCCGTCAGGTTGAAGCCGGCGTATTCCCGGGACAGGCTGTTGAGGCCGCTCTGCACGGCGTTGTAGGCCTTGACGAAGTCGGTCACCGCCGCCGCCTGGTCCGCATTGCCGCCGACCGTGAGATTGGTGATGCCGGTGGCGTTGAGCTTGAGGGTCAGACCTTCCACCGAGGTGGTGGCCGTGTTGGTGCCGGAGGTGAAGGCGCTGCCGTTCACCGAGCCCTTGGCGTCCTGGGCCTGTTGGGTCAGCAAAAGGCCGTTGCCGCCCGGCGGGCTGCTGAAAAAGTCGGAAAGGGTGCTGTCGCCGCTGGCGCTGACGGTGAAGGCATTGCCCGCCCCGCTTTCGCCGGAAAGCTGCAACTGGTAGCCGGTGGGGCCGCTGACCACGCTGGCGGAAACGCCGATGTCGGCCCGGTTGATGGCAGCTGCCAGCCCCTTGACGGTGTTGTCGCCGCCGCCGACATCCACCGACGCGCTGCGCCCGTTGGCGAACTGGAAATTGACCGTGGTGTCGGCGCCGCTTCCAATGGCGGTGTATTGGGTGGCCTGGGCGGCGGAGGTGAGCACCTGCTGCTGGGCCAGCTGATCCACCCGCACCGTATAGGCCCCCTGGGCCGTGCCTTCCGCGGCGCTACCCCGGGCCACGGTGGGGGCGGAGGAGGCGACGGAAAGGGAGGAGAAGGCGCCGGGCTTGGTCAGCTTCTCGGCTGCCGTCTGCAGATTGCTGACGGCGCTCAAGGTCTGGCCCAGGCTGGAAACCGTGGTCCAACTGCTGCCGCTGCCGGATACGGAAGAACTCCCCTGGCTGCGGTTGGCAGCTGCGACAGCGCCGAGGGAGGACAGACCGCCCAGGCCGTATAGGCCATAGGGGTTGTAGTAGGCGTAGATGGAGGTGAGACCGCTGCTGTCCATGGCGTACTCCCGGTAAAAGGCAGGGGGACGCTTTCTTTATAGCACCGGCATGGGGCAATTTCCGTGAAATACGAGACATTTGCCGCCAAATGCCTACTTTTTCTCCGTGGCTTTACGGGCGTTCTCGTACAGGGGCATGACCTGGGGCAGGTGGCGGCGGATGTCGCCGATGCGGTCCTTGCCGGCCGGGTGGGTGGAGAACCAGGCCAGGTTGCCGCCGCCCCCGGAGGCCTGGCCCATCTTCTGCCACAGGCTGATGCCGGCCCGCGGGTCGTAGCCGGCCCGGGCCGCCAGGTCCAGGCCCACCAGGTCGGCCTCGCTCTCGTCGTCCCGGGAAAACTTCAGGCTCAGCATGTTGCCGCCGAACTGGAACAGGTCGGCGTACTGGCCCCGGCCGACGAACTGGCCGAGGAGGCTGGCGCCCAGCTGGGTCAGGCCGCTCTTGGCCGTCTGCTCCCGGGCGTGCTCGCGCAGGGCGTGGGCCATTTCGTGGCCCATGACCACGGCGATCTCGTCGTCCGTCAACTTCAGGCCTTCCACCAGGCCGGTGAAAAAGGCGATCTTGCCGCCGGGCATGCAGAAGGCGTTGATGTCCCGGGAGCCGATCAGGTTCACTTCCCAGCGCCATTGTCCGGCCCGGGGGTTGAAGCGGTCGGCGAAGGGGATCAGGCGCCGGGCGATGGCCTGCAGGCGCCGCGCCTGGGGATGGTCCGCCGGCGCCAGGGCCCGCTGCCGGGCGGCCTGCTGCTTCAGCTGCTCGTATTCCTGGCCGGCCTGGCGCTCGATCTGCTCCGCCGGCACCAGCCGGCGCAGGGCCGAAGGCTTGCCCACGTCGATGCCTTCCTGGGCGGCCAGGGGCGCGGCGTTCAGGGCTGCGAGGAAGAGCAGGGCGAGGCAACGGTGGCGGCTGGGCATGGCGGCGACAGGGAGTAATGACAGCATGGAGTTGGGGGCGGCGGCGCCGGCTTCAAGCCCGGGGCGGCGATGGAGACGCATCAACGGCGGTCAATCGAGAAAGCCGGCGGCCCGCAGTTCCCGGGCCATGGCCTGGAGACCGACGTGGGCGCCCAGGGGCAGGCTGACGCCGCGGTCGGTGCATACCTCCGCTTCGCCGGGATTGATGCGGATCAGGGGGGCGCCGCGCATTTCGCCGAACCAGCGCACCGTGGGGATGGCGGTGCCGGCCCCCAGCTCGATCACCACCGGGCGCTGCACCGTGGCCAGCCAGTTTTCCAGGCGCTGGCGTTGTACTTCGGTGCGGCCGGACTGCCAGTTCCAGTCGCCGAACATGAGCACGTTGGGCCGGGCCAGGGCGCCGCAGTCGGGGCAGCGGGGTAGGGGCGAGCGCAGGCGGCAGCGGGCCTCGTCCACCTCCGGCGCGAAATCCGCCGCCGGCCAGATGTGGCCCCGGCAGTCGTGGAAGCACTGCAGGTGGTGCAGGCTGCCGTGGCATTCGGCCACCTGCAGTTCGTCGAAGCCGGCCTTCTGGAACTGGCCGTCCACGTTGCTGGTGAAGACGAAGGCGCCCCGTTCCAGGCGCTCGGCCATGGCCCGCAGCAGGGCGAAGCCGGCGTGGGGCGTGGTGCGGCGGTAGAGGTTGAGGCGATGGGCGTAGAAGCCCCAGGCCTGCTCCGGGTCCCGCACGAAGGCGTCGGGGCAGGCGATTTCCTCGAACATCAGGCGCTGCAGTCCCAGGGCCGGGTAGGCCCGCCAGAAGCCTTCCGGGCCGCGGAAGTCCGGCAGGCCTGAATCGATGCCCATGCCGGCGCCGGCCGTGATGAGCAGGCCGTCGGCTTCGAGCACGTACTGGGCGGCAGTGGTGATGGGGTCCTGCATGGGCGGACGTACGGGCGTGGCGGAACGTCCAGTGTAATGCCGGCGGCGGCCGCCGCACAGGGGCCGCCGCCGGCCCGGTCCTGCTGCCGCCTCAGCCGGTGGCCAGCTTCATGCCGACCACGCCGGCGATGACCACCGCCATGGCGCCCATCTGGCCGCTGTTGAGCTGGTCGCCGAAGAAGAGGGCGCCGCAGATGGCGACGCCGACGGCACCGAGGCCGGTCCACACCGCGTAGGCGACGCCGGCGGGAATGCCCCGCATGGCCAGGGAGAGCAGGGCCATGTTCACCAGGGTCAGGCCGAGGGAGGCGGCCACGGGCCAGGGGCCGGGATGCTGCTGGATGTATTTGAGGCTCAGGGCCCAGAGGATTTCCGTGACCACCGCCACGGCGAGAATCAGCCAATAGCCGACCATAGCTTGCTCCTGTGCAAGAAGATCGGGCTCAGGGAACGGGACGGGGCGTCTGGAAACCCGGGAGAAGGCGCCGCCGTCCGGGCGCCGCGGCGCCGGGAGGGGCGCGATTATGCCACGGCCGGCCCCGCTTCAGCGATGCAGCAGGTCCAGCAGGTGGAGGAACAGGTTGATGATGTCCAGGTACAGGCTGATGGCCAGGTCCAGGGCCTTTTCCCAGTCGTTGCGGGGGCTGCGGGTGAGGCGGTTGAAGTCGAACACCAGGTAGCCGACGAAGACGGCGCAGCCGAACAGGGCCAGCAGGCGTCGCCAGCCGTCGGAGATGGAAAACAGCAGGCGGTAGAGGCCCCCCAGGAGCACCAGGGTGAGGCCGGCGAAGAGGGTGCTGCCGAGAAAGGAAAAGTCGATGCCGGCATAGGCGCCCACCAGGAAGGCGGCGAAAGTGAGCATGGCGGTGAGGGCCAGGACCTTGCCCCCCAGGTTCTCGTCGACCGACACCAGGGCCAGGGCCAGCTCGATGCCCGTCAGCAGCGACCACAGGCAGAAGAGGGGCAGGCCGACGGCCAGGTTGTGCTGGCCGACGAAGAGCAGCAGGAGAAAGACCGCCACATCCACCCCCAGCAGCAGCCAGAACCAGGGGGCGACGGCCTGCCAGTCCAGCTCCAGGTCCAGCTCGCCGGATTCCAGCAGACTGCCGCCGACCCAGGCCGCCCGGGCGTAGTAGCGCTGGCGCAGCCAGAGGATGAAGAGGAAGGTGCTGGCCCAGGTCAGGGCCAGCTGGATGGTGAGAATGAGGAAGGTCTTGCCGTAGAGGGTGTCGAGCATGGCGGGCGCGCTACGGAGAAAATGCAATTATGCCATTGGCGTTACGCAATGGCTGCCCAGGCATTCGGCCAGGGGGCGGAGGAGGGCCCTGCCCCACGGCTCCGCTATCATGGCGGCTTCCCATTCCTTGCCCCTGCCGCCATGAGCCAACTGGAAGAACTGCGAGCCGTCGTCCGCCAATTCGTCAGCGAGCGGGGCTGGGATCAACACCACAACCCGAAGAACCTGGCCATCGCCATGACCCTGGAGGCCGGCGAGGTGCTGGAGCATTTCCAGTGGCTGTCCGAGGCCGACAGCTTCAAGCTGACGCCGGAGCAGCGGCGGGAAGTGGGGCACGAACTGTCGGACGTGCTGATGGGCGTGATCCGGGTCGCCGACCTGCTGGAAATCGACCTGGCCGCGGCCTTCGCCGAAAAGATGGAACTCAACCGCCAGAAATACCCGCCGGAAAAGGTGCAGGGGCGGGCGGTGAAATACACGAAGCTTTAGGAGGGGGGCTCCGTCAGCCAGCAGGGACGGGCATGCCCGCCGTGCCATGGCCGGCAGCCGCATCCCTTCTGGTCCTCAGGGCATCAGCCCAGCCAGCCCTTCACCCACGGCAGCACCACGGGCAGCAGCAGGGCGGTGAGGGCGCCGTTGAGGCCCATGGCCAGGGCGGCGAAGGCGCCGCACTGTTCGCTCACCTGGAAGGCCCGGGCGGTGCCGATGCCGTGGGAGGCGATGCCGATGGCGAAGCCGCGCACGGCGTGATCCTTGATGTTGAGGGCGTCGAACAGGTAGCGGGCGCCCACGGCGCCGAGGATGCCGGTGGTGATGACCAGTACCGCGGTGAGGGACGGCAGGCCGCCGGTGCGTTCGGCGATGCCCATGGCAATGGGCGTGGTCACCGATTTGGGCGCCAGGGACAGCAGGGTGGCCAGGCTGGCGCCGAAGAGCTTGCCCACCGCCATGGCCGATAGCGCGGCGGTGAGGCAGCCGGCCACCAGGGCGATGAGGATGGGCCAGAACATGGCCTTGACCCGCTTGATCTGGGCATAGAGGGGAATGGCCAGGGCCACGGTGGCCGGGCCGAGGAGGAAGTGCACGAACTGGGCACCGTCGAAATAGGTCTGGTAGGGCGTGCCGGTGATGGCCAGCAGGGCCACCAGGAAGGCCACCGCCAGTAGCACCGGGTTGGCCGCTGGGTGAAACTTTGCCTTGCGGTAGAGGGCGAAGGCGCCCTGATAGGCCAGCAGGGTGACGGTGAGGCCCAGCAGGGGCGAGGCGGAAAGATAGACCCAGATCTGGGCCAGGGGCGCGCCGAGGGCGGTGGCGAGAGGCGCGCTCATGGCCGGGTCTCCCCGCCGGGGGCGGCGCGGCGGCTCAGGGCCTTGAGCAGCAGGCCGGTGAGGGCCAGGGTGACGGCGGTGCTCAGCAGCAGGGAGAGCAGGATGGGCAGCCACTCGTCCTGCAGGCGGTGCAGATGCAGCATGACCCCGGTGCCGGCGGGCACGAACAACAGGGAGAGATGGGAGAGCAGGTTCTGGGAGGTGTGCTGCAGGTCGTGGCCGGGCCCCTGGCGCAGCACCAGGAAGGCGAACAGCAGCACCATGCCGATGACGGGGCCGGGCACGGCGAGGCCCAGGCCGTGGGCGATGACTTCGCCGGCCAGCTGGAACAGCAGGAGTTGGGTGAGGGCGGCAAGCATGGCGCCTCCGGGAAATGGGGAAAGGTCGCCAGTGTATTCCTGCCTGGAAATATCTTTAAGACCTTAAAAGTTCTTGGATACGATACTTTTATATGGGGAATGGTGCTCCGCCAGGCCCGGGTGCCGTCACCGGGCCGGGGTAGAATGACGCTGTTGTGCCCGTCTCCGGCGGCCAACCGGCCCCCAGCAAGGATTGCGGGCACCTGGAGGCATCATGGATATCTGGATTCTGGTTTTTCTCGTATTGAGCAGCGGTCTGCTGTCCCTGGCTGAAATGGCCGTGGGCGCCAGCCGCAATTCCCACCTGGCCATGCTGGCCGAAGAAGGCTCCCTGGGGGCCGGCACGGTGCTGCGTTTCCGCCAGCATCCCAGCCGCCTGCTGGCCACCACCCAGCTGGGCATCACCGCCCTGGCCATGCTTTCCGGCGTCTTCGGCGAATCCCTGTGGGTGCCCCGGGCCGAGGAATGGCTGCGGCAGAGCCTGGGCCTGGGCGACAGTCTGGCCTACGGCCTGGCCCTGGGCGGCGTGGTGACGGTGATCACCTTCTTCACCCTGGTCTTCGGCGAAGTGGTGCCCAAGCGCCTGGCCCTGGCCAAGCCCGAGGCCACGGCGGTGGCCCTGGCCGGTACGGTGGTGTGGCTGCTGCGCCTGTCCCGGCCCCTGGTGTGGATCGTCTCCTGGGTTTCCGACCGCATCCTCGACCTCTTTCCCAGCAAGGGCTCGGCCGAGGCCTCGGCGGCGGACGAGATCCGCTTCCTCATCGAATCCGGGCGCAAAGAAGGGGTGCTGGACCAGACCGAGAGCGAAATCCTGGGCAACGTCTTCCGCCTCGACAACCGCCGGGTCGGCGCCATCATGACCCCGGCCACCGGCATCGCCTACCTGGACCTGACCCTGCCCCGGGAGGCCAACATGAAGGTGCTGCAGGAGCGGGCCGTGTCCCGTTTCCTGGTGTGCAAGGGCGGCCTGGGTACCCCCCTGGGCTTCGTCGAGGGTCGTGAGTTGTTGCAGGCCCTGCTGCGGGACGGCAGCCTGGATTTCGGCAAGCTGTCTCCCAACGCCCCCTTCTACGTGCCCAACAGCCTGTCCCTGATCGGCCTGCTGGAATTCTTCAAGGCCAACCAGACCCAGATTGCCCTGGTGGTGAACGAATTCGGCGGCACCGAGGGCCTGGTGACCCTCTCCGACCTCATGGGCACCGTGGTGGGCGACGTCCTCTCCGGCGCCGTCGAGGCGCCCATGGCCCTGCAGCGGAGCGACGGCAGCTGGCTGCTGGACGGCCTGCTGCCCATCGACGAACTGAAGGAACTACTGGGCCTGGCCGAGCTGCCGGAAGAGGAGCTGGGCAATTACCACACCGTCGGCGGCTTCGTGGTGTACCAGCTGGGGCGCATCCCCAAGAAGACCGAATCCTTCGAGTGGGCCGGCTGGCGCTTCGAGGTCATGGACATGGAAAAGAACCGGGTGGACGAAGTCCTGGCCAAGCGCCTGGAGCCTTGAAGCCGCACCGGCCAGGCGGCCCCGGCGGCAGGCGCCGCCGGCGTTTGCAATTGCTTACACCTGCTTACCCATGCCCCATCGGCGGCCCCTTATCCTGACGGCATCTTCCTTCTTCCCCGGTGCCGCGCCATGACCTTCCGCCCCCGCCACCACCTCCTCTTCCTGCCCTGCTGGCTGGCCGCGGCCGCCGGCGCCTGGGCGGCCGATATGGACAGCCGCCGCGCCGCCGTGGAGCAGACCCTGGACCGCTCGCCCCTGTGCCAAGGCCTGGGCAGTTTCTACTGGGAAATCGGCGACCGCCGCGGCCCCCTGGCCCGGGGCAGCCGCGGCAGCCCGGGGGGACGTCAGATCGGCGCCGACACGGTGATGCCCATCGCCTCCGCCTCCAAGTGGGTGTTCGGCGCCTATGCGGCGCAGCGTTACGACGGCCGCCTGCCGCCCCAGGCGGTGCAGGCCCTGCAGATGCAGGCCGGCGACGACCGCCTGCAGCACCGCTCCTGCGTGCGCAGCAAGACCGTGGCCGAGTGCCTCGCCCAGGGCGACAACGGGGGGCGGGACCCGGCCCACGTGGGCCATTTCAGCTACGGCGGCGGCCACGCCCAGAAACTGGCAGTGGCCCTGGGCCTGGGCGACCTGGACCTGGCCGCCCTCAACCGGGACCTGCACCGGGTGCTGCCGGCGGCGGCCGGCATCGACTATCGCAGTCCCCAGCCCGCCGGCGGCATGGCCGCCTCCGCCAACGGCTACGCCGCCTTCCTGCGGGGTCTCATGGGCGGCAGCCTGCAACTGGGGCATCTGCTCGGGGCCGAGGCGGTATGCACCCAGCCGGGCAGCTGCCCCGGGGCGGTGCGCAGCCCGGTGCCCCGGCCCTGGCATTACAGCCTGCACCACTGGGTGGAGGACGGCCCGGGAGACGACGGCGCCTTTTCCAGCGCCGGCGCCTTCGGCTTCTATCCCTGGATCAGCGCCGACCGGCAGCTCTACGGCATCCTGGCCCGGCAGGCCCTGGAACGGGCCGCCGGGGTGGCCAGCGCCCGCTGCGGCGCCGCCCTGCGCCGGGCCTGGGTCAGCGGCGAGGTGCAGGACGGCCCGGCCCTCCAGGCAGACGGGACGCCGCTCGCGGCCGGGCCTGCCGTGGAGGCGGCTCCAGGCAACGGTCGCAGCCGCCCCTTGCTGGAGGCCTGGCGCCGGCGCCGCGGTGGCGAATGAGTCTCTGAAGAATGGCTCCCTGCCTGGATGGCAGGGCAGACCCTGGCGGTAAGGATGGCCGTGTCGCAGGAACAGTGGCAGCGCCGTCAGGCGTGGGGAAAGGACTGGCGTTCGCCCTGGCCGCGGGCAGCGGCGAATGCCGGCGAGCGCGGCGGGTGAGCCCCGGACAATGGGGGTGGCCGCTGGTCAGAGCGGGCGGCCGAAGCCAGGTGCAGGAGAAAGCGGGCCGGCTCCCACCGGCCCCCGGGCCTTATTTCTTGAAGGTCTTGTGGCAGCTGCGGCAGGCGTCGTGCACCGCCTCGTAGGCCGGGCGCACCTTGGCTTCGTCCTTGCTGCGGGCTGCTTCCAGCAGCTTGCCGGTGGCGGCGAGGAAGCCCTGGCGTTCCGTTTCGAACTGGGCCGCCTCGCTCCACACCTTGTCCGTGGCCTTGGTCGGCGGGTAGTTGCTGTCGGCGGTGAAATGGCGCCACGGCCCTTCCTTGGCCGCCTCCAGCTTTTCCGCCGATTGCAGGAAGGCGTCGGCGTCGTAGCGCTTGTCCCGCAGCATCATGCCCATGGGCTCGAAGGCCTTGAGGATGGTGTTGAAGGCCGCCCGGCGCTGGGTCACGGGCTTGTCCGGATGGGTGTCGGCCGGCTCGCCGCAGGCGGTGAGCAGCAGGGGCAGGGCCAGGGAGAGAAGCAGGATTTTTTTGCGCATCGGTGTTCCGGGCGTTGGGCTGGGGTTGGGCAGGCGCCGCGGTGCGGCACGGGATGGGACGACTCAGGGCGGCATTATGCCGGGGACGGGCGGGCCTGCCTGTAACAGAGTTGGTCCGGCCGCTTGGGGCGGCCGGACAGGGCTTGGGCCGCCTCAGGCCCCCAGCAGTTCCTCCAGCCAGGCCAGCATCTGGTCGATCTCCTCCCGGCTCACCGTCAGGGACGGCATGAAGCGCAGCAGGTGGGGCCGCGGCGCGTTGAGCAGCAGACCCTCGGGGCCCCGCTCCCGGGCCGCCTCGACGATGGCCGGGCCCCGCTCGTCGGCCAGCAGCAGGGCCCGCAGCAGGCCCTCGCCCCGTTCGCCCCGGAGACCGAGCCGGTCGGAGAGACGCTGCAATCCGGCGCCCAGGTACTCGCCCTTGGCCGCCACCTCATCGAGGAAGCCGGGGGCCGTCAGCACTTCCAGCACGGCGACGCCGACGGCGGTCATCAGCGGATTGCCGTTGTAGGTGCCACCCTGGTCGCCGGCCTCGAAGCAGCAGACCGATTCCTTGGCCAGCAGGGCCGAGAGGGGCACGCCGCCGCCGATGCCCTTGCCCAGGGTCATGATGTCCGGCTCGATGCCGGCGTGCTGGTGGGCGAAGAGCTTGCCGGTGCGGCCCATGCCGGTCTGCACCTCGTCCACGATCAGCAGCAGGCCCCGGTCGTCGCAGATCTGCCGCAACAGTTGCAGGAATTCCACACTGGCCGGCACCACCCCGCCTTCGCCCTGGATCGGCTCCAGCATGATGGCCACGGTGCGCTCGTTGATGAGGGCCGCCACCGAATCCAGGTCGTTCAGCTGGGCCTTGGGAAAGCCCGGCACCTGGGGCGCGAACAGGGTGTCCCAGCCCGGCTTGCCGGAGGCCGACATGGTGGCCAGGGTGCGGCCGTGGAAGCCGCCGGCGAAGGTGATGATCTCGTGGGCGCCGCCCTTGTGCTTCTGCCCCCACTTGCGCGCCAGCTTGATGGCGCCCTCGTTGGCCTCGGCCCCGGTGCTGGCGAAGAAGACCCGGTCGAAACAGGAGTGGGCCGCCAGGCCGGCAGCCAGCTTCAGGCTCGGTTCGTTGTAGAAGGCCGGGCTGGGGTTGATCAGCTTGCCGGCCTGGCTCGCCAGGGCCTCGACGATGGCCGGATGGCCGTGGCCCAGGCAGTTCACCGCCCAGCCCTGGACGAAGTCCAGATAGCGCTTGCCCTGCTGATCCACCAGCCAGGAGCCGCGCCCTTCGGCGAAGACCAGCTGGGGGCGCTGGGTGATCCACATCAGGGCGTTGGCGGCAGGGTCGGCGGCGAAGGGTGTTTCCATTGCTTCTTTCTCCTTGCGGGATGGTGAAAAAACAAAAAGGCCACGGGGTTGCCGTGGCCTTTGGGTAGGGAAGTCGGAGGACTTCGGGGATGCTGCCTTACCTGGGGACGAGCGACGGCGACCGGGCAAAATGCCGGCGGCGTCGGGAGGCGGAACAGGTGCGGGTCAGGAGGTCCATGGCGCAACTTTGCCACAGCCGGTGCGGGCCCGGCGTGAATTTTTCGTAACAGTGTGTCATTGCGGCCCTAGGCGGCCAGGATGTGGCCCAGGGTGCGTACGCCGATGCCGACGCAGGCGCCCAGGGCTGCCGGCTTCCACACGGCGGCGACGCGGCGGCCGGCGGAGATGATCACCGCCACCCCGGGCACGTCGAAGGGATGGATCAGCCAGCCGGCGCTGGCGTTGAGCAGTTCGGCGCTGACCTGGCCGCTGCGCCGCATGTCGTCCATCACCCCCATCATGGCGGTGCCGCCGGCCAGGACCTTGGTCAGGCTGGGCAGGATCAGCACCGGGTCGATGGCCGCCAGGGCCAGCAGCGGGGTCAGCCACTGGGTCAGCAGGTCGATGGCGCCGAAGCGCTTCAGGGCGGTGACCGCCACCAGGGACAGCACCAGCATGGGAATGGCGCCCACGGCGATCTTGAAGGCCTCGGCCCCGGCCCGGTTGATGACGTCGAGCACGCCCTTGGCGTCTTCCGCCACCGGGTGGTGCAGGGTTTCGTCCAGCCGCGCCTCCTCCGCCGAGAGGCCGCGGCCGAAGAGGTAGTAGGTGGCCGCCGCGGCCACCAGGCCGCCGAGGAGGGAAAAGACCAGGGTGGTACCGAAGTTGAGGCCCATGGTCATCATGGGAAAGGCAGCATTGGCCTGGGACATGGCGAAGACCATGGCCAGGGTGGCGGCGATGTGGCGGTTGGAGACGCCCCGCTGCTCCATCATGGAAAGGGTGGCCATGGGGGCGGCGAAGCTGACGAAGTTGATCTGCAGGGCGGCGAACACCCCCAGGCCGGTGAGGCCGAAGGGTTTCAGGGCCGGGGCCAGCCAGGCCACCACCTTGTCCACCACGCCCCGGGCCTCCAGCAGGCGCATCAGGGAGAGCATCACCACCATCACCGGCAGCAGCACGAAAAGGGACAGTTCGACGGCGGAGCGGCCGGCCTTGAGGATGATGTCGACGAGGATTTCCATGGGGATTTTTGGTCCCGGCTCGGCCGCGGGTGAACTTCGCCGCCGTCCGGGGTTCTATAGTTGTAGGTGCAGCCGCTAGCTTCTCGTCATTACCAACTGGAGGTCAAGCATGGACTTCCCTACCCCGACCATGAGCAATCTCTTTGCCCAGCTCGGCCTGCCGGCCGACGGGCTCTCCATCAACCGCTTCATCGAGCAGCACGGCCCCCTGCCGGAAAATGTGCTGCTGGCCGACGCGCCCTTCTGGACGCCCTCCCAGGCGGCCTTCCTGCGGGAGGAAATCCTGGAGGACGCGGACTGGGCCGAGGTGGTGGACGAACTCAACGCCCGCTTCCATGGCTGAGCCCGATCCCGTCCCGTCGGCACCGCCCCTGCCGCAAAAGCCCCGGGCCGTGCTGATCGACCTGGCCGGAGTGCTGCACGTGGGCGACCGCCCCGTGCCCGGCGCCGCCGCGGCTCTGCAGCGCCTGCGCGCCAGCGGCCTGCCCCTGCGCTTTCTCACCAATACCACCCGGTCGCCACGCCAGGCCCTGGTGCAGTTGCTGCACTCCATGGGCCTGGCCGTGGCGCCGGAAGAAATTCAGACGGCGGTGCGGGCCACGGCCCAGCTGGTGCGCCAGCGGGGGCTGCATCCCCACTACCTGGTGCATCCGGCCATCGCCGACGAGGTGGGTCCCAGCCACCCCGAGCCGGACGCGGTGGTGCTGGGGGATGCGGGAGAACATTTCACCTTCGATGCCCTCAACCGGGCCTTCCGCCTGCTGCAGGCCGGCTGCCCCCTGATCGCCATGGCCCGCAACCGCTATTTCCAGGAACCGGACGGCCTGACCCTGGACCTGGGGGCCTTCGTCGCCGCCCTGGAATACGGGGCCGGGGTGCGGGCCGAAGTGGTGGGCAAGCCGGCGGCGCCCTTCTTCCTCGGCGCCCTGGCCGAGCTGGGCGTGGTTCCCGGCGAGGCGGTGCTGATCGGCGACGACCTGCGGGACGACATCGGTGGCGCCCAGGCCGTGGGTATGCCTGGAGTGCTGGTGCGCACAGGCAAGTTCCGCCCGGCGGATGAAAGCGCCGGCGACATCCGGGCTGCCCGGGTGGTGGACGATTTTGCCGCGGCGGTGGCGCTGTTGCTGGGACATTAGGCGGGGGCGATTTCGGCACATGACCCATTTAGGTAGCGCACGCCTGCCCCCAGTCTGAAAAAAAGCCCCGGTTTCCCGGGGCTTTTTCTTTGGCGGGTAGCCGACCTGGCTTAGGCCATGGCTTCGTACAGCGGCAGGGTGAGGAACTCCGGATAGTCCGGGGTCAGGCTCATCTTGTCGAAGATCACGGCGGCCTGGTCGTAGGTGGCGGTGTCTTCGCCCTGGGCTGCAACGGTGGCCTTCACCTTGGCCAGTTCCTCGGCGATCATGGGGCGCACCATTTCCACGGTGACCTTGCGGCCGTCGTCCAGGATGCCCTTGGGAGAGACCACCCACTGCCACACCTGGGAGCGGGAGATTTCGGCGGTGGCCGCATCTTCCATCAGGTTGTGGATGGGCACGCAGCCGTTGCCGGCCAGCCAGGAACCCAGGTAGTGGATACCGACGTTGATGTTGTTGCGCAGGCCGGCTTCGGTGATGGGCTGCTCGGGCTGGAAGTTGAGCCAGTCCTTGGGACCGAAGGAGCCTTCCACCTGCTTTTCCCACTGGTTGGGCTTGTCGCCCAGGACCTTGACGAACTCTTCGTGGGCGATGGAAACCAGACCGGGGTGGGCCACCCAGCCGCCGTCGAAGCCGTCCTTGGCATCGCGGGCCTTGTCGTGGCGGATGCCGGCCAGGGCCTTCTCATTGGCCACCGGGTCGTTCTTGATGGGGATCAGGGCGCTCATGCCGCCCATGGCAGGGGCGCCGCGCTTGTGGCAGGCCTGCACCAGGGCCAGGGCGTAGGAGCGCATGAAGGGCACTTCCATGGTGATGACGCCGCGCTGGGCCAGGCAGAAGTCCTTGTTCTTCTTGAACTTCTTGATGCAGGAGAAGATGTAGTCCCAACGGCCGGCGTTCAGACCGGCGGAGTGGTTGCGCAGTTCGTAGAGGATCTCTTCCATCTCGAAGGTGGCGAGGATGGTTTCCACCAGCACGGTGGCCTTGATGGTGCCTTGGGGCAGGCCGATGTGGTCCTGGGCCATGACGAAGATGTCGTTCCACAGGCGGGCTTCCAGATGGGATTCCATCTTCGGCAGGTAGTAGAAGGGGCCGGCGCCGCGGGCGATCTGTTCCTTGGCGTTGTGGAAGAAGACCAGGGCGAAGTCGAAGATGCCGCCGGCGACGCGCTGGCCGTCCACGGTCACGTGCTTTTCATCCAGGTGCCAGCCCCGGGGACGGATCTGCAGGGTGGCGATCTGGTCGTTGAGCTTGTATTCCTTGCCGGCTTCGTTCTTGAAGGAGAGTTGGCGGCGGATGGCCTGGTAGAGGTTGACCTGCCCCTGGATCTGGTTGTCCCAGTTGGGGGAGTTGGAATCCTCGAAGTCGGTCATGTAGGAATCAGCGCCGGAGTTGAAGGCGTTGATGATCATCTTGGCTTCGACCGGGCCGGTGATTTCGGTGCGGCGACGCTCCAGGGCGGCGGGCAAAGGGGCGACCTTCCAGTCACCCTCGCGAATGTGCTTGGTCTCGGGCAGGAAGTCGGGCATCTCGCCGGCATCGATGCGGGCCTGGCGCTCGACGCGGGCCTTCAGCAGTTCCTGGCGGCGGCCTTCGAAGGCGCGGTGCAGCTTGGCGACGAACTCCAGGGCCTCCAGGGTGAGGATGCTTTCGTACTGGGGCTGGATGGGAGCGGTGATTTGCATACCGGCGGGCAGGTTCAGGCTCATGGTCTCTCCTAGTTTGAATCGTTGAAAATGCGTAATCGGGAAAAGGGAAATTTCAGAAATAGGTTTTGACGAAGTAGATGATCGTCAGCACGGTGCCCACGGCCACCACCAGGCGGCGCAGCCACAGGGCCGGCAGGCGCCGGGCCAGGGCGGCGCCGGCGTAGCCGCCGGCCATGGCGGTCACCAGCATCAGCAGCGTGTGGGGCCAGCTGATGGCTCCGGCGATGATGAAGGTGAGGCCCGACACCGTGTAGTTGATTGCCGACAGCCAGTTCTTGATGGCGTTGAGCTCCTGCATGTCCTCCAGGCCCTGGATCGACAGGGCCGCGAGCATGAGGATGCCCTGGCCGGCACCGAAAAAGCCGCCGTAGATCGATACGGCGAGCTGAAAGAGGGTTCCGCCGACGCTCCTGCGCCCGGCATCGGGATCGGCCTGGAGGCCCAGGCGGGTCTTGCTCCAGGCCACCAGCTTCGCGACCTGGCCGGAAAAGGCGAAAAGGGCCGTGGCAGTGAGCAGCAGCCAGGGGATGAGCTTGGCGAAGGCGGCGTTGGAGGTGGCCAGCAGCAGCAGGCCGCCGGCGAGGCCGCCGATCAGGGCCACCACCGTGAGCAGAATGACCCAGGACTTGTGCCGCAGCAGCTCCCGCCGGTAGGCCCAGGCGGAAGACAGGCTGGCGGGCCACAGGGCCACGGTATTGCTGGCGTTGGCGGTGACCGGGGGCACCCCGGCGGCGAGCAGGGCGGGGAAGGAGAAGAAGGTGCCGCCGCCGGCCATGGCGTTCATGCCGCCGGCGAGAAAGGCGCCGCCGCCCACCAGGGCAATGGTGAGGAGTTCCATCACTGGTTCTCCCGCACGAAGGCCACCACGTCGGAGAGACGATGGCCGCTGGCCGTGGGGCTGACGTTGAGCTGCTCCGGCGGCTGGCCGGTACGGTTGATCCAGAAGGTGGTGTAGCCGAACCAGGTGGCGGCGCAGGCATCCCAGCTGTTGGCCGAGACGAAGAGGATTTCCCGGGCCGGCAGGTCGAAGGCGTCGGGTCCCAGCTGGTACACCTCGGGGGCCGTCTTGAATTTCTGCACCATCTCGACGGACAGGATGTGGTCGAAGATGCCGCCCATGCCGCTGCTCTTGACGGCGATGTCGAGCATGGCCCGGGTGCCGTTGGAGAGGATGGCCAGGGGCAGGCCCAGGGTCTTCAGTTCCTTCAGGGCCGGCAGATTTTCCGGGAAGGCGGAGAGGCAGGCGTACTGGCTCATCAGCCGGCCCCGTTCCGTTTCGCCCATGGCCACGCCGATGGCGGCGCCGGCATAGATGAGGGCGTCCTGGGTGACTTCCCAGAAGGGCTTGTAGCGGCCGCTCATGCTGCGGATGCGGCTGTATTCGATCTGCTTGTCGCGCCACAGGGCGGCGAGCGCCACCCCCTTGCCCGGGAAAAGCTGCTCGGCCAGGGCGCCGACGGAATAGACGTCGAACAGCGTTCCGTAGGCGTCGAAGGCGATGGCTTTGATCGGGCAGGGGGCGGTCATTTTTTCTCTGTCGGACTTGGGGTTTGCGGGTCGATCCGGAGATTATGGATCAGCCTACGCATCGCAGTTTATTGTTGCTCGAGGTAAAAGATAAGCTAGGATTGCAGCGAATGATCTTTTACTTTAAGTATGTAATGCCATGGATGCCTTCAAGCAGATCAATGCCTTCGTGAACGTGGCCGCCAAGGGCAGCCTCTCCGCCGCCGCGGCCCAGGAAGGGGTGACCCCGGCCATCATCGGCCGCCGCCTGGACGCCCTGGAGGCCCGCCTCGGGGTGAAGCTGATGGTGCGCACCACGCGCAAGCTGTCCCTCACCTTCGAGGGCAGCGCTTTCCTGGAGGACTGCCAGCGCATCCTCAACGACCTGGCCAATGCCGAAGCCTCGGTCAGCCTGGGCGGGGTCAAGGCCAGCGGCCACCTCAAGGTCTCGGCCCCGGCCGGTTTCGGGCGCAAGCACGTGGCACCCCTGGTGGCCGACTTCCTTTCCGGCAATCCGGAAGTGACGGTGAACCTGGACCTGACGGACCGCCTGGTGGATCTGGTGAACGAGGCCATCGACCTCTCGGTGCGCATCGGCGAACTGAGCGATTCCAGCCTGGTGAGCCTGAAGCTGGGGGACATGCGGCGGGTGGTGGTGGCCAGCCCCGCCTACCTGGCGCGGCACGGCACGCCCCGGGCCCTGGAGGACCTGGCCGGGCACAACTGCCTGTCCCTCGGTCAGCAGCGGGGCTGGACCTTCCGCCATCCGGAAAAGGCAGGGGAGAGCCTGGTGCTGAAGGTGGCGGGCACCCTGGAGTGCAACGACGGCGCCGTGCTGCACGAATGGGCCCTGGCGGGCTACGGTCTGGCCTGGCGTTCGGTGTGGGAGGTGGGGGAGGATCTGGCGGCGGGCCGGCTGGTGTCCCTGCTGGACGAATGGGCGGCGCCGCCGGTGGGCATCTACGCCGTCTTTCCCCAGCGCCGCCATCTCCCGTTGCGGGTGCGGCTGTTCATTGACTTCCTCAAGAACACCTACGGCAACCCGGGCTACTGGCAGATGCCGGCCTGAGGCGCCGGCTCCTGCCTGGTAGTCCGGGGCCGGCGGGGCCTACAGGGCGGTGGCGATCTTTTCCAGGGATTCCAGGTCCCGCTCGAAATCGCAGATTTCCGCCCCCAGGGCGTCCCGCACCGAGACCATGCCCAGGGGGCGCCCAGCCTGCACCACCGGCATGTGGCGGTAGCCGCCGATGTGCATCAGGTGCAGGGCATAGGAGAGGGGCTTTTCCGGCGGCACGGCGCGGGGATTGGCGGTCATCACCTCGGACAGCAGGGTGTGCTCCGGGTCCAGCCCCGGGGCCAGGACCCGGTTGAGGGCGTCCCGCTCGGTGAAGATGCCGGTGAGAAAGCCGTGTTCCACCACCAGCAGGGCGCCGACCCTGGCAGCGGCCATGCGCTGGCAGGCCTCACGCACGGTAAGGTCGGCGGTCGCGGTGACCGGGGTCTGCTGGCTGATGATGTGGGCAATGCTGCGGTGGGGCATGGTGGGTCTCCTCATCGTTGTTGTGGTGGGTCAAGCCCGGCGATGAGGGATGGACCCGGCGGCCCGGGGCCGGTTTCCGGCCATCAAAAGAATGAATCGGCGGGCCCCGGGGATTTCCCGGGGCCGGGCCGGCATCAGTCCCAGCGCTGGCGGTAGGAGAAGGTCGGCAGCTTCCAGCCGCGCCAGATGGCGCAGAGGCGCAGGGCCAGGCCCAGGCCGAAGCTGATCAGGGTGTTGGCCTCCGTGCCCAGGCCCAGGTCTCGCAGCACCAGGTAGAGGCTGCACACGGCCAGGGAGACGCTGGCGTACAGCTCCTGGCGGAACACCACCGGCACCTGGTTGCACAGCACGTCCCGCAGGATGCCGCCGAAGATGCCGGTGATCATGCCGGCCATGATCACCACCACCGGGGCGTAGCCCATGCCCAGGGCCACTTCGCAGCCGATCAGGGAAAAGGCGATGAGGCCCAGGGCGTCCAGCACCAGGAAGACGGTCTTCAGGTGGTGCATGAAGCGGGCGAAGAGGGTGGTCACCAGGCCGGCGGAAATAACCAGGTAGATGTAGGGCGGATGCTGGGTCCAGCCGATGGGGAAGTGGCCCAGCACCATGTCGCGGATGGTGCCGCCGCCCAGGGCGGTGACGAAGGCGATGAAGGCGACGCCGAAGATGTCCATGTTGCGCCGGCCGGCGGCCAGGGCGCCGGACATGGCCTCGGCGGTGATGGCGATGAGATAGATGGTGATCAGCACGACACACCTCCCCGCAGAGGAAGGCAGGATGCGACAAAGCAAAGGGGATAGGCCGGCAGGTGCGCCGGTATTGGGGCGTGGCAGGGCATGACGGAAGCGCCTTTACAGATAAGGTCCGGCGGCAGGCCATGCTGAAGACCCTTGCCGGATGCGCCTCTCCCCCTGTCCTTGTACCTGAGAGTTTCGGCCTGCGCCCCACGGCGCCGGCTTAGCCCCTTCGGTGGGCCGCGCCGTGTTGCGGCCGGCCGCTCTCCAGACGGCAAATACGAAACCCGCAGTTCCTGGTGCCTGAGCGATTATGGGAGCTTGCGCCTTCGGCGGAGGCCCGGCGCCGGTTGCGGCATGGGCCCCTCTCTCCTGCGGGAGGGCGGATTATCCGCGCCCGGGGCCGCCTTGGCAATGCCGGGCGGCAGCGCCTGCTCTCAGTGATCCGGCGCCCGGTTCCCCCATTTTTCCCGCGCCACCCATTCCCCCGAGCGGCAGGATTGGCGCACAATGGCCGCCTTTCCCGCCCACTTCGCGGCCGCTGCGGCGGCCTTTGCCGCCATGTCCCAGTCCCCCGTTTCCCTGTTGCGCTTTGCCGACCTGCAATGGCCCGACGCTGCCGCTGCCGCTGCCGCTGCCGCTGCCGCTGCCGCTGCGGCGCCGGCAGCGCCGGTGGTGCTGGTGCTCTGCGCCGCCTGGTGCGGCGTCTGCCGGGGCTTCGAGGCCGCCACGGCCGCCGCCGCGGCGGGCCATGAGGGCGCCTGGGCCTGGATCGACATCGAGGATGCGGCGGACGCCCTGCCCAGTCTCGATGTGGAAACCTTTCCCACCCTGGCGGTGATCCGGGGCGGCGAACTGCGCTTCTTCGGTCCCATCCTGCCGGACGGCGCCATCCTGGGCCGTTCCGTCGCCGCCGCCCTGGCCGGTGACGGCCGGCCGGCCCTGCCGGAGGGCTTTTCCGCCGACGAAGGCGAGGAAATCCTGGCCCTGGCTGGCGCCGTGGCGCGCCGCGCTAGCCGCTGATCTAGGCCGGGCGGGCCAACCGCGGCCACTTCAGCAGGCCGTTGGCCAGGGCCGTGCCCAGCAGCACCAGAGTGCCACCCAGCAGCAGGTGGCCGCCCAGCTTTTCTCCCAGCAGCAACACCCCCCACAGCACGCCGAATACCGGAATGAGGAAGGTCACCGAGAGGGCGCCCAGGGGTCCCACTTCGTGCACCAGCCGGAAATAGAGCTGGTAGGCCCAGGCCGTGCACAACACCGCCAGGCCCAGCAGGGCGCCCCAGGCGGTGGGAGTGGCTGCCGACGGCAGGCCCTGGGGCGCGGCCAGGGGCAGCACCAGCAGGGCGGCGCAGATCATGCTGCCCTGGGTGGTGGCCAGGGGCGTGATGCCCTGGCCGTGGTGTCGGCTGTACACGCTGGCGAAGGCGTAGGCGGAAGGGGCCAGGGCGGCGGCCAGCATGGGTAGCCAGGCGTCGGGGCTGCCGCTGCTCTGCAATCCGTCCCAGGCCAGCACGGCCACACCCCCCAGGCCCAGCAGCAGGCCGGCCATGGTCACGGCGCGGATGGGCTGGCGCAGCCACAGGGCGCCGATGATGACGGCGAAGAGGGGCGAGGTGGAGTTGAGGATGGAGAGCAGGCCGGCCCCCAGGCTCTGGGCGGCATAGGCAAAGAGCAGGAAGGGCAGGGCCGAGTTGCACAGGCCGATGATCAGGTACTGGCGCCAGTGCCGGCGCCACTGCAGGGCCTCGCCGCTCCACCAGGCGAACAGGGTGAGGCTGGCGGCGGCCAGGATGACCCGCACTTCCACCGTCCACACGGTGCCGAAGGCGGGCACGGTGAGGCGCAGGAAGAGGAAGGAGGCGCCCCAGATGGCGGCGAGCAGGAGCAGTCGGGCGAGGCTGGCGGCGTTCATGGCCTGGGGGCGAAGGCGGAAGGAGCCGCCATTCTTGCCTGCAGGCCCGCTTCTGTCATGGGCCTTTTTGTGACGGCACATAAAAAAAGCCGACACCTTGTGGGTGTCGGCCTGTTCCCCAAGCAAGAGGATAAGGGATGATGCAATTCGGATTCCTGATGGCAGCAGACTGATCTGCTGCCGGGCATCCCGACCCTGGCCGGGATGCCCGCGGGTGCTGCTTAGTGGAACTGTTCTTCTTCGGTGGAACCGGTCAGGGCCTTGACGGAGGAGGAGCCGCCCTGGATCACGGTGGTCACGTCGTCGAAGTAGCCGGTGCCCACTTCCTGCTGGTGGGAGACGAAGGTGTAGCCGTCTTCGCGGGCGGCGAATTCGGGCTCCTGCACCATTTCCACGTAGTGCTTCATGCCTTCGCCGCCGGCGTAGGCCTTGGCGAACTTGAAGGTGTTGTACCAATTGACGTGGATGCCGGCCAGGGTGATGAACTGGTACTTGTAGCCCAGGGCGGACAGTTCTTCCTGGAAGGAAGCGATCTGGCTGTCGTTGAGGTTCTTCTTCCAGTTGAAGGACGGGGAGCAGTTGTAGGACAGCAGCTTGCCGGGGCAGGCAGCATGCACGGCCTGGGCGAATTCACGGGCGAAGCCGATGTCGGGCACGCCGGTTTCGCACCACACCAGATCGGCGTAGGGAGCGTAGGCAACGCCGCGGGAGATGGACTGTTCCAGACCGTTCTTGACGCGGAAGAAACCTTCCTGGGTACGTTCGCCGGTGAGGAAGGGCTTGTCGTTGGCGTCGTAGTCGGAGGTGATCAGGTTGGCAGCTTCGGCATCGGTACGGGCCAGGATCAGGGTGGGAACGCCCATGACGTCAGCAGCGAAACGGGCGGAGATCAGCTTTTCCACGGCTTCGCGGGTCGGCACCAGCACCTTGCCACCCATGTGGCCACACTTCTTGGCGGCAGCCAGCTGGTCTTCGAAGTGCACACCGGCGGCGCCGGCGGCGATCATGTTCTTCATCAGTTCGAAGGCGTTCAGCACACCGCCGAAACCGGCTTCAGCGTCGGCCACGATGGGCAGGAAGTAGTCGATGAATTCCTTGTCGCCGGGGTTGATGCCGCGGGACCACTGGATTTCGTCAGCGCGCTTGAAGGTGTTGTTGATGCGGCGAACCATGGTGGGGACGGAGTCGTAGGCATACAGGGACTGGTCCGGGTACATGGTTTCGGAGGTGTTGCCGTCGGCAGCAACCTGCCAGCCGGACAGATACACGGCTTCCAGGCCGGCTTTGGCCTGTTGCATGGCTTGACCGGCGGTGATGGCGCCGAAAGCATTCACGTAGCCCTTCTTGGCGCCGCCGTTGACCTTTTCCCAGAGGACCTTGGCGCCGCGCTGGGCGAAGGTGTACTCGGGCTGCAGGGAGCCGCGCAGACGAACCACGTCAGCAGCGGAATAACCACGCTTGACGCCCTTCCAACGGGGGTTCTCAGCCCAGTCTTTTTCCAGGGCGGCGATTTGCTGTTCGCGAGTGCTCATGTTCGGTTCCTCTATAAATAGCGTTGGCGGAAGATTCGGAGGCCAGTGTCGGGGTGACGTTTCCTGTGCTCCGATGGGAAAAAAGTATAGCGCCGATTTTGCACAGCAACACATGTCTTATATAAGACACAAGACAATATTTTTCCCTGTGTTTTTATGGTGTTGCAAATCGCATTCCGCTATATGAAACGATATTTGCGGCAGTGAAATGAATTGGGTGGGCAGTGCGGGATGACTCCGGCTTTCCTGTTCAAAGGAATTGGGGAAAACCCGTGGGCATTGTCAGGTGGTGGAAATGGCCGGCCGCCGTAGGGAAAACGGCGGGTGCCCGCGGGCCGCGCAGGCGGGATGGAAGAGGGCGAGGGGAAGAGGAACAGAGAGGGTGGGGCCGTCCCGGCGGACGGCCCCGGCAGGGCGGTGTCGCTTACAGCAGGGGCGTGGCGGAGACGATGACGCCGTCTTCATCCACGTAGATCCATTCCTCCGGCTTGAAGGTGACGCCGCCGAAGGTGACGTCGATGTTCTGGTCGCCGACGCCCTTCTTGATGCTTTTCTGGGGGTGGGTGTCCAGGGCGCGCACCCCCAGGTCGGTACGGTTGATCTCGGCCGAATCCCGGATGCAGCCATACACGACGATGCCTTCCCAGCCGTTCTTCTGGGCCAGCACGGCCAGCTGGTCGCCCACCAGGGCGCAGCGCAGGGAGCCGCCGCCATCCACCACCAGCACCTTGCCCTGGCCGGGTTGGCCCAGGGCTTCGCGCACCAGGGAGTTGTCCTCGAAAATCTTCAGGGTGTGGATGCGGCCGCAAAAGCGGGCACGGCCGCCGTAGGCCTTGAACATGGGGGTGACGACGCGCAGGGTGTGGCCGATGGCGGCTTCGTTGGCATCGCACAGGTCCGGGGTGGTGAAGCTCATGGGGTCTCCTGATTTTCTGGTGGTGGTTGGCGGTTCCGGATTCTAGGCAAAAAAAAGGCTGCGCCGGAAGAGGCGCAGCCTTTTGGGTCGGGTTGCCGTTCTCAGGCTCAGGCTACTGCTTCCGCCTCCTTGGCGAATTCGAGCTTCACCTTGCCCTCCTTGTCCACATCCACGGTGACCTTGCCGCCGTGGGCCAGGCGGCCGAACAGCAGTTCGTCGGCCAGGGCGGCGCGGATGGTGTCCTGGATCAGGCGGGCCATGGGCCGGGCACCCATGAGCGGGTCGAAGCCCCGCTCCGCCAGCATGTCCTTGAGGGCGTCGGTGAATACGGCTTCCACCTTCTTCTCGTGCAACTGCTCTTCCAGCTGCATGAGGAACTTGTCCACCACCCGCAGGATGATGTCGTGGTCCAGGGGCTTGAAGGAAATGGTGGCGTCCAGCCGGTTGCGGAACTCCGGCGTGAACAGGCGCTTGATCTCCACCATTTCGTCGCCCACTTCCTTGCTGGAAGTGAAGCCCACCGACGGTTTCTGCAACTCGGCGGCGCCGGCGTTGGTGGTCATGATGATGACCACGTTGCGGAAATCGGCCTTGCGCCCGTTGTTGTCGGTCAGGGTGCCGTGGTCCATCACCTGCAGCAGGATGTTGTAGATGTCCGGATGGGCCTTCTCGATTTCGTCCAGCAGCAGCACGCAGTAGGGCTTCTTGGTGACGGCTTCGGTCAGCAGGCCGCCCTGGTCGAAACCCACATAGCCGGGAGGCGCGCCGATGAGGCGGGAAACGGCATGCCGTTCCATGTACTCGGACATGTCGAAGCGGGTCAGGTCCACGCCGAGGAAGTAGGCGAGCTGCTTGGCCACTTCCGTCTTGCCGACGCCGGTGGGGCCGGAGAAGAGGAAGGCGCCGATGGGCTTGCCCGGGGCGCCGAGGCCGGAACGGGCCATCTTGATGGCCTTGGCCAGGGCGTCAATGGCTGCATCCTGGCCGAAAACGGTGGCCTTCAGGTCCCGCTCCAGGTTCTTCAGGGTCGCCTTGTCGTCGTTGGAAACGTGGCTGGAGGGGATGCGGGCGATCTTGGCGACGATCTCCTCGATCTCCGGCTTGCCGATGATCTTCTTCTGCCGCGACTTGGGCAGGATACGCTGGGCGGCACCGGCCTCGTCGATGACGTCGATGGCCTTGTCCGGCAGGTGGCGGTCGGTGATGAAACGGGCCGCCAGTTCCACCGCCGAGTTGATGGCGGCGCTGGAATACTTGATGCCGTGGTGGGATTCGAAACGGGTCTTCAGTCCCTTGAGGATTTCCACGGTCTCGGCCACGGAGGGCTCATTCACGTCGATCTTCTGGAAGCGGCGGGAAAGGGCGTGGTCCTTCTCGAAAATACCCCGGTACTCGGTGTAGGTGGTGGCCCCGATGCACTTCAGCTGGCCGCCGGAGAGGGCTGGCTTGAGCAGGTTGGAGGCATCCAGGGTGCCGCCGGAAGCGGCGCCGGCGCCGATCAGGGTGTGGATCTCGTCGATGAAGAGGATGGCGTCCGGATTGTCCTGCAGGGCCTTGAGCACGCCCTTGAGGCGTTGCTCGAAGTCGCCCCGGTACTTGGTGCCGGCCAGCAGGGCGCCCATGTCCAAGGCGTAGACGTGGGCCTTGGCCAGGATTTCCGGTACTTCCCCTTCCACCACGCGACGGGCCAGGCCCTCGGCGATGGCAGTCTTGCCCACCCCGGCCTCGCCCACCAGCAGCGGGTTGTTCTTGCGCCGGCGGCAGAGGGTCTGGATGACCCGCTCCAGTTCCTTGTCCCGGCCGATGAGGGGGTCGATCTTGCCCTGCAGCGCCTGGGCGTTGAGATTGATGGTGTAGCTTTCCAGCGGGCCGGCTTCGGGGCGGTTGTCGCCGTCCGTCTCCTGTTCCGTTTCCGCCTTGGCCGGCTGGGGCGACTTGCTGATGCCGTGGGAAATGAAGTTCACCACGTCGAGCCGGGTGACCCCCTGCTTCTGCAGGAAGAACACGGCGTGGGAGTCCTTTTCGCCGAAGATGGCCACCAGCACGTTGGCACCGGTCACTTCCTTCTTGCCGGACGACTGCACGTGCAGGATGGCGCGCTGGATCACGCGTTGGAAGCCCAGGGTCGGCTGGGTGTCGATCTCGTCCTCGCCGCTCACCGTGGGGGTGTGCTCGTCGATGAAGGTCTGCAGGTCCCGCCGCAGTTGTTCCACGTTGGCGGAGCAGGCGCGCAGGGCTTCGGCGGCGGAAGGATTGTCCACCAGCGCCAGCAGCAGATGCTCGACGGTGATGAATTCGTGGCGCTTTTGCCGAGCCTCGACGAAGGCCATGTGCAAGCTGACTTCAAGTTCCTGCGCGATCATTCAGTTTTCCTCCATAACGCACACCAGGGGGTGCTGATGCTGGCGTGCAAATGCAACAACCTGATCCACCTTGGTGGCGGCGATGTCCCGGGGGTAAACCCCGCACAATCCCCGCCCCTCGTTATGGACTTTGAGCATGATTCGCGTCGCTTGTTCTCGATCTTTGGCAAAAAACTTTTGCAACACCAGAATGACGAAGTCCATGGGGGTGAAATCGTCGTTCAAAAGCAGCACCTTATACATCGGTGGCGGCTTGACCTTGGAACTCTTCTTTTCCAGGGCCACGCTGCCCTGATTGTTTTCATGCTGTATCGCCATGGACCGATTCTAATCGGCTTTGGGCATTCTGCAACACTCTTGGCCAAGGCCCGTATTTACTGGCCCGGAGCCCCGTCTATCAAGGGCTTTCGCCGGGTCTGGGGCAAATGGGCGGCGGGGGGCGCAAAATAGCTTGACGTATGCAAACAACTTAGCGTACAACGTCGGCTGTGTTTGGCTTCAAGTAATTGCCGGATTCTTTAAACACTCTGGCACGGCGCACGCACGGTCTTGAAAACCAAACATGCCAGTCGGGGAGTCAACGCACAGTAGTTCCCGTTTTAAGATTTATTCAAGAAGGAAGTAGCACATATGGCAACTGGTACCGTCAAATGGTTTAACGACGCCAAGGGTTTTGGTTTCATTACCCCCGATGATGGCAGCGAAGATCTGTTCGCTCATTTCTCCGCCATCAACATGAATGGCTTTAAGACCCTGAAGGAAGGCGAGAAGGTCAGCTTCGACGTCACCCAAGGTCCTAAGGGCAAGCAAGCGTCCAACATCCAGAAGGCTTAAGCCCCACAGGATTTGCACCAAGAAAAAGCCCGCCTGGCATCCAGGCGGGCTTTTTTGTTTTGCAGGGCCGGATGCTGGTCCGGAGTCAGGCGCCGACGACAGCCTCGTCGCTGCGGCTGTCGCCCTTGTTGTCATGCCATTGGGCCTGCAGCCGGTCGCCCGCCTTGACGCCCTGGAGGCGGAAGGTCAGCACCGGGTTTTTCGCCACCGAGGTGTTGAGCTGGGCCTGGACCATGGGCTTGCCGTTCACCGCCAGGCTGAAGGTCTGGATGAAGTGGGGCGGCAGGTTGTTGCCGGTTTTCGGGTCCCGGCGCTGGCCGGTTTCCATGGGGTGCTGCAAGAGCACCTTCACTTCGGTGAATTCGCCCTGGTGGGTGGCGCGGATTTTCATGGGTTCTGCCATTTTCTTCTCCTAGCCGCCGCAGCCGCCGATGGTGACGCCGATTTCCCTGGTGGCCACATAGGTCTTGCCGCCGGCCTTGACCACGGCCTTGACCCGGGTGGATTCGGCCAGCTTGAGGGGCACCTTGAGGTAGGGCAGGACGCCCGGCGCCAGATCGATGCTGGCGGCCAGGGGGAAGGGATTCTTTTCGACGAAGAGGGCGATGCTCTGCACTGCGGGCAGCTTGACCAGTACTTCCACCGGCACATTGCCGCCGTTCTCAGCCACGTCGGCGGCGACGATTTGCACTTCCCTGCTGTCGGGCACCGGCGAGGTGCCGTAGGCCTTGAGGGCGTCGCCCAGGGTGGTGGCGGCAAAGGCCGGCTGGTTCCAGTCGGCGGCGAGCACCCGGGTCGGGCGCAGCAGGCCGGCCCCCAGGAGGGCGACGGCGAGGCCGCCCCGGGCGGCGCTTTGCAGGAGATGACGGCGGATGGCGTCCATGGGGTCTCTTGGGTAAGGAATCTGTCGGAGGATCACTCGGCCTGCCACAGGCCCGATTTGCCGCCGGCTTTTTCCAGCAGGCGGATGCCTTCGATGCGCATGCCGCGATCGACGGCCTTGCACATGTCGTAGATGGTGAGCAGGCCGGCGCTGACGGCGGTGAGGGCTTCCATCTCGACCCCGGTGCGGCCGGTGCACTGGGTGGTGGCGGTGCATTCCACCGCATTGGCGGCGGCATCGATGTCGAAGTCCACGGCCACCCGGGTGAGGGCGATGGGGTGGCACAGGGGAATCAGGTCGGCGGTGCGCTTGGCGCCCTGGATGGCGGCGATGCGGGCGATGCCGATGACGTCGCCCTTCTTCGCGTTGCCGTCCCGGATCAGGGCCAGGGTGGCCGGCTCCATCAGGATGCGGCCGGTGGCGATGGCACGGCGCTGGGTTTCGGCCTTGTCGCCCACGTCCACCATGTGGGCCTGGCCGCCGGCGTCGAAATGGGTAAATTGTGTAAAGGTTGTTTCGGCGGCCATGGCGTCAGGGAACGGGCAAGGGAAGCGCGGTATCATAGCACCATGAATTTTGCCCCGCGAACCCAGCCTTCCCGCCCCCGGCGTGTCCGGCGCGGCGCCCTCGCCACCATGCTGGTGGCCGCTCTCCTCGGTGCCATGCCGCCGGTCCTGGCGGACGGTCTGCCGGACCTGGGGGACTCCTCCCAGAGCGACATTCCGCCCCAGCTGGAGAAGAAGGTCGGGGAAAGCATCCTCAACGAAATACGCCTGCGCGATCCCCAATACCTGGACGATCCGGAAATCGCCGCCTACGTGGACCAGCTGGGCCAGCGTCTGGCGGCGGCCAGTCCCGATCCGGGCTTCGGCTTCACCTTCTTCGTCATGAAGGACCCCACCATCAACGCCTTCGCCACCTTCGGCGGCTACGTGGGGGTGAATACGGGCCTGATCACCTCGGCCCAGAGCGAATCGGAACTGGCGGGGGTGCTGGCCCACGAAATCTCCCACGTCACCCAGCATCACCTGGCCCGAGGCATCGCCAAGGAAAAGCAGAACTCCATCGTCGCCATGGCCGCCATGGCCCTGGCCCTGCTGGCCGCCAGCAAGAACCCGGATGCGGCCTCCGCCGCCATCGTCGGCTCCCAGGCGGCCATGGTGCAGTCCCAGCTCGGTTTCTCCCGGGACTTCGAGCGGGAGGCGGACCGCATCGGCTTCCAGACCCTGGAGAAGGCCGGCTTCGACGTGCGCGGCATGGGAGATTTCTTCCAGCGCCTGCAGCAGGCTTCCCGCCTCTACGAGAACAATGCCCCGTCCTACATGCGCACCCACCCCCTGACGGTGGAGCGGATCGCCGACATGCAGAACCGGGCCCAGAAGACGCCCTACAAGCAGGTGCCGGACAGCCTGGATTTCCACCTGGTGCGCGGCAAGCTGCGGGCCCAGCTGGGCACGCCCCGGGAGGCGGTGGCGGACCTGGAGCACCTGCTCAAGGAACGCAAGTTCGCCAACGAGGCCGGCATCCGCTTCGGCCTGGCCCATGCCCAGCTGCGGGCCAGGAACTACGCCGCGGTGGAACAGGAAATCCAGAATCTGCGCCGGCTCAAGGTCACTTCGCCGATGCTGGAAAATCTGGCGGCGGAGAGCCGCAGCGCCCAGGGTGACGTGGCCGGCGCCATCGCCATCTACAAGAGCGCCCTGCGCAATGCCCCCTTCGCCAAGTCCCTCATGTACGGCTACAGCGAGGCCCTGCTGGCGGACAAGCGTCCGGCCGAGGCCCTGGCCTATCTGGACGGCCAGTTGCAGCTGTACACCGGCGACTACAAGCTGTGGAGCCTGAAGGCCAAGACCGCCTCGGCCCTGGGCCGGCGGCTGCAGCAGCACCAGGCCCTGGCCGAGGCCTATGCCCTGCAGGGGCAGCTGCTGCCGGCCATCGACCAGCTGCAGATGGCCCAGCGCTCCGGCGACGGCAATTTCTACGAGCAGTCCGTGGTGGATGCCCGCCTGCGGGAGCTACGCACCCGTCAGGAAGAGGAAGCCCGGCAGAAGCGCTAGGCCGGCCTTCCCGGCGGCTTGGCAAGGCCCCGGGGGGCCGCTACCATGGCGGCCTGCCTTTCTCCTGAATCCCGCCTGCCATGACCCCCGATCGCGAACTCGACGTCAAGGGCCTCAACTGCCCCCTGCCCATCCTGCGTACCAAGAAAGCCCTGGCGGAAATGCAGAGCGGCCAGCTGCTGCGCGTCCTGGCGACGGACCCGGGGGCGGTGAAGGACTTCCAGGCCTTCGCCAAGCAGACCGGCAACGAACTGCTGGCCTCCGGCGAAGAGGAGCGGGTGTTCACTTTCCTCTTCAAGCGCAAGTAGGCCCTGCCGTCAGGTGCGGCGGCCTCCTTGCCGTGCCGTTCCTGCCGCTTTCTTTTCCCCTTCCCCGTTGTCCCTGACCCCGCCGTCCCCGGGCCCCGTCGAGGCCGCCGCCTTTGCCTTCCTCGAAGAGGAGGGTGGCGCCCGGCTGTGCACGGACCTGCGGCAGACCCATGCCCTGCACACCTTACAGGACCTGGAGCGTGGGCTGGCCGCCGCCAAGGATGGCGCCGCCCGGGGCTGGTGGGCCGTGCTGGCCCTGGATTACGAACTGGGGCGCCTGCTGCAGCCGGGCAAGGCGGGATGCCCGCATCTCCTGCCCGACAGTCCGGCGCCCCGGGGCCACCTGTGGCTTTTCGCCGCGGCGCAACGGCTTGATACCGATGCCGCCCGGAACTGGCTGGCGGACCAGGTGGCGGCCCTGCCGGCAGACCAGACCGCCTGCGGTATCGCCGAGCTGGCGCCGGGGCTGGACCAAGCCGCCCATGCCGCGGCGGTGCAGCGCATCCGGGACTACATCGCCGCCGGCGACTGCTACCAGGTCAATTTCACCTTTCCCCTGCATTTCCAGGCCTACGGCCATCCCCTGGCCCTCTACGCCCGCTTGCGGCAACGCCAGCCGACTCCCCTGGGCGGCCTGGTGCTGACGGCGGAGCGACGGATCCTCTCCCTGTCCCCCGAACTGTTCGTCGCGTGCCGCGGCGACACCCTGCGCACCCGCCCCATGAAGGGCACCGCGCCGCGGGGGGCGGACGAGGCCGGCGATGCCGCCAACCGGGCCGCCCTGGCGGCCTCGGCCAAGGATCGGGCGGAAAACCTGATGATCGTGGACCTGCTGCGCAACGACCTGGGGCGCCTGGCCCAGACCGGCTCGGTGCGGGTGGAAGAGCTGTTCGCCATCGAGACCTACCCCAGCGTCTTCCAGATGACCTCCACGGTCAGCGCCCGGGCCCCGGGCGTCGGCCCGGGCGAGACCCTGGCGGCCCTCTTTCCCTGCGGTTCCATCACCGGCGCGCCCAAGCTGCGGGCCATGGAAATCATCGAGGAACTGGAAGTCGGGCCCCGGGGCCTGTACACCGGCAGCCTGGGGCTGCTGGCGCCGGACGGGGATTTCTGCCTCAACGTGGCCATCCGCAGTCTGGAACTGGGAGCCGACGGGCGTGGCGTCATGGGTGTGGGCAGCGGCATCGTTACCGACTCCGAGCCCGCCGCCGAGTACCGGGAATGCCTGCTCAAGGCCCGCTTCCTCACCGACCTGGACCCGGGCCTGGAGCTGATCGAGACCCTGCGCCTGGATGACGGCACCTTCCCCGACGGCGAACTGCATCGCCAGCGCCTGGCCGCCTCGGCCCAGGCCCTGGGCTTCGCCCACGACGACGCCAGCGTGGCCCAGGCCCTGGCGGCCCTGGCCGCGGCTCATCCCCGGGGACGCTTCCGCGTGCGCTTGAGCCTCAACAAGGCCGGCGTCCTGCAGCGGCAGGCCGTGCCCCTGGAGTCCGCTCCGGGGCCGTGGCAGGTTCATCTCTCGCCCCATCGCCTCGATTCCCGCCGCTACCTGCTGCGCCACAAGACCACCGCCCGGGCCCTCTACGATGGGGAATTGCAGCGGGTCATGGCCTTGCCCGGCGGCTTCGATGCCCTTTTCCTCAACGAGCGGGACGAAGTCTGCGAGGGTGCCCGCAGCAACGTCTTCGCCCGCCTCGACGGCGTGCTCTACACCCCGCCCCTGGCCTGCGGCCTGCTGCCGGGCATCCTGCGCCGGCGCCTGCTGGAATCCGGCGAGGCCCGGGAACGGGTGCTGACCCTGGCCGACCTGGCCCGGGCCGAAGCGCTGTACATGGGCAACGCCCTGCGGGGGCTGGTGCCGGTGACGCTGTCGTCCCAGGGCTGAAAGGCCACCTGCCCTGGGGGCAAGCAGGGACGGCATTCGCCAGCGATGTCCTGCCAGAAATGGCGTGCCTATTGCCTCGCAGGCCGAGTGCCTGCAATGTCTCTAGGGCTTCAGCTTCCCCAAGCCCGAAAACAAAAACGCCCCGGCTCAACCGGGGCGTTTTTCTGGGGGGGCGGGCTGGCTCAGGCCTTGTTCAGCTTTTCCAGCTGGGGCTTGAGCTTGTCCACGGTGGCGCTGAAGTTGGCCAGGCGTTCCTTCTCCTGGGCCACCACGGCTTCCGGGGCCCGGGCGACGAAGCTCTCGTTGGAGAGCTTGGCCTTGGCCTTGGCTATCTCCCCTTCGAGGCGGGCGATTTCCTTGCTCAGGCGCTCCTTCTCGGCGGCCACGTCGATCTCCACCTTGAGCATCAGGCGGAAGTTGCCGACCACGGCCACGGGTGCCGGCTCATCGCTGGCAATGTCGTCCACGATCTGCACTTCGGAGAGCTTGGCCAGGGCCGCCAGGTAGGGGGCGAAGCGGGCCAGGGCTTCCTGGTCGCCGACGGCCAGCAGGGGCACCTTGGTGGCGGGGGACATGTTCATCTCGCCGCGCAGGTTGCGGCAGGCGCCCACCAGTTCCTTGAGCAGGGCCACCTGGGCTTCCGAGGCCTCGTCCAGCTTGGCCGGGTTGGCTTCCGGGTAGCGGGTGAGCATGATGGACTCGGCGTCCTTGCGGCCGGCGATGGGGGCCACGGCCTGCCACAGTTCCTCGGTGATGAAGGGGATCAGCGGGTGGGCCAGGCGCAGGATGGTCTCAAGCACCCGCACCAGGGTGCGGCGGGTGGCCTTGGCTTCTTCCGGGGTGCCGCCGTTCATCTGCACCTTGGCGATTTCCAGATACCAGTCGCAGAACTCGTCCCAGATGAAGCGGTAGAGGGTCTGGGCCAGCAGGTCGAAGCGGTATTCCTCGAAGTGCTTGGCCATTTCCTGCTCCATCTTCTGCAGGTGGCTGACGATCCAGCGATCGGCGAAGCTGAACTTCAGCGGCGCATCGGCGCTGCAGGCGCCGCCGGCGGCCTGCTGGTGCTCCAGGGCCAGGTCGTGGCCTTCCACGTTCATCAGCACGAAGCGGGTGGCGTTCCACAGCTTGTTGCAGAAGTTGCGGTAGCCGTCGCAGCGGTTCAGGTCGAACTTGATGTCGCGGCCGGGGGAAGCCAGGCTGGCGAAGGTGAAGCGCAGGGCGTCGGTGCCGAAGGCGGGAATGCCTTCGGGGAACTCCTTCTTGGTCTTCTTGGCGATGCTCTCGGCCTGCTTGGGATTCATCAGGCCGGTGGTGCGCTTCTGCACCAGGGCATCGATGTCGATGCCGTCGATGAGGTCGATGGGGTCCAGCACGTTGCCCTTGGACTTGGACATCTTCTGGCCTTCACCGTCCCGGATCAGGCCGTGTACATAGACGTGCTTGAAGGGAATCTTGCCGGTGATGTGCTTGGTCATCATGACCATGCGCGCCACCCAGAAGAAGATGATGTCAAAGCCCGTGACCAGCACGGAGGAGGGCAGGTACAGATCCAGGGCCGGGTTGGACTTGGCCGGGTACTCGGGCGTCCAGTCCAGGGTGGAGAAGGGCCACAGGGCGGAGGAGTACCAGGTGTCGAGCACGTCCGCATCCCGGGTCAGCTGGCCGGCGTAACCGGCGGCATCGGCCTGGGCCCGGGCTTCTTCCTCGTTGTGGGCGACGAAGACTTCGCCATTGACGCCGTACCAGGCGGGAATCTGGTGGCCCCACCACAGCTGGCGGGAGATGCACCAGTCCTGGATGTTGTTGAGCCACTGGTTGTAGGTGTTCACCCAGTTTTCCGGGTAGAACTTGATCTCGCCGGATTGCACCACGTCCAGGGCCTTCTCGGTGATGGACTTGCCGTCCTCGCCGGGCTTGCTCATGGCGACGAACCACTGGTCGGTGAGCATGGGCTCGATGACCACGCCGGTACGGTCGCCGCGGGGCACCTTGAGCTTGTGCTTGTCGGTCTTTTCCAGGATGCCTAGGGCTTCCAGGTCGGCCACCACGGCCTTGCGCGCATCGAACCGGTCCAGGCCCCGGTACTTCTCGGGGGCGTGCTCGTTGATCTTGGCATCCAGGGTCAGGATGCTGATGATCGGCAGGTTGTGGCGCTGGCCCACAGCGTAGTCGTTGAAGTCGTGGGCCGGGGTGACTTTCACCACGCCGGTGCCGAATTCCATGTCCACATAGGCGTCGGCGATGACCGGGATTTCCCGGCCGGTCAGGGGCAGCTTCACCATCTTGCCGATGAGGTGCTTGTAGCGCTCATCCTCCGGGTGGACCATGACGGCGGTGTCGCCCAGCATGGTCTCGGGCCGAGTGGTGGCCACGGTCAGGGTGGCGCTGCCGTCCGCCAGGGGGTAGCGGATGTGCCACATGAAACCGTCTTCCTCCTCCTGCACCACTTCCAGGTCGGAGACGGCAGTGTGCAGCTTCGGGTCCCAGTTCACCAGGCGCTTGCCGCGGTAGATGAGGCCTTCCTTGTAGAGGCGGACGAAGGATTCGGTGACGATCTTGTTGAGGCCGGCGTCCATGGTGAAGCGTTCCCGCTTCCAGTCTGGGCTGGTGCCCATGCGGCGCATCTGGCGGGTGATGGTGCCGCCGGAGTATTCCTTCCACTCCCACACCTTCTCCAGGAACTTCTCCCGGCCCAGGTCGTGGCGGGAGATGCCCTGGGCGTCCAGCTGGCGCTCCACCACGATCTGGGTGGCGATGCCGGCGTGGTCGGTGCCCGGCTGCCACAGAGTGTTGTGGCCCTTCATCCGGTAGTAGCGGGTGAGGGCGTCCATGATGGTCTGGTTGAAGCCGTGGCCCATGTGTAGGGTGCCGGTGACGTTGGGCGGCGGCAGCAGGATGCAGAAGGACTGGTCGGCGGGCTTGCTGGTGTCCAGGCCGGCGGCGAAGTAGCCGCGTTCTTCCCAGAGCGGGTACCAGTGGCGTTCGACGGCTGCCGGCTCAAAACTTTTGGCGAGTTCCATAGGAATCAGGGGATTGGGGCGAAAGGAAAGGGCGCAATTATACCGGAAGCGGCGGGCGCTCCCGGTCTGCTTGTCCGGAGATTTGGGCCGGTCGGCCCGTTCAGTTGCCCGGGGCGGGCGGGTCGAAGGGCAGCTGCAGCTGTTGCCGACGGGCGATGAAGTCCTTCAGGGCGGCTTCGGTGGCGGCGATGATGCCGGCCTTGAGGTCGTCCTGCAGGCCGGCCAGGGTGGCTTCCACCAGGCTGGGTAGCTCGGAGGCCAGGCGTTGCTCTATGGAATGGGCCAGTTCGGCCGCCAGGGCGTCGGCCAGGGTTTCCCGCAGGGCCTCCAGGTCGGGGCCGGCGTCCTTCTCGTCGGGGGCGTCGGCGCTGACCGAGGCCAGATCCACCACTTCGGTGAGCACCGGAATGTCGTCATCGCCTTCCGGCACCAGGTCGGAGAGGTCCAGATCCAGGGGGGCGGCCGGTGCCGGGGGCGGCGGTGGAGGTGGGGCGGCGACGAAGCTGCGGCGGCGCGGGGGGAAGGGGATGACGCTGGAGTTGCCCGTCGGCGGGGTCGGGGTGCCGTCGTTGCCGTTCATGAAGTCGCTCATTTGGCGGAAAGGTCGTGGCGGTTGATCTCGTAGCCCCGATCCTTGTAGAACTTGAAGCGGGCCCGGCCGGGCGTCTTGTCTTCCTCTTCGCGGCCGACGATTTCGATGAGGCGCTTGAAGCGGGCAAAGCCGGGCGGTACCTCGTCGTCCAGGTTGATCAGCAGCTCGTCCTGGGGCAGGCGTTCCAGGGCGGCCGGCGTCTCGGCGATGAGCACCGGCGTTTCCGTCGCCAGGGGCGCGTCGGCCCGGCAGTGGGGGAGGAAGCCCAGGGCCGGCTGGGTCCACAGCAGGCGGTCGAGCTGCTCCGCCACGGGGGGCTGGGAGGTGTAGATGGCCAGGGGCAGGCGCAGGGAAAAGGCTTTGTGGGCGAGCTTGACGGCGATGGCCAGCTTGTTCGGCACGTCGTAGTAGAAGTCCACCCGGGTCATGGTCGTGGGCCTGTCTTAATCCAGCTTGCCGGCCCGCTTCAGCAGGTAATGGGTGAGAAGGGGCACGGGGCGGCCGGTGGCGCCCTTGTCGGCGCCGGACTTCCAGGCGGTGCCGGCGATGTCCAGGTGGGCCCACTCGAATTTCTTGGTGAAACGGGCGAGGAAGCAGGCGGCCGTGATGGCCCCGGCGTAACGGCCGCCGATGTTGGCCATGTCGGCGAAGTTGCTCTTCAGCAGCTCCTGGTAGTCCTCCCACAGGGGCATGTGCCAGGCCCGGTCGAAGGCCTCGTCGCCGCAGTGGGCCAGTTCCCGGGCCAGACTGTCGTTGTTGCTGAAGAGGCCGGTGGCCACGGCGCCCAGGGCGACGACGCAGGCGCCGGTGAGGGTGGCCACGTCGATCACCGTTTCCGGCTCGAAGCGTTCGGCGTAGGTGAGGGCGTCGCACAGCACCAGGCGGCCTTCGGCGTCGGTGTTGAGGACTTCGATGGTCTGGCCGGAGAGGGAAGTGACCACGTCGCCGGGCTTGGTGGCGCTGCCGCCGGGCATGTTCTCCGTAGCCGGCACGATCACCGTCAGGTTCACCGGCAGCTTCATCAGGGCGGCGGCCTTGATGGTGCCGAGGACGCTGGCGGCGCCGCACATGTCGTACTTCATCTCGTCCATTTCGGCGGCCGGCTTCAGGGAAATGCCGCCGGTGTCGAAGGTGATGCCCTTGCCCACCAGCACCAGGGGCTTCTCTTCCTTCTTGCCGCCCTTGTACTGCAGGACGATGAACTTGGGCGGCTGGTGGGAGCCGCGGGCGACGGAGAGCAGGCTGAACATGCCCAGGGCTTCCATCTCGCCCTTTTCCAGGATCTGGCATTCCAGGCCGTGTTCCTGGGCCATGGCGGTCGCCTGCTCGGCCAGGTAGGTGGGGGTGCACAGGTTGCCCGGCAGGTTGCCCAGGTTCTTCGCCAGGGCCATGCCCTCGGCGATGGCCAGGCCCTGGTTGAGGGCTTCTTCGGCCGGCGTCAGTTCGTTGCGCCGTTCGACGGCGAAGGTGAGCTTGCGCAGGGGGCGGCGGACTTCGTCCTTCTTGCTCTTCAGCTGGTCGAAGCGGTAAACCGTTTCCTGGGCGACGATGGCGGCCTGGCGCACACGCCAGCTGACGGTGCGCTTTTTGACCGGAATTTCGGTGAGGAAGACGACGCCGTCGAAGGAGCCGGTTTCATTGAGGGTTTTCACCGCCGTGCGCACGGCCTGGCAGTATTCCTTTTCCCGGAATTCCTTCTCTTTGCCCAGGCCCACCAGCAGGACCCGGTCGCACAGGGTGCCGGGCACGTTGTGCAGGAGCAGGGTGGAGCCCAGCTTGCCTTCCATGTCGCCGCGGCGAATGATGTCGGAAATATAGCTGCGGGCAGCGTTGTCCAGCAGTTCCGCCGGCAGGGTCAGCTTGCGTGGTTCGTGAACTCCGACCACTACACAGGCGCTGCGCTGCTTTTCCGGACTACCGCTTTTTATGCTAAATTCCACCGTCCGCTCCTATCCGTAACTTTGTGATAAATCGGCAAAAAAGTAGCTAAACCGCAAATTCAGCGTCGATTATCACCGTTTCCTTTCGGCAAAGTCAAAGCATGATTTTCCAGCGCGCCGTGCGGCGTGAATTTACCCAGGCGGCCCTGGGCGTGTTTATCGCCCTCTTTGCCATTCTCCTGACCACCCAGCTGATCCGCCTGCTGGGCCAGGCCGCTGCCGGCCAGGTCGCATCCGAGGCCGTGGTGGCCCTGCTCGGCTTCGCCGCCCTCAATTCCCTGCCGGTGCTGCTGTCCCTGACCCTGTTCATGGCCATCCTGCTGACCCTATCCCGCAGCTACCGGGATTCGGAAATGGTGGTGTGGTTCGCTTCGGGCCAGTCCCTCACTGCCTGGGTGCGGCCGGTGCTGACCTTCACCCTGCCGGTGGTGGTGAGCATCGCCCTGCTGTCCCTGCTGATTTCGCCCTGGGCCCTGAAAATGAGCGCCGAGTACCGGCAGAAGCTGACCGGCCAGAACCGGGACGATACGGCCCAGGTTTCCCCGGGGGCCTTCAAGGAAGCCAGTTCCTCCCAGCGCGTGGTGTTCGTCGAGGCGGTGGCGGACGATTCGACCCAGGTGCGCAACATTTTCGTCAGTTCCATGCAGCACCAGAAACTGGGGGTCATGATGGCCGCCACCGGCCGTTCCGAACAGATGGAAAACGGCGACCGTTTCATGGTCATGGAGCATGGCCGTCGTTATGAAGTGACGCCCGGCATTCCCGAGTTCCGGGTACTGGAGTTCGTGCGCTATGCCCTGCGGGTCGACACCAAGGAAAGCCAGGGCATCGAAAAGACGCCGAAAAACACCTCCACCAGGGAATTGCTGAAAAACGGCAGTCCCGGCTACATGGCCGAATTCCTGTGGCGGGTGGGGGTGCCCTTGTCCGCCCTGGTGCTGGCCCTGCTGGCCATTCCCATGAGCTTCGTCAATCCCCGGGCCGGCCGTTCCGCCAACATGATCCTGGCCCTGCTTACCTTCACCATCTACAGCAACCTGCTTTCCGTCAGCCAGGCCTGGGTGGCCCAGGGGCGCCTTTCCTTCTCCACCGGCTGGTGGCTGGTGCACGTGCTGATGGCGGCCCTGTTGCCCCTGCTGTTCTTCCGCCGCATCGCGGTGTTCTCTTTCCTGCGGCTGCGTAAATGAAGCTTCCTCTCGGCAAGACCTATCAGCGCTACCTCTTCCGTGAGGTGTTTTTTGCCACTTTGCTGGTGCTGGCGGCATTTCTCGCCCTCTTCGGCTTTTTCGACCTGATCAACGAGCTGGGGGATATCGGCAAGGGGGCCTACCGCATCCAGCACGCCATCATTTTTGTGACCCTGACCCTGCCCGGCCGCATTTATGAACTGATGCCCATCGCCGTGCTGATCGGCTCCCTCTTCGCCCTGTCCACCCTGGCCCGGCATTCGGAAATCACGGTCTTGCGGGCTTCCGGCCTGTCGACCCGGGAACTGTTGATGACCCTGTTCCGGGTGGCGGCCCTGTTTGCCTTCCTCACCTTCATCATTGGTGAGTTCCTGGCGCCGCCGTCGGAGAAGCTGGGCCAGCGCATCCGCCTGCAGGCCCAGGGCACGGCCCTTTCCGCCGATTTCCGCACCGGTCTGTGGGTCAAGGACGAAAACCGCTTCATCAACGTGCGCACGGTGACGCCGGAAGCCAAGCTGCTGGGAATCCGCATCTACGAGTTCGACGACCAGCAGCGGCTGCAGATGGTCAGCGAGGCCAAGGAAGGCGAATATCTGCCCACCAGCGAATGGCGCCTCAACAGTGTGGAGCAGACCATCCTGGAGCACGACGCCAAGGGGCAGCCGGTGCGGGGTCGGGTGGCCCACCAGGACGAGGTGATGTGGCAGTCAGCCCTGAATCCGGACATTCTCTCGGTGCTGCTGGTGGTCCCGGAGCGCATGTCGGTGTGGAACCTGATGTCCTACATCAAGCACCTCTCCGACAACCGGCAAAAGACCCAGCGTTACGAAATCGCCCTGTGGAAGAAGGTGGTCTATCCCCTGGCGGCCCTGGTGATGGTGGCCCTGGCCCTGCCTTTCGGCTACAGCCACAACCGGGTGGGCGGCGTCAGCCTGAAAATTTTCTCCGGCGTCATGCTGGGGGTGTTCTTCCACATGCTCAACGGCCTTTTCTCCAACCTGGGCATCATCAACAGCTGGCCACCCTTCTCCAGCGCGGTGGCACCGTCCGCCATGTTCCTCCTGGCGGCGATGGGCATGATGTGGTGGGTCGAACGGCGTTAGGCCCAGGCGGCAGGAGGTTCCTGCGTATGGACAAATAGAAACCGGGCTCAGGGCCCGGTTTCTATTTATCCGCTGGCAGCCTGTCTGCTGCCCTGGTTCAGGCGTGGTTGCTATTGACCAGGCGGGTTCCCGCCAGCCGGTCATGCAGGAACTGGCCGTCCCGGTCGAACAGGGCCCACACCAGGCCGGCGCCGAAAAAGCCCAGGCTGGGCCAGGCCAGCAGGTAGCGCAACAGGGCCTGCAGGGGCTGGATGCCGCCGCCGTTGGCGTTCACCAGGCGGATGCGCCAGGTCTTCATGGCCAGGGTCTGGCCGCCATGGAGCCAGAGCCAGCCAAAGTAAAGCAGCAGGACCAGGAAGAAGTGACCCCACAGCAGGGCGGGGTGTGCCATGACCTTGCCCACCAGCCCCAGCAGGATGTGGGGCAGGAGCCAGGCGAGGAAAAGTACGGCCAGGGCCAGCAGGGTGTCGTAAAGCATGCTGGCCAGGCGGCGGAACAGGCTGGCCGGGCTGCGCTGGTCGGGGGCGGCAGGCTTGCCCTGGCCGCTGGCCAGGGTGGAGTCGGGGCGGGAAGTCATCAGGGCTTGCGGCTGGGTGCCGGCGCCCGCTTCGGCATGGGCGGCAGCAGGGAGGGAATCTGTCCGTCGCCCGGAATGCGCAGGATCTGGGGCGGACGGGGCAATTGGGGGATGCCGCCCTTGCCCAGCACCTTCTTGCCGTTAGGCAGGGCGGGGGGCGTCGGTCTGGGATGGGGGGTGGCCGGGGCCGGGCGCAGCGACAGGGGGGCGAGGCTGCGCAGGGGCAGGGTGGTAAAGGCCTTGCCGATGCCCTGGGGCGCCGCCTGGCGCGGCCGGGCGGCGCCTGCTTCCTTGAGCTGCAGGCGCTGCTCTTCCGACAGGTTGGCGTACTCTTCCCACTTCTGCTTCACCGCGTTCTTGCGTTCTGGCGGCAACTGTTTGATGTTTTTGTACTTTTCCCGGACTTCCTTGCGCTGCTCGGGGGTCATGTTGGCCCATTCCCGCATGCGCCGCTGGACCCGCTCCTGTTCCTGCTCGGCCATGCGCGGATAGCGGGCGGCAATGCCGAGCCACTTCTTGCGCCGGTAGTTCTCCATCCGGTTCCAGTCCTCCGCCAGGGGGGCAAGGATCTGCTGCTGGGTCTGGTCCAGCTCCTGCCAAGCCGGCTGGGGCGGGGTGGCGACCACGGCGGTGGTGCCGGGGGTCTGGGCGCCGGCGGGCGCAACCAAGCCTGCCAGCAGGGCCAGCAAGAGCAGGAAGGGGAAGGAGGCCGGCTTACCGGTCATTCGTCAGGGTTCTGGTCCAGCCAGGCGGCAAATCCCTGGTCCGTGTAGGCGTCCAGGGGCAGATCGTCGGCCAGCAGGGCGCTATCCACGTCTTCCAGTTCGTTCATCTGTTCGTCGGCCTGCCACAGCATGCCGGAGGAAAGGCCGACGACCAGGGCCAGGGCGGCCAGCATGTGCTTGGGGCGGAAGCCGTCCAGGTGCAGGTGGAAACCCAGGCCGGCCAGGATGGGGGCGTGGGCGGTCACCCGCTGGTGGGCGAGCGCCTGGCTACGGGCTGCCGCCAGGCGATCCGTGATGCTCGGGCTGAGCGCCATGGTCTCCTGGTTCAGATGCCGCCGTATCTGGTAGGCAAAGTGCTGTTCGTTCATAGGGTTATTCCTTTTGCTTTCAATGCGGCGGCCAGGGTGTGGGTGGCCCGGGAGCAATGGGTCTTGACGCTCCCTTCGGAGCATCCCATGGCTGCCGCCGTCTCTGCGACGTCCATATCTTCCCAATAACGCATGAGGAAGGCCTCCCGTTGACGTCCGGGTAGGCGGGAAATCTCTGCTTCAATGACGGCCAGGACCTGGGACTGTTCCAGGGAGCCCTCCGGGCTGTCACCGGCCTTGCCTTCCACCTCCAGGGTGTCCAGCGGGTCGCTGTCCTCGTCGTCCCCCGGGGTCAGGGAGGAAAGCAGGGTGGTCCACATGGAGCGGACCTTGCTGCGGCGGTAATAGTCCCGGATGGCATTTTGCAGGATGCGCTGGAACAGCATCGGCAATTCTTCTGCCGGCCGGTCGCCGTATTTCTCGGCCAGGCGCATCATGGCATCCTGGACCAGGTCCAGGGCAGCTTCTTCGTCACGCACGGCGAACAGGGCCTGTTTGAAGGCCCGGCGTTCGACGCCGGCGAGAAAATCCGACAGTTCGCGTGGTGTAGCCAGAATGAATCCTAGTCGGGGAGATAATTGCCCGCTGTGCGGGGCTTGTTTTTCCGGCCTGCGCCCGGCCTGGATGCGGGCCTCGGGGTGCGGCTGAATGGCGGGCTTTTACTGGCCTTGGGCGGGTATTTTACCTTGACCAATCCGGGGCGAGCCATTAACGTAGCAGGTTTTTCGAGCGACTTACGTAAGGCCATAAAAATGACGCTTACCGGTGCGGAGATTGTAATCAGGTGCCTTCAGGAAGAAAAGGTCGACTATGTGTTCGGCTATCCTGGCGGTTCGGTGCTGCATATTTACGACGAACTGTTCAAGCAGGACGACATCAAGCATATCCTGGTACGCCATGAACAGGCTGCCGTCCATGCTGCCGATGCCTATTCCCGCTCCTCCGAACGGGTCGGCGTGGCCCTGGTGACCTCCGGTCCCGGCGTCACCAATGCCGTCACCGGCATTGCCACGGCCTATATGGACTCCATCCCGATGGTGGTGCTGTGCGGCCAGGTGCCGACCTACTACATCGGCCAGGATGCCTTCCAGGAATGCGACACCGTGGGCATCACCCGCCCCTGCGTCAAGCACAACTTCCTGGTGAAGGACGTCAAGGATCTGGCCTCCACCATGAAGAAGGCCTTCCACATCGCCAAGACCGGCCGTCCCGGCCCGGTGGTGGTGGATATCCCCAAGGACATCACCGCCAACAAGTGCGAGTTCGAATATCCGGCCTCCGTGCAGATGCGCTCCTACAACCCGGTGGTCAAGGGCCACCTGGGGCAGATCAAGAAGGCCGTGCAGATGCTGCTGGAAGCCAAGCAGCCCATCATCTACACCGGTGGCGGCGTGGTCCTCTCCGACGCCTCCGAGAAGCTGGTGAAGCTGGCCAAGCGTCTCAACTTCCCGGTCACCAACACCCTCATGGGCCTGGGCGGCTACCCGGCCACCGACAAGCAGTTCGTCGGCATGTTGGGCATGCACGGCACTTACGAAGCCAACATGACCATGCAGCACGCCGACGTGGTGCTGGCCATCGGTGCCCGCTTCGACGACCGGGTGATCGGCAATCCCGAGCATTTCGGCGGCGTGCCGCGCAAGATCATCCATGTGGACATCGATCCTTCCTCCATTTCCAAGCGGGTCAAGGTGGATGTGCCCATCGTCGGCAACGTGCCCGATGTGCTGGACGAGCTGCTCAAGCTGCTGGACGACGGCGCCAAGGCGGCTCCTGACGTCTCCGACTGGTGGCAGCAGATCGACGGCTGGCGCGCCAAGAACAGCCTGGGCTACAAGCAGGGCGACCTGATCGAGCCCCAGTACGTGGTGGAGAAGCTCTACGAGGTGACCCAGGGCGAAGCCTTCATCACCTCCGACGTGGGCCAGCACCAGATGTTCGCCGCCCAGTACTACAAGTTCGACAAGCCCCGCCGCTGGATCAACTCCGGCGGTCTGGGCACCATGGGTGTGGGCCTGCCCTACGCCATGGGCGTGCTTTTCGCCAATCCGGGCGCCCAGGTGGCCTGTATCACCGGCGAAGGCTCCATCCAGATGTGCATCCAGGAGCTGTCCACCTGCAAGCAGTTCGAACTGCCGGTGAAGATCATCAACCTCAACAACGGCATGCTGGGCATGGTGCGGCAGTGGCAGGAGATGTTCTACTCCAAGCGCTACTCCCAGTCCTACGTCACTTCCCTGCCCGATTTCGTCAAGCTGGCCGAATCCTACGGCCACGTCGGCATGCGCATCGAGAAGCCCGAGGACGTGGTGCCGGCCCTGAAGAAGGCCTTCACCGAATACAAGGACCGCCTGGTGTTCATGGACTTCATCATCGACCCCGAAGCCAACGTCTACCCCATGGTGGCGGCCGGCAAGGGCCTGTCCGAAATGATCCTGTCCGAAGACCTGTGAGCCCGGAGTAGAGAACCATGCGACACATCATTTCCATCCTGCTGGAAAACGAAGCCGGCGCCCTGTCCCGGGTGGCGGGCCTGTTCTCCGCCCGCGGCTACAACATCGAATCCCTCACCGTGGCTCCTACCGAGGATGCCTCCCTGTCCCGCATGACCATCGTTACCACGGGGTCAGAAGATGTGCTGGAACAGATCACCAAACAGCTCAACAAGCTGGTGGACGTGGTCAAGGTGGTGGATCTTTCCGAAGCCGCTCATTCCGAGCGGGAACTCATGCTCATCAAGGTCCGCGCCACCGGCAAGGACCGCGAAGAGATGAAGCGTATGGCCGATATCTTCCGCGGCCGTATCATTGACGTCACCGATTCGACCTACGTCATCGAGCTGACCGGCACCGGCGCCAAGCTGGACTCCTTCATTGCCGCCCTCGATGCCGGTCTGATTCTCGAAACCGTGCGTACCGGCGTCTGCGGCATCGGCCGCGGCGACCGCATTCTCAAAGTTTGAAGCAAGCCCTTGAACCCGAAAGGAAAAAAATGAAAGTTTATTACGACAAGGACGCCGACCTCTCCCTCATCAAGGGCAAGAAAGTCACCATCGTCGGCTACGGCTCCCAGGGCCACGCCCACGCCCAGAACCTGAAGGATTCCGGCTGCAAGGTCACCGTCGGCCTGCGCAAGGGCGGTGCCTCCTGGGCCAAGGCCGAAAAGGCCGGTCTGAAGGTGGAAGAGATCGCCAAGGCCGTCAAGGGCGCCGACGTGGTCATGATCCTGCTGCCCGACGAGAACATCCCCGCCGTGTACTACGCCGACGTGGAACCCAACCTGAAGAAGGGCGCCGCCCTGGCCTTCGCCCACGGTTTCAACGTGCATTACAACCAGGTGGTGCCCCGCGAAGACGTGGACGTCATCATGGTCGCCCCCAAGGGCCCCGGCCACACCGTGCGCTCCGAGTACCTGAAGGGCGGCGGCGTGCCTTCCCTGATCGCCGTGTACCAGGACAAGACCGGCAAGGCCAAGGACATCGCCCTGTCCTACGCCGCTGCCAACGGCGGCACCAAGGGTGGCGTCATCGAAACCAACTTCCGTGAAGAGACCGAAACCGACCTCTTCGGCGAACAGGCCGTGCTCTGTGGTGGCGCCGTGGAACTGGTGAAGATGGGCTTCGAGACCCTGGTGGAAGCCGGCTACGCTCCCGAAATGGCCTACTTCGAGTGCCTGCACGAACTGAAGCTGATCGTGGACCTGATGTACGAAGGCGGCATCGCCAACATGAACTACTCCATCTCCAACAACGCGGAGTATGGCGAGTACGTGACCGGCCCCGAAGTCATCAACGAAGAATCCCGCTACGCCATGCGCAACGCCCTGAAGCGCATCCAGACCGGCGAATACGCCAAGATGTTCATCCTGGAAGGCAAGACCGGCTACCCCAGCATGACCGCCCGCCGCCGCCTGACCGCCGATCATCCCATCGAGCAGGTCGGTTCCAAGCTGCGCGACATGATGCCCTGGATCAAGAAGAACAAGCTGGTGGACCAGTCCAAGAACTAAGACTGGCGCGGGGCGGAGCTAACCGGAGGCGCAGGCTGCACGCGCTTTCCGGGGCTCCGCCCCGGTTTCGTTGCAACTCCCGTCTTCACGCTGCGGCCCCGGCCGGAGCGTCCGCAAAACAGCCCTGAGAGCGCGTCCTTGAACAACTATCCCCATCCCATCATCGCCCGCGAAGGCTGGCCCTTCCTGACCATCGCCGTGGTGGCGGCCCTTGCCGGCAGCGCCTTTGCCCCGGTTTACGTGGCCGTGCCCCTGTGGATCATCGCCCTCTTCGTGCTGCAGTTTTTCCGCGACCCGGCGCGCAAGATCGCCGGCGGCGCCAAGACCATCGTGGCCCCCGCCGACGGCCGCATCGTTGCCGTGGAAAAGGCCCTGGACCCCTACCTCAACCGTGAGGCGGTAAAGGTCAGCGTCTTCATGAACGTCTTCAACGTGCACTCCAACCGCAGCCCGGTGGACGGCACCGTGCAACAGAAGTGGTACAACCCGGGCGCCTTCGTCAATGCCGCCCTGGACAAGGCCTCTGTCGAGAACGAGCGCTGCGCCCTGTGGATCAAGACCGCCGACGGCCAGGACGTGACCTCCGTGCAGGTGGCCGGCCTGGTGGCCCGGCGCATCCTCAACTACGTGGATGGCGGCGTGCAGCTGGCCCGGGGCCAGCGTTACGGCTTCATCCGCTTCGGCTCCCGCGTGGACGTGTACCTGCCCCTGGATGCCCGCATCAAGGCCAGCATCGGGGAGAAGGTGTATGCTTCCTCCACCGTTCTTGCCGAGTTGGCGTAATTCACAGAAAAAATGTCCGAACTGAAACCCCGCAAGGTCCTCTTCAACCCGGAATTGAAACGCCGGGGCATCTACGTCCTCCCCAACCTGTTCACCACCGCAGCCCTGTTCGCCGGCTTCTTCGCCATCGTCCAGGCCATGAACGGGTTCTATGAACAGTCCGCCGTGGCCATTTTCGTGGCCATGGTGCTGGACGGGCTGGACGGCCGGGTGGCGCGCCTGACCCACACCCAGAGCGCCTTCGGTGCCGAATACGATTCCCTGTCCGACATGGTTTCCTTCGGCGCCGCGCCCTCCCTGGTGATCTACGAGTGGGCCCTGCGCGGCATGGGCAAGCTGGGCTGGATCGCCGCCTTCATCTACTGCGCCGGCGCCGCCCTGCGCCTGGCCCGCTTCAACACCACCCTGGAAGTGATCGACAAGCGCTTCTTCCAGGGCCTGCCCAGCCCGGCTGCGGCCGCCCTGGTGGCGGGCTTCGTCTGGCTGATGCTGGACAACGACATCGTAGGCAGCGACGTGCGGGTCATCGCCTGCATCCTGACCATCTTTGCCGGCGTCTCCATGGTCACCAACTGCCGCTTCTACAGCTTCAAGGACATCAACCTGCGCAAGAGCGTGCCCTTCATCTTCGTCGGTGCCATCGTCCTCGCCTTCGCCCTGGTCTTCATGTATCCCCCGGGCGTGCTGTTCGGCCTGTTCGTGGTCTATGCCCTCTCCGGCTACGCCCTCTCCGGCCTGCGCCTGCTGCGGCGCAAGCCCGCTTCCACTCCCCTCTGATTCACCTTCCGGGTGGCGGCGGGAAGCTCACTTCCAGCCGCGCACCTCCCAGCACCGGGGCCTCGTCCAGCCAGACGTCGGCCCCGTGTTGTTTGGCGATCTCCCTGACGATGGCCAGGCCCAGGCCGCAGCCTTCCGGATTCTGCTCCCCGTTGATGCGGTGGAAGCGCTCGAACACCTTTTCCCGCTGCTCCGGCGCAATGCCCGGGCCGGTGTCGTCCACCTGCAGCACGGCCGCCCCGTCCCGGGCGAAGGTGCGCACCGTGACGCTGCCGCCGGCGGGCGTGTAATGGATGGCGTTGTCGATGAGGTTGCTCAGCAGCTCCTCCAGTAGCCGCGGGTGGCCGAGGAGGGGAGCCGGCGCCAGGTCGAAACCCAGGTCGATGTTGTGTTCCAGGGCCCGGGGGTGCCAGGTCTCGGCGCACTGGTGCACCACTTCCACCAGGTCCAGGGGCTTCATCGCCTGCTCGCCGCCCGGCTCGGCCCGGGCCAGGGCCAGCAGCTGGTGGGCCAGGTGGGTGAGGCGTCGGGTGGCGGCCAGGATGCGTTCCAGCTCGGCCCGCAGTTCCCCGGTCTGGGTCGGGGCCGGGCCGTTGAGGCGGCGCAGGGCCAGTTCCGCCTGGGCCTGCAGGGCGGCCAGGGGCGTGCGCAGTTGGTGGGCCGCATCGGAGACGAAGTTGCGCTGGGCCGAGAGGGAGCCGTCGAGGCGGGACAGCAGATGATTCAGTTCTTCCACCAAGGGGCCGATTTCCCGGGGCACCCGGTCCGAGGAGACGGCGCTGAGGTCGTGGTGGGAGCGCTGGGAGAGCTGCTCCCGCAGGTCCTCCACCGGCTTCAGGCCGTGGCGGATGCCGAGCCAGCCCAGGCCCAGGGTGGCCGCCACCAGGAGCAGTTCCGGCAGCAGCATGGAGGTGAGGATTTCCCGCACCAGGTTGTCCCGTTTGGTCTGGGTCTCGGCCGCCAGGATCAGCAGGGGAATGCCTTCGCGCAGGACGAAGAGGGCGGCGACCCGCACTTCCCGGTCGTGGAACCAGCCGTCGTAGTAGATGCGGCCGTCCTCGGGCAGCTGCTGGGGCGGGCGCGGAATGCCCCGGTGGCCGGCGACGGATTCGCCCTGGGGGCCGATGACCTCGTAGAAGACGTTGTCGTAGCGGTCGGTGAGGAGGATTTCCTGGGCCTGGGACGGCAGGTTGAGCACCGGGTGGCCGCTGACGATGTGGATCTGGCCGGAGAGGGCGAGGGAGGTGTCGAGCAGGGCCCGGTCGTAGGCCCAGGTGGCGGAACGCAGGGCGATGCCGTAGGCCATCAGGCCGCCGGCCGCCACCAGGGCCAGCATGGCCGGCAGCAGCCAGATCAGCAGCAGGCGCCGCAGGCTAGGCTGGCGGATCATCGCTGGCCGCGTCCGCTCCGTCCTCGTCCTTCGGCTTTTCCAGGTAGTAGCCCAGGCCGCGCACGGTGCGGATGGAAATGCCCCCGGTCTCCAGCTTGACCCGCAGGCGGGAGATGAATTTCTCGATGGCGTTGGGGGTGATGTCCTCGTCCCAGCTGTAGAGGGACTGCATGATCTGTTCCTTGCTGACGATGCGGTTGGCCCGGCTGACCAGGAACTCCAGGGCCGCCCACTCCCGGGCGGTCAGGTCCAGGGGCTCCTCCCCCAGCCAGGCCCGCTTGCCCACCGTGTCCAGGCGCAGCTTGCCCAGGCGCAGCTCCGGGTCCGGCTGGGTGCGGCCGCGGCGGATCAGGGCCCGGGCCCTGGCTTCCAGTTCGGACAGGGCAACCGGCTTGACCAGATAGTCGTCGGCGCCCAGGTCCAGCAGGCGCACCCGCTCCTCCAGGGCCTCCCGGGCCGAGAGGATCAGCACCGGCGTCGCCAGCTTGCGTCCGCGCAGCCGTTGCAGCACCTCGCTGCCTTCCATTCCCGGCAGGCCCAGGTCCAGGATGGCCAGGTCATAGTTCTGGTCCGTCAGCCAGCTGTCGGCCTGCTTGCCGTCCCGGGTCCAGTCCGTGACGTAGCCCGATTGCCGCAAAGCCTTCACCAGCCCGTCGGCCAGCAACTCGTCGTCTTCCACCAGGAGAATGCGCATGAGGGCGTCAGTAGTTGGTCAGTAAGGGGCAATACGATACCAGCCTCCTAGGTATCGAGAAACTGCAGGCCGCTTCGATGTCACGTTCCCTCCTGATCTGTCTGGCGCTGCTCACGGCCGGTTCCGCATGCGTACATGCCGCCGAGCCGCTGCAGGAGCTTGGCCTGGCCCAGGCCGAGGCCCTGTGGCTGGCCCAAAACCGGGAAGTGCGGCTGGCCCGGGAGGGCGTGCAGGCGGCCCAGGCGGACAGCCTCACCGCGGCCCAGGCGCCCAATCCCCAGTTCAGCCTGTCCACCTCCTCCATCAACCCCCGCAGCGGCATTGGTGCCGGCAGCCTGGGGCAGAAGCGGGTGGATTCGGTGCTGCGACTGGATCAGGTGATCGAGCGGGGCGACAAGCGGGAGCTGCGCCAGCAGGTGGCCGGCGCCGCCCTCGAAGCCGCCGGCCAGGGCCTGGCGGAGGTGCAGCGGCAGAGCCGCTTCCAGCTGCGGGTCGCCTACTGGGACCTGCGTCTGGCCCAGGAGCGCCGCCAGGTGGCCGAAGAAAGCGGCGAACTCTACCGGCGCAGCGTCAAGGCGGCGGAGATGCGCCTCAAGGTCGGTGATGTGGCCGGCGCCGACGTTTCCCGCCTGCGCATCGAGGCCGGCCGCGCCGAGAACGAGGCCCGGGCTGCCCAGGCCGACCTGGAGCGGGCCCGCCAGAACCTGGCTTACCTGATCGGCAAGGAATCCGAGGCCGCCAGCCTGCGGGCGACGGAGCCCTGGCCCCGCAGCGAAGGCGAGGCGGTCACCGCCCGCCGTCCCGAGCTAGAGAGCCGGGCCGACGTTCTCGCCGCCCGGGCCCGGGTCAAGGCTGCCGAAGCCGCCCGGGAGCTGGCGCGGGCCGCCCGCAGCCGGGATGTGACGGTGGGCGTGCAGTTCGAACACTTTCCCCCGGGCGACGCATCGCCCAACAACACCTACGGGGTCAGCCTGAGCGTGCCCCTGTTCCTGCGCCATGCCTACGAGGGCGAGATCGCCCGGGCCGAGGCCGAACTGCTGGCCGCCCGCACCCAGGAGGAGCAGGTGCGGGCCCAGGCCCTGGGCGAGGTGGCCCAGGCCGAATCCCTGCTGGGCGCCGCCCGGGAGCGCCGTCAGCGGCTCGAGGACGGCCTGCTGGCCGAGGCCGAGCGGGTCGCCAGCGCCAGTGAATATGCCTACGGCCGCGGCGCCCTGGGCCTGCTCGACCTGCTCGACGCCCGCCGCACCCTGCGCGCCGTGCGCCTCGATGCCGCCATTCTCCGGGCCGAATACGCCAAAGCCCTGGCCGCCTGGCAGGCGGTCCTGGGCCAATAGAACAAAAGGAACGCCCATGAAGCCCCTGAAGCCCCTGAAGCACTCCCCCCTGCTGCAGAAAAAAGTCCTGCTCCCCCTGGGCATCGCCGGGGCCCTGGCCGTGGCGGCCGTGCTGTTCCTGCGTCCGGCCGCGCCGCCGGCCGGACCGGCGCCCCTGGCCAAGCCGGCCCTCAATACCAACCACAGCATCAGCTTCCCGCCGGGGGCGCCCCAGCTGGCCTACCTGCGCATCGAAGCCGCGCCCGAGCTGCCGGTGCCCCTGCTGGAACCCCTGGCCGGACGGGTCAGTTACGACGAGAACCGTACCGCCCGCATTTTCGCCCCCACCAGCGGCCGGGTGCTGAAGGTGCTGGCCCAGGCCGGCGACACGGTCAAGGCCGGCGCCCCCCTGCTGACCCTGGACGTGCCGGACTACGCGGACCTGCGCAAGGCCGAGTCGGACCGGGAGACCAAGCGCTCCGCCCTGGAACGGAGCAAGGCCCTGTACGAACTGGAAGTGGTGGCACGCAAGGATCTGGAAGCCAGCCAGAACGATTACCGGGCGGCCGAAGCCGAAGTGGAGCGCAGCCGCGCCCGCCTGCGCAACCTCTCGCCCCTGGCGGGGGAGAGCGGCTTCGCCCTGCGCACGCCCCTGGCCGGCATCGTCACCGAGCGCCAGGCCAGCCCCGGCGTCGAGGTCCGCCCCGACGGCGCCGCGCCCCTGTTTGTGGTCAGCGATCCCCGTTCCCTGTGGGTCATGGCCGAACTGACGGAAAAGGACCTGGGCAAGCTGAAGGTGGGCCAGGCCGTCTCCATCGCCGTGGACGCCTATCCGGAACAGCGCTTCCCCGGCACGGTGGAGGCCATCGGCGACGTGCTCGATCCCCAGTCCCGCCGGGTGCCGGTGCGCTGTGCCGTGGCCAACCCGGAGCGCCGCCTGAAGCCGGAGATGTTCGCCCGCATCGTGCCGGAGAACCCGGACCGGCGCCTGCCCAAGGTGCCCAACACGGCCCTGGTGACCGAAGGCCTGCACACCTATCTCTTCGTCGAATCCGAGCCGGGGGTGGTGGCCCGGCGCGAAGTGGTGCTGGCCTTCCGTGGCCACGACAGCAGCTTCGTCGAAAGCGGGCTGAAGGCCGGGGAGCGGGTGGTCACCGCCGGCGCCCTGCTGCTCAACGCCGAACTGGCCGGGAACTGAGGCCATGCTGGAACGCCTGGTTACCTTCGCCCTGGCCCAGCGCCTGTTCGTCATCGTCGGCGTCCTGGTGCTGATCGCCGTGGGCGGCTACGCCGTGGTCAATCTGCCCATCGAGGCCTTCCCCGACGTGCAGGATGTGCAGGTCAATATCGTCACCCAGGCCCCGGGCCTGGCGCCGGAGGAAGTGGAACGGAGCATCTCCCTGCCCATCGAGCGGGAGATGAACGGGGTGCCGCGCATGACCCAGCTGCGCTCCGTCTCCATCACCGGCCTGTCCATCGTCACCCTGACCTTTGCCGACAATACGGACGACTATTTCGCCCGCCAGCAGGTGACGGAAAAGCTGCAGAACGTGGTCTTGCCGCCCGGTGCCCAGCCCGGGCTGGCGCCCCTGACCACGGCGGTGGGGGAAATCTACCGCTACGTCTTCGAGGCCCCGGCCGACATGCCCCTGCACGAGGTGCGGGCCCTGCAGGACTGGGTGGTGCGGCCGGCCCTGCGCCGGGTCACCGGGGTGGCCGACGTGGTCAGCTTCGGCGGCGCGGTGAAGGAATACCAGGTGCGCATCGACCCGGCCCGCCTGCGCAAGTTCGCGGTCAGCATCGACCAGGTCTCCCAGGCCCTGGCCAGCAACAACGCCAACGCCGGCGGCGGCATCATGCGCCGCGGCGACGAGGCCCTGGTGGTGCGTTCCATCGGCCTGCTGTCCAAGGTGGACGACATCGCCCGGGTCACCGTGGCGGTGCGGGACGGCAAGCCCATCCTGGTGGGCGACGTGGCCCGGGTCGAGATCGGCCCCCGCACCCGCTCCGGCATCGTCTCCTTCAACGAGCGGGACGACGTGGTGCAGGGCATCGTGCAGATGAGCAAGGGCCAGAATGCCATCAAGGTTTCCGCCGCCCTCAAGGAGGAAATGGCCCGGGTCGGCGAGCGCCTGCCCGCGGGCGTGCGCCTGGTGCCCATCTACGACCGTATCGAACTGGTCAAGCACACCGTGCACACCGTCAGCGAGAACCTGCTGGTGGGGGCGGTGCTGGTGGTGGGCATCCTGATCCTCTTCCTGCGCTCCTGGTTCGCCGCCGCCGTGGTGGCGGTGGTGATTCCCCTGTCCCTGCTCACCGCCTTCGTCATGATGCATACCAAGGGCGTGGCGGCCAATCTCATTTCCCTGGGGGCGGTGGACTTCGGCATCATCATCGACGGCGCCGTGGTGCTGGTGGAGGCCCTCATGGTGCGCCTGGCCATGGGCGAGCCGGAGAAGAACCCCCTGCACGGCACCCTGCAGTGGCGCATGCTGACCCTGAAGCACACCGCCATCGAGATGGGGCACCCGATCATCTTCTCCAAGGCCATCATCATCCTGGCCTTCCTGCCCATCTTCACCTTCGAGCGGGTGGAGGGGAAGATTTTCGCCCCCATGGCCTACACCCTCTCCTTCGCCATCATCGGCGCCATCCTGCTGACCCTGACCCTGACCCCGGCCCTGACCTCCTTCTACCTGAAGCAGCACAACCTGGCGGAAAAGCACCTGGACTGGATGCACCGCCTGCAGGGGCGCTACCGGGACCTGATGCAGTGGGCCGACGGCCGGCGGCGGCAGATCGTGGTCGGCTCCGGCCTCATCCTGGCCCTCTCCCTGGCCCTGGTGCCCCACCTGGGCAGCGAATTCCTGCCCAAGCTGGACGAGGGCAACATCTGGCTCACCGTGACCCTGCCGCCGGCCACCAACCTGGCCAAGACCAAGGAGGTGGAGCAGGAGGTGCGGCGCATCCTGCTGTCCTATCCGGAGGTGAGCAAGGTCATCGCCCACGTCGGCCGTCCCGACGACGGCACCGACCCCAAGGGGCCCAACAACATGGAAATCCTGGCGGACTTGAAGCCCCATAACGAGTGGCGCTTCCCCAGCAAGGAGGCCCTCATCGCCGACATGAGCGGGAAGATCCGGGCCATTCCCGGGGTGCCCACCAACTTCTCCCAGGTCATCGAGGACAACGTGCAGGAATCCATTTCCGGGGTGAAGGGGGAGATCGCGGTGAAAATCTTCGGCCCCGACCTGGACATCCTGGAGGACAAGGCTGAGCAGGTGGTGGGCGTGCTCGGCGCCATCCACGGCGCTGCCGACGTGGCCGCCATCAAGGTCAGCGGCCAGACCGAGCTGGACATCACCCTGGACCGGGAACGCATGGCCCGCTACGGCATCAGCGCCCAGGACGTCAATGCCACGGTGCAGACGGCCCTGGCCGGCAGCGCCGTGGCGGTCTTCTACGACGGCGACCGCCGCTTCGACATCGTGGTGCGCCTGGAGAAGGAATACCGGGACGCGGTGGACGACGTGGCGGACCTGCCCATCGCCCTGCCCCATAGCGACCATCCCTCCCTGGCCGACCCCGGCACCATACCGCTGGCCGCCATCGCCAATGTGGAAGTGCGCCAGGGCCCGGCCCGCATCGCCCGGGAGGCCGGCGGCCGCTATGTGGCGGTGAAGGCCAACCTCCTGGGGCGGGACCAGGGTAGCTTCGTCGCCGAGGCCATGGCCAAGGTCAAGGAGCGGGTGCATCTGCCCAGCGGCTACAGCATGACCTGGGGCGGCCAGTTCGAGAACCAGCAGCGGGCCACCAAGCGCCTGGCGGTGATCGTGCCCCTCTCGGTGCTGGGCATTTTCGTGCTGCTGTTCTGGGCCTTCCGCTCCATGCCCTTCGCCCTGCTGGTGCTGGGCATGGTGCCCTTCACCTGGGTCGGCGGCATTCTCGGCCTGGCCGCTGCCGGCCTGCACATGTCCGTCTCAGCCGCCGTCGGCTTCATCGCCGTGGCCGGCATCTCGGTGCAGAACGGGGTGATCATGGTGGAGCAGTTCCTCGAAGGCGTGCGCAACGGCCAGAGCGTCGCCGAATCGGTGCGGGAAGGCGCCGTCGGTCGCCTGCGCCCGATCCTCATGACGGCCCTGATGGCCGGCCTGGGCCTGCTGCCGGCGGCCCTCTCCCACAGCATCGGCTCCGAGACCCAGCGGCCCTTCGCCGTGGTCATCGTCGGCGGCATCGTCTCCGCCACCATCTTCACCCTGATCCTGCTGCCCCTGCTGTTCCCGGCCCTGTGCCGGACCGAGGAAAACTGAGGCGGCACTCCCCCGGGAGGCAGGAGGGACGGCCATCTCCGGGCATCCATGCCCGACAGTGGCGTCCCTTCTGCCTCGCAGGGCATCCCGCTTTGGCGGCGCGGTGCGCTAGAATCCTTTCCCCTGCGCAAATAATTCCAGCGGCGGCAGATTCCGGAGAGAGACCATGAAACAGCAGCTGATCATTTTCGACACCACCCTGCGCGACGGCGAACAGAGCCCCGGCGCTTCCATGACCAAGGAAGAGAAGCTGCGGGTGGCCCGCCAGCTCGAGCGGATGCGGGTGGACGTGATCGAGGCCGGCTTCGCCGCCGCCTCTCCCGGCGACTTCGACGCCATCCACGCCATCGCCGAGGCGATCAAGGATTCCACCGTCTGTTCCCTGGCCCGGGCCAACGAGAACGACATCCGCCGCGCCGGCGAGGCCATCAAGCCCGCCGCCCGGGGCCGCATCCACACCTTCATCGCCACCAGCCCGATCCACATGGAGAAGAAGCTGCGCATGAGCCCGGACCAGGTGGTGGAGCAGGCGGTCAAGGCCATCGGCTGGGCCCGGGAATACACCAACGACGTGGAATTCTCCGCCGAGGATGCGGGCCGCTCCGAGATCGATTTCCTCTGCCGCATTTTCGAGGCCGTGATCAAGGCCGGCGCCACCACCATCAATGTGCCCGACACCGTGGGCTACAACCTGCCCAGCCAGTTCGCCGAGACCATCCGCCAGCTGATCGAGCGGGTGCCCGGTGCCGACAAGGTGGTGTGGTCCGTGCACTGCCACAACGACCTGGGCCTGGCCGTGGCCAATTCCCTGGCCGCCGTGCTGGCCGGCGCCCGCCAGGTGGAATGCACCATCAACGGCCTGGGCGAACGGGCCGGCAATGCCTCCCTGGAAGAGGTGGTGATGGCGACCCGCACCCGGGCCGACATCTTCCCGGTGGAAACCCGGGTCGACACCACCCAGATCGTGCCCGCCTCCAAGCTGGTGTCCCAGATCACCGGCTACCCGGTGCAGCCGAACAAGGCCATCGTCGGTGCCAACGCCTTCGCCCACGAGTCCGGCATCCACCAGGACGGCGTGCTCAAGCACCGGGAAACCTACGAGATCATGCGGGCCGAAGACGTGGGCTGGTCCCAGAACAAGCTGGTGCTGGGCAAGCACTCCGGCCGCAACGCCTTCAAGACCCGTCTGGCCGAACTGGGCATCGACCTGCCCAGCGAAGAGGCCCTCAACGCCGCCTTCGCCCGCTTCAAGGAACTGGCCGACAAGAAGCACGAGATTTTCGACGAGGATCTGCAGGCCCTGGTTTCCGACGAGACCGTGACGCCGGAGCAGGAGCACTACAAGCTGGTCTATTCCCAGGTCTGTTCCGAGACCGGCGAGATTCCCGAATCCGCCGTCATCCTTGCCGTCGGCGGCGCCGAGCACAAGGCGGCCTCCACGGGCAGCGGTCCGGTGGATGCCACCTTCAAGGCCATCGAGAAAATTGCCGCCAGCGGCGCCGAGCAGCTGCTCTATTCGGTCAATGCCATCACCACCGGCACCGATGCCCAGGGCGAAGTGACCGTGCGCCTGGCCAAGGGCGGGCGCATCGTGAACGGCCAGGGGGCCGACACGGATATCGTCATCGCCTCGGCCAAGGCCTATCTCAACGCCCTCAACAAGCTCCACTCCTCCCTGGAAAAGCTCAATCCCCAGGGCGATATCTGAATGGGCTGAACTGGCCGCGTCGGCCAAGTGCAGCAGCGGCCGGGCAGCGCCCGGCCCGGGCCCTCACCCTGCGGTGGGGGCCTTTTGCTTGGATGGGCGGGTGAGGCGGGCGTAGGCCACGACGCAGGCGAAGAAGGCCAGGCTGAGCAGGGTTTCGATGCCCGCCAGCCACTGGGTCAGGCCCTGGTCGGAAGTGACCCGCACGGACCCTTCGGCCAGGTAGAAGAGAATGAAGAGGGAGCTCCACTGGTAGGTGTAGCGGCGCCCCTTGAGGATGCCGAACAGGGGCGGCAGCAGGAACACCGCCTTCAGCGCCAGCCAGGAACCACCCGGCTTGAGCGGCGCCAGCCATAGCTCCCAGGCCAGGCAGAGAAAGATCAGGGCGATCAGCAGGGTGCTGGCGATGAGGACGAGGCGTTTTTCCATGACGGGGCTTCCAGGCGGGGTCGGCTATTATAGCGGCGGTGTCGGGGCGGCCTGTCCCGGGTTTTTTCCTATTTGATGGTGGCGATGGCCAGACGACGTTACTCCCAGCGGGAAGGCATGCTGCCGGAAATGTTCAGACGTTTCCGGGAGGAGCGCTTCACCCAGACCGCCGCCAGCCTGGCGTACACCACCCTGCTGTCCCTGGTGCCCCTGGTGGGCCTGGTGGTGGCCGTGCTCTCGGACCTGCCCTTCTTCCCGGTGATCCTGGACCAGGTGAACACCTTCCTGGTGGCCAACCTGCTGCCGGACAAGGCCGGCGTGGTGATCGCCAAGTACACCCTGATCTTTTCCCAGAAGGTCAATCGCCTGACCTGGCTCGGCGTCATGGTGCTGGCCGGCACGGCCCTGGTGCTGATGCTGACCATCGAGCGGGCCCTCAACCACGTGTGGCAGGTCGGCGTCTCCCGTTCCCCGGGGCGGCGGCTGAAACTCTATCTGGTGATCGCCCTGCTCGGGCCGATGGTGCTCGGCGCCGTCTTCGGCGTCACCTCCTACGTGGTGACGGCCTCCCTGGGCTTCTTCAACGAGGCTCTCTGGGTGCGCAACGCCCTGCTCAAGGCCCTTTCGGCGGTACTGCTGGGGGGCTTCTTCGCCTTCCTCTACTTCGCCGTGCCCAATGTGCCGGTGCGCCTGCGCCATGCCATCTGGGGCGGGGCCTTTGCCTCCCTGGCCATCACCCTGATGCAGCGCGGCTTCGAGTTCTACCTGGCCAAGGTGCCGTCCTATACCCTGATCTACGGCGCCTTCGCCGCCGTGCCCATCTTCCTGGTGTGGCTGTACCTGTCCTGGCTGGTGGTGCTGCTGGGCGCCCTGCTGGCCGCCACCCTGCACCGCCGCAATCCGCCGGGAGGCTAGTCCGGCTGTTCCTCGACGGCGATGGAGAAAATCTCCACCCGGGCCGTCTGTTCGTCCAGGCTGGTGGTGCGCACTTCCTTGATTTCCAGGTTGTCCCGTTCCACCAGCAGCACGAAGCGCCCCTGGTCCGCCGGCAGCAGCCCGGCCGGCGTCACCAGGGAGTCGTTGGGCCGCAGGCCCGGAACGGCGGGCAGGACCAGGACATGGGGGTGGGCGCTGGCATTCTCGCCGGGCAGGGCGATGGTGGCGGGCAGCGCCTTGGGGGCCAGGATCTGCAGGCCGATCTCCAGGTGCTCCGGATTTTCCGAGAGGGCCCAGCGCACGATGCAGGCCTGCCAGCCGCCGCGGCCCGGCGGATGGTTTTCCGGCTTGAGGGCCACCACGTCGCCCACTTCCAGCTTTTCCGAGGTGCCGGCAAGGTGCATCAGGGCGTAGCCGTCCGGGCTCTCGTTGGTGATCATCCAGGAGGAGCCTTCGCCTTCTTCCAGGGAAGGGCCGCGCAGCAGGCCGGCCAGGGGTTCCAGGCCGGCGTGCAGGGTCACCCGGTAGCTCTGGCGCCGGCGCGGGAAGCGCCGCCGGGCCGGGTTGCCCCAGAAGCGGATGAGGCGGCGCAGGACGCTGCGCCCGCTCAAGGTGGCGGCGAATTCGGGCAGTTCGCTGGCGCCTGTCCGCTGGCTGCCGGATTCCAGGGTGTGCAGCTGCCGCTCGAGGAAATGGGCCAGCTGGTCGCAGGAGAACCACAGCACCGGCGTTTCCGGCGGCGGCAGGCGGCGGGCCAGGGCCACGGCCGGGCTGTCCCGGTTGGGATCGATCCAGAACAGGCCCCGGTGGCGCTCGTCGGTGATGCTGAGGAATTCCAGCCGGTGTCCGTGCCGTTGGGCGATGTCGGCAATGAATTCCAGTTCCCGGGCGCTGAAGGAGGCCGGCTGGGCGCAGGCCAGGAGCAGGGTGCTGGCGTATTCGTTCTCGATGCTGGAGGCGGTGCCTTCGGGCAGTTGCCCCTGCAGGCCCCGTTCCCGGGCCAGGGCGTAGGTGCGGTGGGCGGCTTCCCAGATGCCGACGGCGGCGGGGGATGCTACCAGGGCGCTGATCAGCAGGTGCTGCTTGAGCAGGTGCTGGGCGCGCCAGAGAATCACGTCCTGGGGCTGGCGCAGGCCCTTCACCAGGTGTTCGTCCACCTGGTCCTGCAGGATGGCAAGGAAGTTGCGGGCCAGCAGTTCCAGCAGTTCCTGGGCGGACTTGACCAGGGCACGCAGCTTGCGCGGCAGGGGCAGGCCGGCTTCGTCCAGGCTGGGGGTCAGCCGGGCCACCGCGGCAACGCTGCGGGCGTGGATCAGGTCCAGGACCCGGTGGCGCTGCTGGGCGCTGGCCGCCGTGTCCTCCATGGCCAGCAGGTGGCCCTTGAGGGTCGTCAGCTCCTGCCCCAGGTCGCCGGACGGCGGCAGTCCCAGCCATTCGATGATGGCGGTGATGCCCAGGGGGGGCGGCGCGGTTTCCGGGGGAACGGAGGACGGTTCGCTCATGGCGTGGTCGGTCAGGGGCGGCGGCGCCGGCTCAAGGGCGCCCGCGGGAGTGTAAAGGTGCGTGGATTATAGCGTGCCGTGTCGCCATCTCCAGGGATTTGCCCGACAGGCGGGCGTTTCCGGGGAGTTCCCGGCCGCCAGGCGGCGGGGGCGGGGCGGATTTGCTTCCCGTTTCCGCTGGGGCAAAGTAGGGGCTTGTTTTATTGCTTGTTTTGCCGCGGTTTATTGTTATAATCTTGCCCTTTTTCTGATTTCGGAAGAGAACAACGATGGTTGTCATTCGCCTTGCCCGTGGCGGCGCCAAGAAGCGCCCCTTCTACAACATGGTGGTTACCGATTCCCGTAACCGTCGCGACGGCCGTTTCGTCGAGCGCGTGGGTTTCTACAACCCCGTGGCCTCCGGTAATGCCGAAGGCCTGGTGATCAAGATGGATCGCCTGACCTACTGGACCGACAACGGCGCCCAGCTGTCCCCGACCGTGGCCCGCCTGGTCAAGCAGTTCGCTGCCAAGGCTGCCTGATAAAGCGTGACGGCAACTGATACCAACCCGGTCATCGTCCTGGGGAAGATCACCGTCCCCTACGGTATCCAGGGCTGGGTCAGAATCCACCCCTTCGCCGACGATCCCCTCGCCTGGGCCAAAATGCCCGAGTGGTGGGTGGCAACGGAGAAGGGGGACGGGGCGGCCGAAGTGCCTTTGGCACAATGGCGCTCCTGCAAGTTGAAGCAATGCCGCTGGCACGGAGACGGGCTGGTTGCAAGGCTTGAAGGCGTTGACGACCGGAATGCCGCCGAGGCCCTGCAAGGGTTTCTGGTGGGCGCTCCCCGGGAAGCGATGCCGGCTACGTCGGAAAACGAGTTTTACTGGACCGATCTGATCGGTCTGGACGTGGTCAATACCCGCGACGAGAAGCTGGGCCAGGTGGTCGGGCTGATCGAAACCGGGGCCAACGACGTGTTGCGCGTCGCCGCCGAAGACGGGGAGGAGCGTCTGCTGCCCTTCGTTGCCGCGGTGGTGCTGGCGGTGGAGCAGGCTGACCACCGCATTCGCGTCGAGTGGGAAAAGGATTGGTGAAAGTCCGCCCGGCTTCGCCTCCGAGGATCGGTTGAGCGTGCGTTTCGACGTCGTCAGCCTCTTTCCGGAGATGTTCGCCGCCCTGGCCAACTTCGGCATCAGCCGTCGGGCCCTGGAGGACGGGCGCTGGGTGTTGAACACCTGGAACCCGCGGGATTTTACCGACAACAATTACCGGACCGTGGACGATCGCCCCTATGGCGGCGGCCCGGGCATGGTGATGCTGCCTGAGCCTCTGGAAAAAGCCATTGCGGCGGCCAAGGAGTCCCAGCGGCAGAATGGGGTGGCCCAGCCCCGGGTGATCTATCTGTCACCCCAGGGGCGCCCCCTGACTCACGCCAGCGTCATGCGGCTGAAGGAAGAAGCGGGTCTGATCCTGCTTTGCGGCCGCTACGAGGGAGTGGACGAGCGTCTGATCGAACGCTGCGTTGACGAGGAAGTGTCGATCGGGGATTTCGTCCTCTCGGGCGGCGAAATTCCGGCCATGGCCCTGATGGATGCCGTGGTGCGGCAATTGCCGGGGGTGCTCAACGATGCCACCTCGGCCGAGCAGGACTCCTTCGTGGACGGACTGCTGGATTGCCCCCATTACACCCGCCCCGAGGTGTATGCAGAAATGCCGGTGCCGCCGGTGCTGTTGTCCGGCCACCACAAGGACATTCGCCGCTGGCGACTGAAACAGTCGCTGGCGCGGACCCGGGAGCGTCGCCCGGAGCTGTACGCCAAATGGCTGACGCAACAGACCGAGGGAGGCAAAAAGCTTTCCAAGGAAATTACGCAACTCCTCGGCGAACTCGAAAGAGAAGCGCAAGCGGAGCAATGCGGTGAGATGAAAAGCAGTTCTTAACTTAGGAAGTACTCACATGAACCTGATTGCACAACTGGAACAAGAAGAAATCGCCCGCCTGACCGCCGGCAAGACCATCCCCGAATTCGCCCCCGGCGACACCGTGGTGGTTGGCGTGAACGTGGTGGAAGGCACCCGCAAGCGGGTCCAGGCCTACGAAGGCGTGGTCATCGCCAAGCGCAACCGCGGCCTCAACTCCGCTTTCACCGTGCGCAAGATTTCCTCCGGCGAAGGCGTGGAACGGACTTTCCAGACCTACTCCCCCCTGATCGCTTCCATCGAAGTGAAGCGTCGCGGCGACGTGCGTCGTGCCAAGCTGTACTACCTGCGCGACCGTTCCGGCAAGTCCGCCCGCATCAAGGAAAAGCTGGTCCTCAAGCGCGGCTAAGCTGTTTGGCCGTTGCCATGAAAAGGGCGCCGCAAGGCGCCCTTTTTTTATGCCTGAATTCCTCCGGCGCTACTTCTTCTTGCGCCAGGGACATTTCTTGCAACCCTTCTTGCAGCACTTGCCTGACATTGTGGCTCCTCGGCTTGGTGTCCCGCCCCGGGGACTCGCCGGGTTAGTCAGGTGTTATCAAGAATGGTTCGCAATGTTTTGCGCTATCAGGCGCGCTTGTCCTTCTCGATCAGGGCGTAGGCGGAGTGGTTGTGGATGGACTCGAAATTTTCCGACTCCACCACGTAATGGTCGATGCGGGGATCTTCGTTGAGGCGGGCGGCCACGTCCCGCACCATGTCCTCGACGAACTTGGGATTGTCGTAGGCCCGCTCGGTGACCCACTTCTCGTCCGGACGCTTGAGCAGGCCGAACAGTTCGCAGGAGGCCTGGGCTTCCACCATCTGCACCAGGTCCTCTATCCAGAGGAAGGCGTTGAGACGGGCGGTGACGGTGACGTGGGAGCGCTGGTTGTGGGCGCCGTAGTTGGAGATTTCCTTGGAGCAGGGGCACAGGCTGGTCACCGGCACCACCACCCGCACCGTGGAGGTGATGCGGCCGTCGGCGATTTCGCCGATCAGGGTGACGTCGTAGTCGAGCAGGCTCTGCACGCCGGAGACCGGGGCGGTCTTGGCGATGAAGTAGGGGAAGCTCATCTCGATGTGGCCGCTACGGGCCTCCAGGCGAGCGGCCATGGCCTGCAGCATGGTGGGGAAGGATTCCACCGAGATTTCCCTTTCGTGGCTGTTGAGAATCTCCACGAAGCGGGACATGTGGGTGCCCTTGAAGTTGTGCGGCAGGCCCACGTACATGTTGAAGCTGGCCACGGTGTGGCGCACGTCGCCGCCCTTGTCGCGGATTTTCACCGGATGGCGGATGGCCCGGATGCCCACCTTGTTGATGGCGATGCGGCGGGTGTCTTCGCTGTTCTGGACGTCGGGAATGGGAGTCTGGGAAGTAGTCATGGCGGGCTTATCTGCAGTGGGCCGGGCGGAGAGGCAATCGGGATGCGCCTTCCAGCCGGGCGGTGAGCCAATGGGGGCGTGCGTTCCCGGCCTTCAGGCGGCGAGCCGTTGCCGTACCTGGCGGACGATGCCGTCCACGTCCAGGCCTAGCTCGGCCAGCAGCAGGTTCTGGTCGCCGTGGTCGATGAAATGGTCGGGCAGGCCCAGGCGCAGCAGGGGCACGGTCAGGCCCATCTCTTCCAGGGCCCGGGCCACTTCGCTGCCGGCGCCGCCGATCAGGGCATTCTCTTCGACGCTGACCAGCAGCTCGTGGTTCCGCGCCAGCTCGGCCAGCAGCTCCCGGTCCAGGGGTTTGACGAAGCGCATGTTGGCGACGCTGGCATCCAGGGCGTCGCCGGCCCCCAGGGCTGCCTGCACCATGCTGCCGAAGGCCAGCAGGGCCACGCCCTTGCCCTGGCGCCGGATCTCGCCCTTGCCTACGGGCAGGGCGGTGAGGGCCGTTTCCGGCGTCACGCCGCTGCCGCCGCCGCGGGGATAGCGCACGGCGCTGGGGCCGTCGATGCCCATGGCGGTGGTCAGCATCTTGCGGCATTCGTCTTCGTCCGCCGGGGCCATGATCACCAGGTTGGGGATGCAGGTCATGAAGGAAAGGTCGAAGGCGCCGTGGTGGGTGGCACCGTCGGCGCCCACCAGGCCGCCCCGGTCGATGGCGAAGACCACCGGCAGATTCTGCAGGGCCACGTCGTGCACCAGCTGGTCGTAGCCCCGCTGCAGGAAGGTGGAGTAGATCGCCACCACCGGCTTTAAGCCCTCGCAGGCCAGGCCGGCGGCGAAGGTGACGGCATGCTGTTCGGCGATGCCGACGTCGAAATAGCGTTCCGGGTACAGCTCGGCAAAGCGCACCAGGCCGGAGCCTTCGCCCATGGCCGGGGTGATGCCCACCAGGCGCGGCTCGGCCGCCGCCATGTCGCACAGCCAGTCGGAGAAGACCTGGGTGTAGGTCAGCTTGCCGCCGCCCTTGCCGCTCTGGATGCCCACTTCCGGCTGGAACTTGGAAACCCCGTGGTAGAGCACCGGGTTGGCCTCGGCCAGCTTGTAGCCCTGGCCTTTCTTGGTGATGACGTGGAGGAACTGGGGCCCCTTGAGACCCTTCAGATTCTGCAGGGTGGGCACCAGGGCATCCAGGTCGTGGCCGTCGATGGGGCCGATGTAGTTGAAGCCCAGCTCCTCGAACAGGGTGCCCGGGGTGAGCATGCCCTTGACGTGCTCCTCGGCCCGTTTCGCCAGTTCCAGCAGGGGCGGGGCCACGCCCAGCACCTTTTCGCCGGCGCGGCGGGCGGCGGAGTAGAGGCCGCCGGAGAGCAGGCGGGCCAGGTACTTGTTCAGCGCGCCCACCGGGGGCGAGATGGACATGTCGTTGTCGTTGAGGATGACGAGCATGTTGGCGTCGGCGACACCGGCGTTGTTGAGGGCCTCGAAGGCCATGCCGGCGGACATGGCGCCGTCGCCGATGATGGCCACCGCCTTGCGGTTTTCCCCCTTCTGCTTGGCCGCCAGGGCCATGCCCAGTGCGGCGGAGATGGAGGTGGAGGAGTGGCCGACGCCGAAGGTGTCGTAGGCCGATTCGCAGCGCTTGGGAAAGCCGGAGAGGCCGCCGTGCATGCGCAGCTTGGCCATGCCGGCGCGGCGGCCGGTGAGGATCTTGTGGGGGTAGGTCTGATGGCCCACGTCCCACACCAGCCGGTCTTCCGGGGTGTCGAAGACGTAGTGCAGGGCGATGGTCAGTTCCACCGTGCCCAGGTTGGAGGAGAGATGGCCGCCGGTGCGGGACACCGATTCGACGATGAAGGTGCGCAGTTCTTCGGCCAGCTGGGGCAGCTGGCGCTTGTCCAGGCGGCGCAGCTGGGCCGGGCTGTCGATGGTGTCTAGCAGGGGTGTGGCGGTCATCATGGTGCGGCGCTCGAATTCGGTGGATGCGCGAAGGCCCGCTCTAGAACTTGCGGGTCGTGATGTAGTGGGCCAGTTCGATCAGGCGCCGGGCCCGGGGGCCGAAACCTTCCAGGGCGCCGAGGGCGTCGCGGCGCAGGTCGTCGGCCAGCTGGCGGGCCGTTTCCAGGCCCAGCAGGCGGACGTAGGTGGGCTTGTCGGCCGCCTCGTCCTTGCCGGCGGTCTTGCCCAGGGTGGCGGTGCTGGCGGTGCAGTCCAGAATGTCGTCCACCACCTGGAAGAGCAGGCCGGCGCGCTTGGCGAAGGCGTCCAGGCGCTCCAGTTCGGCAGCGGCCAGGGGCGTGCCGCAGTGGGCGCCCATGAGCACGGCGGCCCGGATCAGGGCCCCGGTCTTCAGGGCGTGCATCAGTTCCAGCTGGGGCTGGTCGAGGCTCTTGCCGACGGAGGCCAGGTCGATGGCCTGGCCCCCGGCCATGCCGCAGGAGCCGCTGCCGTGGGCCAGCAGGCGCACCAGTTCCAGGCCCTGGGCCGGGCTCGGCCAGGGCTGGGCGGCCAGGATTTCGAAGGCCCGGGATTGCAGCGCATCCCCCACCAGCAGGGCGGTGGGCTCGTCGTACTGCACGTGGCAGGTGGGGCGGCCCCGGCGCAGCACGTCGTCGTCCATGCAGGGCAGGTCATCGTGCACCAGGGAATAGACGTGGATCATCTCCACCGCACAGGCGACGCAGTCCAGGGCTTCCGCCGTGGCCCCGCACAGTTCGCCGGCGGCGAAGGCCAGCAGGGGGCGGACCCGCTTGCCGCCGCCCAGGGCGCTGTAGCGCATGGCGTCGTGCAGGCCTTGGGGGATGGTCTCGGCGGCGGGCAGGAAGCGGCCCAGGGCGGCCTCGGTGCGGGCCTGGGTCTGGGCCATCCAGTCGGGGAAGGGCAGGGCGGAAGCGTCGGAAGATGCCATGGGAAAACCTGGAGAAGAGGTGCGAAGGCGCAGGTGGGGCCGTGCCTTCAGGCCTCGGGGCTGTTCAAGTCCTTCAGTGTACCGCTTTCCAGGACCTGCACCCGCTGTTCCGCATCGGCCAGCTGGCCCTGGCACAGTTTCAGCAGTTCGACGCCGCGCTTGTAGGCGGACAGGGATTCTTCCAGGGACAGGTTGCCGCCTTCCATGGCCTGGGCGATGCGCTCCAGGTCGGCGAGGGCTTCTTCGAAGGAGGGGGAGGAGGGAGAGCCGGGAGGGGTTCCGGTCTGGCCGCCGGCGCTGGTGGAAGCGGGCATGGGCGATTGATCCATATCAATAACCGGTGGAAATGCAAAAAATACCGTATCACGGGGCTTTTGGTCAAATTTGCGCCGGGGTAGAATCCCGCCTTCGTTGATTTTGCTTCATTTTTCACCCATTGCCTTTTTCCGGAGGTGTGGACATGTCCGACATCGCATCCAGCACCAAACTGGCTCCTGCCGTTAGCCAATTCCCCGTCGAATGGTATTTCGACGAAAAAATGTTCGAATTGGAGATGAAACTCTTCTTCGAGCAGGGCCCGGGGTACGTCGGCCACGAGCTGATGGTGCCCAATGTGCACGACTATCGCACCATGGAGTGGCGCGACCACGGCCGCATGCTGGTGCGCCAGCCGGACGGGGTTTATGACATGTCCAACATCTGCCGCCACCGCCAGGCCATCATGCTGCAGGGGAGCGGCAATGCGGAGCACATCGTCTGCCCGATCCACCGCTGGACCTACGACAGCGAAGGTAGCCTCAAGGGCGCGCCCCACTTCCCCGCCAATCCCTGCCTCAACCTCAACAAGCGCAAGCTGGATTCCTGGAACGGCCTGCTCTTCAAGGGACCGCGCAACGCCCAGGCAGACCTGGCCGGGATGAACGTGGCCGGCGAGTTCGACTTCACCGGCTACAAGCTGGACCGGGTCGAGATGCACGAGTGCAACTACAACTGGAAGACCTTCATCGAGGTGTACCTGGAGGACTACCACGTGGTGCCCTTCCACCCCGGTCTGGGCAATTTCGTCACCTGCGACGACCTGACCTGGCAGTTCGGCGAGTGGTATTCCGTGCAGAAGGTGGGCATCACCAACCTGGACAAGGTCGGCTCCGCCCCCTATGGCCGCTGGCAGAAGGCGGTCAAGGACTTCTATGGCGCCCGGGGCGAGCAGCCCAAGCAGGGCGCCGTGTGGCTGACCTACTACCCGAATGTGATGGTGGAGTGGTATCCCCACGTGCTGGTGGTATCCACCCTCATCCCCCAGTCGGTGAACAAGACCATGAACGTGGTGGAGTTCTACTACCCCGAGGAAATCGTCGAGTTCGAGCGGGAATTCATCGAGGCCGAGCAGGCTGCCTACATGGAAACCGCCATTGAGGACGACGACATCGGCGAGCGCATGGACCGGGGCCGCTGGCAGCTGCTCAAGGAAGGTCGTAACGAAGTGGGTCCCTACCAGTCTCCCACCGAGGACGGCATGCAGCACTTCCATGAGTTCTACCGCCGCATCGTCGAGCCCCACCTGAAGTAGAATTCTCCCAGCCCAAGCATCGGGGCGCCTGCGGGCGCCCCTTTTGTTTCCCCCGCGCCGTTTTCTGCGGCGCCGTTTTTCCGGCTTCATCGCCGAAGGATCTCCTGCCCATGCAATCCCTGTGGATGGTCGCCGCCGCATTCCTGTTCGCCTGCATGGGCGTGTGCGTCAAGCTGGCGGCCGAGGCGGGCTATTCCCCGGCGGAAATCGTCTTCTACCGCAATGCCATCGCCCTGGCCCTGATGAGCGCCTCCATGCTCTGGGGACGCCTCGATCCGCGCACTCCCCACTGGAAATTCCAGATCTACCGGGGCGTCTCCGGCTTCATCTCCCTCATGCTGTACTTCTACGCCATCGCCTGGCTGCCCCTGGCGACGGCGGTGACCCTCAACTACACCTCGCCCCTGTTCCTGGCCCTGTTCCTCGCCGGCCTCTCCGGCGCCCGCCTACCCGCCAGTCTGGTGGGTGCCCTGGTGGCCGGCTTTGCCGGGGTGGTGTTGCTGCTGCAGCCCACCTTCCATGCGGACCAACTGGCCGGTGGCCTCATGGGCCTGGCTTCCGGCGTTCTCGCCGGCCTGGCCTATTACAACGTGCGTGAGTTGGGACAGAAGGGGGAGCCGGAGTGGCGCACGGTGTTCTACTTCTCCCTGCTGTCCACCCTCGGCGCCGGCCTGTGGATGCTCTTCTTCCGCTTTCATCCCCTGACCCCGCGCGGCGCCGGCCTGTTGCTGGGGGTCGGCATCTTCGCCACCCTGGCCCAGCTGGCCATGACCCGGGCCTACAGCCGGGGCCGCACCCTGGTGGCGGCCAGCCTGGCCTACACGGCGGTGGTCTTCGCCAGCCTGTTCGGCATGCTCTTCTGGGGTGAAGTGCTTTCCCTCGCCGCCTGGCTGGCCATCGCCATCATCGTCCTCTCCGGTATGGCCGCCACCCGCTTCTCCCGGGCCAATCCGGCGGAGCAGGACTAGGCCGGCACCCGGCGCCGCCGGGCCCGCCCATGGCTGCGCCGGCCGCCCCATTCCAAGTTAAACTCATATCCACATAACAACACGGAGCAAGCCATGATCGTTACCGACCACCAGGACAACCTGGTTTCCGTCGCCGTTTTCGGTGAATTCACCCTGGCCGACTACAAGGAGTTCGAGGAGCTGGTGAATTTCAAGGTGAAGTTCGAAGGCCCGGTGAATCTCTTTTTCGATCTGCGCCAGATGGCCGACGTGACCCTGGACACGGCCCTGGAGGAAATCCGCTTCTCCAAGGCCCACGCCAACGATTTCGAGCGCATCGCCGTCATCACCGAGAGCCAGTGGGTGACCTGGAGCGCCTGGCTCTCCCGCGCCTTCGTCGATGCCAGCATCCGCGTCTTCTCCGACGAAGCCGAAGCCAAGGCCTGGCTGGCCGAACAGGACGTCATCTGATGCCTGCGGCCATCCACACCACCCTGGTGGATGGGGCCACCCTGGCCGCCCGCCTGGGTGATCCGGCCTGGGTGGTGGTGGATTGCCGCCATGATCTGGCCGACCCGGCCGCCGGGGAGGCTGCCTACGTCCGGGGGCACATTCCCGGAGCCGTCTTCCTGCATCTGGACCGGGATCTTTCCTCTGCGAAAAACGGCCGCAACGGCCGCCATCCCCTGCCCCATATTGTCACCCTGGCCGCCGCCCTGGGCCGGGCCGGTATCGGCCCCGGGGTCCAGGTGGTGGCCTACGACGACTGCGGCGGCATGATGGCCGGGCGCCTGTGGTGGCTGCTGCGCTGGCTCGGCCACGAAGCCGTGGCCCTGCTGGACGGCGGCCTGTCCGCGTGGACCGCTGCCGGTGGCGCCTTGAGCGCCGAGATGCCCGAGCCTGCCGCCCGCACCTTCACTCCCGCGCCCCGGGACTGGGTGTTGGACGCCGACCAGGTGCAGGCCGGCCTGGGCCGGCCGGACCGGATCATCGTCGATGCCCGGGCGCCGGACCGTTTCCGCGGCGAAAACGAAAGCATCGACCCGGTGGGTGGCCATATCCCCGGCGCCCGCAACCGCTTTTTCCGCGACAACCTGGGGCCCGACGGCCGCTTCAAGCCGGCCGATCAGCTGCGCCAGGAGTGGACAGAGGCCCTGGCCGGCTTTGCTCCTGAACAGGTGGTGCACCAGTGCGGCTCCGGCGTTTCCGCCTGCCACAACCTGCTGGCCATGGAAATCGCCGGCCTGCCCGGTGCCCGGCTCTACGCCGGCTCCTGGAGCGAGTGGTGCGCCGATCCGGCACGGCCGGTGGAGCGCTGAAAGGGCTGGGCGGTGCTGGCCTTCGAACTGCTGGCGGAACAGCGCATCAACGAGGCCCTGGCCAAGGGCGAGCTGTCGGATCTGCCCGGCAGCGGCCAGCCCCTGGAACTGGGCGACGACCTGCTGGTTCCGGAAGACCAGCGCCTGGCCCAGCGCATCCTCAAGAATGCCGGCTACACCCCGCCGGAAGTGGGGCTGCGGCGGGAGATCGCCCAACTGCGTGCCGAACTGGAACTGCTCGACGAGGTGGAGCGCGGTCCCGCCTGGCAGCGCCTCTGCCTGCTGATGAGCCAGCTGAGCCTGGCCCGTGGCGCCGCCGTCAATCTGTCCCTGGAAGACCGTTACTGGGAGCGCCTCAAGGCGCGCTTCGCCGGTAGCGCGGAGGATGGGGCGGAGGAGGGCGCAGGGGACGGCGGAGGCCGCGGGCCCGCCGCCTGAAGAGGCTTCAGACGCCGCCGGTGGGCGGCGTTTTCTTTTCCAGCTGCCGTTCGGCCCAGGCCACGTGCTCCCGCACCACGGCGGAGTCGTCCTCCCGGCGGGCGGCCAGGGCCGCCCTGGCTTCCTCCGTCGCCGGGCCGTTGCCCAGGGCCACGGCGATGTTGCGCCGCCAGCGTTCAATGCCGATGCGGCGGATGGGGCTGCCGGCCATGCGTTCGAGGAAATCCGCCTCGCTCCAGGCCATCAGGGCCGAGAGCCGCGCCGCATCCAGGCCCTGGCGGGTGGTGAATTCCGCATCGCCCAGCTGGCCGAAGCGGTTCCAGGGGCAGCACAGCTGGCAGTCGTCGCAGCCGTAGATGCGGTTGCCCAGCAGGGGCCGCAGTTCCTCCGGCATGGCGCCGTCCAGCTCGATGGTCAGGTAGGAGATGCAGCGGCGGGCGTCCACCTGGTACGGAGCGACGATGGCCCGGGTCGGGCAGGCGTCGATGCAGCGCGTACAGGCGCCGCAGTGATCGCTCACCTCGGCATCCGCCGGCAGGGGCAGGTCGGTGTAGATTTCGCCAAGGAAATGCCAGGAACCCTCCCGGGTCAGCAGCAGGGTGTGCTTGCCGCGCCAGCCCAGACCGGACTTGCGCGCAAATTCCACCTCCATCACCGGAGCCGAGTCGGAAAAGACCCGGTAGCCGAAGTCGCCGATCTCGGCCTGCAGCCGGTCCGCCAGCTTCTGCAGGCGGTTGCGGATGACCTTGTGGTAGTCCCGTCCCAGGGCGTAGCGGGAAACATAGCCCAGGGCCGGATCGGCCAGCACCTGCTCGGGCTCGGCGCCCCGGGGCAGGTAGGGCAGGCGCACCGAAATGACGGTCTGCACGCCGGGCACCAGCTGGCCCGGATCGAGCCGCAGGGGGGCGTGTTTGGCCATATAATCCATGCTCCCGTGGCGCCCCTGGTCGAGCCAGGCCAGCAACCGCTGCCCGGCCTCGCCGATCTCGGCCCGGCCGATGGCCACCTCGGCAAAGCCCAGTTCCCGGCCCCAGGCCTTGAGGCGGGCGGCCAGTCCGGGCCAGTCCGGGGCCGCTTCTCCCGCCGCCGGGCGGGCGGGTGTGCCGGCTCCCGTTTGCTGCATTTCTTCCGTTGGTTCCATATGCCCGATCATAGCGAATCTGCTGCCCAATCCCTTAATCCAGGCCAAAGTCTGCTGCTGGCGAACGAAGCAGCGACCCAGGCCCTGGGTGCCGCCCTGGCCCAGGCCGCCGGGCCGGGCCTGGTGATCTACCTGGAAGGGGACCTGGGGGCGGGCAAGACCACCCTGGTGCGGGCCCTGCTGCGGGCCCTGGGCCACACCGGTCCGGTGAAGAGCCCGACCTACGCCTTGGTTGAAGTTTACAAACTTTCGAGCTTATACTTGTATCACTTTGATTTTTATCGTTTCGAGTCGCCGGAAGAGTTTGTCGATGCTGGGTTGGATGATTATTTCCGCCAAGGGGCCCTGTGCCTCGTGGAATGGCCGGACAAAGCCGCGGGCTTTGTGCCGCCGCCCGATCTCGTCCTGGCTTTCCGCTTCCGCGACGATGACGGCCGTGATCTCCTGCTGCAACCCCATTCTCCGGGAGGTGAGCAATGCGTAAACGCTCTCATGTCCCGCCTGTCGAGCGCCGCCGGGCCCTGCTGAAGGCCGGCGGGGCCGCCCTGGTCCTGCTCGTCACGCCCCTGGCCCGGGCCGCCGCCGGCAAGTCGCCCTCCATCCTCTCGGTGCGGGTGTGGCCCGCCGCCGATTACACCCGGGTCACCCTGGAGCATGACGCCCCGGGTGGCGCTCCCCTGAAGTTCACCCAGTTCTCGGTGAAGAATCCCGAGCGTCTGGTGGTGGATATCGAGGGCATCGAATTCAACAGCGTCCTCGACGGCCTCTCCAACAAGGTGGCGCCGGACGATCCCTACATCAAGCTGCTGCGGGCCGGCCGCTTCAAGCCCGGCGTGGTGCGCCTGGTCATGGAGCTGAAGACCGAGGTGCAGCCCCAGGTCTTTTCCCTGAAGCCGGTGGGCGAGTACGGCAGCCGGCTGGTGCTGGACGTCTATCCGGCCAATCCGCCCGATCCCCTGCTGTCCCTGCTGGACAAGAAGGACGGCGACGGGTTGGATGCCATCGCCGAGGCCGGCCGGCGCGAACCGGTGGCCGAGGCGCCGTCCCAGACCCAGCAGGCCCCGGGCCGCGCCCAGGAAGCCCGGCCGGCGGAACCGGCCAAGCGCAACACCAAGCCGGTGGTGGATCGTCTCGTTACCATCACCCTGGACCCGGGCCACGGCGGCGAAGATCCGGGGGCCGTGGGCAAGGGCGGCAGCCACGAGAAGGATGTGGTGCTGTCCATCGCCAAGCGCCTGAAGGCCAAGATCGACGCCGAGCCCAATATGCGGGCCGTGCTGACCCGGGATTCGGACTTCTTCGTGCCCCTGCACATGCGGGTGCAGAAGGCCCGCCGGGTCCAGGCCGACCTCTTCGTCTCCATCCATGCCGACGCCTGGATCAAGCCCGATGCCCGGGGTTCCTCCGTGTTCGTGCTGTCCGAGCGGGGCGCCTCCAGTTCCCAGGCCCGCTGGCTGGCCCAGAAGGAAAACGAGGCTGACCTCATCGGCGGCGTGAACATCGGCGTCAAGGACCCCTTCCTCGCCCGCACCCTGCTGGACCTTTCCCAGACCGCCACCATCAACGACAGCCTCAAGCTGGGCAAGGCCGTGCTGGGGGAGCTGGGCGGCATCAACGCCCTGCACAAGGCCAGCGTGGAGCAGGCCGGCTTTGCCGTGCTGAAGGCGCCGGACATTCCCTCGATCCTGGTGGAGACGGCCTTCATCAGCAATCCGGAAGAGGAAAAGCGCCTCAACGACGACGCCTACCAGGATCGCATGGCCGAGGCCATGCTCAAGGGCATCCGCCAGTACTTCGCCAAGAATCCGCCCCTGGCCAAATCCAGGCTGGCCCGGCTCGACTGAGCCCAAGTCCCCACCGTCTCTGATGCCTGCCCGGAGAGGCAGGCGGGACGGCCTTTGCAGGCAGGCCATGCCGTCCAGGACCGTCCCTTCTGCTCTGGCGGGCAGCCCCCTGTGGCGGTTCTCTCCCGGAGCGGGCGGCGGTGCCGCAGGACGGGGGTAAAACCGTTATAATTCAGCCTTTTTTCGCGCCCCGCCCGGGGCATAAGAAGGATTCCGGCTTCCACCATGCTCGTCCTGCGCGGCGTTAAAACCTCGGCCCCCAGTGCCACGGTGCTGACCATCGGCAATTTCGATGGCGTGCATCTTGGCCACCAGGCCCTGCTTGCCCGCGTCGGCCAGGCCGCCCGGGCCTGCGGCCTGCCGGCGGCGGTGCTGACCTTCGAGCCCCATCCCCGTGAGTTCTTCGACCCGGCCTCGGCCCCGGCCCGGCTCACCACCCTGCGCGAGAAGCTGGAACTGCTGCAGAACTACGGCGCCGACCTCACCTGCGTCAGCCCCTTCAACACCGTCTTCGCGGCCCTGACGGCGGACGAGTTCATCGAGCAGGTGCTGGTGCGCTGTCTCAGGGTGCGCCACCTCATCATCGGCGACGACTTCCGCTTCGGCGCCCGCCGGGCCGGCGATTTCGCCCTGCTGCAGGCCGCCGGTGCCTCCTTCGGTTTCCAGGTGGAGGCCATGGAGAGCGTGGTGCAGGGCGGCGAGCGGGCTTCCAGCTCCGGCGTGCGCGAGGCCCTGGCGGCCGGCGACATGGCCCGGGCCGCCCGTCTCCTGGGCCGTCCCTACAGCATCGACGGCCGGGTGGTGCACGGCCAGAAACTGGGGCGCCAGCTGGGCTTTGCCACCGCCAACATCCGCATCAAGCACAATCCCTTGCCCCTCACCGGCGTCTTCGCCGTGAGCGTCACCGGCGCTGCCGGCCGGCCCCTCAACGGGGTGGCCAACCTGGGGGTGCGTCCCACCGTGGGCGGCCAGCTGCAGCCCCTGCTGGAAGTGCACCTCTTTGATTTCGACGGCGACATCTACGGCGCCCACCTTTCCGTTTCCTTCCTGCACAAGCTGCGGGACGAGATGAAATTCCCCGACTTCAACGCGCTCGTGGCCCAGATCGGCCAGGACGCGGAAGCCGCCCGCGCATTTTTCCAGCGTTAAGAAAACCTTAGGCATTTGAGGCTGTTATGGCTGACTACAAGAACTCCCTGAATCTTCCCGACACTCCCTTCCCCATGCGCGGCGACCTGCCCAAGCGGGAGCCCCAGTGGGTGCAGCAATGGCAGGAAAAGAAGCTGTACCAGAAGATTCGCGAGATCTGCGCCGGCCGGCCCAAGTTCATCCTGCACGACGGCCCTCCCTACGCCAACGGCAACCTGCACCTGGGCCACGCCCTGAACAAGATCCTCAAGGACATCATCGTCCGCTCCAAGACCCTGGCCGGCTTTGATGCGCCCTACGTGCCGGGCTGGGACTGTCACGGCCTGCCCATCGAGCACAAGATCGAAGTCACCCACGGCAAGAACCTGCCCGCCGACAAGGTGCGGGAACTGTGCCGCAGCTACGCCGCCGAGCAGGTGGAAGTGCAGAAGAAGGAATTCATCCGCCTCGGCGTGCTGGGCGACTGGGACAACCCCTACCTGACCATGAACTTCGCCAACGAGGCCGGCGAGATCCGCGCCCTGGCCGAGATGGTCAAGCAGGGCTATGTCTTCAAGGGCCTGAAGCCCGTCAATTGGTGCTTCGACTGCGGCTCCGCCCTGGCCGAGGCCGAGGTGGAATACGCCGACAAGAAGTCCCCCACCATCGACGTGGCCTTCCCCGTCAGCGAAGCCGATGCCCCCAAGCTGGCCGCCGCCTTCGGCCTCAACGCCCTGCCCAAGCCGGCCTATGCCGTGATCTGGACCACCACCCCGTGGACCATTCCCGCCAACCAGGCCCTCAATATCCACCCCGAACATGAATACGCCCTGGTGGATGCGGGTGACCGCCTGCTGGTGCTGGCCAAGGAGCTGGTGGCCGACTGCCTCAAGCGCTACGGCTGCGAAGGCACGGTGCTGGCGACCGTCAAGGGCAAGGCCCTGGAGCGCCTGGAATTCCGCCATCCTTTCTACGACCGGGTTTCCGTCGTCTACCTGGCCGACTACGTGGGCCTGGATGCGGGCACCGGCATCGTCCATTGCGCCCCCGCCCACGGCGTGGACGACTTCAACGCCTGGCGCCATTACGGCCGCGGCAATGACGAGATCATTTCCATCGTCAAGGGCGACGGCGTCTATGTGGACGAGCTGCCCTTCTTCGGCGGCCTCTCCATCTGGAAGGCCAACCAGGCCATCTGCGACAAGCTGTCCGAAGTGGGCTGCCTGCTTTCCCACGGCAATGTCAGCCACAGCTACATGCACTGCTGGCGCCACAAGACCCCGGTGATCTACCGGGCCACCGCCCAGTGGTTCGTCGGCATGGACCGCCTGCCCACCGACGGCAAGTCCCTGCGCGAAAAGGCCCTGGCCGGGGTCGAGGCCACCGCCTTCTATCCGGCCTGGGGCAAGCCCCGCCTGCAATCCATGATCGCCAACCGGCCCGACTGGTGCATCTCCCGCCAGCGCAACTGGGGCGTGCCCATTCCCTTCTTCCTGCACAAGGAAACGGGCGAACTGCATCCGCGCACCGTGGAGCTGATGGAGGAAGTGGCCCAGCGCGTGGAGAAGGAAGGCATCGAAGCATGGTTCAAGCTGGATGCGGCCGAACTGCTGGGGGCCGAAGCCGCCCAGTACGAAAAGATCAGCGACACCCTGGACGTCTGGTTCGACTCCGGCACCACCCACTGGCATGTGCTGCGGGGCTCCCATAACGACGGCCACGCCACCGGTCCCCGGGCCGACCTCTACCTGGAAGGCTCGGACCAGCACCGGGGCTGGTTCCATTCCTCCCTGCTCACCGGCGCCGCCATCGACGGCCATCCGCCCTACAAGGCCCTGCTCACCCACGGCTTCACGGTGGACCAGCAGGGGCGCAAGATGAGCAAGTCCCTGGGCAACACCATCCTGCCCCAGGAAGTCTCGGACAAGATGGGCGCCGACATCCTGCGCCTGTGGGTGGCCGCCACGGACTACTCCGGCGAGCTGGCCATGTCCAAGGAAATCCTGGCCCGGGTGGTGGAAGCCTACCGCCGCATCCGCAACACCCTGCGTTTCCTGCTGGCCAACATCGCCGACTTCGATGCGGCCAAGGATATGCTGCCGGTGGCCGAGTGGTTCGAGATCGACCGCTACGCCCTGGCTCTGACCCGCCAGCTGCAGACCCAGGCCCAGGCCGATTACGACCGCTACGAGTTCCACCGCGTGGTGCAGGCCCTGCAGACCTTCTGCTCCGAGGACCTGGGCGGCTTCTGGCTGGATATCCTGAAGGACCGCCTGTACACCACGGCACCGGCCTCCAAGGCCCGCCGCTCGGCCCAGAGCGCCCTGTGGCACGTGACCCAGAGCTTCATCCGCCTGATGGCGCCGATCCTCTCCTTCACCGCCGAGGAAGTGTGGCAGATCCTCTCCGGCGATGCGGACCAGTCCATCATGTTCCACACTTGGCACGACCTGCCGGCCCAGGCCGACGAAGGCGAGCTGCTGGCCAAGTGGACCCTGATCCGGGAGGCGCGCGGCGAAGTGACCAAGGCCCTGGAGGCCCTGCGCGAGGAAGGCAAGATCGGCTCCTCCCTCCAGGCCGAAGTGCGGATCAGCGCCGAGGGCGACAAGTACGCGGCCCTGGCCAGCCTGGGCGACGATCTGCGCTTCGTCCTCATCTGCTCCAAGGTGAGCGTGGCCCAGGGCGCCGATGCCATCGCCGCCGAGGCCTCCACCCAGAAGAAGTGCGAGCGCTGCTGGCACTACCGGGAGGACGTGGGCAGCAACCCGGAACACCCCGAACTGTGCGGCCGTTGCGACAGCAACCTGCACGGCGAGGGCGAGGTGCGCGAGCGTGCCTAAGTCCTCCCTGGGCCGCTGGTACGGGCTGGCGGCCCTGGTCATCGTTCTCGACCAGCTCTCCAAATGGGCGGTGCTGGCGAGCCTGAACTACGGCGACACGGTCACCGTGACGCCCTTTTTCGACTGGGTCTTCGTCTTCAACCGGGGCGCCGCCTTCAGCTTCCTCGCCGACCAGCCCGGCTGGCAGCGCTGGTTCTTCACCCTGCTGGCCCTGGGAGTGTCCGGCTGGATCGCCTGGATGCTGCGCCAGCACCTGGCCGAGCGCCTGCTGTGCTTCTCCCTGACCCTGATCATGGGCGGCGCCCTGGGCAACGTCATCGACCGGGTGCGTTTCGGCGCCGTGGTGGATTTCCTGCAGTTCCACGTGGCCGGCTGGTACTACCCGGCCTTCAACGTGGCCGACTGCGCCATCACCGTGGGGGCAATTTTGCTGGCCTGGGAGCAAATCCGGCGTAAACCTGTCCAAGGGAATCCGGATTCTTCCGCTTCCTAACGTCAGGGCCCGTTCATGAGCGACCACCGCATCCCTCCCGGCCAGCGCCACGTCACCGATTTTCCGGTGCTGGACCTGGGCATCCATCCCGACATCCACCATGAAAACTGGCAGTTGCGCCTGTTCGGCCTGGTGGCCCAGGAAGTGGTGCTGGACTGGGAACAGTTGCTGGCCATGCCCCAGGTGCAGCGGACCAGTGATTTCCACTGCGTCACCACCTGGACCCGGCTGGACGTACCCTGGGAGGGCGTGCTGGCCCGGGACGTGGTGAATCTGGCCGGCCCCCTGGCGGAAGCCCGCCACGTCACCCTGCACAGCTACGACGGCTATACCACCAACGTGCCCCTGGCGGCGCTGCTGGACGACGACGTGCTGGTGGCCCACACGGTGGACGACGCCCCCCTGTCCGTCGAACACGGCGGCCCGGTGCGCCTGGTGCTGCCCAAACGCTACGCCTGGAAGAGCGCCAAATGGCTCTCCGGCATCGAATTCCACGCCGAAGACCGTCCCGGTTACTGGGAAGTGCGCGGCTACCACAACGAAGCAGATCCCTGGAAAGAAGAGCGGTATTCCTGATGAGCCAAGTCGATCAAGTAACGGTCCAGCCGGACAGCTTTCTCACCCTGCACTACCGCGTCACCACCGGCGACGGCAGCGAGATTCTCAACACCTTCGACATGAAGCCCGCCACCCTGCAGATGGGCAGCGGCCAGCTGGCGGAGAACCTGGAGAAGTGCCTGCTCGGCCAGGTGGCCGGCCAGCGCCACGTTTTCCTGCTGGAACCGGCCCAGGCCTTCGGCGAACACAACCCCCGGCTGGTGGAGCGCATCGCCCGGGAAGCCCTGCCGCCGGGTATGGAACTGAAGGAAAACTCCGTGGTGGAGTTCAACGACGGTGAGGGTGCCGAGTTCGCCGGCTTCCTGCGAGAGTTGACTGAAAGCCACGCCCTCTTCGATTTCAACCACCCTCTGGCCGGCAAGTCCGTGCGCTTCGAGGTGGAGATCATCGGCATCCTCTAAAGGCTTGCCCCGGGGCCTTGGCCCCGCCGCGTCCAACCCCCGGTGCCGGGAGCTGTGGCTCCCGGCCCAACTGAGAGTCATCCATGGAAGTCATCCTCGCCAATCCCCGCGGTTTCTGTGCCGGCGTCGAACGGGCCATCGCCATCGTCGAACGGGCCCTGGAGCGTTTCGGCGCGCCCATCTATGTGCGTCATGAAGTGGTGCACAACAAGTTCGTGGTGGACGGCCTGCGCGCCAAGGGCGCCGTCTTCGTCGAGGAACTGGACGAAGTGCCCGCCGGTGCCACGGTCATCTTCAGCGCCCACGGCGTCGCCAAGGCCGTGCGCGAGGAAGCCGACCGGCGCGGCCTCAAGGTGTTCGACGCCACCTGTCCCCTGGTCACCAAGGTGCATAACGAGGTGGCCAAGATGCGGGAACAGGGGCGGGAAGTCATCATGATCGGCCACAAGGGCCATCCCGAAGTCGAGGGCACCATGGGGCAGAGCGTCAATGGCGGCATGCACCTGGTGGAAACCCGGGAGGATGTGGACCAGCTGATGGTGCGGTTCCCCGAGCAGCTGGGCTTCGTCACCCAGACCACCTTGTCGGTGGACGACGCCGCCAACGTCATCCAGGCCATTCGCGGGCGTTTCCCCGATGCCGCAGGACCGCGCAAGGACGACATCTGCTATGCAACCCAGAACCGCCAGGATGCGGTGAAGCATCTGGCCGAATCCTGCGACCTGGTGATCGTGGTGGGCTCCCGCAACAGCTCCAATTCCAACCGCCTGCTCGAAGTGGCCAAGCTGCGCGGTGTGCGGGGCTATCTGGTGGATGGGGCCGAGCAGATTGAGGCCGAATGGCTGCAGGGGGTAAGCACCATTGGCGTCACCGCCGGCGCCTCCGCACCGGAGACCCTGGTACAGGGGGTCATCTCCCGCCTGCAGGCGCTGGGAGCCGGCAATGTGCGCCAGTTGGGGGATGGGGAGCCGGAGGTGAACTTCCCTCTGCCCAAGGAACTGCTGGGCAACTGATTCAGGGGGCCGCCGTGGTTTGAGGCGGCCTGGGGCGAATCGTCACTTCAATGCGCAGCCGGCTCTTCACCGGCTGTCCATCCTTTTCTGCCGGCAGGAATCGGGCCGATCCGAACTGCTGGGCGACCAGAGCATTCAGTCGCTCACTGAGATGGGTGGATTCCGTTTCCACCTTGTCCACTTTGCCCTGCTCGTTAATGTAGAGCACCAGAATGGCTTTGCCGGCCCCCTCTTCATCATCCACCACGCTGGTATCGATCGGGCTGGCAACGTGCGGACGTTGGGTCACTTCCGCCGGGGGGTAGTAGTACGGTACCGGAATGCCGATGTCCGGTTTCCCGCCCTCGGATGAACTGGCGCCGTCGGAACCGCCTCCCTGTGCATTTTTCTCAACGACTTCTGGGGCGGTTGTCAGTTGTGGCGCCGCGGCTGGCGGCGCCTGCAAGCGTAGTTTGTCCTCTAATGCCCGTATGGGTGGGAGCGGGACAGTCAACCCCAGCCGGACTTGCAGTGGTGTGTATGCATTGCCAAGTTTGGCTTCCAATCCAAGCGCAAGGCGAGGACTGCCACCGAGTGTTCCCGGCGGGAGGCTCAGCAGCAAGGCATGCAGGCAGCAGGAAAGAAGTAGGGCCGAGGCCAGCTGTTGTTGATGCATCAGGGGAATAAGCATTACGCCCCTTGCGGGGCGTAATGTGGTTGGTTCCGGAGAATTGCTGCGGAAGGTCAGTTGGCCAACTCCCGCCACATCATGCGATTGCCACTGAGATTGCCGCCGCCGTTGCCGGTGCTGATGGGAAGGGTCATTGCCCCGCCCTTGAGATTGCCGTCGGCCGTGATGGTGAATACTTTGGGTGTTCCCCCCGGCAGTTTGATCACAGTCAGGCCGACGATGGGCGAGGTGAAGGTGTAGATGGCTCGGCCGCCGTCTACGCCGCCGCCGCTCTTGTAGTCCAGGAAATAAAGCTGGCTGGAGCCCCCCGGCTGGCAGGCACTGGCTTCGGGAACGATGCTGGAGAACATGACGGTACCGAAGAAGAGCTGGGCATTGAGATAGACCCGTTCTTTGCCCATCGGCAAATCCAGGTACCAGCCGCCATGGATGTTCCAATTGACCTCCGGTCCGCCAACCTCAGTGCCGTTGGCTACCTTGGCAACCATGGAGCCCCGGCTGATGGTGCTTGTGCCATCGTCTTTTACTGCATAAAAGGACTGGGAGGCCGGGTTGTCCAGGTCATCCTGTCCCAGATAGCGGCCGGTACCGAAGAAAAGAACCGTTTTGCCGTCAATTTCACCAATCTCGGGTGCGGCGGTGATGGCTTGGGACGAGCCGAGGGTCATGATCGGGGAGACTGTGCCTGCTGACAGGTCGAAGCGCCACATGTTGCCGAAGAGGTCGCCGCCATAGGCAGCCACCGCGGTATTGTCCTTGGCAAAATCGTCGGCCTTGACGTTGATGCGACCGAGGCCACTGGGATTGCCGGAGCTACCCGTGTTGGTCGAGAGGGTCTTGATCAGGGCACCGGTACCTGCATCCAGCATGAAGATATAGCCCTTGCCATCAGCGGTCGGATAATTGGAACCTTCGGGAATGTTGTTATAGCCGGAGGGCAACAAGGCCACCCAGCGCCCATCTACCTTGGATACCAAGGGGGAGCCGTAGCTGTAGCCCATATTGGGGTTGTCATCTGCCGAGAAGGTCCACAGTACTTTGGGTGCGCTCGGAGTGGTGATATCGAGCGCGTAGTAGCCGCGCCCACCCTTGCCCAGGCCGCCAATCAGTATGGTTTTCCAACTGCCGGTGACGAATGCATCGGTAACGATGATGGGACCATCTACAAAATAACGATGGTTGGTGGCGTAGTCCTTGTCCGCCAGGCGCCACAGGTCCTTGATGATCATGGGCGGTACATAGGCCCAGCTCTCGGCACCGGTGGCAGCGTCGAACGCATGCAGCATGCCGTCGTTGGCGCCGACATAGACCATGCCGGTCCGGCCTGCCTGGGCGGCCTTGAACTCGGCATAGCCCGCATCCAGGAACTCCAGGGAAGGAGCCTGTACGTAAACCGGCTGGCCGTGAACGATATCGCCGAGGACGGTGGAGCGATCCCGGTAGAGGCGGTTGTAGCTGCCAAAAGCCACGTCCCGTTCCTGGTCCTCGTAGCGGTTGTGTCCTCGGACATAATTCAGCATCAGTTCGCCGGTCGCCGTGCTTTTGTCGGCAGCACTCCAGTCCAGGTATTGGCTGAGCTTGGTGTTATCAAAATATGCTTTTTGCGCCGCAGTCAGATTGGCCCATTCCAGCGCTTTGAGGGTGCTGCCACTGGAGGTATAAATAGCCCGGGTGTCGGTGTTGCCGACGGCGGGAATTTTGCTGTTGAGCTGAGGAGATGCCTTCCAGGTGGCATTGGCGGATATGTTGCCGGTGCTGAGGTCAATGGTGTAGGCAGATAACTCGCCTTCCCAGGCAACGGTGCGGTAATTGGCAACATAGATGTAATTGTCCCCAGCCGTCGGTTCCAGGGCTGACGTTGCTGCTGCGGCGCCGGAGCCGCTGCTGGCCTCCATGGCCCCTAGTGCGCTGGCCAGGCCGTTGACCAGAGCTTCCGGGTTGCGGGCGCTGAAGTAGGTGCCGCGGCCATTGACGGCTGCATGCCAGAGATCGTCAATACGGTCTTCATCCGAGGCATCCAATGGGTCCGGCCAGTTCTTGGTGCCTTGTTTGATGTCGTAGTAGGCGCCGGAGGTGGCCGTCTTGTAGCCATCCTGATATGTCAGGTTGCCATCCACACCGAGACCGATGGTGAAGGTGGTCATGTGCTGATGCGTGGCAACATCATCCTCCTCCAGTTTGGTACCAGCCGGCGGAACATTGTTCGGCATGTCGGAACGCAGGTCGGTGTGATAGTAGTAGTAGGCTACGTCGGCAAGGGTGCTGCTTTTCTTCAGCGCGTCGAAGGAAGGCCGTGTCGCAGTAGCGACTCCATCCTGATCGCCGACCACTGTTTTTCCGTCTTCCTTGGTTGGCCCATAGGTAGACGTTTCATCGTTGGTATTCCAGTAGCCGTCGGTCGACAGAATCGTGAAGTTACGTTGGCAGGAATACTGGATGGGGTCCGCTCCCAGCTTGCCAGCATAAATTCGACCTGCTTTGGCCAGGGCACCCCGGAGCGGTGTACTGACGGTAGGGTCTCCCTTGTACAAACGGGTAAACCAGGTGTTTTTCTGGGTGGTGTCAAAATTGTTGATGGCCAGGAAAGTATTGCTGTCGGTGGCCCCCTTGTCGCTGATGGTGGAAAAGCCGACCCGTGCGTGGAAATAATTCTTGTCGAGGGGGTCGCTGGCATTGGGGGTGCCGCGGATATCGGCAAATGCCTGGCCAACGGCGGTCTTGGTCATCTGCATCCGGGTCCGGTACCAGGCATGCCAGTTGGCAAAATTGGTCATCTCCTGGGCGTAGGTGCGTGTCGTTCCGTTGGGGCCGGGATAGCTGGTGGTGCTGGGAACGATACTTACCCGTTTCCAGTTGCTGTAACGGACATATCGGTAGGTCGAGGATTTCTGAGCTTGGCAGGTGCCGGCCTTGCCGAATCTCGGGCCGCTGCTTTCCTGGGCAGAACACCATTCGACGGTGGCCGTGTAGTAGAACGGGCCGCCGTAGCGGGTCTTGATGTTGCTATAGGTGCCGTTGGGATAGCTATAGGCATTGGCGCCATCGATCTGGGATACGCAGTTGCTGCCGTTGACGTCATCCCATCCATTTTTACAGGCGACTCGTTCCGGATAGTTGGTAACCAGGTTGATCGAACTGCCGCTCTGGATCCCGTAACCGTCATAAGGGACATTGGTCCAGGTGGTGTAATTGGTCTTGTCGCTATTGTCGGAGTTTTTCGGCGGAGTGTAGTTCACCATCGGGTTGTAATAGACCCGATTGAACGCGCTTAGATAATAAGGAGCATCGCCGTTAGTACAACTGGTCAGACTGGTTCCCGTACTGCGGCAATAGCTGCCATTGACGTAATCGGGCATGTAATCCCAGTCCATACTGCCCGAGTTATCCAGGATGAAATAGATATTCGGCAGAATGTTCTCGGTAGTGGCATTGGCCAGGGGAATATCGGCCAATGGCGTTTCTGCAGCACCGATGCCAATGGGAGTTGCGATCAGGGTGTAGCCCAGGGCGAGTGCAAGCAGACGGACCGAGGGGGATAAAACGGGAGATTTTTTCATGTTCGACTCCTTGGAGTGCGTCGACCGAATGCCACTCAAATGACGATAAAGGCTTGCAGGTAGCTGATATTGTTTCGCGCCCCGGAAACCCGGATGGTGACGCGGTATACGCCCATTGAGGCAATTTCCGGGTCCCAGGAGGGGGGTTGGTAGTTCGAAAGGCCTCCGACCACCCCCTTGCTACTATCTGTGCGAATGTACTGCCGCGTGGAACAGGTGGATGAGTCCAACGGACCAGTGGTGTCGCACAGGCGGTGGATGACATAACAGACAGTGTTGCCAACGCTGTCCTTGGCTTGGCAAGTGGGAGTGGTGGGGCCTCCCTGGCCGTCCCAATTGACGTTGTCACTGGTGTCGCCGGGAGTCACGTTGCCGGTCAGGTCCAGCATGTCCTGGCTGGTGGCGTAATAGCCATTGCCAGGTCGGTCCCCAGTGAGGGAGCTGGAGTTGTTCAATAGCCACGTGCGGGCCGTTTCAATGCCTTGGTCGCCGCTCAGGGTGGCGCTCTGCTGAAATGCCAGATTGCGGGCAATCAACGTGCCTGTATCCACTGAACGGATCAGGGCAACGCCGGCGATCGACATGGCAACTAGCACAATGAGGGCGACAAACAGGGCCAGGCCTTCCTGGCTTCTTGGTGAAGGCGGAATATGGTTGGGCATGGTCATGTCCTCACACGTTGCCCCAAATGACGTTACGTAGCGGCACCACCGTTTCGAACACCTTGTAACGGTAGCACTGCCAATCAGCCGGGAATGTGGTGATGTCAAATTTGGCCCAGGAAGACCAGGCAGCCACAGCTTCTTCTGTCGTTGTTTTGCAGGTTCCGTCGGAACCTGGCTTCTCATACTCTGCGCTGCGCGCCACGACGGCGACGCGCAACGCCTTGATCCGCTTTGAGTTGGCATTGCTCAGGGGGGCCGACCAGGCTCCTCCTGCATCTACCCAGTCGGTGATTTTCTGGGGGCACGGAGTGCCGGCACAGACGTCCGTGATGCCGTACTGGGCTTGCAGGCTGAGGATGTCGGGAGCGATCTGGAAGGTCTGGAGAACCCCGTTTGCGTCCGGTTCCTGCAATTCGAGTTGCCCATTGGTAATGCGGTAGGTCTTCTGGCTGAGTTGCGGGAAACACTGCAAGTCCGCGCCCTTGTCGTATGCCGGCCAAGCATTGGCAAGCTTATAGGCTCCCGGTGGATTGTAGGAAGGAGCGCCCAGGCCGCTTTCCGTCCAGATGGTCAGCGTAGGCTTTTCTACCTTGGTGATTTGCACCAAGGTGCAGGTGCCGCTCTGCTGAATGAGGGCTAGCGGTTTTGGTACCGCAACTGTCGGTGTGCAGCCGTATAGACTGCGGACTCGCATGGATTCCGAGCCTGCCGCTGGCTTGGTGGTCAGCGCAGTCAGTGCAAACTTGTAGTTCGCATTGGCAGGGTTGTCGAAGTAACGGATGCTTATCTGATCCGGCCCGGTTCCACCTTCAGAAATGACGGCCGGCGTGAGCAAATTCGGGACTGCCCCGGGCGCGGATACCCCGTCATCGATATAACTGAAGACGCGGTCGCAGTCTGAGAACGTGTGTGCGTCGAGGCCCCAACCAGCTGCTTTGACGTCACTTTCCACCATGCTCAAGGACAGGGCGCCGTTGGTTTGGGCGTCGGCTGCACCTGTGGTTCCCCGCTTCTGGCGCTCGGCGGAGGCAAATACCTGGAACACCACGATGGAGGCAATCATGCTGATGACCATGCCCACCATGATCTCAACTAGGCCGAAACCCCTGCTTTTGTTATGCCGACTCATGTGACTCTCCTACGCCGCTCAAATCGGTGGATTGCCAACGATTTGGGCAACGGTGGAATACGTGTTTGACGATGCATCGCCCGGCATCTTCCATTCCACGGTTACCGTAACGGTCGTGCCGTTGATTTCTGTGGTGCGCTTTCCGTTAGGCAGGGCATCGATCTCCTTTTTGCTTTCGGCATACGCTCCCAAATTGTCCCGGTCTCCCCACAATTCACCAATGCGTTGATTGGCAACGAATGCTGCGTCGACCCGGCTCTTTGCCTGGGTGACAGCTTTCGTTGAGGCTGCTTGCAGGCCGACGATCGCCAGGATGCCAAAAGAGAAAATCAGTACCGCAATCAGTCCTTCCAGTAGAACCGAGCCGCGTTGTTGGTGGGGAGTGAGGGTCAGCATGATCTGGGATCTCCCGTAGCACTGATGTGGGGGTCGCAGAGGCGGATTTGTCCTCCGGTGCTGATGGTGATGCGCATGTCGTTGGATTTGTCTGCTGCCAGTACCGATTCCGGTACGTCGACATTTATTCTGGTGATGATCGAAGATCCATCAAGGTTCAACATCGCAACCGGCAGGCGGCCAAGGCTGTTGAAGGTGATTGTCGTGGCGTCTCCTGGCGTTGGCGTCAGGATGGCATTGCGCGATCCTTCTCCCGCTGTGGTCTGCTGGATGATGGTGCCGCTGGCGGCTTCTCTTACTGTCCAGCCTGTTCCGCCCTGTGCCCCGGGATTGCCCAAGACGAATTCAACCGCTGTATTGCGCTTGACTGCTTCATTCCTGGCCAATTGAATGCCGGTCATCACCGTTTCGCTTGCTGTTCTGATCTGGGCGTTCTGAATCCATTCGGAAAAGCTTGGCATGCCGAACGTCAGCAAGATCGCCAAGATGACCAGTGCAACAGCCAACTCAATCAGTGTCGCACCTGCCTCAAAAGGCAGATGGCGGGGGGCTCTGCCTAACACGATCCGTCCTTCTTGGTGACCCAGCAGTTGTTGTTCGCTGACCACCCGGAGCCTGCGCTAGGAGTGGAGCGGTTGTTGTCCTGATCAATCCGCAAAGTAAAGCCGGACATGGTGCTCTTCCCAGTCGCTTCAAGGCGATAGGTGTTAGCTGCCACATTGGCACAGGAGAAGGTGAAACTCTTGCTGCTGGTGGCATCGTCGGCACAACCGGGAGCGTTAACGTAGGTCCGGTTGTTGTCATAGAACTGCTCGACTTGGACCCGCTTGGCAGCGAGAAGGGAGGTCGCCTCGGTCAAGCGGCTGCGGACGATGTAGTCCTGATAACCCGGGATGGCAATGGCTGCCAGAATGGCAATGATGGCCACCACGACCATGAGTTCGATAAGAGAAAATCCTGCTTGCCGGGAACTTCCAGTATTGGTGGGCGGCAGGTAGGAAAGCGGGGCATTGGGCATGGGAAGCTCCTACGGGTCGTTTAGCATTAATTTGGAATATGGCGGGGATTAATACAATTCCTGCCGACTATCGGCAAGTTTACCTTGATGAGTGGTTTCCCCTGCTCGTCCCGGCCCCGGTCACCCGTTAGCCCGATGGCTGGTTGGCCAGGCCGTATTTCCGGATTTTGTCGTGTAGCGTGGTCTTGGCGATTCTCAGGTCTTCCGCGGTCCGCGCCAAACTGCCCTGGTTTCTTTCAAGGGCTTCGGTGATGAGGGCCCGTTCGAAACTGTCCACGGTTTCGGCCAGGGAGCGCTTTTGAGCGGGCGACTCCGCGGTGAACGGAGCCACCCCCGCTTCAATCCCCAGCACGCAACGATCCGCTACGTTCCTCAGTTCCCGCACATTTCCCGGCCAGTCATAGGCCAGCAGGGGCCCCATGCGCGCTGGATCGGCGGCGGGCACCGGCCGTTCGTGACGGGCGGCGGCTTGTAGCAGAAAGTGTTCGAACAGCAGGGGAATGTCCTCCCGCCGCTCCCGCAAGGGCGGCAGGGGCAAGGTGGCGACGTTCAGCCGATAGTAGAGGTCGGCGCGGAAGCGGCCCTGGTCCGAGAGTTCCTTGAGATTCGCCTTGGTGGCGGCAATCACCCGGCAATCCACGGGAATGGGCGTGTTGGAGCCCAGGCGTTCCAGGCTGCGTTCCTGCAACACCCGCAGCAGCTTGATCTGCATGGCAATCGGCATGGACTCGATTTCGTCCAGGAACAGGGTGCCGCCGCTGGCGTGCTCGATCTTGCCGATGCGCTTCTTGGCGGCACCGGTGTAGGCGCCGGCCTCGTGGCCGAAGATTTCGCTTTCGAAGAGAGTTTCGGGCAGGCCGCCGCAGTTGATGGCGACGAAGTTGCCGTTCCGCCGTGGGCCGGCTTCGTGCAGGCAGCGGGCCGCCAGTTCCTTGCCGGTGCCGGTCTCGCCAAAGATGAGGATGTCGGCGGCGCTGTTGCCCAGGTCCGCCACCAGCTGGCGCACCTTGACCATGGCCGGGGAGCGGCCGATGAGGCGGGCTTCCAGGGTATCCCGGCTTTCCAGGCGGGCCCTGAGTTGCCGTACTTCCAGGGTCAGGCGGCGTTTGTCCAGGGCGCGGCGTACCACTTCCACCAGGTAGTCGGGGGAAAAGGGCTTTTCGATGAAGTCGTGGGCGCCGCCCTTCATGGCTTGCACCGCCAGGGAAACGTCGCCGTGGCCGGTGATGAGCACCACCGGCAGCTCCGGGTCGATGGCCTGCAGCTCCTTGAGCAGGGCCATGCCGTCCATGCCCGGCAGGCGGATGTCGCTGACGACGATGCCGGGAAAGTCCCGGGTCAGGCGGCGGCGGGCCTTCTCGGCGCTATCGACGCTGCTCACCGGAATATCTTCCAGTTGCAGGGCCTGTTCGCAGCCCAGACGCACGTCCGGATCGTCTTCCACCAGCAGTACTTGCAGGGAGTCTTGTTGGCTCATGAGGGGGCTCCAGGGGCGGCAGCGGGAGCGGCCGGCAGGTCCAGGGTGAACACGGCGCCGCCATCGGGGTGGTTGTCCCCCGTCAGGTTGCCGCCGAAATCGGCGACGATACCGGCGGAAATGGCCAGGCCCAGGCCCAGGCCGCTGCCGGCTTCCTTGGTGGTGAAGAAGGGCTCGAACAGGTGGCTGCGGGCTTCCTCGTCCAGGCCCGGGCCCTGGTCCCGCACCTTCACCTCGATGCGCTCGCCCTGGCGCCGGGCGCTGATGTCCAGGGCCTGCTGGGGACGGCCGGCCATGGCGTCGAGGGAATTGGCGGCCAGGTTGACCAGCACCTGTTCCAGCCGGTTGGGGTCGCACCAGGCCAGCAGCTCTTCCTCGGGCAGGTCGATGCAGGCCACCACGCCGGCCCGTTGCAGGCGTTGTTCCAGCAGGAACAGGGCATTTTCCACCGCCCGGCGGATGGGCACGGCCTGGGGCTTGCCGGTGGATTTGCGGGCGAAGGACTTCAACTGGCCGGTGAGGCGGCCCATGCGGTCCACCAGTTCGCCGATACGCTCCAGGTTGCTGCCGGCGGTTTCCTGGTCGCCCCGGGCGAGGAATTTGCGGGCGTTGCCGGAAAGGGTGCGCAGGGCCGCCAGGGGCTGGTTCAGCTCGTGGGCGACGCCGGCGGAGAGCTGGCCGAGCACCGCCAGCTTGCCGGCCTGCACCAGTTCGTCCTGGGCGGCGCGCAGGGTGCGTTCGGCCCGGGTGCGCTCCGCCACTTCTTCCTGCAGGCGGGTGTTGGCGGCGGAGAGGTCGGCCGTGCGCTCCTCCACCTTGCGTTCCAGCTCGTCGTGGGCCTTCTGCAGGGCTTCCCGGGCGGCCAACCGGTCCCGCACATGGCGGCGGCGTTCGTTGAACATGAGGGCCAGGATGCACAGGAAGGCGGCGCCGATGCCGGCCAGGGCGGCCCGGTTGGCGGCGATTTCACGCACCTGCTCCTGGTGGGAGAAAACGGTGATGGTCCAGGGGGTGCCCGGCAGGGGCTGGGTCTGGGCCAGGAACTTGCCGGCCACCGGGAACATGGAAACCATCTCCGGCCCGGCCTTAGGCAGGCGCACCAGACGGGCGCCGTGGTCCAGTTCCGCCAGCTCCACCACCCCCAGGGGGTTGAGGGCGCGGCGGTTGTACTGCTGGGTCTGGTCGAAGGCACGGCGGGTGGCATCGTCCAGGGGCTTCAGGGTGGTGAATTTCCAGTCCGGCACCGAAGCCAGGATGACCACGCCGTTCTCGTCCGCCACCAGGGCCGGAGCCTCCACGGTGGACCAGGTCTTTTCCAGCTGTTGCAAGCCCACCTTGAGCACTGCCACGCCCACCGTGCCCTGGGCGTTGGTCAGGGCCGAGGTCAGGTAGTAGCCCGGCTCGCCCCGGGTGGTGCCAATGCCGAAGAAACGGCCGCTGCCCGTATCCATGGCCTGGCGGAAATAGGGGCGGAAGGAGAGGTCTTCCCCCAGGTAGCTATCCGGCCGGCGCCAGTTGCTGGTGGCCATGACCCGGCCATTGACGTTGAGGACGTAGATGGAAAGGGTGCCGGCCCGCTCGTTGAGCTGCTCGAGGTATAGATTGAGCTGCTCGATCTGGGCCGGTGTGGGCTTGGGGGTGGTGAGCAGGTGCAGCACGTCCTTTTCCAGCCCCAGGGTGGTGGGGAAGTAGGCGTACTTGTCGATTTCCCGCTCCAGGCTGGTGGCGTAGAGGTCCAGCCGGTGCCGGCCCGTGGCCTGCAGTTCGGCCAGGCCCATGGCCAGGCTGAAGCGGAAGGCCAGCAGGCTGGTGCCGCCCACCAGGGCGGCGAAGCCCAGGAGCAGGATGGCGAGGCGGAAGAGGCGCTGGCTGGGTGGCATGGAGCGTGGCGGTGGTGGAGGGAAGCCCCGTTCGGATTTCCGGATTATGCCGGTCCCGGGCCCTTTGCGGGGGCTCAGGCGGCCGGAGCGAACATGTCCCAGGCCAGCTTGACGATGAGCACGGCCACCACGACGAGGAAGGCCTGGCGCACGAAGCCGGCGCCCCGCTTGAGGGCCAGCAGGGTGCCGACCTGGGCCCCGGCCAGGTTGCAGGCGGCCATGATCAGGCCCACGGTCCACAGGATGGGGCCGTGGCTGGCGAAGAAGGCGATGGCGGAAAGGTTGGTGGCGGCGTTGATGACCTTGGCGCTGGCCGAGGCCTTGAGGAAATCCATGCCGAACAGGCGGACGAAACCGAAGATGAGGAAACTGCCGGTGCCGGGGCCGAAGAAACCATCGTAGAAGCCGATGGTCAGGCCCAGGAGGGCGCCGCGCCAGCGGTCGGCGGGCACCAGCTCGCGGCTGGCGCTATGGCCGAAGTCCTTGCGGCGGAAGGTGTAGATGGCCACCGCCAGCATCAGCACCAGCACCAGGGGGCGCATGGCCTCCCGGGGCAGCCAGGCCACCACGGCGGCGCCGAGCCAGGCGCCCACCAGGGCGGCCAGGGTGGCAGGCAGAACCACGGCCCAGGGAATGGGGACGGCCCGGGCGTAGCGCCAGAGGGAGGCGCCGGTGCCGGCGATGGACGACACCTTGTTGGTGCCGAAGAGGGTGGGGATGGCCGTCTGGGAAAACTGGGAAAGCAGTACGGGAATCTGGATCAATCCGCCGCCGCCCACCACGGCATCGACCATGCCGGCGAAAAAGGCTGCGGGAGCGAGGAGGAACCAGTTGATATCCATGGCGATAAAGGAAAAAAGTGCCCGGCATTGTATGCCGGGCCTAAAGCGGAGGGATAAAACAACGTTTGGCGGGCGGCCCCCGGTCAAATCCGGGCGCCTCCCGCGACATGCTTCAGTTCCCTTGCGGGAACAGGCGGCTCCAGGCCAGGAGCAGCAGGCCGGCGCTGCCCAGCCAGGCCGCGGTGGCGCTGGCGAGGGTCAGACTCAGGCTGCAGCGCAGGCTGAGCCAGGCCACCACCAGCAGATAGACCGCGTAGGGCAGCAGGGACCACAGGCCGAAGATGGCCGTGGTGCGCAGGTCCGCCCCGCCCCGCTCACTGCCGACGATGGCGTGGGCAATGAGGGCGAAGGTGGGGAACAGGGGCACCAGGCCGGCGATGAAAAAGCTCTTGCTGCGGGACAGCAGGGCAATCAGCAGGACGGCCAGGGCCCCCAGCAGGCTCTTCAGGAACAGGGCGAACATGGGGGCTCCGGCCGGACGGATCAGGCAGCGGCCTTGGCGGTGACCAGGGAATCGTCTTCCGGCACCGGCAGGGATTCCTCGGCCTCGGCCAGCTCCTCGCTCACCGGGTCGATGGCCCCTTCCCACTTGGCCACCACGGCGGTGGCGATGGAATTGCCCAGCACGTTGGTGACGGTGCGGCCCATGTCGAGGAAGTGGTCGATGCCCAGCACCAGCAGCAGGCCGGCTTCCGGCAGGTTGAACATGGGCAGCACGGCGGCCACCACCACCAGGGAAGCCCGCGGCACACCGGCGATACCCTTGGAGGAGACCATCAGCACCAGCAGCATGGTGATCTGGGCGGTCAGGCTCATGGGGATGTCGTAGGCCTGGGCGATGAACAGGGCCAGGAAGGTGGTGTACATCATGGAGCCGTCCAGGTTGAAGGAATAACCCAGGGGCAGGACGAAACCGGTGACGCGGGTCTTGATGCCGAACTTCTCCAGCTGTTCCATCAGCTTGGGATAGACGGACTCGCTGGAGGCGGTGGAGAAGCCCACCAGCAGCGGGCCGCGCACCAGCTTGATGAGACGGAACACGTCCTTGCCCAGGACGATGAAGCCGGCCAGGATCAGGAGGGCCCACAGGGCGGCCAGGGCGACGTAGAAGCTGAGCATGAACTTGCCGAACACCAGCAGCATGCCCAGGCCGTTGGTGGTGATGGCACCGGCCACGGCGCCGAAGACGCCGAAGGGAGCGAAGCGCATGACGTAGTCGGTGACCTTCAGCATCACGTGCACCACTTCGTCCATGGTGTTCACCAGGGAGCGGGCGGCCTGGTTGTGCAGGTGGCCCAGGGCCAGGCCGAAGAACACGGCGAAGACCAGGATCTGCAGCACTTCATTGCCGGCCATGGCTTCCATGATGCTCTTGGGGAAGACGTGGGTGATGAAGTCCTTCAGGTTGAGGGCCGAGGTCTTCAGGTTGAGGCCGGCGGCGGACTCGGGCAGGGGCACGCTCAAGGCGTGGCCCGGCTGCAGCACATTGGCGAAGAGCAGGCCGATGAAGAGGGAACAGAAGGAGGCGCAGATGAACCAGCCCAGGGCGCGGCCGCCGACGCGGCCGACAGCCTTGGCGTCGCCCATGTTGGCCAGGCCCGCCACCAGGGTGGCGAAGATGAGGGGGGCGATGATCATCTTGATCAGGCGCAGGAAAATGTCGGTGAGGATGCTGAAATAGCCGGCAATTTCCTTGGCGCTGGCGGCGTCGGGGGCCATGGTGTTGCAGGCATAGCCGACGCCGACCCCGGCCAGCATGGCCAGGACGATCCAAGTGGTGAGCTTGTTCATTTTCATCGAAGGGCTCCGTTGCCGCGGGGGCGGCGGTCAAGATCAGTAAAAGTCAGAAAAAAAGGGGCCGGCAGCGGGCTGCCGGGGCAAACGGTTTCAGCCCTGGCGGTGGGGCAGGGCGCGGGGTTGGGTCAGCACTTCGGGGCGCAGCACGTCGTCCAGCTCGGCCCGGCTCATCAGGCCCCGGGCCAGCACGATCTCGGCCACGCCCTTGCCCGATTCCAGGGCTTCGGCAGCCACCGAGGTGGCGGCGGCGTAGCCGATGTAGGGGTTCAGCGCGGTGACGATGCCGATGGAGTTCTCCACCCGGGCCCGCAGGGCATCCCGGTTGGCGGTGATGCCGTCCACGCAGCGGTCGGCCAGGGTCAGGCAGCCCTGACGCAGGTGATTGACGCTCTTGAACAGGCTGTGGGCGATGATGGGTTCGAAGGCGTTGAGCTGGAGCTGGCCCGCCTCGGCGGCGAAGGTGACGGTCTGGTCGTTGCCGATGACCTCGAAGGCGATCTGGTTCACCACTTCCGGGATCACCGGATTGACCTTGCCCGGCATGATGGAGGAGCCGGCCTGGCGCGGCGGCAGGTTGATCTCGCCGAAGCCGGCGCGGGGGCCGGAGGAGAGCAGGCGCAGGTCGTTGCAGGTCTTGGACAGCTTCACCGCCACCCGCTTCAGGACGCCGGAGAGCTGCACGAAGGAGCCGCAGTCCTGGGTCGCTTCCACCAGGTTGGGGGCGGTGATGACCGGCACGCCGCTGGTCTCGGCCAGCAGGCGGCAGACCAGGGGAGCGTAGTCCGGGTGGGCATTGATGCCGGTGCCGATGGCGGTGGCCCCCAGGTTGATTTCCCGGATCAGGAGGGCGGCTTCTTTCAACCGCTCCTCGTCTTCGCCCAGCATCACGGCGTAGGTGGAGAATTCCTGGCCCAGGGTCATGGGCACCGCGTCCTGCAGCTGGGTGCGGCCCATCTTCAGCACGTCCTTGAACTCCTCGGCCTTGCGCTCGAAGGTGCGGCGCAGGTAGGCCAGGGCGTCCACCAGACGGAAGATGCCGACGTAGGTGGCCAGCTTCAGCGCCGACGGGTACACGTCGTTGGTGGACTGACTCATGTTCACGTGCTGGTTGGGGTGCAGGTGCTGGTACTCGCCCTTGGCGTGGCCCATGATTTCCAGAGCCCGGTTGGCGATGACCTCGTTGGCATTCATGTTGGTGGAGGTGCCGGCGCCGCCCTGGATGACGTCCACCACGAACTGTTCGTGCAGCTTGCCGGCGATTACCTCCTGGCAGGCGGCGACGATGGCCTGGGCCAGGGGGGCTTCCAGCAGGCCCAGTTGCTCGTTGGCCTTGGCGGCGGCGAGCTTGATCTGGGCCAGGGCCCGGATCAGGTCCGGGTAGATGGAGATGGGGGTGCCGGTGATGGGGAAATTTTCCACCGCCCGCAGGGTATGGACGCCGTAATAGGCCTCGGCCGGGACCTTGCGGTCGCCCAGCAGGTCGTGTTCGACGCGGTGTGGCTGGTTCATGGTGTCTCCTCTGTTCTGATGTGCCCGCTCGGCGGCGGTCCCTGTTCTTCAGCACGGGCCGTGCCATCGGGAGGGGGGCGAGTCTGGTTTTTAGTTGCTTGTTTTTTATGGGGTTTTGACCGTCGTTTTGGGGGTGTTGTTCGGCTTTCCGGACAAAGGCCGGGTATGGCGTTCGGAAATCCGAACGAATGGGCCGGCGGCGGCTCCGTGGGGCTGCGGCGCTTTTCGTGGCGCCGGGCAAACCTGCTAAGATTCGCCCCTGCTTCTTCCCCCCATCCCTACCTGCTCCCTGTGTCCGCCAAGCCCCTGACCGCTGCCGCTCCCGCCGGCGATGCCATGACCCCCGAGGAACGCCGCGCCGGCGCCAGCCTGGCCTCCATCTTTGCCCTGCGCATGCTGGGCTTGTTCCTCATCCTGCCGGTCTTCGCCGTCTACGCCCACACCCTGCCCAGTGGCGACAATGGCCTGCTGGTGGGCCTGGCCATCGGCATCTACGGGGCCACCCAGGCCCTGTTCCAGATTCCCTACGGCATCGCCTCGGACCGTTTCGGGCGCAAGCCGGTGATCGTCTTCGGCCTGCTGTTGTTCGCCCTGGGCAGCTTCATCGCGGCCGCCGCCGACGACCTGCCCATGATCATCGCCGGCCGGGTGCTGCAGGGGGCCGGCGCCATTTCCGCCGCCGTCACCGCCCTGGCTGCCGACCTCACCCGGGAGCAGCACCGCACCAAGGTGATGGCCATGATCGGCTCCTCCATCGGCCTGGTCTTCGCCCTCTCCCTGGTGGCGGCCCCCCTGCTCTACGCCGCCATCGGCATGGCCGGCATCTTCGCTCTCACCGGGGGGCTGGCCCTGCTGGCCATCGTCGCCCTGTACAAGGTGGTACCGCCGGCGCCCAAGGTGCTGGTGGATGGCGGCCGTACCCGCTTTGCCGACGTGCTGTTCCATCCCCAGCTGCTGCGTCTCAACTTCGGCGTTTTCGTCCTGCACCTGACCCAGACCGCCATGTGGGTGCTGATCCCCGCCGCCCTGGTCAAGACCGGCGACCTGCCCCTGGCCGAGCACTGGAAGGTGTATCTGCCTGCCGTGCTGGTGTCCTTCGCCTTCATGGTGCCGGCAGTGATCGCGGCGGAGAAGTACGGCCGCATGAAAATGGTCTTTAACGGCGCCGTGGTCCTGTTGCTCCTGGTGCAGGCCGGTTTCGGCCTCTTCGGTCAGGGCCTGTGGCCCCTGGCCCTGCTGTTGACCGCCTTTTTCGTCGCCTTCAATATCCTGGAAGCGACCCAGCCTTCCCTGATTTCCCGTATCGCACCGGTGGAAGCCAAGGGAGCGGCACTTGGCATTTATAATACGACCCAGTCTCTCGGGTTGTTCCTTGGCGGCGCCGTCGGCGGTATGCTGGCGCAACGTCTGGGGGGCGATGCGGTGTGGTGGTGTACCGGAATCCTGAGTCTCGTCTGGCTGGCCCTGGGGCTGACCATGAAACCGCCGGTCCGCGCCCAGCAGCGCCCGGCCTGAATTCAACATTTTTACTATTGGGGAAACATCGATGGCTGCAGTCAATAAAGTGATTCTTTTGGGCAATCTGGGGGCCGATCCGGAAACCCGTTACATGCCCAACGGTGACGCTGTGGCCACTGTCCGCCTGGCTACCACCGAAACCTGGAAGGACCGCAATTCCGGCGAGAAGCGTGAAGCCACCGAATGGCACCGGGTGGTGTTCTTCCGCAAGCTGGCCGAGATCGTCGGCCAGTACCTGAAGAAGGGTTCTTCCGTCTATATCGAAGGCCGCATCCGCACCCGCAAGTGGCAGGACAAGGACGGCCAGGAACGCTACACCACCGAAATCGAAGCCACCGAAATGCAGATGCTCGGCGGCCGTGGCGGCCAGGGCGGCCAAGGTGGCGGCAGCGGTGCCTCCTACGGCGGCGGCGACGACTTCGGTGGCGGCGATTTCAGCCCCCGTTCCTCCGCCCCCGCTGCCTCTGCGCCGAAGAAGAAGGCCCCGTCTTTCGACGACATGGACGACGACATTCCGTTCTGAAAACCAGCTTTTCACAACCTGTCAATAAATGAAACGGAGCCATTGATTTGGCTCCGTTTTTTATTTGTTTACACCTTTTCTAATTTGGACCTTATTCTTCTTATGTGTTCACCTTAAATAATTGTAAACAAGTGGCTCAAAACCCCTATGTAGTCAAAACCGCTGTTCTGAGTTCCGGAGAGCGGCTACCGATGCTAGTCCTGCGCGCAACCGGAGAACCGCTGAGTGATCCGTCTCTCTATGTTCTCAGCGAGATTCGAGCTACCAACAGGGCTCGCAACACCATCGACCATATCTTGCGGTCGATCATGGTGCTACAGCTGTTCCTCGACTTAAACCGAATTGACCTCAAGTCGCGCTTACGAGATGGTCATATTTTTTCGTTGAGTGAGCTTGATGAACTAGTGCGGTACTGTAGGCGGCCCGTTTCCGAACAGCTGAAGGTTGAAGTTCCCTCCAACTCCAATTCCCCTCTTCGCATAGGTTCTGCGGAAGTTGTTCGCCTTGGACAACGGTTGCGTGCGCCAGCGGAGGTGGCTGGGCACACCGCAGCTAACCGTGTTCGGACTATCCGCGACTATCTTGATTGGTTCGTTAGGTATCGCGTGGCCTGCTACCAGTCGGGGGGGGCTGAAGGTGTTTTGCTGTGGGATGACTGGAAGCGCTGCAAGGACGCGCTGGATGCACGTATACCGCGTCATAAGGGGCGAAACACCATTGGGCAGCGAGAAGGGCTCCCGCCAGAGGTCGTGGATAGGCTTCTTAGCGTCACATCCCCAGGGTCGCCCGAGAACCCTTGGAAAGGGGACGGTACCCGCATTCGGAACTGTCTTGTATTTCACTGGCTCATTGAACTCGGTCTGCGCCGCGGTGAACTCCTGAACGTCAAAATTTCCGACATCAATTTCCGGTCAGAAGAGCTACTTGTCGCCAGACGAGCGGATGACCTAGAGGATCCTCGCAAAGACCAACCGGCGGTAAAAACGCGTGATCGCAAGCTACCGTTGTCACCCCGTCTTTGTGCTATGACGCATGACTACATCACGCAAACTCGCCGACTCATCCCTGCGGCAAGACTTCATCCGTTCCTGCTGGTGGCAATGGGAAGCGGTTCCCCGCTGTCTCTCAGTGCGGTTAATTCCTTTTTTGCTGAGCTGCGAGAAGCCTTCCCTGGTGAATTCGATACGCTAACTCCTCACGCGCTTCGCCATACGTGGAATGACCGCTTCTCGGACGCGATGGATAACGCGAAGATTCCCGAACCTGAGGAGGAGCGTATGCGCTCATTCCTGATGGGATGGTCGCCAATATCCCAAACCGCTTTGAACTATACCCGTCGACACATTCGCTTGAAGGCTCAGCGGGTGTCGCTGCAAATGCAATCAGACCAAGTGAATGGCGACCGCAATGACTGAACAGAGAGCGCTAGTCCTTCGATCATCGAGCCCCCCAGCCCTTCCAGCCCTTGTGAAAACACTTAGCGGAGCAACGTTCAACCCGAACGCAACGCGCTGGTCATTTCATGACGGCCTCCACACAATCAGCATTAACTTTTCGCGACTAAGTACGTGCGTTACCGATGATCTGATCGGCTGGATGAAGACTCCCTTGATTTGGTACGCCGAGAATACCGAGGGATCAACTTTGCAAGGCGTATTCGACAACGTGAAGCGGGTTCTTGAGCCAATGGCAGCTGCTATGGGTCGTCCGGTCAGCGTGATTGATGCACCACTTCTCGCCAACGTCCGAGGAATGCTAACGTCAGATACAGAATGGAAGTTAGGAGTTCTCAGTGCATTCATCAAGAAATGGCATAGCCTTGGCGTGCCGGGCGTGACCGATGACGCCGCACGATTTCTGAAGAGCATTCGCCTCAAAGGAAGTAGGAAAGGAACTGCGGTCCTGACTATGGATCCGCTTCTCGGCCCCCTGACGGACGTGGAGCGTTCCGCCGTACAAACAGCATTAAACGAGGCTTTTGCTGCCGGCAGGGTTGCTATCGATGACTACCTTCTAGCGTGGCTCTGCCTCCTCTTGGGGCAACGGAACATCCAGTTTGCGATGCTGAAAGTGTGTGATATCTCCGAGGTAGTAAAGTCCGATGGAACCCCTGAGTTCGTACTCCGAGTGCCACGCGTCAAGCAAGCAAGCGCTGTGGCCAGGCGAGAGCAATTCAAGGAGCGATTGATAACACCGAGTATAGGCAAGCTACTCAAGTCCTACGGAGACATTGTCAGTGAACGATTTCGTCACGAAAATGAATTCACCGACGCCCCGTCGCAAGCTCCATTGTTTCCTCAAAAGGGAATGACTAGGACAGACCGCCCTGACTTTCACTACCACTCCACACCCAATGACATAGGCCGCAGAATTTCGTCACTTTTTGCGGCATTGCAGGTTTACTCCGAGCGGACTGGAGAATCGATCAAGGTCACATCAAAGAGACTTCGGCACACCCTTGCAACTACTGCCGCACGCGAGGGGCACGGCGAGTTGATCATTGCCGAATTGCTTGACCATAGTGATACGCAGAACGTGGGTGTCTATGTGAAGGCTACCCCAGAAATCGTTGAGCGAATCGACCGTGCGGTGGCGCTACGCATGGCACCGTTGGCTCAGGCCTTTGCCGGCACAGTTATCCACAATGAATCGGAAGCGATTCGGGGCGATGATCCGACGAGCCGAATCGTTGACCCACGGTTCGATGAAGAGATGATGCCAATGGGTAATTGCGGCCGGCCCGGCTCCTGTAGCTTTTTGGCGCCAATCTCCTGTTACACCTGCAAGAGTTTCCAGGCATGGGTCGAAGGCCCACACGAAGCCGTACTGATGTATCTCCTTGCAGAGCGTGAGCGTCTGATGACGGAGGCAGATGCTCGAATTGCAACGGTAAATGATCGGACGATTCTGGCAGTCGCAGAGGTCGTAAGACAAGTTCGAGAAATACGAGGGGAGGTGGCCAATGGCTGCTGACCTCATCGTATTTACACCCAAGGCTGAATTAGATGCTTCTGCCAATCTGGCTGCCTTCGTCGCGATGAGCAAGTCACAGCTGACCATCTTCGGTGCCGGCATTCACTTTAATGATATGGCATGGGATGTCACTGAAGCCGTACAACTAAAGGGGCATGGAAAAAAGCGGGTCCGTATCTACTTCTCCACCCTGGAAACAGCAGACGATACCAATCGTACACAAATGGCTGATCCCTTCGCCTCCTTCGCCAAGGCCTATGTCCGCTACATGCAGGGCATGCGCCCAACGAAGAATCCTGCTTTCCGGGTTACGGCACTACGTGCCCTCGATGCATCGCTGCGGGAGATGGGGCATTCAGATCCCATCAAGGTTGATGGTGAGACGTTCAACCGCGCAGCGCGCCTCATTGTTGAACGGCTAGCAGGGAAAACCGCGTACCGGATTGGTACTCAGCTGGAGGTGCTCGCTGAGTTCATGTCAGAACACCGTCTAACAACGGTACCGCTCTCGTGGCGTAGCTTCATCAAACGTCCAGTCGATACCGTCCAGGTAGGGCATGAGTTCGACAAGCGCCGGGCAGAGAAAATGCCGTCCCTCGCTGTATTGGAGGCGCTGCCAAAAGCGTTTCACGCAGCGACACAGCCCAAAGATATCTTGTATTCCTCAATCGCTGCCATCCTATGCTCAGCACCAGACCGGATAAATGAGGTGCTGCTACTCGCTGAGAACTGCGAAGTGCATGACAAAACGTCTGCGGGCAAGGAAGCTTACGGTCTGCGGTGGTGGCCGGCCAAAGGCGCGGAGCCGATGGTTAAGTGGATTATTCCCTCAATGGCGCCGGTCGTCGCCGAATCAATCGCCAGAATCCGACGATTGACGGAGGATGCACGCCAAATTGCCAAGTGGTACGAATCAAATCCGAACAAGCTTTACCTACCGTCAGCATTCGAACATTTCAGGGCCCAAGAGCTACTGACGATGGATGAGCTTCGTCAGATGCTTTTCTTGGATGCTGACAACAGGAACACGGCGCGTCTTTGGTGTAGCGGAAATGGCGTACCCATGATCAAGATCGGGAATGTGCTGCACGTACGTTTCTCCGATGTTGAAAAGAGTGTCGTGACCCAGCTACCAGCCGGATTTCCGATGCTGAGCACGGAGAACCGGCTCAAGTATTCGGAAGCACTCGTCTTAGTTCGGCGGAACGAACTTCATCCGAAGAAGGCTACTTATCGTTGCAACATCGATGCTGTCACCATTAATCAGGTGAACACTGGCCTTGGTGCAAGAAGTGAGCATGGATTTGACTCGATATTCGATCGGCTTGGATTCACAGAGCCAGACGGCAGTCCAATCCGCGTAACCACACACCAGTTCCGGCACTACCTTAATACGTTGGCGCAGGCTGGTGGCATGAGCCAACTCGATATCGCCAAGTGGTCTGGACGCATCGACATCCGTCAGAATGGGGATTACAACCACGTAAGTGCTAACCAGATGGTGGCGAAGATTCGCCAAGCCATCGGTGATGAGTCGCAGATGTTTGGCCCGCTAGCAAAACTCCCGAAGAACATCCCGATCTCGCGGGACGAGTTTGCCCGGCTCAAGATTCCGACTGCACATACGACGGACTTCGGCTTCTGTGTCCATGATTACACCATGATGCCCTGCGACCAGCATGCTGACTGTATCAACTGCAATGAGCACGTATGCGTGAAGGGCGACGAGCGTAAGACAGTGATGATTAAACGGAGACTCGCAGAAGCGCAACATTTGCTTGCACGTGCTACAGCTGCGACTTCGAAGGGGTACTACGGAGCTGATACATGGATGAAGCGCCACCAAAAAACGGTCGTACGCCTGACGCAACTTGATGAGATTCTCGATAACCCAGCGGTTCCTGTTGGCGCCGTGATTCAGCTAACCAATATTCCAGGGGGTTCGCGCGGCATTGAGCAAGCACTAGAAGACAGGGCTGCATTGGATGGTCAGCCACTGTCCAATCATTCGGATGTCAGCCAGCAACCGCGGCTCGGAAGGGCTATCAATGACTAAGAGCCGGGCAAAGAACCTCGACGATGGGGTCATCGGACTCATTGTCAGCGTGTTGGACGGCTGGTCTGGCAAGCTCACCTGGGATTTGCTTGCTGAAGCGATTGAGAGGCGGACTCAACTTCGTTATACGCGACAAGCTCTCGACAAGCATGCTCGTATCAAGATGGCCTTCCAAGTTACAAAAGAGCGGCTGTCTGGTGTGCCGCGTACTGTACGTAAACACAAGCTGTCTGAGGCTGAAACTGAGGCGCTGCTCCAACGCTACGAGCGGCTGTTGGCTGAAAACGAGCGCCTTGAGCGTGAGAACAATCGCCTACTTGAGCAGTTTCAGACTTGGCTTTACAACGCCCACCTAAAGGGTTTGACCAAGGACTACCTCGACTCTCCATTGCCGCGAGTGGACCGTGAGCAAACAAAACTGTCGTCGACGCCTGCGAAGTCGGGGGCCAGGAGATGCTAAGAAGGCGCCGTCGTGAGAACAAGCAGAAGCAGGTCAATCAACAGATAAGTACATGCCTTCACAAGTATCTAGGTCGGATATCTCGATTGCCAACGGCCCAAAGAGACAATCATTCAATGTCACCTAGATTGTGGAGAAGTCCTGTTTACCACATCACATGAGCCCAATATGAAACCCTCTGGAAAAAAATGGCGGAAAATTCGTAGGAAAATGCTGGCAGCCCAGATTACGTCTAGCGATTGGATGGCGGCCTTACGTTCGAACGCTTGGCTGAAGTTCGGATTGGTACTAAGCGTACTTGGCGTGGTAATCAATGCGTACGGTCTTCTTCACATGGAACCATATTCGTTCCTCGTTGGCTTCTTTGCTACGTTTGTCGGTGGATCTGTACTCGGTGCAACTGTTTGTGGAACAGAAACAACAAGGGCGTATCGCCGAGCCAAGAATCAAATGATGGATGGTACGTTTGATAAACGGTTACAAGAACTCTATGCCGACAAGATGTACTGCGTCAGGGTTGGTGCAGTTAGGGCAGCGTGCGACCTTGGACTGGAAGGCCAATTGCTACCAAGGCTTCGGGATAACTGGCGCCCATGGGGGCGGCTGCAAGCGAACGGTTGGAAGTTCCTATTCGGATAATTGTCCTTGCTGTGCTCAGTCAAACTTTCGATACCAGTGGATGTCCTCTCGAATAGAGGACCATTGAGCTCGGCAACCGGAATGTTGAATATTACTGACTACCTTTTGATATGTGACGTGACTAATCGAAGTATGGTTATGCTTTTGGCTTCGTTTCAGTAAAGTTCGGAAGGTATATTTCAATCGACTGTAGAAGGTCTGCCGATGCAGCGGAAATTCAATTTAAGGGGCAGAGTTGAACCAATGGTCAAAGCAAATTTCGGCAACGCTTAAAGGGCTAAAAGTACAGTCTGAAGCGCTGGCAGAAACAATAAGCCATAACGGTTTGCGAGGTGCTGTACGTGAGCTTTTCATCAAACAGTTTTTACTACCGTTTTTGCCTCCTCATATCGGTATTGGTACAGGTGAAATAATTAATCATCTTGGAGGCTCGTCTAAGCAGGTGGACGTGGTTTTATACAATCGTGGTCGCCTGCCTCCAATGCTTATGAGTAATGACGGCCATGGAGTTTTTCCATGGGAATCAGTAATTGCGGTGATCGAAGTAAAAAGTCGCCTTGATGCGGCTGAGTTGAGATCAGCGATTCTCAATGCCTATAGTGTACGCAAACTGGTTCAAACCATAGAGGAGCCTGATTATCAGGTGGGAGGGCTAGGCTTGCTGGAAAACAGGGGGTGGCACTATCCCATTCCACATTATGTATTTGCATTTTCATCTGACCTTGTCGCACCAGGCTATAAGAAGCCATTTGCGTATTGCGTAGCGGATGGGCCAGAGCATCAGCGGCTAAAGAGGCAGCGCATCACGCTCCAGGATGAACGCCAAACCGCGGCGAATAAATATTTAGAAGTGCAAGGTTCTAACAATGAGGAGTTTATTGCAAAGGCTCGAGATACTCTGGAGGAGTATGAAGACTTAAAGGGGCTGACTGCGGTAGGGGATTCCGACATTCTTGGTGTTTGTGTTCTGGATAGAGAGTGGAGTCATGGTGGAATCTCGTTTTCCGATGAGGTCTTCAGGCGCTATTCCCCAAAGCCCATCCGTACGATAGAGAATTTTAATTTTTACTGGTCATCCGTATTGAGTGATGGCTCAATGGTCGAAACAATAAATTTCCTTGGCCATTTAATAATGCTGGCAAAGGAAATGCCAAAGTGCTTTGAGCATTATTCATTGGATCGCTATCTGCGATAAGGGATCGGCATACCGATAGGGACATATCTGATGGTAAAGCGTCTATTTTCCTCTGAAAGGCACCCGGCAATAAAAGAACTCCCCAATGAGATCGTGGATGAGATTTATGCGAAATATATATCTGGGGTTGAGATAAAAAGCCTTATAGAGGACTATGGGATAGCAGTCTCAGTTTCTCAGTTTTTTAGAATATTTCCGCCGGCATACGATGGCGCCTCCATCTGCCGGCATTGCGGGCAACAAATGTATTTTTCCCGTCCGTCAAAAAGTTCACTTGGCCACCGCTATAACGAGAAACGATACTGTTCATGTGGTCACTACGAACTGCGAACCGGTTCGACGCAAAGAGGGATACTCAATTGCAACTGTTCAGAATGCAGTAAGGAGGCATTGGCCCTAAAGCAGGAAAGAGAGAAGGAGCGCTTGGAAGCTGATGCCAAGCGCCGGCGTGAATTACTAGATGTGTACAGATTTAGAAAGCCGGTGTCTTTTGAGTCTCTATCTCTTCGGGAAGTTGTTTGTTTACTGGCTTTTTTGAGTTGTCGAGCTACCGAAGATCTGTCAATGATTCTTCCTCTTTCTACTGTAGGGGCTGGCAGCCGGTTTTCAGCGACTGACTCTCATTCATTAGATTTGTTACGGTTGCTTTATCAAAAAGGAATGCTGGAGGTTGATGCGCAACATTCAAGTCTCGATGCCTTCGTATCTGAGGATATTGGTCGTTTCTACTTATCATCAGTTCACTGGTGCCCTAATATTTCCGTTGGGGGAGATGAAACAGCGCGTCCGCTCAGCGCGCTGTGGCCATGGTTGATGGATTTCTTTTCACATGGCGGCTGGAAAGAAACATGGTGTGCTGAGATTCTCGATTTGTGGATAGAGTTGGGAGTGGAAGAGTGTGTTCAGTACCTAGAGATGAGGATTCAGGAAACGAGAAGCTTGCAGTTTTCGGCTGAGGAAAAAACTAGGACAGAATTGCGTCTGTTGCTACAGGACAACAGCGTTGCTCAGATATACAGCTTCTGCTTTATGGCTGTAAAAGACGCTTCCGCATTTCTTGATCATGTGAACTGTAAGGGGATCAAGCATGCGTCAAACACCGTTCCCGGCTCGCTGAAGTCAATCGCTGCAAGATACACAATGAAGGGGAAGGAGCCCTCTTCCTATCATAGGGATTCTAGGTGTCCTAGGTCGGCTATGAGCCAAACATTGTTCGACACAATTCTTCGTTTGGAAGACGATGCTGGCTTCAAGTTTCCTCCCGTTGCCTACTGGACGGAAGCGCTGGAGCCAAGGTATTCCAATGGGTTTGGAGGGGTGAGCGCTGACGTAGTTGGTGGCAAGCATTACCTGATGTGCCTAGAGTGTTTCTCCCCGGATGTTTGTCTTCGCTTCAACAGCCAAAAGCAGATCGAGATGGTATGCCCAGACTGTGGTTCTAGGACTACATTTGAAAAGCGGTAGCGTGATCTGGTGTCGAGCACAATGTAGCCTGACCTGGGAGGTGTTGATCGACGCCATCGTGACCAGACTTCATTGCAAGTACACCTACATAAGCATGAACGTATCCACGGGGCCTATGCAGTTAACAGTTAAAGGGGAGATTTAAGCATGTGGCAAATTGATGGTCTCGACAATGAGAGCGATGTAGAGCAGAAATTCCTATATGGACTGTTAACCGAAGCGCTTCCGCTTGGTCTGGAACTACCAAGCTCAGTGATACAAACGAAGGCCAACCTCCGTCGTTTTGCAATTGGGAAAGGTGCGGAGACAAAGCTCTACTACCCAGATTACGTAATTGTGATGTATGGCATGCCCCTCGTAGTGATTGAGGCAAAAGCACCTACGGAATCAGTTGAGGAGGGCTATAGGCAAGCACGTCTCTACGCTCATGAACTGAACGCACTATTCGTCACGGGACTGAACCCTACAAATTTCATAGTCGCGTCAAACGGAAGAGAGTTGTGGTACGGATACGCAGATCAAGCTGACCCTTTGTCGAAAGCCTTAGTGGCAGACCTCGGTGCTTATTCTCAGGACATTGCAACCCTCCAAGAATTAATCTCGTGGAGAAAGCTTTCAGCGTACGCTCAAAATATTTCCCAAACAGTTAGACCAGATAGTCTTTTCAAGCCTCGACGTCTCGTCGGTGGAGCAGGTCTCCAGAACGAAGAAGTGGGAGTTAATACCTTCGGAGCGACTATAACGGCAGCAATTAGCTCAATTTTCAACCCAACGACAAGCAAGGAGCGCTCTTTTATTGCCAAGCACGGTTATATACCGTCGCGGATGCGGGAGCGTTATTTGGACCCGATTGACCGAGTAATACGTGCAGCGCGGCCACATAGTGAAACAGACGCGCTGTCATTAGATGACACGTCTAGACCTAATGAGCTTATTTCTCGCCTAAAGGACAAATCTTCACTTGAGCACAAAGTTCTTCTATTAATTGGCAGTGTCGGATCAGGAAAAACAACATTTGTTGACCACCTCCAAGAGGTTGCTTTACCTAGAGAACTTATTGCATCGACAGTATGGTGTCGACTCGACATGAATTCTGCCCCGGTTTCGCCACTCGAGATTTATAACTGGCTTCGACAAGCGTTAATTACCGCATGTCGAGCCTCATTGCCAAATGAAGATTTTGATGACTTGGATGTCATTCGTAAAATATTTGCTGTTGATATAAATAAATTCAACAAGGGCGTAGGGAGGCTATATATAAGCAAGCCAGATATATATGACACTAAGCTTGCGGAGCTTGTCGAGCAAATACAAAAAGACCTTCACCTCGTAGCCCAAGCTCATGTTCGATATTGCTGCGGTGATCGAAATAAACTTTGCATCATTGTTCTTGATAATTGCGATAAGAAAACTCGTGATGAACAACTGCTAATGTTCGAGGCCGCTCAGTGGCTTCAAAAGGAATTTCGAGCGCTGATAATTCTACCTATGAGAGATGAAACATACGACAACCATCGATTTCATCCCCCTCTGGACACAGCACTCAAAGACATGGTTTTTCGTATTGAACCTCCGTTATTTCAGAATGTTTTGCTGAGTCGCGTGAAACTTGCAATGAACGAGTTGAACAAAGATTCGACCGAGAAGCTTCATTTCTCACTTCCAAATGGTATAACCGTAGAGTATCCAAAATCTGAGCAGGCTTACTACCTTACGTCTATCGTTAAGTCGTTATTTGAACACGATAGATTTGTCCGACGGATGATCGTTGGGCTTTCTGGGCGAAACATGCGCGACGCAATGGAAATATTCTTGGAATTTTGCAATAGCGCACATATTGGTGAGGATCAAATTTTTAAGATCCGTCAATCTGAAGGGCGTTACACTCTACCCTTGCACCAGGTTGCTACGGTTCTTATGCGAATGAATCGTCGATTCTATGACAGTGATCATTCATATGTAAAAAATCTATTCTCAGCCAATAGAGATGATGTGCGACCAAGTTTTTTTTGTCGCTATATGATTCTAATGTGGCTTCGCGAGAAGTTCCCAACCTCTGGAACAGATGGATTAAAGGGATATTACCGCAAGGGTATAATCAAGCAGGAGCTAATGTCTTATGGACTGTCACCGGATATGCTTGATCGTGAGTTCAATTATTTGCTTTCGAGTAGATGTGTAATTGCGGAACATCTACGGCTCGATTCGGTAGTTGATGATGACTTGGTTCGCATTGGCCCGGCTGGGTTCGTGCACTTGGATTTGGTTGGAAACATCAGTTATCTTGCCTCAGTCGCAGAAGATACATTCTTTACTGATCGGATACAGGCTGAAAATATTGCAAATAGAATCAAAGATCAAAGAAAACATCTGCACATCCAAACTGCCGTCGATAATGCAACGGAAGTGGTCGAATATTTACATAAGATGCAAATGCAACTCACTCCGCTTCACGGAACCTTTCTTGCTGAGGACAGGTTGTCAGATCTTACCGATATCACTGACGCCGACGAGGCCCTAATTAGAGTGAGGAAAGGTTTTGCACTGGACCCATGGTTTGACGTGAACAAGAGATTTCCGCGGGGTGCAACGCCACTTGCTACTGTAGTGAACCTTGTTCCGTTCGGTTGCTTTGTCGAGCTTCCAGATGGACTTCACGGCCTCATTCACAGCACAAAAATGAATGGATTTATCGTGAGCCTCGGCGACCGTGTCAAGGTCGAAGTTATTTGGGCTGATGGAATCCAAAAGAAAATTAACTTACGCTTGATCGAGGTAATTCAGGAGGATGCCGGGGATTTATTTGGCTCCGATGCTCCATAACTCCTTTTATTGAAATGGCCGTAACTGCGTTGTGGAGTATGCAAGCTTTAGTGCGGTTGACTTCTGACATTACGTGCAATCTTCTTCTGAAGACAACGTGACCATAGGAAAGTAGATGTTTCCGACCTTGAACGAAGTCAAGCGAGAGTTTATGGCTGGGGTTCGCCAAGGATGGACTTTGTACTGGCTTCCCATCACTTGGACATGGAACAAGCTTCGCCACCTCATAAATCCACCTGGAAAGTAAACTGCCCTGGCTTCAACGGGGGGACGTCGGGGCCTCGCTAGGCAGACTACCGCTTCGACCTGCTTAAATTAACCGGCCCTTCACCGAATCAGGGGTGGTTTTTATTGAGCTTGGGCCGAAGGTGCCTATGTGTCTACAGATTTTCTGTCTCTGGAGTATGCTAATAGCAAAATTAAGCTACGCCATAGTTGTCTCAACAACCACAGCGCATTGTGCCGCGAAGAGAATGATTTTTTGTCGAAGAGCAGGCTGCCTTCTGGAGGCTGAGGTTTCAACTCCTGTTGATGAGGTCTGTAGGAAGATAGATATCGTAGACGCTATGTATTACTGCTGGTGTAAGAAATACGGAGCGGTAAACGTCGGTGTTATGCCCGCTGAGACAACAAAAAAGATGAGAGAGTGAAATTGAAACACCTAGTAGCGAACCTTTTGCTAGTAAGGCGATTTTGCAGAATGTAAATAAATTGGCGTTTTCTGGCGTTTTGTTTACACAAAAAAGATGTTTGTCGAAAAAATTCTAGTTAAGGCGGGCGATCCGTTGGTTGTTTACGATTTTTTTTCAGCACAACCGTTTTAAAAGCCGTCCAGTCTCTTGCACTGAAGAAAAGCCCGGAATCCGCAACGGATTCCGGGCTTTTTCATTGCAACCGGCACGCCGGTGTGGGAACGGTGCCCGTCCAGGTCAGGGCACGCCGAGGGATTCCCAGTTGCTCCAGTTGTCCTTCTGGCCGCCACCCTGCCAGATGTGCCACAGGGCCCGGTCCGAACCCAGGGCGAAGGCTTCCAGGGGACCGCTGGTGCCGGCGTTCTCGGCCACCAGCAGTTGGCCGATGGCAATGCCGCCTGGCGGTTGTCCCAGGGACGACCAGCCATTCCACCCGCCTGGGCCGTTGGGAGATTGCCAGTTGTGCCAGAGGGCGCCATCGGTGGCGATGGAAAAGGCTTCCAGGGTGCCCTTGCCGGCATTTTCCACCACTTCCACCGAGGTGATCAGGGCTTTGGGGCCGGGGGAGCCGAGGGATTCCCAGTTGCTCCAGTTGTCCTTCTGGCCGCCGCCCTGCCAGATATGCCACAGGGCCCCGTCGGAGCCTGCGGCGAAGGCTTCCAAGGGGCCGCTGTCCCTGGCGTTGCCGATCACTTCCAGCTGGCTGATGAAGACGCCGGCTGGGCGGCCCAGGCTGGACCAGCCGCTCCAGCCGCCGGGGCCGGTGGGCGACTGCCACGAATGCCAGAGTTCGGCATTGGGGCCGATGGTGAATGCTTCCAGCGGGCCGTTGTTGGGATTGTTCCTGATGATGTAGTTGGTCTTGCTCATGCTTGCCTCCTTGGTGATCTTGCACAGGCCGGAGGCTGGGGGTGCCATGATGAAGGCAATCCAGGGAAGTCCGGCGACCCGCCGTCTGAGCGGTTGAGAAGCGGGCAGACGGCAGTTGGAAAACAATAGTCTGTCGCCGGATTATTGCAATATGACTTTGGTATGTTTTGGCGTTGGCTTGCTCTCATCCCCGCTGATTACGAGGCGATTCGCTTGCATTCAAGTTGCACCAACGGCCTGGGTTGATCATTCGGCTGCCTTCGCCTGAGGAATGTTGTTTTGAAGTGGCAGGCATAGGGTGAAGCGGCTGCCCAGGCCCGGGCTGCTTTCCACCTCGATGTTGCCGCCGTGGAGACGGGCGACGGTGTCGGCGACGGAGAGTCCCATGCCTTCGCCGGAACCCACCGGCCGGGTGGTGAAGAAGGGATTGAAGATGCTTTCCAGATGCTGCGGCGCGATGCCGCAGCCGTTGTCCTCCACCGTCAGGCAGATCTGGCGGCCGTCGGGGCAGCTGCCGTGCAGGCGCACCATGCCCTCGGCCGGGATGGCCAGCAGGGCATTGTCGATGAGGTTTTCCAGGGCCTGCTGCAGCCGTTCCGGCAGGCAGTGCAGCGGCGGCAGGGCGTCGTAGCGCTGTTCCAGGCGGAAGTTGTGGCGCTTCTGGCAGGCCCGTTCCGCCGCAGTGCGGCAGATGGCTTCCAGGTCGGCCTGGCGCCATTCGCCGCTGGCGCAGGTGCTGGAGAACTCCAGGAGATGGCGTACCACCGTGCTCACCCGGGAAATGCCCTGACGGGTTTCGGCCAGCACCTGGGGGGCGTCCTGGCGCAGGAAGTCCAGGTCGATGCGCTCCCGGCCGGGCGGTTGCTGGCCGGCGGCGGCGCTCTCGTAGGCGTCCACCAGGGTCAGCAGGTCCTCCAGGTGCCGGGCCATGGCGCCCAGGTTGCTCTGGATGTAGCCGAGGGGCGTGTTGATCTCGTGGGCCACGCCGGCGGCCAGCTGGCCGATGGCGGCCAGCTTTTCGGCATGGAGGAGTTGGTCGTGGGTCTGGGTCAGGCGGCGATTGGTCTGTTCCAGGGAGGTCAGGGTGTCCTGCAGGGCCCGTTCGGCCCGTTCCCGCTCGCTGATGTCGTTGAACATGAGGACGGCGCCGACCGTCTGGTCCTCCTCCAGGATCAGGGCCTGGTTGCACTCGACGACAATGCTGGAACCGCCCCGCTGCAGGAACACCTGGCGGCGGTGCTGGAACTCCGCCTCCCCCGCCAGGGGATTGGGTTTGTCCCCATAGAGTACGGCGGCCACCGGCCGGGTCAGCATGTCCTCCACCGGCCAGCCCAGCAGGCGTGAGGCAGCCGGGTTGGCGAAGGTGATGCAGCCGTTGGTATCCAGGCTGAAGATGCCTTCACTGGCTGAGTGCAGGATCAGTTCGTAGGTACGGCTCCAGCGGGCGAAGGCGGCCAGCACCTGTTGCTGCTGCGAATCCTCGGCGGGGTTGTGGTCCGGTTCCATGGGGTTCCTCCCTGCTCAGGCCGCGGCGCATTCGCTGTCCTGGACCAGCGCGTGAAAATCGTCCTCGGCCAGCACGTGGTTGAGATCCAGGACCAGGATGAAGCCCTTGTCCATCTTGGCCATGCCCCGGATGAAGTCGGTGCGCAGGTGGGTGCCGAAGGCCGGCGGCGGCTCGATCTGGGTGTCCGGGATGTCCAGGACCTCGTTCACCGCATCCACCATAATGCCCACCACCTGGGTTTCCTCGGCGGCGGGGGTCTCGACGATGACGATGCAGGTGCGCCGTCCGACCACGGTTGGGGCATGGCCGAAGCGGCGGCGCAGGTCGATCACCGGGACCACGGCGCCGCGGAGGTTGATCACGCCGCGGACCGAGTCGGGCATCATCGGCACCACCGTCAGGTGGCCGTACTCGATGATTTCCCGGACGTTGAGGATGCCCACGGCGAACAGTTCGTTGCCCAGCTGGAAGGTGAGGCACTGGGTGCGGGCCTCCGTCTCCCTCTCGGGAGCGGCGGTGACTGGTGCGTTCATGGCCATTCTCCTTAGAACTGGACGAAGTCGCCGCCAGCTTCCACTTCGGCAGAAGCGCTTTCCCAGCTTTCCTGCCGGGATGCCTGGCGCGGTGCCTGGCCGGGCTTCTTGGTGCCACGTACCTGCACGTTGCGCTGGGTGGTGCCGTGACCGGTATTGAAGAAGCCCATCAGCTGCTGCAACTGCTCGGCCTGGCCGGTCATCTCCTCGGCTGTCGCCGCCAGTTCCTCGGAGGAAGCCGCATTCTGCTGGGTGGTCTGGGTCAGCTGGGACATGGCGCTGTTGATCTGGCCGACGCCCAGGGCCTGTTCCTTGGAGGCCGCGGTGATTTCCTGCACCAGGTCGGAGGTCTTCTTGATGGAGGGGACGATCTCGTCCAGCAGCTTGCCGGCGTGTTCCGCCAGGGAGACGCTGTTGCCTGCCACCTGGCCGATTTCCTGAGCCGCCACCTGGCTGCGTTCGGCCAGCTTGCGCACTTCGGCGGCGACCACGGCGAAGCCCTTGCCGTGGTCCCCGGCCCGGGCCGCCTCGATGGCGGCGTTGAGGGCCAGCAGGTTGGTCTGGTAGGCGATGTCGTCGATGATGCCGATCTTGGCGGCGATGGACTTCATGGCGGCCACGGTATCGGTGACGGCCTTGCCGCCGTCCACCGCCTGGGTGGAGGCCTTGCTGGCGATGCCGTCGGTGACGCTGGCGTTCTCCGTGTTCTGGTTGATGGAGCTGCTCATCTGCTCCATGGAGGCGCTGGTCTCCTCGACGCTGGAGGACTGCTGGGCGGCGGCGGAAGAGAGGGCCTGGGAGGTGCCGGAGATCTGCTCGCTGGCGTTGCTGAGGGCGTCGGCGGCGGTACGCACTTCGGCGACCACGGTGCTGAGGCGGCCCACCATGCTATTGACGCAGTCCTTCAGGTCCTGCAGCTTGCCGTGGTAGTTGCCATTGATGCTCTGGGTCAGGTCGCCCTGCTCCACCGACTGCAGTACCCGCATGGCTTCGTTGAGCGGGGTGACGATGGCATCCAGGGTGTCGTTGATGCCGAGCACGATGCGGCGGAAGTCGCCGGTGTGGCGTTCAGCATTGGCGCGGGTTTCCAGGCGGCCCTGGAGGGCGGCGGTGGCCAGGGTGGAGGTGTCCTCGATGAGGGCCTTGAGGTTGGCGCGGACCTGCTCGATGACGTGGTTGATGAAGACTTTCTTGCCCGGGAGCTGTTCCATGGGGGCCTCGAAGTTGCCCTTGCCGAACTCGGCGACGCAGGCCATGGCCTTCTTCTTCACGGCGATGTGCCCGCCCACCATGTTGTTCACCCCTTCCGCCACGGTGCGGAAGCCGCCCTGGTACTTCTCCACGGGCACGATGACGTCGATGTCGCCCAGGTCGTGTTCCCGGCTCATGTGGTTCATGTCGTCGATGAGGCTGCGCACGGCGGTCTGCATGCGCACCACGTTGGCCAGCAGCGCATCCTTGTCCACTCCTTCCAGGGGGATGTCCTGGGACAGGTCGCCCTGGGCCACCCGATCGACGCAGGCGGCCACCATGGCGGGGTCGGCACCGAGCTGGCGGGAGACGGAGCGCATGATGAGGATGCCCAGACCCACCACCAGCACCAGGGTGATGCCGCTGAGGACGGCGGACTGCCATTCGGCAGCGCTACTCAGGCTTTCCGCCTCCTTGGCGGACTGGGTGCCCAGGTCCAGGTTGTACTGCAGGTGGGCGAGGAAAGCGTCGTTGATGCGGTTGAAGGCGGCCTGGTTGGCCAGCAGGTAGTCCCGGGCCTGGGCCATGCGGTTCTCCCGGGAGAGGGCCATGGTCTGGTCCCGCACCTGGCGGTAGGCTTCCAGGGCGTCCCGGTCGTCGCGCAGCAGCTGCCGGTCCTTCTCGTCCGAGACCAGGCTTTCATAGCGTTTCAGTGAGTCTTCCAGTTTGGCCATGTTGGTGTTGATACGGCCTTCGATCTCGGCCATGCGTCCCTTGTCCTCCAGGGTGATGTGCTGCCACACCTGGGCCCGAATGCTGGCCAGGGGCACGTAGGCTTCCTGCAGCACCCGCACCGAGGGCAGGGAATTGACGTTGGAATAGTTGGTGATGGTGAACACCCGCTCGATCTGGTAGGCCGAGAGTCCGGCGAGGACGATCAGGCCGAGGGCGGCGCTGCTGATCAGCAGGATGAGGCGTTGTTTGAGGGTCATTGCATGCTCCTTCGGGCGAAGAAATCGGTCTGTGGATGTGGCGTCGTGGGGGCTGAATCTAGGCAGGCTGTTCGCTGCCGATGGCTTGGCCGGCGTTGCTTTCGCCCAACAAGCGGGCTTCCCGGCCGCTGGCGTCGTGCACCAGGGTGGGTACGTCGAGAATGAGGGCCACCTCGCCGGTGCCGAGGATGGTGGAACCGGAGAAGCCGCGCAGGTGGCGGAAGATCTGGCCGAGGGGCTTGATCACGGTCTGGAACTCGCCCAGCAGGCGGTCCACCACCAGGCCGGCCCGGCGGTTGCCGTACTGCACGATGACCACGTTCTCCCGCTGGCTGCTTTCCCCTTCCAGGTTGAGCAGGTTGCGCAGGCGCAGGCAGGGCAGGGCCTCGCCGCGCAGGTCCAGGTAGTGGCTGCTCTGTCCCCGGCTCTGCAGGCGCTCCCCGTCGGGCAGTTCCATGCATTCCTGCACCAGGTCCAGGGGCAGGACGAAGGCGCTGTCCGCCACCTGGATGAGGAAGCCGTCGATGATGGCCAGGGTCAGGGGCAGGCGGATGCGCATGGTGGTGCCCACGCCCTCCTGGCTCTCGATGTCGATGCTGCCGCGCAGGGCGCTGATGTTGCGGCGGACCACGTCCATGCCGACGCCGCGGCCGGAGAGGTTGGTGACCTGCTCGGCGGTGGAAAAGCCGGGCTCGAAAATGAGGTTGAAGACGTCCCGGTCGGTGAGGCTCTGGCCCGGCGCCACCAGGCCCCGGTCCATGGCCTTGGCCAGGATCTTGTCCCGCTTCAGGCCGCCGCCGTCGTCGGCCACCTCGATGACGATGCTGCCGGACTCGTGGTAGGCGTGGAGGCTGAGGCGGCCCTGGGCCGGCTTGCCCCGGGCCAGGCGCTCTTCGATGGATTCGATGCCGTGGTCCATGGAGTTGCGCACCAGATGCATGAGGGGGTCGCCGATCTTTTCCACCACGGTCTTGTCCAGCTCGGTCTCGGCGCCGGTGATGACCAGCTCGATGTCCTTGCCCAGTTCCCGGGAAACGTCCCGCACCACCCGGGGGAAGCGGTTGAAGGATTCGCCGATCTCCACCATGCGCAGGGACAGGGCCCGGTCCCGGATCTCCTCCACGTGGCGTCCCACCTGGGCCATGGCCTCGATCAGGGCGGTGTCGCCGCTACGCTGGGAGAGCAGGGTGGCGGAAGCGCCGGCAATGACCAGTTCCCCCACCTGGTTGATCAGGTCCTCCAGCTTTTCCGCATCGACGCGGATGAAGCGGGTGGCGGCGGAGCGGTTCTCCCGCCCTTTCGCCTGCTTTTCCAGGGCGGCCTGGACCACGGGGGCGGGAATGCCGTCTTCCTGGATCAGCATCTCCCCCAGGGCCGGCGGGGCGGCCTGGCGCTGCCTCTCCAGGGCCCGCTCCAGCTCGGCCTGGCTGAGGGCGCCGCTGGCCACCAGGATCTCGCCCAGGCGCTCCAGCCCTTCCGGCGCCTCGGCGATGAGCTTGAGGTAGTCGTCGATGGAACTGCGGGGCGGCAGGAGGGTGATGCGGCAATCGTCCCGGACGAAGTCGAAGGTGCTGTCGATGGCTTCCCGGCTGGCCTCGCTGCGGAAATCCAGCTCGAAGCCCAGGTAGCAGCTTTCCGCGTCCATGGCTTCCGGCGCCGGCATCTGCTGCCACAGGGTGGTGATGTGAGCGATTTCCCCCAGGGTGCCGAGATAGCGCAGGAAGGAGGCCGGGTCCATGCCGTTCTTCAGGACTTCGGGGCCGAAGCGCAGGGAGATGTGCCAGGCATCGTTATGCACCGGGTCCGCCACCTCGCCGGCGGCCGGCACTGCGCTCGGCGGGGCCTGCCGGGGGCTCTCGGCCTGGGAGGCAGAAGGGGCGCCGCTGTCGGCGATGCATGCCTGGAGACGAGCCAGCAGAGCGGGTCTCCGGGCCTCCTGGGTTGCAGCGTCGGCCACCTCCTCGCCGGCGATCTGGTTGATGAGAAAGCCCAGGTAGTCGCTGCTTTCCAGCAGCAGGGCGATGAGGTCCCCGTTCACCGCCACGCTGCCGTCCCGTACCCGGTCGAGCAGGGTTTCGGCAACGTGGGCGAAGGCCACCAGCTGGTCCAGGCTGAACAGTCCGGCCGAACCCTTGATGGTGTGGATGGCGCGGAAGGTGGCGGAAATGGCCTCCCCGTCCCGCGGGTCCCGTTCCAGGGCCAGCAGGGAATCCTCCATGCCCAGCAGCAGTTCCCGGGCTTCGGCAACGAAGGTCTGCAGCACTTCATCCATGCTCATGACAGCTGCTCCCCGTTGGTGTCGAGACCGAAGGTCTGGTGCAGGTCGTATAGCTCGAACATGGTGTTGACGGCCGGGTGCAGGGCCACCAGGCGCAGGCTGCGCTGCTGCATCTGGGCCTGGCGCAGGACCAGCAGCAGGAGCTGGACGCCGACGCTGTCGATCTCATTGACCTGGCTCAGGTCGATCTCCACCCGGGGGCCGGCACACAGGGCCAGCAGCTCGTCCTTGATGCCGGCGTCGTAGATGGTGAATTCGCCCTGCAGGGCAAGGTGCATGACGCCGTCGGCGGAATGGGTCTTCATCTCCATGGCGCGCTCCTCAGGGCATGACCAGCTTGGTCACGGCGGTGAGCATCTGGGCCGGCTGGAAGGGCTTCACCACCCAGGCCTTGGCGCCCGCCGCCTGACCCCGTTGTTTCATGCTGTCGCCGGCTTCGGTGGTGAGCATGATGACCGGGGTGAAGCGGTGTTCCGGCAGCTTCTTCAGCTCGGTGACGAAGGTGATGCCGTCCATCACCGGCATGTTCACGTCGCTGATGATGAGGTGCACCTTCTGGCCCTTGAGCTTGTTCAGGCCGTCCTGGCCGTCGCAGGCTTCCAGGGTTTCGTAGCCGGCCCCCTTGAGGGCAATGCTGACGACCTGGCGCAGGGAGGCGGAGTCGTCGACGATGAGAATTGTCTTTGCCATGGGGCGGTCCTAAAAGAAGGTGATGTCGGAGTCGGCCGGTGCCTGGCTGCTCTTGCCGCCATGCACGGCGTGCTGCTCGGCCGTGGTGTAGGTGCTGGCCAGGTTGTCCAGCCAATCCTGGGCGTCCAGGTGTTCCGGCCCGGTGGCCAGGTGCCGCTCCAGCCTTTCCATGTCCTGGCGGACGTGGCCCAGCATCTGGCCGATGCGGTCCTGGAACTGGAGGGAGACCAGGGATTCGGCCACTTCCTGCTGGATGCCCTGGTGCTGCCGGCGCAGGGTGTTGGCGGTGTCCGCCAGGTCGCCGGTGACGCGCTGGAAGCCTTCGAGGATTCCCGCCACCGAGTGCTGGGCCTGGCCCAGGGCCTGCTCGTCCGCCAGGGCGCCCTGGTCCGCCGCCTGCAGGGCGCCGTGGATGGCCTCGTTGACCAGTTGCACCTTGTCGGCGATGCGCCGGCCGGTGCCGGCCGATTCGTTGGAAAGCTCCCGCACCGCGTCGGCGACCACGGCGAAGCCGCGCCCCGCATCCCCGGCCCGGGCCGCCTCGATGGCAGCGTTGAGGGCCAGCAGGTTGGTCTGGCCGGCGATGCGGCCGACCCCCTGGGCCATGGCATCCAGTTCGTCGGTGAAGGCGGCGAGGCGGCCGATCTCTTCCAGCATGCGGCGCTTGTTGGCCAGCAGCCCGGCCAGGGTGGCGAGCAGGGCGTCCAGTTCCCGGCGGCTGTGCTCCAGGGTCTGCAGCAGATTGCCGCCCACCGAGGCGTCGGAGGCCCGGGCGCTGGCCTCCAGGCCGTCCACGATGCCGGCGAAGCGGGAGGAGAGGGCGGCGATGGCCGTTTCCGTCTGCTCGCCGACCAGGGTCAGCTGCTTGCGCCAGATGGGCAGGATGTGGCCCTCGATGCTGTGTACCTGGGCGGTCAATCCCGCCTGGCGTTGGCGTTCCTCCGCCTCGCCCCGGGCGCCGGCCGCCAGGGCTGCGGCCAGCCGTTCCTGCAGCAGGCGGCTGTGCTGCCGGACGTACCAGGCGCCGGCTGCCCCGGCGAGCGCCAGCAGCAGGGCGCCGCCGATGCCGCCGGCCGTGCTGCCGCCCTGGCCCAGGGACCAGGCGGCGCCGGCCAGTCCCAGGCCGAGCGGGGTCCAGGTGGTGGGGGCGCTCATTGCCGGGCCTCCGCCAGGTGGCGCACCGTACTGGCCAGGGGTTCGAAGTCGGAGGACTTGTCGAAAAAGAAATCGGCGCCGGCCGCGGCGCAGCGGCGGCGGAAGCCGGGATGGTTGGTGAAGATGGCGACGATGGTGGCCGGCGCTTCCAGCTTCACCTTGCCCAGCAGGGACATGCCGCTGCCGTCGGCCACCTCGATGTCCAGGATCAGCAGTTCGGGGCGGAACAGGCGGAAATGGCGCAGGCCGATGTCGATGCGATCGGTGACCACCGTTTCCACCCGGGGCAGGTCGGCGAATGCCAGGCGCAGCCGTTCGCTGACCAGCTTCGAGTCTTCGACGATGAGGATTTTCATGGCGCTTGTCCGTGGCGTGCTGCGATGGGTGTATTTCACGCCAGACGCCAAAGCGCCGCCGTCGGCAACGGCGGAATGTGACTTAGGGCAAGCCTGATTCGGGGGTCAGGTAAACCCTACAAGGGGAGTGCCCGCGGCAGCGGGCCGGCCATGCCGGGGATGGGAGGGGGAAATAGGGAGGAGGTGGGGAGGAAGCGGGGAGGAAGACGTAAAACGGGCAGCGCAACGACAGGGCGGAGGCGGGGCCTAGGGCCGGCCCAGGCCGTGGCGCAGGACGTAGCGCACCAGTTCGGCATTGTTGTCGATGCCGAGTTTCTGCATGAGCCGGGTCTTGTGGGTGCTGACGGTCTTGGCGCTGACGTGCAGCCGTTCGCCCACGGCGGCCAGGGCCAGGCCCTGGCTGAGCAGCTGCAGCACCTCGAATTCCCGGTCGGAGAGGGCCTCGTGGGGCGGCGCCTCTTCCGGGGCGCCGAAGACCATGGCGTCCACCAGGGCCGGGTCGATGAAACGGCCGCCCCTGGCCACCTTGCGGATGGCCGCCAGGAGAATGGCCGGGTCGCTGTCCTTGGTCACGTAGCCGCTGGCGCCGGCGCGCAGGGCCCGGGACACCAGCTGGCTCTCGTTGTGCATGCTGAGGACGACGACGGGGACCTCCGGCGCTTCCGTATGGGCTCGGCGGATCAGGTCCAGGCCGCTGATGCCGGGCATGGACATGTCCATCAGCAGCAGGTCGATGCCGCCCTGGCGCAGCCGGGTCAGGACCTCGCTGCCCTGGCTGGCCTCGCCGGCCACCTCCAGGTCGGCTTCCGTGGCCAGGAGCTGCTTGAGGCCGCTGCGTACGATGCTGTGGTCGTCGGCCAACAGGATGCGGATCATGGCAGTTCCTCCGCCAGGGGAATGGTGATGTGCAGGCGGGTACCCCGGCCCGGGGCACTGTCGATGCGCAGCTTGCCGCCCAGGGCTTCCAGGCGCTCGCCCATGCCCAGCAGGCCGAAGGAATGGCTGCTCACCTGATGCAGTTCGAAACCCTTCCCGTTGTCGGTGATCTCCAGGCGGATGTGCTCCGCCTCCAGGCTCAGGCCGATATCCACCTGGCTGGCCTCGGCATGGCGGGTGACGTTGGTGAGGGATTCCTGGACGATGCGGAAGAGAGTGGTGGCCCGGCTGTCGTCCAGGGGAATGTCGTCCCCGGCCAGCAGGTGGCAGGCGATGCCGGTGCGCTGGCGGAATTCTTCGGTGAGCCATTCCAGGGCCGGCAGGATGCCCAGGTTGAGCACCGCCGGACGCAGCTGGGAGGCCACCTGGCGCATCACCCGTACCGCCTCCTCCACCAGGTGCTGCATGGTGTCCAGGCGCTGGCCGATGGCCGGCGGGGCGTCGCCCAGCTCCCGTCGCAGCAGGGTCAGGTCCATTTTCAGGGCGGTCAGCAGGGAGCCCTGCTCGTCGTGGATCTCCCGGGCGATGCGCTTGCGCTCCTGCTCCATGGCGGCTTCGCCGTGGGCGGCCAGGTCCCGCAGCTGCTGCCGGGATTCGAGCAGTTCCTGGGCTATGCGGCGGCGTTCGGTGATCTCCTCGCTGAGGTGCCGGTTGGCCACTTCCAGTTCCGCCGTGCGCTCCTGCACCCGCAGTTCCAGGGTGCGGCGCAGGGCCCGCAGGGTCAGGTGGGTGGTGACCCGGGCCTGCACTTCCTCGCTCTTGATGGGCTTGCCGATGTAGTCCACGCCGCCGCTGGAAAAGGCCTGGATGCGATCCTCCACGGCGCTGGCGGCGCTGATGAAAATCACCGGGATGTCCCGGGTGGCCGGGTCGGCCTTGAGCTTGGCGCACAGCTCAAGGCCGCTCATGTCGGGCATGCGGATGTCCAGCAGCACCAGGTCCGGCTGCAGGCCGTCGAGGGCGGCCAGGGCCTGGGCCCCGTCGGCCACGGCGTGCACCGTGTGGCCGTAGCGCTGCAGCAGCTGGGTGAACAGATGGCGGTCCAGGGCGGAATCGTCCGCCAGCAGGATGGTGCCGGTGATGCCGTTGTCGAATCGCGCAGGCACGGGAGCCTCCCGGTTTGCGGCCCTGGGGGCCGCTTCTTGTGCCGCCCATTTTGACGGCATCGGACCGGGCCCGGCAAGGGGCTCGACGGCGGCTTCAGCGGCGGAAGGTGTCGGCGGCGATCTGCAGGCGGGCCAGCTTGTCGTAGAGGGTCTTCTTCGGCAGCTGCAGGCGCTCGGCCGCCAGGGCCACATTGCCGTGGCAGGCCGCCAGGGCGGCCTCGATGAAGCCCTGTTCCGCCAGCTCCAGGCGCCGGGCCAGGGGCAGCTCGGCCCCCGGGGCGCTGCCCGCCGGGGATGCCGCCTGGGGCTGGTCCAGGCCCAGGCAGAAGCGCTCCGCCGCGTTCTTCAGCTCCCGCACGTTGCCCGGCCAGGGCTGGGCCTGCCAGCGGGCCAGTTCGGCCGGGCCCCAGGCCGGCACTTCCCGGCCGAAGCGCTTGGCCGCCTGCTGCAGGAAGTGGCCCATGAGCAGGGGAATGTCTTCCTGGCGCTGGCGCAGGGGCGGCAGGTCGATGCTGACCACGTTGAGCCGGTAGTAGAGGTCGGCGCGGAACTGGCCGGCCTCGGAGAGGGCCTTGAGGTCGGCCTTGGAGGCGGCCACCACCCGGCAATCCACCGCCACCGGGGCATTGCCGCCGAGGCGCTCGATGCTGCGCTCCTGCAGGGCCCGCAGCAGCTTGACCTGGAGGTTGAGGGGCATGGACTCGATTTCGTCGAGGAACAGGGTGCCGCCGTGGGCGTATTCGATCTTGCCGATGCGCCGCTTGCCGGCGCCGGTGAAGGCTCCCGCCTCGTGGCCGAACATCTCGCTCTCGAAGACGCTCTCGGGCAGGGCGGCGCAGTTGATGGCGACGAAGGGGCCGCGCCGGCCGGAGGCGCTGTGGATGGCCCGGGCCACCACTTCCTTGCCGCTGCCGGTCTCGCCGTTGATGAGGATATCCACGTCGGTGGGGGCCAGGGCCGCCACCAGGCGGCGCACCTCCTGCATGGCCGGAGTCTGGCCGATCACCGGCAGGCCGTCCTGGGTCGGCAGGGCTTCCTTGAGGCGCCGGTTTTCCAGCAGCAGGGCCCGCTTTTCCAGGGCCTGGCGGGTGACCCGCACCAGGTGTTCGGAGGTGAAGGGCTTTTCGATGAAGTCGTGGGCGCCGTCGCGCATGGCCTGCACCGCCATGGCCACGTCGCCGTGGCCGGTGACCAGGATCACCGGCAGCTCCCGGTCCAGCTGGCGCAGCTCCCCCAGCAGGGCGATGCCGTCCCTGCCCGGCAGGCGCACGTCGCTGACCACGGCCCCGGGCAGTTCGGCGGCCAGGGCCGCCAGGGCCCCCTCGGCATCGGCGAAGCTGCGCACCTCCAGGCTGGCCAGGGTCAGGGCCTGGGCGCTGCCCATGCGCACCGCCGGATCGTCCTCGACGAGAAAGACCGGCAGGGCGGCGGCCTCAGACACGGCGGCTCTCCTTGGCATAGCTGGCCCGGTCGATCTCGAACAGCTCCACGCACAGCTGCAGTTCGGTGCCCGGCGCCGCCTGCACCAGGGGCGAGAGGGCGGCCAGCAGGCTGTCCGCCAGCTGCTTCCTGGTCTCCATGCTGCGCCCCGGCATGAGGCTCAGCTTGGCATGGGCGAAGGCCCGGGGCGTGGCGGCGGTGCCGACGCAGAATACCTCCAGGGCCAGGGCCCGGCTCTTGATGTCGGCTTCCTCGAAGAGGCCGGAGTCGGCCAGGCAGCGGTTGAGGGGGGCGAGGCTGGCGGCCGGGTCCAGGGACAGGTTGGCGCTGTATTCCAGGGTCAGGTGGGGCATGGCGTGGTTCCGGGGCGGATCAGGCGGGGGTGGGGTTTGACTGGGTGCCGCTGGCGGCTTCCAGGATGATAGCGAATTCGGCGCCGCCTTCCGGCCGGTTGCTGCCCTCCAGGCGGCCGCCGAAGCCTTCGACGATGGCCAGGGAAATGGCCAGACCCAGGCCCAGGCCTTCGCCCACGGGCTTGGTGGTGTAGAAGGGTTCGAACAGGTGGGCCAGGACCTCCGGCGGCAGCCCCGGGCCCTCGTCGCGGATGGCGATGCGCACCTGGGAGTCCCGCCGTTCGGCCTGCAGGTGCAGGCGCGGCGCCGGCCGCTCCTGCATGGCGTCGAGGCCGTTGCGCAGCAGGTTTACCAGCACCTGCTCCAGGCGGGTGGTGTCGGCCAGCACCGCCAGTTCCGGGGCGATGGGAGCCACCTGGATGGCGGCCTGCAGCTCCCGCCGCCGCGGTTCCAGGATCAGCAGGGCGTTGTCCACGGCCCGGGCCACGGGGACCGGGCTCTTTTCCGCCGGGCCTTTGCGCGAGAAGGACTTGAGCTGGGTGACGATGCGCCCCAGGCGGGCGGTGAGCTGGCGGATCATGGCCAGGTTCTCCCGCACTTCCTCCAGGCGGCCCAGGTCCATGAGGGCCACGGCGTTGTCGGAGAAGGTCTGCAGGGCGGCCAGGGGCTGGTTCAGTTCGTGGCTCATGCCGGCGGACATCTGGCCCAGCACCGCCAGCTTGCCGGCCTGCACCGCCGTGTCCCGGGTCTGGTGCAGGATCGCCTCGGCCTGCTTGAGGGCTTCCACCTTGCGGGTCAGGTCGGCGGTGCGTTCGGCGATGGCCGCCTCCAGGGCGGCATGGGCCTGGTGCAGTTCGGCCCGGCGCTTGCGGCGCAGGTTCTGGTGGGCCGCCAGGGCCAGCACGAAGGCCAGGGCGAAGGCGGCGGTGAAACCGGCGCCGAGGGCGCTGCGGCGGGCCTCCGCCGGGTCGGTGAGGAGCACCACGCGCCAGCCCTGGTGGCCCACCGCCTGGCTTTCCATGAGCAGGTCCCGGGGGCGCCGGTCGGTCACCGCCAGGCGCACGCTGCCGTCTTCCAGGGCCCGGTCGCTGATGAGGGGTTCCAGGGGACTGTCGCCGTACTTGCGGCTGGCCGCCAGCCGTTCCCGGGCCAGGGGGGAGAGGGGGGCCAGGGTGCGGTAGCGCCACTCGGCCTTGGGGGCGAGGAAGATGACGCCCTCGTCGTCGGCCAGCAGCACGGTGTCGCCGCTCCTGGCCAGGGCGGATTCGAAGGGGGCCAGGTTCACCTTGATGGTGACCACGCCCTCGATGGGGCCGTGGCTGCCGTCCCGCACCGGGGCGGCGAGGAAGTAGCCCGGCTCGCCGGTGGTGGCGCCGACGCCGTAGAAACGGCCCAGGCTGCCCTTGATGGCTTCCCGGAAATAGGGACGGAAGGCGTAGTTGTGGCCGACGAAGCTGCCCGCCTTGTCCCAGTTGCTGGCGGCCAGGGTGTGGCCGCGGCGGTCGATGAGGTAGGCGGCGCTGATCTCGGCGCCGCTCTGGGCGGTCTTCAGATAGGCGTTGGCGGCCTTGGCCTGGGCGCTGCCGGCGGGCTGGGCCAGCAGTTCGTGCAGCTTGTGCTCCAGGGCCAGCAGGCCGGGCAGGGCCTCGTAGCGGGCCAGGGTGGCTTCCAGGGAAAGGGCGTAGAACTCCAGGCGGCGGGCGGCGTTTTGCCGTTCGCCATCGAGGAAGATGGTCAGGGCCACCCGGTAGGCGAGCCAGCCGAAGACCAGGCAGGCGGCGAGCAGGGCGGTGCCCAGCAGCAGCCGGCGGCGGCTGGAGGTGGGGGGGACGGGCAGGGGCGGCAGGGACACGGTGGGTGGGGGCGCGGTCAGGGTTGGGAGGCAGCCGCCTATGCTAATGCCCGGACCCGGCGGCGGCCAGCAGCAACGGGAGGAAGCGGGAAAGAGCGGGGGAAAAAACGGGGGACGGCAGCTTCCGCCCCCCGCGGCGGTGCCTAGTCCACCGCCGCCAGCTTCAGCTCGTCGGCAGCGTGGCGCTGCTGCTCCTCCATCACCAGGCGGCCCAGCTCCCGCTTCAGCTCGTTGAACTCGTGGCTGGAGGGGTCCCGGGGCCGGGGCATGGTGACGTACTGGTCCCGCTTGATGGTGCCGGGGCGGTAGGTCATGACCACGATGCGGTCCGCCAGGTAGATGGATTCCTCGATGGAGTGGGTGACGAAGAGGATGGTCTTGTTCAGCTTCTCCCAGATGCGCAGCAGCTCGTCCTGCAGGTTGCGCCGGGTGAGGGCGTCGAGGGCGCCGAAGGGCTCGTCCATGAGCATGATGGGCGAATCCAGGGCCAGCACCCGGGCGATGGCCACCCGCTGGCGCATGCCGCCGGAGAGGTCCTTGGGGAAGCGGTCGCGGAAGTCCTTCAGGTGCAGCAGGTCCAACAGCTGGTTCACCGTCAGGTCGATCTCGGCCTTCTCCTTCTTCTGGATCTGCAGGCCGAAGGCGATGTTCTGGGCCACGGTCATCCAGGGGAAGAGGGCGTATTCCTGGAACACCATGCCCCGGTCCGGGCCCGGGGTGAGGATCTTCTTGCCCTCGATGACGATCTCGCCGGCCGAGGGCGGCTGGAAGCCGGCCACGGCGTTGAGCAGGGTGGATTTGCCGCAGCCGGAGGGGCCCAGCAGACAGACGAATTCGCCCTGCTTGACGGTGAGGTTGATGTCCTTGAGGGCGGTGACGTCGCCGCCGGGGGTCTTGAAGACCTTTTGCACGTTGTTGATGAGGATGTCGCTCATGCTGCCTCCGCAGGGCCGCCCCAAGGAGGCAGCCGTCGTTGATCTGGATGTCCGGCGCCCGGGCGGGCGGCGGGCTGAACTGCCGTCACCCCCTGCCGTGGGCAGGGGGGCGGGGGGATGGTCCTGGCCAACTTAGTGCTCCAGGCCGCGGTGCCAGCGCAGCAGGTGGTTGTTGAGGCGGCTGACGGCGGTGTCGATGGCCAGACCCAGCAGGCCGATGGTGATCATGCCGGCGATGATCTTGTCCGACCACATGAACTCCCGGGCTTCCAGGATGCGGAAGCCGAGGCCGTCGTTCACCGCGATCATCTCGGAGACGATCACCACGATGAAGGCGGTGCCGATGCCGATGCGCACCCCGGCCAGGATGTAGGGGGTGGAGGCGGGCAGGATCACCCGGGTGAACATGGTCCAGTAATTGACCCCCAGGTTGCGGGCGGCCCGCAGGTAGATGCCGTCCACGTGGCGCACCCCGGCGATGGTGTTCATCAGCACCGGGAAGAAAGCGCCGATGGCGATGAGGAAGAAGGACGGCGGGTTGCCCAGGCCGAACCACAGGATCGCCAGCGGGATGTAGGCGATGGGGGGGATCGGCCGCAGGATCTGCACCAGAGGGTTGAACAGGTCGTAGATGCGGTTGTTGGCGCCCATCACCAGGCCCAGGGGCAGGGCCAGGCCGGCGCCGATGATGAAGCCGACGATGACCCGGTAGAGGCTGGAATAGGCGTCGTGCAGCAACTCGCCGGAAATGAGCCAGGTGAAGTAGCTGCCGCTGCCCGGGACGTAGTCCTGGGTCGGCAGCAGGTAGGCCCACCATTTCACCGCCACGGCGCTGGGGGAGGGCAGCAGCACCTCGGAGAAGAGGCCGGCCCGGGAGCCGGCCTCCCACAGGATCAGCACCAGCACCGGCACCAGGGCGCCGTGGGCGAAGGCTTGCAGTTTCTTCAGCATGGCCTTACTTCACCTTCAGTTCGGTCTTGGCCTTCTGCAGCAGGTCCAGCTTGACCCACTCGGCGGCCTTGGGCGGCTTGGCCATGCGGCCGACGCCGTACTTCTGCATGAAGGAGGTGGTGATGTCGATGTGCTCGGGGGAAACGTCGTAGGTGTAATCGGCGTTGTCCATGGCGTCCTTGAAGTCCTGGGAACTGATCTGGCCCTTGAACATCTGCTCGCGCACGTACTTCTCGGCCAGGGCCATGTCCTTGTTGAACAGGGCGGTGGCTTCGACGAAGCACTTCATGACCCGCTGGGCCACGTCCTTCTTCTCGTTGTAGAGCTTCTCGGTCATCACCAGGAGGCGCACCGGCTCGCCCATGGCGGTGTTGTAGGGCTTCATGATCTCCACCCCGAACTTCTTGTTGAGGGCCTGGGAGGACTGGGGCTCGGACTGGCACATGGCGTCGATCTGCTTGGCGGCCAGGGCCTGGTTGAGGTCGGCGAAGGCGAGGAAAACGATCTGCACGTCCTTGCCCGGCTTGTCGGACCAGGTCAGGCCAGCCTTTTCCAGTTCGGCGTAGAGCAGCAGCTCGTGGGCGCCGCCCCGGGTGACGCCCACTTTTTTGCCCTTGAGGCCCTGGATATCCTTGATGCCGGTGTCGGCGCCGGCCACCAGGCGGGCGCCGCCCTTGGCGAAGCCGGCCACGGTATAGATGGGCACGCCGTTGGCGCGGCCGGAGATGGCGCCGTCGGAGGCCAGGGCGGCGATGTCCACCTCACCGGCGACGATGGCCGGCATGATGTCCGGGCCCTTGGGGAACATGCGTTCCTCCACCTTCAGGTCGTACTTGGCGCACAGCTCCTTCATGTAGGACACGGCGCCGTAGTGGGCGAACTTCAGGTTGCCCAGGCGCACCACGTCCTCGGCCCGGGCCGGCGCGGCGGCCAGCAGGGCGGAAGCACAGAGGGCGGTGACGGCCGCAGCCAGAACTTTGCGTTGTTGCATGGAAGTCTCCTCACAGGGTGGATGTCCCCGGCGGCAGTGCCGGGTTGTGAGGCTCCTGTTTGCAGGGACCGTGCCATCCGCCGGAAAGGTTTGCAGGTAATTGTTTTTGCGGAGATTTGGCTCGGCGTCGGGGTGCCGCGTCGCCCCGGGCTTTCCGGAAAACCGCACACCCCGGGGGGGGCGTTCCGGGATTCCGCACAGGGTCGGCCATCGTCTTAACCCGGATTTACCCGGGGCTTAACCCGTATTTACATCCCCCGGGCCAAGAATGCCCCGGTGGCGTCCCGGCGCAGCCGGCGGCGCCGGTCATGGCAAGCATGGGGAGCCGGCAACGCATGTCGCACATCGACGGACTGGAACAGATCATCGCCCTGGTGGGGCGCAGCACCAGCCTGCGCCAGGAAGGCTGCACCGAGGCCGCCCTGGGCTGCCTGCAGCAGGCCCTGGCGGTCAATCCCCGGCTCTATCCCCTGCACCTAAACTGCGCCCGCCTGATGGCCGAGCTGGGCTGTTACGAGGAAGCCATCGCCGCCTACGGCCGCTACCTGCGCGACGCCCCGGACGACGGCGAGGCGGCGGCCCAGTGCCGCCAGCTGCAACAGGAGGCGGAGGAGCACTACGGCACCCTGCTGGAGATCGATCGGGACAACGTGGATTTCCATGTGCTGCGGGGCAACATCCGCCTCGGCGCCGGCCGGGCGGCAGCCGCCCTGGCCGACTTCGACCAGGCCCGCCGGCTCGATCCCCGCTGCTGGGGTCTGGAGGCCCGCCGGGGTGCGGCCCTGGCCGCCCTGTACCGGCACGAGGAAGCCCTGGCGGCCCTGGACCGGGCCCTGGAGCGGGAACCGGGCAATCTCCAGGTGCGCCTGCAGCGGGGCCGGGTGCTGCAGGCCCTGGGCCGCTGGGAGGCCGCCTTCGCCAGCTACGAGCAGTTGCTGTGCTTCCATCTCGACCACCCGGAGGCCCTGGTGGAGCAGGCCCACTGCTGCTTCGCCCTGGGGCGCTGGCGCCAGGGCTGGCAGCGCTACGAATGGCGCTGGGAAACCCGGCAGATGGCCGATGCCTGGCTGCCCAGCAATGCTCCCCTGTGGCTGGGCCGCCATTCCCCCGAGGGGCGGACCGTGCTGCTGTGGGCCGAGCAGGGCCTGGGCGACACCCTCCAGTTCCTGCGCTACGTGCCCCGGGTGGCGGCCCTCGGCGCCCGGGTGCTGTTGCTGCTGCCGCCGTCCCTGGCCGCCCTGGCCGCCAGCCTGGGGCCGGGAATCGAGGTGCTGCCGGCGCCGGCCGAGCTGCCGCCCCACGACCTGCACTGTCCCCTGCTCAGCCTGCCCCTGGCCCTGGGCCTGTGCCGTCCCGAAGAAGGGCCTGGGACGCCCTATCTGCGGGCATCCCCGGAGCGTGCCGCCAGGATGCCCGTCCTGCCTGCCTTCCAGGGCATGCGCATCGGCCTGGTGTGGTCGGCCAAGGCCGACGGCGATGCCGGCCGCAACCTTGCCCTGGCGCAGCTGCAGCCCCTGCTGGGGCCGGGGCGCCGCTTCTATTGCCTGCAGCAGATGATCCCGGCCGCCGACCAGGAAGCCCTGGCCGCCCTGCCTCATCTGCAGCGGGTGGATGAATGGCTGGAGGACTGGGCCGACACCGCCGCCCTGGTGCAGCAGCTGGACCTGGTCATCAGCGTGGACACGGCGGTGGCCCACCTGGCCGGCGCCCTCGGCCGCCCCTGCTGGCTGCTGCTGCAGCACGGCGGCGAATGGCGCTGGGGCCGGCAGGGGGCGGCGACCCCCTGGTACGCCAGCCTGCGCCTCTTCCGCCAGCCGGCCTGGGGCGACTGGGACGGCGCCGTGGCCCAAGTGGCGGCCGCCCTGGCGGACTGGCGCGGGGGCTGAGCGCGGCTGCCGGCCTCGGGCCAGGCCTGCCCTGGGGAAGGCCCTAGCTTGCCTATCCGGGGGCCTTTCGCCACACTTGCGCGCCATGCGCAAACTCACCTACCTCGCCCTGCTGCTGCCCAGCGCCGCCGCCTGGGCCATCGACCTCCAGCCGGGGGATCTGCAGGTGCCGCCCTCCGGCACCAGGATGATCCAGCTGGCCTACCAGGACAGCGACCGGGGCGACATGTACGTCCGCGGCCGCAAGATGCCCGGCGAGCCCAAGGTGACCCTGTCCCAGACCCAGCTGCGCCTGGGCGCCACCTTCGACCTGGGCGGCATGCCCGCCTTCTCCTATCTGCAGCAGCCCGTCGGCAGCCTGCATCCGGGCGGCACTCTGTCCAGCCTGCCGGGGGCTTCGGGCTTCGGCGACACCACCATGCTGCTGGCCGTGTGGCCCTACGCCAACCATGCCAGCCAGACCTATTTCGCCCTGGGCGGCTACCTGACCCTGCCCACCGGGGATTACCAGGCGGGGCGCGTCCTCAACATGGGCAGCAACCGGGTCAGCACGGCCCTGCAGGTCGGCCTGCAGACCGCCGTGCTGCGCAATCTGCACTGGATGGGCGCGGTGGACGGCATGCGCTCCGGCACCAACAAGGAATTCGGCCCCCTGCGCCGGGAGCAGGACCAGGAGGTGCTGTACACCGCCCAGACCGGCCTGCGCTACGACATCAATGCCACCTTTGCCCTGGCCGCCACCTATTTCTACACCTGGGGCGGCGAGACCCGGGTGGCGGGCGTGGCCCAGAACGACCGCACCCAGCTGGAGCGCTATCAGCTCACGGCCACCGCCAACTCGCCCGTCGGCAAGCTGTCCCTGCAATACGGCGGGGATTTCCGCACGGAAAACGGCCTCCTGGAAGACCGGCGCTGGGTGGTCCGCCTGACCCGCTTCTTCTGAGGCGGGGCCGGCTCTGCCGTCAAGGGCGGGGCCAAACGTAGGGCAAAGAAAAAGCCGGGGCATGCCCCGGCTTTTTGCTTGGCGGTGGAACGCTTCAGCGGGCCTGGCCCACTTCCGGCAGAACGATGTTCACTTCCAGCACTTCGAAGTTGTTCTTCTTCTCCAGGGAGACCTTGATGTCGTCCTGGTTCACCTTGACGTACTTGGAGATGACGGCGATCAGCTCCTGCTGCAGTTGAGGCAGGAAATCCGGCGAGCTCTGCTCACCGCTGCGTTCCCGGGCGATGATGAGCTGCAGGCGCTCCTTGGCGACCGAAGCGGTCTTTTGTTTCTGGCCAAAAAGAAGGTCGAGCAGGGACATGTCACTTGCCTCCGAACAGGCGCTTCAGGATGCCCGGCTTTTCGTAGTCCACGAAGCGCAGGGGCACTTCCTCGCCGAGGAAACGGGCCACCATGTCCTGGTAGGCGTCGGCCACGTCGCTGCCGTTCATGTGGATGGCGGGCGTGCCCTGGTTGGAGGCCTGCAGCACAACTTCGGATTCGGGAATGACGCCGAGCAGGGGAATGCGCAGCAGTTCGTGCACGTCCTTGTAGGAGAGCATCTCGCCGTCCTCCACGCGCTTGGGCGAATAGCGGGTCACCAGCAGGTGTTCCTTGACCGCCTCGTTGCCTTCCTTGGCGCGGCGGGACTTGGACTGGACGATGCCCAGGATGCGGTCCGAGTCGCGCACGGAGGAGACTTCCGGATTGGAGACGACGATGGCCTCGTCGGCGAAGGTGAGGGCCATGACGGCGCCCCGCTCGATGCCGGCGGGGGAGTCGCAGACCACGTAGTCGAAGCCCATGTGCTCCAGTTCCTTGAGCACCTTCTCCACGCCTTCTTCGGTCAGGGCGTCCTTGTCCCGGGTCTGGGAGGCGGGCAGCACGAAGAGGTTCTCGGCGTGCTTGTCCTTGATCAGGGCCTGGGTCAGGTTGGCTTCGCCGTTGATGACGTTCACCAGGTCGTAGACCACCCGGCGTTCGCAGCCCATGATCAGGTCCAGGTTGCGCAGGCCGACGTCGAAGTCGATGACCGCGGTCTTGAAGCCGCGCAGGGCCAGGCCGGAGGCGAAGGCTGCGCTGGTGGTGGTCTTGCCCACACCACCCTTGCCGGAAGTGACGACGATGATTCTCATGGGACCTCTGGATTGGTAAGAGTAAGAGTTGTCGGAAATTTTGGGTTCAGCTGGTCTTGAGGGCTTCGAGCACGAGCTTTTCGCCTTCCAGACGGATTTGTACGGGCTTGCCGGTGAGGCTCTTCTCCGAACCCGGTTCGAAGGTGCGGTACACCCCGGCGACGGAGGTCAGCTCGGCTTCGAAACAGGTGGTGAAGATGCGGGCATTGGCGTCGCCCCGGGCGCCGGCCAGGGCGCGGCCGCGCAGGGGGGCATAGATGTGGATGTTGCCGTCGGCGATGACCTCGGCACCCGGGCTGACCATGGCCAGCACCACCAGGTCGCCGCCTCGGGCATAGACCTGCTGGCCGCTGCGCAGGGGCTTGTCCAGCACCAGGGTGCCTCTGGGGGCCGCTTCTGCTGCCGGGGCGGGGGCCGGGGCGGCAGCGGGCGCTTCATTGGCCGGGGCGTTGGCGGGGGCGATGTCCAGCTCGGCCTGGGCCGGCGCGGCGGCGGCTGCCGTCGGGGCTGCGGGGGCGGCCGGAGTCTCGGCTTCGGCCCGGCGCGGGCTGTGGCGCACCTGGGTTTCCGCCTCTTCGACCACGATCAGGCCGACGTTGCGGGCCGCTTCGGCCTGGGCCGGGGAGGCGTTGCGCACGCCGATGGGGGCCACCTGGTAGCGGCGCAGCAGGGGCAGCAGGCCGGCCCAGTCCAGCTCGATGTCGGCGGGCAGTTCGCCCAGGTCGATGACGGTGGGCTCGAAACTGAAGAAATCCGAACTGGGGCCGTACTGGTCGGTCAGGCTGTCGGCCAGGGAGGGCAGGTCCGCCGAGCGGAGGGCGGCCTGCAGCACCGTCATGGCCAGGGTGGTGCCTTTGATTTCGAGCAGGGGGACGGACTTGGGGGCTGACTTCATGGGGGCCCGGGGGCATGGACGTGAGAAAACGCGAGTTTACCAGACAGTTGGGGCCTTTCCGCCACCATCGGTGGCAACATTCAGGACGCAGTCATTTGCCGCCCTGCCGGGGCCGTACGGAGGGGAATGTTGCGTCGCAATAAATGGGTGTAGACTGGCGCACCCCGGTTGCCTCCATGCTGTAGCGGAAGGTCGGCCGGATGTCGGTATGCCCCTGGGCAAGGGGCGCCGGCCCGTCTTCCAAACCGCGGCAAAAGCGGGGAAGACCCAGCGCTGTCATTACTTTCGACACCCCTGCGGGAGTTCGCATGCACGATTCCGTTCAGACCACCAAGGCGCGGCTGGCAGCTCTGGCCCTGGCCGCCCTCGGCGTGGTCTATGGCGACATCGGGACCAGTCCCCTGTACGCCATGAAAGAAGTTTTCGCCGGCAACCATCCTATCCCCCTGACCGAGACCAACGTCCTGGGCAGCCTGTCCCTGTTCTTCTGGGCGCTGATCATCGTCGTTTCCCTGAAGTACGTGGTCTTCATCATGCGGGCCGACAACCGGGGCGAAGGCGGCATCATGGCCCTCATCGCCCTGGCCCTGCACGAGGCCCAGGACCGCAAGCGGCGCCAGCAGATCATCATGATCATCGGCATCCTCGGTGCCGCCATGTTCTACGGCGACGGCATGGTGACCCCGGCCATTTCCGTGCTCTCCGCGGTGGAGGGCCTGGAGATCGTCACCCCGGCCTTCAAGCCCTTCGTCATCCCCATCACCCTGGTGGTGCTGTTCGGCCTCTTCTTCATCCAGCGCCGGGGCACCGCCACGGTGGGCGTCATGTTCGGGCCGGTGATGATGCTGTGGTTCTCCACCCTGGCCCTGCTGGGCCTGTGGAACATCATGGCCAACCCCCACGTGCTGCTGGCCGCCAACCCGGTCTACGGCTTCGAATTCCTCCTGGCCAACAAGGCCATGGCCCTGGTGGCCATGGGCAACGTGGTGCTGGCGGTGACCGGGGCCGAGGCCCTCTACGCCGACATGGGCCACTTCGGCCGCAAGCCGATCCAGCTGGCCTGGTTCAGCTTCGTGCTGCCGGCCCTGATGCTCAACTATTTCGGCCAGGGCGCCCTGATCCTGGCCGACCCCGCCGCCGCCACCAATCCCTTCTTCAACCTGGCTCCCGAATGGGCGGTCATGCCCCTGGTCTGCCTGGCCACCCTGGCCACGGTGATCGCCTGTCAGGCGGTCATTTCCGGCGCCTTCTCGGTGACCCGCCAGGCCATGCAGCTGGGCTTCGTGCCGCGCATGGAAGTGCAGCACACCTCGGAGAAGGAGCAGGGCCAGATCTACCTGCCGGGCGTGAACTGGGGCCTCTTCGGCGCCGTGGCGGTGCTGGTGCTGGGCTTCAAGTCCTCCAACAACCTGGCGGCGGCCTACGGCATCGCTGTCACCGGCGACATGGTCATCACCTCCCTGCTCGCCACCGTGGTGGCGGCCAAGGTCTGGCGCTGGGGCTGGAGCCGGGCGGTGCTGCTGTTCACCGGCTTCCTGGTGGTGGAACTGACCTTCCTCACCGCCAACATCCTGAAGATTCCCGACGGCGGCTGGTTCCCCCTGGTGGTCGGCGTCTTCGTCTTCGTCCTCATGACCACCTGGAAGCGGGGCCGCCAGCTCCTGGCCGACCGCCTCAAGGGCGAGGCCCTGCAGCTGCTGCCCTTCATCGACAGCATCGCCGTCTCGCCGCCGACCCGGGTGCCCGGCACCGCCGTCTTCCTCAATGCGGACCCCAACGGCGTGCCCCATTCCCTGCTGCACAACCTGATGCACAACAAGGTGCTGCACGAGCGGGTGATCATGGTCTCGGTGCAGATCTTCGACGTGCCCTACGTGCCGGAGATCGACCGGGTGGAGGTGCACAAGCTGAAGGAAAACTTCTTCCGCGTCATCGTCCAGTACGGCTTCAAGGACGATCCGGACATTCCCCAGGCCCTTTCCCTCTGCGCCGACTACGGCCTCTCCTTCGAGATGCTGGAGACCTCCTTCTTCCTCGGCCGGGAGACCCTGATCCCCCGCCTCGGCTCGGAAATGGCCTTCTGGCGCGAGAAGCTGTTCATCGCCCTGTTCCGCAACGCCGGCAGCGCCACCAGCTTCTTCAAGATTCCCTCCAACCGGGTGGTGGAGCTGGGCACCCAGGTGGTGCTGTAAGCCCTTTGCCCCGGCCTTCCGGCCAAAGAAAAAGCCGCCCGCGGGCGGCTTTTTTCATGGTCCGGGACCTGGCCTCAGACGTATTCCTGGTCGCCGTGCTTGCCGCTCACCAGCTTGCCGGCGGAGAGGGACATCATCAGCAGGGCGATGGACTCGTGCATGATCAGGGTGTGGGTGTTGCCGCTGTCCACCATGTGCTTGCGCAGGGCTTCGCGCACCTTGGGGGCGCCGGTGACGTCGATGATGATGTCGACTTCGTTGCCCAGGGCGGCCAGCTCCATGAAGTTGTTGGTGACCTTGACGCCGTGCTCCTTGGCCAGGGCGATGCCGGGCATGGACAGGTCCAGGTCGGCGACGCCGAGGACGGTGACGAAGGGGGCGGTCAGCAGCTGCTTGAGCAGGGGGGTGCCGGTTTCGCCGGCGCCGACGACGGCAATGCGGAATCCTTGCATGGTGGAAATACTCCGGGATCGGGAAAAGCGCCAGTCTGCCGCCAGAATCGATCGCCAGGCTTGACCTAAATCAACGCCGGCGCCCCCGTCCCCGGCCACTTCGTGACGGATGTGGCGTTTCCCCCCGGCGTCCCGGTGTTAGCCTGTGACCATGTCGCGGCCCCGACGGGCCTCAGCGGAGAATGGTCATGGCACTTCAGGCAGCAGTCTTTCCCAGGGGCCAGCGGGGCCGCCTCTATCCCCTGCACATCCACATCGCCTACCTGTTCACCCTGCTCATTTTCGTTGCCTGCTCGGTGATCGGCTGGTTCAATTTCCACCAGTCACGCCGCATCGTCCTGACCGCCGCCAGCGACGTCTTCGAGCGCACCGCCCGCCAAGACCGGGGATGACCTGCAGCGCCTCTACGGCCCCCTGGAAACCCTGGTCGAACTGCTGGTGCACCATCCCCTGGCCGCGGCTCCCAGCCTGGATTCCCGGCTGCAGGCCCTGCCCATGCTGCGGGAGGCCCTGGAAAAGAACGCCCATCTCTCCGCCGTCTATGTGGGCTACGGCAACGGGGACTTTTTCCTTATCCGCTCCCTGGCCAGCCGGGCCGTGGCCCTGGCAGTGCAGGCGCCGGCCGGCGCCCGTTTCCTGGTGCAGAGCATGGAGCGCCAGGGCAGGGCGGCGCGCCCCACCTTCATCTTTTTCGACGAGTGGCTGCAGGAACTGGAGCGGCGCCATCCGGCCGCCTACGATTTCGATCCCCGGGGCCGTCCCTGGTTCATCCGGGCCCAGACCGCCACCGCCCTGGTGCGCACCGAGCCCTACGTCTTCTTCACCACCCGGGAGGTGGGCAAGACCTTCGCCCGCCTCGCCGGCAGCGGCGCCGTGGTGGCGGCGGACCTGACTCTGGAAGAGATTTCCGCCTCCCTCGCCGGTGCCGGCATCACCCCCGGTTCCCAGCTGGCCCTGGTAGATGCCCGGGGCCGGGTTCTGGCGGAGCGGGACCGGGAACGGCTGCACCGGGCCAATGCCCGGGCCGGCGGCCAGCTGCCGACCCTGGACCAGCTGGGAGTGCCGGTGCTGGGGGCCCTGGCCGCGGCTGGCGCCGGGAATTCCCGGGTGATCGAGGCTGCCGGCCAGGTCTGGCACGGGCGGGCGGTGGCGGTCCCCGAGGCCGGGGACGAGCCCAACTACCTGCTGGTGGCGGCGCCGGAAAACGAATTGCTGGCCGAGGCGGTGCGCATCCGCACCTGGACCCTGTGGGTCACCCTGGCCCTCATCGCCCTGGCCATTCCCGGCACCTGGTGGCTGGCCCGGCGCATCTCCGGCGAGCTGAAGGACCTGATCCGGGAGTCGGCGGAAATCCGCCGCTTCCGCTTCGACGGCACCCCGGCCAAGGGCTCCCCCATCTGGGAGATCGACGAGTTGTCCCGCTCCATGAACCAGATGAAGGGCACCATCCGCAAGTTCCTCGACATCAGCGCCACCCTCACCGCCGAGCGCAATTTCGACCGGCTGCTGGAGCGGGTGCTGCAGGAGACCCTGGCCAGCGCCGAGGCCAGCGGCGGCATCGTCTACCTGATGGCGGAGAACGGCCGCGGCCTGCTGCCGGCGGCCCTGCGCTGGGAGGTGGGGACCGCCGCGGAAGAACAAGGGGCGCCGGCCAGCGGCGAGGTGGCGGGGCTGCCGGGCCTGGTCTTCCTGCCGACGGCCCGGGAGACCCATCCCCTGTTGCTGGCGGTCCTGGAGGCCCGCACCCAGGTGCTGGATGTGCCGCCCCAGCGCCCCCCCGGCATGGAATTCCTCGATGCCCCGGGCAGCCCCCTGGTGGGCCTGCCGGTGCTGCTGGTGGCCCTGCCCCTGAAAAACCGGGCCCAGGAGGTGGTGGGGGTGCTGGCCCTGTTCCTGCCGGGCAGCGCCGAGGCGCCGTCGCCGGAGCGCATTTCCTTCATCGAGGCCCTCTCCGGGGCTTCCGCCGTGGCCATCGACAACCAGCGCCTGATCCAGGCCCAGAAGGCCCTGCTGGAAAGCCTGATCCAGCTGGTGGCCGGTGCCATCGACGCCAAGAGCCCCTATACGGGCGGCCACTGCCAGCGGGTGCCGGAGCTGACCAAGATGCTGGCCCGGGCCGCCTGCGACGCCACCGCCGGCCCCTACGCCGACTTCGCCCTCAGCGACGAGGAATGGGAAGCCCTGCACATTGCCGGCTGGCTGCACGACTGCGGCAAGGTGACCACGCCCGAGTACGTGGTGGACAAGGCGACCAAGCTGGAAACCCTGTATGACCGCATCCACGAGGTGCGCATGCGCTTCGAAGTGCTCAAGCGGGACGCGGAGATCGAGTTCTGGCAGCAGGTGGCCGCCGGCGGCGACGGGGCGGCCCTGCGCCAGGCCCTGGAAGCCCAGTGGCAGGTGCTGGACGAGGAGTTCGCCTTCGTTGCCAGCTGCAACCAGGGCGGCGAATTCATGGCGCCGGAGAAGTTGGAGCGCCTGCAGCGCATCGCCGGCCGCACCTGGCGGCGCACCCTGGACGACCGCCTGGGCCTGTCCTGGGAAGAGGGGCGGCGCAAGGCCCAGCTGCCGCCGGTGCCTCTGCCGGCTACCGAGCCCCTGCTGGCGGACAAGCCGGAGCATCTCCTGGAGCGGGGCCCGCGGGACCTGATGCCGGCCGACAATCCCTGGGGCTTCAAGCTGCAGGTGCCGGCCTGGAAGTTCAACCGGGGCGAACTGCACAACCTGGCCGTGGCCCGGGGCACCCTCTCCGAGGAGGACCGCTACATCATCAACGACCACATCGTGCAGACCATCATCATGCTCACCGCCCTGCCGTTCCCGCGGCATCTGCAGAACGTGCCGGAGCTGGCCGGCGGCCACCACGAGAAAATGGACGGCAGCGGCTACCCGAGGCACCTGCGGCGGGAGGAGATGAGCGCGCCGGCCCGCATGATGGCCATCGCCGACATCTTCGAGGCCCTCACCGCCGTGGACCGGCCCTACAAGAAGGGCAAGACCCTCTCCGAAGCCGTCCGCATCATGGTGGCCATGAAGCGGGAAGGGCACATCGATCCGGAACTGTTCGACCTGTTCCTCACCTCGGGCGTGTACCGGGAGTACGGCGAACGCTACCTGCGCCCGGAGCAGATCGATTCGGTGGATGTGGGGAGTTGTATCGGCTGAGGCTTTTGTCACGTCGCCGAAACTGCCGGCGTCATAAACTGGCGCCGCTGTTTCTTCTTTCTTTTTTGGAGCCTTGCATGCCGTCCCTGCGCACCCTTCTCGCCGTCTCCGCCTTGCTCGTCAGCCCCCTGGCCCTGGCCCAGTCGTCCCTCAGTGTGAACTGGGAGTGGCTGAAAAAGCACCGCTGCGACAACACCTCCCCTGCCCTGGAGATTTCCGGCATTCCCGAAGGGACTGCCTCCCTGGCGGTGGTGATGAACGACCTGGATTTCCAGAACAAGGACCATGGCGGCGGCACGGTGCCCCATGCCGGCGGCGCCACTGCCAGCCTGCCCGAGGGCGCCCTGGGGCGTTATCTGGGCCCCTGTCCCAACAACTTCGTCACCTTCGGCCACGATTACAGCATCACGGTGCGGGCCCTGGCCGCCGACGGGCAGACGGAACTGGGCCGGGGCAGCGCGACCAGGAATTTTTCCGCCAGCAAGGCCAAGTAGGAACGCTATCCCGGGAGAGCATCCGGCTTCCCCGGCGTGAAAAAGGCCCCGCCAGGGGGGCTTTCGCTTTGCTGCGGGCGGCTTTCAGGCCGGGCGGTGCAGCGGTTCGATGGGGTCCGTCTCGGGCTGCAGGGTGACGTGGCGGATGTGCCAGCGCTGCTGCAGCACCTGGCGCAGCCCGGCCAGGGTCTGGGGCCAGGCGGCCAGGTCGGCCACCTGCAGATGGGCCGAGAGCATCACCTCGCCGTCGCCCACCGTCCACACATGCAGGTCGTAGACCCCGAGCACGCCGTCCACCTGTTCCATGGCGGCGCCGACCTCGGCCGCGGAGATGTGGGGCGGCGTGCCTTCCATCAGGGCGTGCAGCGCCTCCCGCAGCAGGCGCAGGCTGGAGACGGAGATGAGCAGGGCGATGCCGGCGGCCAGCAGGGGGTCGGCCTGCTTCCAGCCGGTGAAATAGACGATGGCGCCGGAGGCGATGGCGGCCACGGAGCCGAGCATGTCGCCCAGCACGTGCAGCAGGGCGGCCCGGGTGTTGAGGGAGCTTTCGCCGCGGCTGAGCATCCAGGCCACCAGGGCGTTCATCAGCAGCCCCACCACGGCCACCGCCATCACCGCCGGGCCGGCCACCGGGGCGGGGTCCTGGAAGCGTTGCACCGCCTCCACCAGGATCGCCACCACCAGGGCCAGCATGGCCAGGCCGTTGAGCAGGGCGGCCAGCACTTCGGCCCGGCCCCAGCCGTAGGTATGGCGATGGCTCGGCGGACGCCGGGCAACCCAGGCGGCGGCCGCGGCCAGGGCCAGGGCAACGCCGTCGTTCACCATGTGGCCCGCATCGCCGATGAGGGCCAGGGAACCGCTCCAGGCGCCGGCCACGGCCTCCACCCCGGCAAAGCCCAGGGTCAGCAGGGTGGCCAGCAGCAGGCCCTTGCCGCCGTGGTGGTGGCTGTGGGCGTGCCCGTGGCCGCAGTCGTGGTGGTGGGCGTGAGCCATGGCGTGCCTTTAGAGGGCGCGGATCTTGGTCAGCAGGGCGGTGGTGGATTTTTCGTGGAGGAATGGGATGGAGTGGACGCTGCCGCCCCAGCCCAGGACCTCGCTGGCGCCGACGATGCGTTCCGGCGCCCAGTCGCCGCCCTTCACCAGGACTTCGGGGCGGGCCTCGAGGACGCGCTGCAGGGGCGTGTCCTCGTCGAACCAGGTGACCAGGTCCACACAGCCGAGGGCGGCCATCACCGTCAGCCGGTCTTCCAGCCGGTTTACCGGCCGGTCGTCGCCCTTGCCCAGGCGCTTGACCGAGGCGTCGGTGTTGAGGGCCACCACCATGGCGGCGCCCAGGGCCCGGGCCTGGGCCAGATAGGTGACGTGGCCCCGGTGCAGGATGTCGAAACAGCCGTTGGTGAATACCAGGGGGCGGGCCAGGCGGGCGGCGCGCTCGGCCAGTTGGTCGGGGGGGCAGATCTTGGCTTCGAAATCGGGCAGGGCGTAGGTGGTCATGGCAGCGGCAATGGGATTGGGTGCGGCAGGGCGCTCAGGGGGCCAAGGATAGCACGGCAGGGGCCGCCCTTTCTGGGTCCCGGCCCGACCGCGGGCATTCCCCAATGGCGTGACATACGGTTGCGTATGCTACGATGCCGTTCCCCCAAAGGAGACAAGAGGAGAGGCATAAATGCCCCCACATCAAAGCGGCGGTTCTTCCGCCCGCACGGCCCGTGCCGTGACCCTGGCGGTGGTCATCGCCGCCTACATGCTGTCCTTCTTCCACCGCTTCGCCCCGGCGGGCATCGCCCACGACCTGACCCTGGCCTTCCAGACCACGGCGGCGTCCCTCGGCGCCCTGGCGGCCACCTATTTCTACGTCTACACCATCATGCAGGTGCCCACCGGCGTCCTGGTGGATACCCTGGGGCCGCGGCGCATCCTCTTCCTCGGCGGCCTGGTGGCGGCGGCGGGCAGCGTTCTCTTCGGCCTCGCCGACACCCTCAACGAGGCCCTGGTGGGGCGCACCCTGGTGGGCCTGGGGGTGTCGGTGACCTTTATCGCCATGCTCAAGATCATCGCCGTCAATTTCGACGAGCGGCGCTTCGCCACCTTGGTGGGGGCCTCCATGCTGGTGGGCAATCTGGGCTCGGTACTGGCCGGCGCGCCCCTTTCCCTGCTGGCCCAGAGCATTTCCTGGCGCGGCATTTTTGTCGGCGCCGGCGCCCTCTCGGCCCTCCTGGGCGTGGCCTGCTGGTTCTTCGTCAAGGATGGCGGCGGCGAGCGGCCCCGCTTCGACCGCACGGTGATCTTCGGCGGTCTGGCTTCGGTGCTGAAGAACCGCTCCACCTGGCCGGCGGTGGTGGTCAATTTCGGCCTGGCCGGCAGCTTCTTCTCCTTTGCCGGCCTGTGGGCCACGCCCTACCTGATGCGGGTGCATGAGCTGACCCGGGCCCAGGCCTCCTCCCATCTTTCCCTCTATTTCGCCGGCTTCGCCCTGGGCTGCTTTTTCATTGGCACCCTCTCGGACCGGCTCGGCAAGCGCAAACCGGTGGTCATCGCCGGGGCCTTCCTCTACTGCCTGCTGTGGCTGTTCTGGCTGACCAACATCCGCCTGCCCCTGGCGGCGACCTACTGCCTGTTTGGCCTCATGGGCCTGACCACGGCCAGCTTCGCCCTCACCTGGGCCTGCGCCAAGGAGGTCAATCCGCCCATGCTGTCCGGCATGTCCACCAGCGTCACCAACATGGGCGGCTTCCTCGCCGGGGCCCTGCTGCAGCCCCTGGCCGGCTGGGCCATGGACCAGGTGTGGGACGGTACCCTGGCCAACGGCGTGCGCGTCTATGGGCCGGACACCTTCCGCGTCGGCATGGCCTGCATGGCGGCCGCCGCCTGCATCGGCTTCGTCGCCAGCTTCTGGGTCAAGGAGACGGGCTGCCGCAACATCTGGCAGGCGCCCCGGCCGGGGCCATGAAAAAGGGCGCGGTGGTGACCGCGCCCTGTCGCTCCAGCGAGCCCCGCCAGCCTGCGCTGCCGGGGCTTTCGTTTTAGAGCAGATTCATCTTTTTAGCCGCTTCCCGCAGTTCATTGCGGAAGTTGGGGTGGGCGATGCCGATCAGGGCTTCCACCCGCTGCTTGGCGCTCTTGCCGCGCAGTTGGGCGACGCCGTACTCGGTGACCACGTAGTTGATGTCGTTCTTGCTGGTGGTGACGTGGGTGCCCGGGGTCAGGGTGGGGACGATGCGGGAGATGGTGTCGTCCTTGGCGGTGGAGGGCACCACGATGAAGGCCTTGCCGTCCTTGGAGCGGTTGGCGGCGCGCACGAAGTCGGCCTGGCCGCCGGTGCCGGAGTAGGGGGAGAAGCCCAGGCTCTCGGAGCCGCACTGGCCCAGCAGGTCCACCTGCATGGTGGCGTTGATGGCGATCAGCTTGTCGTTGCGGGCGGCGATGTAGGGATCGTTGGTGAATTCCACCGGATGCATTTCCAGGGCCGGATTGCGGTGCATGAACTTGTACAGCTTGTTCGATCCCAGGGCGAAGGTGGCCACGGACTTGCCGGGCATGAAGGTCTTCTTCTTGTTGGTGACGGCGCCGGACTCGATCAGGGAAAGGATGCCGTCGCCAATCATCTCGGTGTGGATGCCCAGGTCGTGCTTGTGCTGGAGCTGCATCACCACGGCGTCGGGAATGCCGCCGTAGCCGATCTGCAGGGTGGAGCCGTCCTCGATCAGGTCGGCCACGTATTTGCCGATGGCTTCCTGCACCGGGCCGATGGTGGGCAGGCCCACTTCCAGCACCGGGTCGCTGCTTTCCACCAGGGCGGTGACCTTGGAGATGTGCACGTAACAGTCGCCGTAGGCGAAGGGCACGTTGGGGTTCACTTCGAGGACGATGGCCCGGGCCTTCTTCACGGCGGCCATGGTGTAGTCGGCGGCCAGGGAGAGGGCGAAGTAGCCGTGCTCGTCCATGGGCGAGGCCATGGTGAAGACCACGTCGGCGGGCGACAGGCCGCGCTCGATCAGCTGGGGCAGCTCGGCGAAATAGTTGGGGATGAAATCGACCCAGCCGGCCTGGCCGCCGGGGCGGGTGGCGCCGCCGAAGAAGTAGGCGGTGTGGCGCACGTGGTCCCGGGTTTCCGGGTCGATGTAGCCGTATTTGCGCAGGGCCAGGATCTGGGAGACGGTGACGTCCCGGTAGTTGCGCCGGGCATCGGAGAGAGCGGTGAGCAGGGCGGGCGGTTCGCCGACCCCGGTGGGAACGACGATGGTGTCGCCATTCCTGACGCAGGCGATGGCGTCGGCGGGAGTTACGAGTTTTTCCTGGTACAGGGCCTGCAGGTCCATGCTGTCTCCTTTTTTAGATCGCGGGGAATCTTTGTCGCGCAACATTATACGTACACTCCATACGATTGCGTATGGAGTCTTGCCGACGCGCGAAAATCCGCCGGACGGCCGTACGGGATCTACCGGGAGAGAATGGGGGTCAGGCTGGGGACGAGGTGCTGGCGGCGGCCGGGGCGTGGCCCAGCATGGCCGCCACTTCCACGGCGCCGATGGCCTTGGAGAAGAAGTGGCCCTGGATTTCGGCGCAGGCCCGGGCCTTGAAGAAGCCGGCCTGGTCGGCCGTTTCCACGCCCTCGGCCACCACCTTGAGGTTCATGGACTGGGCCATGGAAATAATGGCGTCCACGATCACCGCGTCGTCCTCGTTGCGGGTCACGTCGGTGACCAGGGAGCGGTCGATCTTCAGGGTATCCACCGGCAGGCGCCGCAGGACGTTGAGGTTGGAATAGCCGACGCCGAAGTCGTCCAGGGTGATGCCGACCCCCAGACGCTTCAGGGCCGAGAGCACCCGCAGGTTGCGCTCGGTGTCGTGCATGAGGGCGCCTTCGGTGAATTCCAGCTCGATCCAGCGCCCTTCCACCCCTTCCTCGCTCAGGATGCGGCCCAGGGCCTCGGCGAAATCGGGCTGGCGCAGCTGGGCTTCGCACAGGTTGATGGCCACCGGCACCAGGGTCAGGTTCTGCCGCCGCCAGTCGGCCAGCTGTCGTGCCACCCGGCGCAGTACCCAGAGGGAAATAGGCAGCACCAGGCCGCTTTCCTCGGCCAGGGGGATGAACTGGCTGGGCAGGAGCAGGCCCCGCTCCGGGTGCTGCCAGCGGATCAGGGCTTCCAGGCTGAGCAGGCGGCCCGAGGGGTTGTCCACCTGGGGCAGGTAATGCAGTTCGAACTCGTCCCGGTCCAGGGCCCGGCGCATGGCGTTTTCCAGGGTCAGGCGGGTGAGGGCGCCCTGTTCCAGCTCGGGGCTGAAGAACTGGTAGTTGTTGCGGCCCACGCTCTTGGCCCGGTACATGGCCAGGTCGGCGTTCTTCATCAGGGTGTCCGGGTCGGCGCCGTCGCTGGGGTAGCAGGCGATGCCGATGGAGCAGGTGACGCTCAGTTCGTGGCCCTCGAAGTACATGGGCTCGGCCAGGGCCTCGAGGATCTTGTCGGAGACCACGGCGGCGTCGGCGGACATGTCCAGGTTGGCCAGCAGCACCACGAACTCGTCGCCGCCCTGGCGCGACACCGTGTCCTCCTCGCGCACGCAGCGGCGCAGGCGCTCGGCCACCTGCTTCAGCAGCTCGTCGCCGACCCGGTGGCCCAGGGTGTCGTTGACCACCTTGAAGCGGTCCAGGTCCACGAACATCAGGGCCACGCTCTGGTCGTAGCGGCGGGCGTGGATCAGGGCCTGGGTGAAGCGGTCGTTGAACAGCACCCGGTTGGGCAGGTCGGTGAGGGCGTCGTAGTGGGCCAGGTAGTGGATGTGGGCCTCCGCCTCCTTGCGCTCGGAGATGTCCGACCACATGGCGACGTAGTTGAGCACGGCGCCTTCGGGGGAGAGCACCCGGTCCACCGCCAGCCATTCCGGATACAGCTCGCCGTTGCGCCGCCGGTTCCAGATTTCGCCCCGCCAGTGGCCGTACTGGTTGATGGCCGCCCACATCTCCCGGTAGAAGTGCTCGCTCTGGATGCCGGACTGGAGGATGCGGGGATTGCGGCCCAGCACCTCGCCCCGGGAGAAGCCGGTGATGCGGGTGAAGGCGGGATTGACGTCCACGATGCGGTTTTCCGCATCGGTGATCATGATGGCTTCGCTGGAAGCGTGAAAGACGGTGGTGGCCAGGCGGTGTTCCGACTCCAGGCGGGCGGCCCGGGCGCAGGTGGCCATGGCTTCGAGCAGGGCGCTGGCCTTGAGGGGCTTGAGCACGTAGCGGTCGATGCCGATCTCGATGGCGTCGAGCAGGGCGCCGCTGTCGCTGTGGGAGGTGATGATGACGATCGGCGTCGCCGGGCTCTGGGCCTTGATCTCCCGGGCCAGGGAGAGACCGTCCCGGTGGGGCATGACGATGTCGGAAATGACCAGGTCCGGCTGGTGCCGGCGGAACAGCTGCAGGCCCTCGTCGCCGTCGGCCGCTTCCCACAGGGTGCCCACGTGGCGGCTGAGGATGCCGGCGGCGGCGCAGCGCGCCACCGGGTCGTCCTCCACCAGCAGCACCCGCAGGCCGCGCAAAAGCTCGCGTTCTGGATCGTCCTGCCGGGCAGCGTTGTCCATCCTGGGGGTCATGACGGCATCGGGGGGCCATGAAAAGCGGTTATTCTAGCGCCTAATTCTCCGTAGTCATTTCGTTTTTTTTCAAATAGCATAAAGCCATGCGAATCCTCATCGTCGAGGACGATTCCCTGCTGGGAGACGGGCTCCAGGTCGGTCTGGGCCAGGCCGGCTTCACCGTGGACTGGCTGCGCGACGGCCAGGAGGCCGCCACCGTCCTCGCCAGCCCCGAGGCCCACTGCTTTGCCGCCGTGGTGCTGGACCTCAACCTGCCCCAGCTGTCGGGCCAGGAGGTGCTGGCCCGCTGCCGCGCTGCCGGCAACCCGGTGCCGGTGCTGGTGCTGACCGCCCGGGACGGGGTGCCCGACAAGCTCTCGGCCCTGGACGGCGGCGCCGACGACTACCTGGTCAAGCCTTTCGACCTGGACGAGGTGGCGGCCCGCCTGCGCGCCCTGATCCGCCGCAGCGCCGGCCGGGCGGCGCCGCTGCTGGTACACGGGGCCATCCGCCTGGACCCGGCGGCCCGCCGGGTGGAGCTGGCGGGGCAGCCGGTGGAGCTGTCGCCCCGGGAGTTCGCCCTGCTCGAGGCCCTGCTCGCCGCCGCCGGTCGGGTGCTGACCCGGCACCAGCTGGAGGAGGCCGCCTACGGCTGGAACGAGACGGTGGACAGCAATGCGGTGGAGGTGCACATCCACCACCTGCGGCGCAAGTTCGGCAGCGACCTGATCCGCACCGTGCGCGGCGTTGGCTACACCGTGGCCCGGGAGGCGTCCGCCGCGCCCGCGGCGCCGGAGTCCTGATGGCTGCCGTGCAACGCCCGACGCCGGCCTATTCCCTGCGCCGCCGCCTGCTCCTGCTGCTGCTGGCCGTGTCGGCCCTGATCTGGCTGGCCACCATCGCCGCCGCCTTCCTGCGGGCCCACGACCTGGCCGACGACATTTTCGATGCCCACCTGCAGCAGACCGCCCGCCTGCTGCTGGCCACCGAGCCCACCAGCGGCCACGTGGAAGTGCGGCCCACTCCCGGCGCCGCCGGCGGCGAAGTGCTGTTCCAGATCTGGCGTCGCACCCCCCAGGGGCCGATGCTGGCCCTCCATTCCGCCGGGGCCGGGCAGACGCCCCTGACGGCGGTGGAGGGCTTTGTCGAAACCCGCTGGAACGGCGGCGAATGGCGCTTCTACAGCGAATGGAGCCGGGACGGGCTGCGCCAGGTGCAGGTGGGCCAGAGTCACGACATCCGCTATGCCCTGGCCCAGGAGGCCGCCATGCGTCTGCTGGCGCCCCTGATCCTGGGCTTGCCCCTGCTGGCGGCAGCCCTGTGGGTGGCCGTCGGCCGCGGCCTGGTGCCCCTGGCCCGCATCGCCGAACAGCTGGACCGGCGTCCCCCCGATTCGCCCCAGCCCCTGGGCAGCGGTCCGGTGCCGGCGGAAGTGGCGCCCCTGGTGCAGGCCCTGGACGGCCTCTTCGCCCGCATCGCCCGCCTGCTGGACAACGAGCGCCAGTTCACCGCCAACGCCGCCCACGAACTGCGCACGCCCCTGGCCGCCCTCAAGACCCAGGCCCAGGTGGCCCTGCGGGCGGGGGAGGGGGAGGTGCGGCAGCGGGCCCTGCTCAATGTGCTGGAAGGCACCGAACGCCTGGCCCGGCTGGTGGAACAGCTGCTCACCCTGGCCCGCCTGGACCCGGGCGCCAACGCAAGCCTGCAGCCCCTGGACCCCCGGCCCCTGGCGCGGGAGGTGTGCGCCGTGCTGGCCCCGGCGGCCCAGTCCCGGCAGGTGGACCTGGCCCTGGAACTGGCCGGCAGCGATGGCGACGGCAGCCTGACCCTGGCCGGCAATGGGGACCTGCTGCGCATCCTGCTGCGCAACCTGGTGGACAACGCCATCCGCTACACCCGGGAGGGCGGCCATGTGTGGGTGTCCCTGGGCCGGGACGGGGAGCGGGTGGTGCTGGCGGTGGCCGACGACGGTCCGGGCATTCCCGCCGAGGCCCGGGAGCGGGCCCTGGGGCGCTTCACCCGGCTGGCGCCGGCCCGGGCGGAAGGTTCCGGCCTGGGGCTGTCCATCGTGCAGCGGGTGGCGGAGCTGCACGGCGCCGCCCTCAGCCTGGGCGTGGGGCCGGACGGCAACGGCCTGCGGGTGCTGGTGGTGTTTCCGCCCCTGGCGGCATAGGCGGCTTGTGATGCCTCCCCTGGGAGGTAACAGGGACGGTGCTTTTGGGGGTGCCGTGGCTGACAGGGCCGCCCCTATTGGCTCCTGGCGATGGTGCCGACGAGATTCCGCGTCATGCCGCCAGCGGCGGTGCCGGCGAGGGGCGGAGCAGGTCCCTGGGTAAGGTCCTTCAGCAGGCCGGTTGCGTAGGCCGGTTTCCGCTGACCTGGGTCGGCGGCGCTCCGGCTGGCTCAGATCACCAGCAGGACGGTGGCAAACCAGCCGACGAAGGCGGCGATGAGATGGGGGTCGGCCAGCAGGTCCGCCGCCGGGTCGCCGCCGCCGCCGCGCCGGTGCAGGCGGAACAGGTAGCGGCAGATGCCATAGACGACGAAGGGCACGGTGGCGATGAGCCACTGGCTGCCGTGCATGGCCACCGTCTCCGGGGCCACGGTGTACAGGCTGTAGGTGACCACGGTGCCGGCGGCGCAGAGGGTGATGAACTGGTCCAGCAGCACCGGATCGTAGTCGTCCAGCACCTTGCGGTGGCTGCCCGCATCCTCCTCCAGGGCCTTCAGTTCGGCACGGCGCTTGGCGAAACCGAGGAACAGGGTCAGCAGCAGGCCGCACACCAGCAGCCAATGGGAGGGGGCGATGCCCACCCCCAGGGTGCCGGCCAGGATGCGCAGCATGAAGCCGGCGGCGATGATGAAGACGTCGAGCACGGCCACGTGCTTGAGGCCCATGGAGTAGGCCACGTTGAGGCCGGCGTAGAGGGCCACCACCAGCAGCACGGTGAGGGAGACGCTGTAGGCCAGCATGAGGGCGCCGAACAGGCAGGCCCCGGCCAGCAGCAGGGCGGCGGTGGCATTGACGGTGCCGGCGGCCAGGGGGCGGTGCCGCTTGACCGGATGCAGGCGGTCCTTTTCCCGGTCCGCCAGGTCGTTCACCACATAGATGCTGGAGGCGGCCAGGGAAAAGGCCAGGGCCGCCAGGACCACGGACTGCAGCAGGGCCAGATCGGCGAAGGCCTCGCCGAAAATGAGGCCGACGAAAACGAAGCCGTTCTTCACCCACTGGTGCGGGCGCAGCAGTTTGACGTAGGGCCAGAGGCCGCCGCGGGGCGTGCTGTCGCCGGCCTTTTGGGGGCGGCGGGCCATCAGCGGCATTCCTCGTCAGGGAAATAGCGTTCGCAGAAGTAGCAGCCGTTCATGGGCAAAAAGCCGGGGATGCGGTAGTAGCGCTGTTTCACGTCCCGCAGCACCCGTTCCCGGTAGGTGTGGAAGTCGAAGCCGTGGCCCAGCACCTGGTAGAAGGTGACGCCTTCCACCTGGAAGGCCAGCTGCTGCACGTCCCGGAAATAGGGCGCGTATTCCCCCGGGTTGGGCTCGCTCTTCCGCAGGATGAGGATGTTCTTGCCGTCCAGCTCGCGGAAGTCGGTGAGGATGTCGTCGTGGCGAGCATGGGAAGAGGCCAGGCCGAAGACCATGAAATAGCGCCGGGCGTTGTAGCCCAGGGTGACGGCGTTGGAATAGCCGTCGGAAGCGAAGGCGTAGTCGTTGGCGTAGGGCTCCAGCCGCTGCAGCAGCTCCTGGCTGCGGAAGGTGAGCACCAGGCCCCGGTGGAAGTCCGCCTTCTCCCAGGTGGACAGGGGCAACTGGCTGACCACCAGCAACAGCACCACGTGCAGGGCGGCGAAGCCGCCGAGCCAGGCCGCCAGGCGGCGCAGGGCGGTCATGGGCAGGCTGGTGGCGGCCAGGATGCAGAGCAGGGTGATGAAGGAGAGCAGCCAGTGCAGGCCGATCTTCTTGGCCAGGGCCAGGGCGGCGAACAGGCCCAGGGGCACGGCGGCCAGCCAGAAGGCGGTGCGGGCCAGGCCCGGCTGGGCGATGGCGGCCTTGACCTCGCCGCGGAACTTCCACAGGGCAGCGAGCAGGAAGGGGGTGGCGACGTAGCCCAGGGTCAGCACATAGAGGAAGGGATTGGCCCAGGACTTGCCCCAACCGGAACTCTCGTGCCGGTTGTAGAGGTTGAACATGATGTTGGCCCAGCAGTGGCTGCAGTTCCACCAGATGTTGAGGGCCGGCCCCAGCAGGGCCACGGCAACGAACAGGGCGAACTCGGCGAAGCGGCGCCAGCCCTCCTCGCGGCGGGCGACGATGACATGCACCAGGAAGGCGACGCCCAGCAGCACCGAGAAATACTTGGAGAGGAAGGCCAGGCCCAGCATCAGGCCGGCCAGGGCGTGCAGGGCCCAGCGCTGCCAGCCCTGGCGCTCCAGGGCCACCACGTAGGCGGCCACCGAGAGCAGGGAGAAGAAGACCAGGGGCGTGTCGGTGGTGATGAAGACGTTCCACACCGAGGTGGGCAGCAGCAGCACCAGCAGGGCCGTCAGCCAGCCCCGCTCCTCGGCGAAGGCAATGCCGGAGCGGCGCACCAGCCAGCCGGAGAGTCCGGCCAGGACGAAGGGCAGCAGCAGGGCCGGCAGGCGCACCACCCATTCGTCCCAGGAGAGGGCCATGAGGGGCGCCAGCCACCAGCCCACCATGGGCGGGTGGTCGTAGAAGCCCCAGTCCGGCTGCCAGCCCCAGAAGGCGAAATAGGCTTCGTCGCCGGTGATGGGGGTGACCGCCGCCAGCCAGGTGCGGAACAGCAGCAGCGCCGCCGCCACCCCCAGCACCAGGCGGTGCATGGGCAGGCGGGCGAGGAAGTGGCCGGGGCCGAGCAGGGCGCGGGTGGAAGTGTCCGTGCCGGCCTCGGTCGGCGCCGGCGTCTCGGTCGGGGCAGGGGAGTCGTGTTCCGCCAAAGCGGGGGCCCTTATTCCGTGGCTTCCACCAGGCGGCGCTCACGCACCGCCCGGGCCAGGATGTCCAGCACCCGCACCGAGTCTTCCCAGCCGATGCAGGCGTCGGTGACGCTCTTGCCGTATTCCAGGGGCTTGTCCGGGGTGATGTCCTGGCGGCCTTCCACCAGGTGGGATTCGACCATGACGCCGATGATGCGCTCGTCGCCGGCGGCAAGCTGGGTGGCCACGTCCTTGGCCACGTCCACCTGGCGCTCGAACTTCTTGCTGCTGTTGGCGTGGGAGAAATCCACCATCAGGCGGGCTGCCAGGCCGGCCGCGGCGATGTCCTTGCAGGCCGCATCCACGCTGGCCGCATCGTAGTTGGGGCCCTTGCCGCCGCGCAGGATGACATGGCAGTCCTCGTTACCGGCAGTGGAGACGATGGCCGAGTGGCCGCCCTTGGTCACCGAGAGGAAATGGTGGGGGGCGGAGGCGGAGCGGATGGCGTCTACGGCGATGCGCACATTGCCGTCGGTGCCGTTCTTGAAGCCCACGGGGCAGGAGAGGCCGGAGGCCAGCTCCCGGTGCACCTGGGATTCGGTGGTGCGGGCGCCGATGGCGCCCCAGGCGATCAGGTCCGCCGTGTACTGGGGGCTGATGGTGTCGAGGAACTCGGTGGCGCAGGAGAGGCCCAGCTCGTTGATGTCGAGCAGGATCTTGCGCGCCAGGCGCAGACCTTCGTTGATGCGGAAGGAGCCGTCCATGCGCGGGTCGTTGATAAGGCCCTTCCAGCCCACGGTGGTGCGGGGCTTTTCGAAATAGACGCGCATCACCACCAGCAGGTCGTCCTTGAGGCGCTCGGCTTCCTTCTGCAGGCGCTGGGCGTACTCCATGGCGGCTTCGTAGTCGTGGATGGAGCAGGGGCCGATCACCACCAGCAGCCGGTCGTCGGCGCCGTGCAGGATGCGGTGGATGCCCTGGCGGGCGCCGTAGGTGGTCTGGGCCGCCCGGTTGCTCACCGGATATTCGCGGAAGACGTGGGCCGGCGGCACCAGTTCCTTGATCTCGCGAATGCGCACATCGTCGGTGACGGGTTTGGTGGCGTGGGAGGCGGCTTTCAGGGACGTCATGGTACAGACCTCGGAACAGCAGCGCCCACAAGGGCGCCAGGCAATGGGAAAGCGCCCGATTCTACGCCAAAGCCCGCCTGGGGCGAAGGGCGGGGCTGTTTTGGCGGGGGCGACGAGGGCCCGCCGCCTACCTTTTGCGCTGTCGCTTTTCCCGGCCAGCCGGAAACGGCAATGACCGGTACTGCTGCCTGGCGATGCGCCATTCGTCGTCACGCATCATGCGCGTCCCCGCGGCGGAACCGACATGGCGGGCGGGACGTTCCCCCGAATGAGCCGAAAGCAATGCCCCGCTTGTCGATTCTCGAACATAAGTATATTCTTATATACATGAATACCTCATCCCTCTTCCTCCGTCGCTGCCTGAGCCTGGCCCTGTCGCTGGCGGTCGGGTCCGTCGTGGCTGCCGAAACGTCCCCGAGCGAGTTGCCGACCCGGGTGGTGCAGCCCCGGGAAGTGGCCCTGACGCTGCCGGCGGAGGGGGTGGTGGAAGCCCTATCCCAGGCCGTGGTGGCGGCCCAGGTGGCCGGCCGGGTGACCGAGATGCGGGTCGATGCCGGGCAGGCGGTGAAGAAGGGCGAAGTCATGCTGCGCCTGGACGTGCGCGAGGCGGCCGAGACTGCCGCCGGGGCCCAGGCTGCCCTGGTCAATGCCCGGGCCCAGTACGAGCGCAGCCGCAGCCTGCGACAGCAGAATTTCATCAGCCAGTCGGCCCTGGACAAGGCCAAGGCCGACCTGGACCTGGCCATGGCCAATGCCGGAGCCTCCGGCGCCAGCCAGAGCCACGGCACCATCACGGCGCCCATCAGCGGCCTGGTGGCGCGGCGCCACATCGAGCTGGGGGAAATGGCGGCCCAGGGCCGGTCCCTGGTGACCCTCTACGACCCGGCGGGCTTGCGCGTGACGGTGGAAATCCCCCAGTACCGGCTGAAGGAACTGAAGGGCGGCAAGGATCTGCAGGGCCGCATCGAATTTCCGGAGCTGCAGCGCCAGGTGGCGGCGGCCAAGGTGACCGTGCTGCCGGCGGCGGATGCCGCCACCCATACGGTCCAGGTGCGCCTCAACCTGCCCGGCGATGCCGCTTCCCTGCAGGATGTGCTGCCGGGCATGGCGGCCCGGGTCCATTTCGTCCTCGGCCGGGCGGTCAAGCTGACGGTGCCGGCCAGTGCCGTGGTGCGTCGCGGCGAGGTGGCCGGTCTCTATGTGCGCGACGGCCAGGGCCGTCTGTCCCTGCGCCAGTTGCGCCTGGGCCAGGCCGTCGGCGACGGCGAGGTGGAAGTGCTGGCGGGGCTGTCCGCCGGCGAGACCATCGTCCTCGATCCGGTCCGGGGCGGCATCGCCCTGAAGCAGGGCGCAGCCCGCTAGACCCCGGCAGCACGCGACTCCAGTTTCCCCAGAAGCGGCAGAAGACCGCTCATCCACGCACCACGCCAACGGAGGAGACACCATGGCGCACATCATCATCATCGGCGCGGGCCTGGGCGGCATGCCCATGGCCTACGAAATGCGCGAACTGCTGCGCAACGGCGACAGGCTCACCGTCGTCTCCAACCAGTCCCGCTTCCATTTCGTGCCGTCCAACCCCTGGGTGGCGGTGGACTGGCGCCAGCGCCAGGACATCGAGCTGGAACTGGCGCCCCTGCTGAGTCGCAAGGGCATTGCCCTGGTCCAGTGCGGCGCCCGCCGAGTGCATCCGGAGCGTAACCAGGTGGAGCTGGAGGACGGCAGCAGCCTGGACTACGACTTCCTCATCATCGCCACCGGCCCCCGTCTGGCCTTTGACGAGATCGAGGGCCTGGGGCCCCAGGGCCACACCCAGTCCATCTGCCACGTGGATCACGCCCAGCAGGCGGCCGAGAGCTGGAAAAGCTTCGTCGCCGCGCCCGGCCCGGTGGTGGTGGGGGCGGTGCAGGGCGCCTCCTGTTTCGGCCCGGCCTACGAATACGCCTTCATCATGGAAACGGACCTGCGCAAGCGCAAGATCCGGGACCGGGTGCCCATGACCTTCGTCACCTCCGAGCCCTACATCGGCCACCTGGGCCTGGGCGGCGTCGGCGACTCCAAGGGCATGATCGAGTCCATGTTCCGCCAGCGCCACATCAAGTGGATCTGCAACGCCAAGGTGAGCAGGGTGGAAGCCGGCAGGATGTTTGTGACCGAGCACGACGAGGAGGGCCAGCCGAAGAAGGAGCACGAGCTGCCCTTCAGCTACTCCATGATGCTGCCGGCCTTCAAGGGCGTGGAGGCGGTGTTCGGCATCGAGGGCCTGACCAATCCCCGGGGCTTCGTCCTCATCGACGAGCACCAGCGCAACCCGCGCTACCCCAACATCTTCTCCGTCGGCGTCTGCGTCGCCATCCCCCCGGTGGAGGCGACGCCGGTGCCCACGGGCACGCCCAAGACCGGCTACATGATCGAGTCCATGGTCACCGCCACGGCCAAGAACATCCGCGCCGTGCTGGACGGGCGTGAGCCCACCGAGAAGGCCACCTGGAATGCGGTCTGCCTGGCCGATTTCGGCGACTCCGGCGCCGCCTTCGTGGCCCTGCCCCAGATTCCGCCGCGCAACGTCAGCTGGTTCTCCGAGGGCAAGTGGGTGCATCTGGCCAAGGTGGCCTTCGAGAAGTACTTCCTGCGCAAGATGAAAACGGGGGCCACCGAGCCGGTCTATGAAAAGATCGTCATGGAGGCCCTGGGCATCATGAAACTGAAAGGCAAATAGCCCGGTTCGTCCGGGCCGACACAGACATGGGAATTTCCGGCCGTATCGCCCACACCTTCCAGGCGTCCCCCATGACGCCCCTGCTGGCCCTGGTGCTGCTGCTCCTCGGGTTGTTCGCCGTCCTGGTGACGCCCCGGGAGGAGGAGCCCCAGATCGACGTCACCATGGCCAACGTGGTGGTGCCCTTCCCCGGGGCATCGAGCAAGGATGTGGAAAACCTGGTGGCCACCCCGGGCGAGCAGGTGCTCTCGCGCATGACCGGGGTGGACCATGTCTTTTCCGTTTCCCGCCCGGGCATGGCGGTGATCACGGTGCAGTTCGAGGTGGGGGTGAAGAACCAGGATGCCCTGGTGCGCCTCTATGACACCGTCCATTCCAACCGGGACTGGCTGCCGGCCAACCTGGGCGTCGGCGAACCCATCGTCAAGCCCAAGGGCATCGACGACGTGCCCATCGTCTCCCTCACCTTCTGGACCCGGGACAGCCGCCGCTCCGCCTTCGAACTGCAGCAGATCGCCCGCTCCGCCGAGGTGGAATTCAAGCACCTGGCCGGCACCCGGGACGTCACCACCCTGGGGGGGCCGGACCACGTGATCCGGGTCGCCATGGACGCCGAGCGCATGAATGCCTACGGCGTCACCGCCCAGGACCTGCGCGACGCCCTGCAGATCGCCAACAACGAGCAGCCTTCGGGCCGCCTGGTGGAGGGCGGGCGGGAAATGCTGGTGCACACCGGCACCTTGATCGAATCGGCCCAGGACGTGAAGAACCTGGTGGTGGCCGTGCGCAGCGAAGGCAGCATCCGCAAGCCCGTGTTCCTGGCCGACGTGGCCACGGTGGAGGACGGTCCGGACCAGCCCAAGCGCTACGTCTGGTTCGGCGCCGGCCCGGCGGCGGCCCAGCGGGGCATCGCCGCGGGGAGCGAGGATGCTTCCCCGGACGGCACCTATCCGGCCGTCACCCTGGCCATTTCCAAGAAGCCCGGGGTCAATGCGGCGGATGTGGCCGATGCCGTCATCGCCCGGGCCGAGAGCCTCAAGGGCAGCCTCATCCCCGAGGGCGTGGAAGTCACCGTCACCCGCAACTACGGCGCCACCGCCACGGAGAAGGCCCAGAAGCTGATCGGCAAGCTGCTCTTCGCCACCGCCTTTGTCGTGCTGCTGGTGTTCTTCGCCCTGGGGCGGCGGGAGGCCCTCATCGTCGGCATCGCCGTCTCCCTGACCCTGGCCGCCACCCTGTTCGCCTCCTGGGCCTGGGGCTTCACCCTGAACCGGGTCAGCCTGTTCGCCCTTATCTTCTCCATTGGCATCCTGGTGGACGACGCCATCGTGGTGGTGGAGAACATCCACCGCTGGAAGCTGCTGCATCCCGAGAAGACCCTGCTGGAGCTGATCCCCGGGGCGGTGGACGAGGTCGGCGGCCCCACCATCCTGGCCACCCTGACGGTGATCGCGGCCCTCCTGCCCATGGCCTTCGTCACCGGCCTGATGGGGCCCTACATGAGCCCCATCCCCATCAACTCCTCCCTCGGCATGGCCATCTCCCTGGCCGTGGCCTTCATCGTCACTCCCTGGCTGGCGGCCAAGCTGCTGGCCCACGGCGGCGGCCACGGGGCCGACGACGGCAAGGTGGCGGGCAAGCTGGACCGGCTCTTCCACAAGGTGCTGCCGCCCTTCCTCGACGAGTGCAGCGGCGCCGCCGCCCGCAAGAAGCTCTTTCTCGGGGTGCTGGCGGCCATCTTCCTCTCCGTCTCCCTGGCGGTGGTGAAGCTGGTGGTGCTGAAAATGCTGCCCTTCGACAACAAGAGCGAATTCCAGGTGGTGCTGGACATGCCCGTGGGCACGCCCCTGGAAGAGACCGCCCGGGTGCTGAAGGACATCGGCGCCGTGCTGCAGCAGGTGCCGGAGGTGACCGACTACCAGGCCTACGCCGGCACCGCCAGCCCCATCAACTTCAACGGTCTGGTGCGCCAGTACTACCTGCGCAGCGAGCCGGAGATGGGCGACATCCAGGTCAATCTGGTGGACAAGCACCACCGCTCCCGCCAGTCCCACGAGATCGCCGTGGCGGTGCGGGCCGAGATCGAGGCGGTGGCCCGCCGCGCCGGCGGCAACGCCAAGGTGGTGGAAGTGCCGCCGGGGCCGCCGGTGATGAGCCCCATCGTGGCCGAGATCTACGGGCCGGAAGAGGCCGGGCGCATCGCCGTGGCCAAGCAGGTGCGCGGCGTCTTCGAGAAAGCTCCGGATTTCACCAGCGTGGACGACTCAGTCCAGGCCGATGCCGAAAAGACGGTGCTGCGGGTGAACCAGACCAAGGCGGCCCAGCTCGGCGTGGCCCAGAAGGACATCGTCGAGGTGGTGCGCATGGGCCTGGCCGGCGAGGACGTGACCCCGGCCCACAACCAGGATTCCAAGTACGAGATTCCGGTGCGCATCACCCTCCCGGCCGAGGTGCAGAGCAGTCTGGACGCCCTGCTGCGGCTCAAGGTGCGGGCCCGTTCCGGCGCCCTGGTGCCGGTCTCCGAGGTGGTGGAAGTGCGCCGCCTGGCCCGGGAAAAGGCCATCTACCACAAGGACCTGCTGCCCGTGGTGTACGTCTATGGCGACATGGGCGGCGACCTGGACTCGCCCCTCTACGGCATGTTCGCCGCCCGGGGCGACATCGTCGGCATGAACCTGGACGGCCTCAAGGGCGCCGGCGGCACCCTGGCCGACACCTTCATCCGCCAGCCGGCGGACCCCTATGCCGGCTTCTCCCTCAAGTGGGACGGGGAATGGCAGATCACCTACGAGACCTTCCGCGACATGGGCGCCGCCTATGGCGTCGGCCTGATCCTCATCTACCTGCTGGTGGTGGCCCACTTCAAGAGCTATGTGACGCCGCTGATCATCATGGCGCCGATTCCCCTCACCATCATCGGCGTCATGCCCGGCCACGCCCTGCTGCGCTCCCAGTTCACCGCCACCTCCATGATCGGCATGATCGCCCTGGCCGGCATCATCGTGCGCAACTCCATCCTGCTGGTGGATTTCATCAAGGAGGAAACGGCCAAGGGCATGCCCTTCAAGGAGGCCATCGTCACGGCCGCCGCCGTGCGCGCCAAGCCGATCGCCCTGACCGCCCTGGCGGCCATGCTGGGCGCCTTGTTCATCCTCGACGACCCCATTTTCAACGGGCTGGCCATCAGCCTCATCTTCGGCATCCTGGTTTCCACCCTGCTGACCCTGGTGGTGATCCCGGTGCTGTATTACGCCACTTTCAAGGAGCAACAACCATGACCTCGGAACGTCTCATCCGCATCTTCGCCGGCAGCTTCGTGCTGCTGTCCCTGGCCCTGGGGGTGGAAGCCAGCCCCCTGTTTGTCAATGCCAACTTCCTCTGGTTCACCGCCTTCGTCGGCGCCAACCTGCTGCAGAGCGGTTTCACCCGTTTCTGCCCTCTGGAAATGATGCTGCTGAAGGCCGGTGTGAAGCGTGGTGGCTGACCTAGGGAAACTCCCAGGTTGCTGATTAATATCCTGTTTTTCTATATTTTCCGGAACCTCCCGGCCGTATGATGGTCCTTTGCTCAGGCCGGATCATTCGGTCCTGACAACGATTCGGGGGGATTCCATGAAAAATGCCAGCATCCGCTGGAAGCTTCTGCTTCTGGCCGCCGTTGCCGTACTCACCCTGGTGGTCATGGGCGGATTTTCCGCCCTGCAGAGCAGCCACCTGAACCGCCAGATGGTCGGGGCCCTCGACCGCCAGCAGACCTACCTGGAGGCGGTCAATACCGCCCGGGGCGTCCAGGTCGCCTTCAAGATCCAGGTGCAGGAATGGAAGAACATCCTGCTGCGGGGCAAGGACGTCCAGGCCTTCGACAAGCACCTGGCCGGCTTCGACAAGGAGGAGGCCCAGGTCATCGCCGGCCTGGAGAAGCTGGACGGCCTGGCCCGTCGCCTGGGCATCGCCGACCGGCTCAAGGTGGCCGAGGCGGGCAGCACCTTCGCCAAGCTGGGGCCGGCCTACCGGGCGGCGCTGAAATCCTACGAACGCACCGCTGGCGATCCGGCGGCGACGGTGGACAAGCTGGTGCGGGGCATCGACCGGGAGCCGACCCAGATGATCGACGGGCTGGTGGCCCAGATCCAGTCGGCGGCCGCCGAGAACGGCGCCGCCGAGCAGGCCGCCGCGGCTGCCACCTACCGCACCATGCTGCTCTGGCTGGGGGCCTTCCTGGCCCTGGCGCTGGCGCTGCTGGCCGGTCTTTCCTTCTACCTGATCCGGGCCATCACCGGGCCGGTGCAACTGCTGGAAGGCACCATCACCCGCATTGCCGCCACCGGCGACCTGACCCAGCGGGTGGGCATCGACCAGCGCGACGAAATCGGCCGCATGGCGGCGGCCTTCAACGACATGATGGGCAAGATGCACTCCCTGGTGGGGCAGGTGGCGGCCTCGGTCCAGACCGTGGACCACACCGCCGGCGAACTGGCCCACACTTCCGGGCTGCTCAACGACGCCTCCCATGCCCAGTCCGAGTCCGTGGCCAGCAACGCCGCCGCCATTGAGGAGCTGACGGTGGCCATCGCCACCGTGGCCGAAGTGGCCGGCGACGTCCATGGCCAGTCCCAGGAAAGCGTCAGCTCCACCAACGCCGGCAGCCAGCAGGTGAGCGAGCTGGTGGCCGAGATTCACCGCATACGCGACACGGTGGATGACGTGGCCCGGGTGGTGGAGGACTTCGTGCACAGCACCAGCGCCATCACCCACATGACCCAGGAAGTGCGGGAGATCGCCGACCAGACCAACCTGCTGGCCCTCAACGCCGCCATCGAGGCGGCCCGGGCCGGGGAGGCGGGCCGGGGCTTCGCCGTGGTGGCCGACGAAGTGCGCAAGCTGGCGGAAAAATCCGGCGGCTCCGCCTCCGAGATCGCCCGCTTGGCCAGCGCCATCGTCAGTCAGACCGACCAGGTGCGGGCGGCGGTGGGGGCCGGGCTGCAATCCATCGAAGCCAGCGCCGGCCTGGCCGGCGGTGTCGAGGGCACCCTGGAGCAGGCCCGGGGCAAGGTGGAGCAGGCCAGCCGCGGGGTCGATGAAATCGTCCTCTCGGTGCGGGAGCAGCAGGTGGCCAGCACGGAAATCGCCCAGAACATGGAGCGCATTTCCTCCTCGGCGGAAGAGGCCAGCGAAGTGGCCGGGCAGATGAGCCAGTCCGCCGTGCAACTGCGTTCCGCCGCCGGCGGTTTGAGTACGGCCATCGCCGGCTTCCGCGTTTAGCTTTCGCCGCGAAAAAGATGGAAAGGCGCCCGCCCGGGCGCTTTTTTTCGTGCCGCGAGGGGGTTAAACTAACTATGACTTTAGTATGAAAGGCTGCCCACAGAGGCGGTTGCGGCTTACCCCATCACCAGAGGAAACAGTATGGAAATCGGCTTCATCGGTCTTGGCATCATGGGCCGCCCCATGGCTCTCAACCTGCTCAAGGGCGGTCACGGCGTCCATGTCTGGGCGCGCCGGCCCGACTCCATGGCGCCCCTGCTGGAGGCCGGTGCCGTCGGCTGCAGCAGCCCGGCGGCCGTAGCCGGCCAGGTCGAGGTGGTCATTTCCATGGTGGCCGATGCCCCCGACGTGGCGCAGGTGATGCTGGGCCCCGACGGCGTTGCCGCCGGCGCCGAGGGGGCCGGCAAGCACGGTCTGGTGGCGGTGGACATGAGCACCATCGCTCCCGCCGCGGCCCGCGATCTGGCCGCCAGGCTGCAGGCCCGGGGCGTGGACTTCGTCGATGCCCCGGTCTCTGGCGGCGAGGTAGGGGCCATTGCCGGCAGCCTTTCCATCATGGCCGGCGGTTCCGCCGAAGCCTTTGCCAAGGCCCTGCCGGCCTTCCTCTGCCTGGGCCAGAATGTGGTCCACGTGGGCGCCGCCGGCGCCGGCCAGGTGGCCAAGGCCTGCAACCAGATCGTCACCGGCATGGGCGTGCTGGCGGTGGCCGAAGCCTTCAACTTTTCCCGCCAGGCCGGGGTGGACCCGGCCAAGGTGCGCGAGGCCCTGCTCGGCGGCTTCGCCTACAGCCGCATCCTGGAGAACCACGGCCAGCGCATGCTGGAGCGCAACTTCAAGCCCGGCTTCAAATCCTGGATGCACCAGAAGGACCTCAATATCGTCATGCAGAGCGCCCACGAACTGGGCCTGTGCCTGCCCGGTGCCGCCGCCACGGCCCAGATGTTCAACGCCATGGTCGGCTCCGGCCTGGGGGAGGAGGATTCGGTGGCGGTGCTGAAACTGCTGGAGCGCCTTTCCGGCCGGACCGACGGGGCCGACTGAGAACCCGCCGGCCATGCCCAAACCCTTGTTCCCGGGGCGCCGCTGGCCCGTCGCGCTGCTGCTCATGGTGGCGGCGGCCCTGGCCCTGATCTGGACCTTCCTGCTGCGGGAAAACCGCCTCTTCGCCGAGGAGCGGCAGCAGCGCTTCGAGGCGGAGCGCCGGGTGGTGGCCGACCTGGTGGCGGAAAACCTGCTGCGCCAGCTGCAGCGCCTGGACGACGTGCTCCTGCTCCTGCGCAGCGAATATGTGGCCGAGCGCAAGTCAGTCGACACCACCATCGCCCTGCTGCGCCAGGGTTCCCTGCAGGAGCTGGGGGCCCGGGTCACCGTCATCGACCGGGACGGCTACGTCGCCACCTCCGATGCCCCCCGCCGTCCCGGCGAGCGGGTCTATCTGGGGGACCGGGACAACTACATCCATTTCTCCAGCGGCGGCCGCGACAGCCTCTACATCAGCGGGCCGGTCCAGGGGCGCATGACCGGGGCGCCGGGGGTGCAGCTGTCCCGCCCCATCTTCGATGCCCGGGGCCAGTTTGCCGGGGTCGTCGCCTTCTTCATGGAGCCGCGCCAGCTCACCGCCTTCGTCCAGCACCAGGACCTGGGGCCGGACGGGGTGTTGACCCTGTATTCCGCTGCCGGCAAGGTCCTGGGCCGCTCCCGGGAAATGGAAAAGCACCTGGGCAAGCAGCTCAGCGACGAGTTGTTCGGCCCCTTCAAGAAAAGCTCCCACGGCCTGGTCACCCGGGTTTCGGCCCTGGACGGCATCACCCGCACCGTCGCCTACCGCTGGCTGGACCGCTATCCCATGCTGGTGATGGTGGCCGTGTCGCCCCGGGGCCTGGAGGAGGAACTGCTGGCCCAGCGCAACGCCAACCTGCGCAAGGGTATGCTGCTGTCCCTGCTGGTGCTGCTGTGCGGCGGCGCCGTCGCCTTCTACCAGCTGCGCCGGGACCGGCTCGAAACCATGCTGGCCCGGGAGCGGGGCCATTTCATCGAAGCCCAGCGGGTGGCCAACCTGGGCAGTTGGGAGCGGGATATTCCGGGCAACCAGGTGTGGTGGTCCGACGAGACCTACCGCATCCTGGGCTATCTGCCGGAGAGCCAGAATCCCTCCCTGCAGGCCTTCCTGGCCCGGGTCAATCCCCGGGACCGCAAGCGCATCGAGGTCAACTTCGCTCAGGTGCGGGAGCAGGGCGGTTCCCTCGACATCGCCTGCCGCCTGCTGTTGCCGGGCAATGTGGAGCGCTACGTGCACCTGGGTGGTCGCGCCGAACGGGACGAAAACGGGCGCCCCAGCCGCCTCACCGGCACCTTGCAGGACGTCACCGACTACATGAACATGCAGCAGGCCCTGGCCGATGCGGAGGAGCGCTGGAAGTTCGCCCTGGACGGGGCCGACGCCGGGGTCTGGGACTGGTTCGTGGCGGACAACCGGGCCTATTTCTCGCCGCGCTGGAAGGCCATCCTGGGCTACCGGGACGAGGAACTGCCGAGCCGCCACGAGGAGTGGCTGGAGCGCCTGCATCCGGACGACCGGGAACGGGCCATGGCCGCCGTCACCGACCATTTCGCCGGGCGCACGCCGGTGTACGAGATGGAATTCCGCCTGCGCCACAAGGACGGCAACTACCGCTGGGTGCTGAGCCGGGGCAAGGTCTGCGCCCGGGACCCGGAGGGCCGGCCCCTGCGCATGCTCGGCATCATCTCCGACATCTCGGCGCGCAAGCAGGCCGAACTGGACCTGGCCCGCAGCGAGGCCATGCAGCGTTCCCTGGTCTCGGCCATGGCCGAGGGGGTGGTGGTGCAGGACCAGACGGGCAAGATCGTTTCCGCCAACGCCTCGGCCCGGCGCATTCTGCGCATCGGCGAGAACCTGGTGGGCCTGGATTCCACCGACCCGGAATGGCAGGCGGTGCGGGAGGACGGCAGCCCCTTCCCCGGCCGCGACCATCCGGCCATGGTCACCCTGCGCACCGGCGTCTCCTGCGACAACATCATCATGGGCCTGCGCCGGCCCGACGCCGGCCTCATCTGGCTCAGCGTGAACAGCCGGCCCCTCAACTTCGCCGACGAGCGGCAGCCCTTCGCCGTCGTCACCTCCTTCGCCGACATCACCGAGATCAAGGCGGCGGAACTCTCCAGCCGCATCTACCGGGACGTGCTGGAACGGGCCGGCCGGGCCATTCTCATCACCGACGGCGACGGCACCATCAACAACGTGAACTCCGCCTTCGTCAGCCTCCTCGGTTACAGCCGGGAGGAGTGCCTGGGCCGGCGCACCGGCTTCTTCCGCTCCAACCGCCACAGCCCGGAATTCTTCTCCCGCATGTGGCAGGCCCTGAAAACCCGGGGCGAGTGGCGCGGCGAAATCTGGAACCGGCGCAAGACCGGCGAAGCCATCCTGGTGGAGCTGGACATCCGCTCCGTCACCGACGCCCAGGGCGGGGTGCGCCAGTTCGTCGCCGTGTACCAGGACGTCACCGAACTGCGCCGCAGCCAGGAGGAAATGTGGCGCCTGGCCCACCATGACCCCCTCACCGGCCTGCCCAACCGCTCCCTCTTCCTCGAGCGCCTGGATCAGGCCCTGGCCCACGCCCGGCGCCAGGGCGAGCGGCTGGGCCTGCTCTACATGGACCTGGACGGCTTCAAGAGCGTCAATGACACCTACGGCCACCAGGCCGGCGACACGGTGCTGCAGGAGGTGGGGCGCCGCCTGCAGAATGCCGTGCGCACCAGCGACACGGTGGCCCGCCTGGCCGGCGACGAATTCGCCGTACTCCTCGCCCACCTCTCCGTCGAGGACGATCTGGAGCGGGTGATGGGCGAGATCGAAAACGCCGTCGCCCGCCCGGTGATGTGGCAGGGCCAGGAACTGCGGGTCGGCGTTTCCATCGGCAGCGCCGTCTTCCCCGACCAGGCCGACGTGGCCGAATCCCTCATCGGCGCCGCCGACCAGGCCATGTACCTGGCCAAGCAGCAGCACCGCCAGGCCGCCGGCCCCGGCGGCGCCCCATCCCCATCCTCATCCCCTCAATCACTGCATTCCACATGACCGCCAGCTCCTCCGCCAAACCCGCCGTCGGCTTCATCGGCCTCGGCGTCATGGGCCGCCCCATGGCCGGCCACCTGCTCGACGCCGGCTATCCCCTCACCGTGTGGGGCCGCCGTCCCGCCAGTACTGAGCCCCTGGCCGAAATGGGCGCCGCCGTCGCCGCCACCCCGGCCGAGGTCGGGCGCCGGGCCGAGATCGTGTTCACCGTGGTCACCAGCGGCAGCGACGTCAAAAGCGTGGTCCTCGGCGAAGCCGGCCTCATCGAAGGCCTGGCCCCCGGCAGCGTGGTGGTGGACATGAGCACCATCGCCCCCGGCGATGCCCGGGAGATCGCCGCCGCCCTGGCCGCCCGGGGCATCCACTTCCTCGACGCCCCCGTTTCCGGCGGCGAGCAGGGCGCCATCCACGCCACCCTGGCCATCATGGCCGGCGGCGACGCCGCCGTACTGGAGCGGGTGCGGCCCCTGCTGCTGCGCCTGGGCAAAACCGTGGTGCACATCGGCGACAACGGCGCCGGCCAGGTGGCCAAGGCCTGCAACCAGATGATCATGGTGGCCGCCATCCAGGCCTGCGCCGAAGCCATGCACCTGGCCGCCGCCAGCGGCGTGGACACCTCCCGCCTGCGCGAAGCCCTGCTCGGCGGCTCCGCTGGCAGCCGGGTGCTGGAGGTGATGGGCGAGCGCATGGCGGAGCGGGACTTCGCCGCCGGCATCGAGGCCCGGCTGCACCACAAGGATTTCGGCATCCTCCTGGCCGAGGCCCACGCCCTGGGTGCGCCCCTGCCGGTGGCGGCCCAGGTGGGCCAGCAACTCAACGCCCTGATGGGGCAGGGCATGGGCAAGGACGACACCTCCTCCCTGCTGCGGGTGCTGGAGGGGAAGGGGTAGTTTCGACGGTGTTGATCTGATCCGGGCATTGGCCCGGGAGGCAATGAGGACGGGCGTTTCCACCGGGGTATGGTGGGGATGGCCGTCTTTTTTGTTTGGTGGCGGGGTGGGGGGGGGCTTTGTTACTGGGGGATTGGTTGGGCGTGGGTTGTTGATTTTGCGGCTGGGTTCCGCTCCGCCGCGCGTGTTCCTTTTCTTGCTTCCCCAAGAAAAGGAACCAAAAGAAGGGGAACCCTCACCCCCGGCCCTGCGGGCTTCCCTGCGCTGCTCAGTCGGTCGGGGCGGCTGCGGAACTCGGTCCCTGCGGGACCTCAAACAGTCCTCGCCGAAAGCCCCCCGCCCGCCTTGCGCTGCTCGGCGGGGGTGGAAGGGGATGGAAAGCCGGTGGCGTAGCGAAGGTGTTCTCACCGGTTTGGGGTGGGTGATTTAGGTTATTGGGATATGCGATTTGCAACTTTTGGTTGCGGTGTGGGTGTGCCGACGGTAACTTTGAGGCTGTCCGGTTTCACGGATTTTTAGTGGGGCCAGTAAACGGAAGGTTTGCTGAATCCGTTGCGGGACAATCGATTTGGCTGTCCGGTGTTCCAGGATATTGGACAGTCCCATTTTTATTGGACGTTTTTGTCGTCTACTACTAGTTAGAGCCACCTATGTTTAAGCAATCGGATGCCATTCGAGACTACGTATTTCCAATCGCGTCTGCCGAGATGCAGGGTGATAGCGTAGCTGTAAAGCGCGTTCTTGGAACCGCGTTCCTTATTGGAAGCCAAGGCTTTGCACTGACGGCAAAACATGTAATCGCCGGTTCCGAAGCTGAAAGACTGGTTGCAATATTTGCGCTTCAGTCTGGTGGCTGGTTCGGATATGAAATAACCGCCCGAGAAGTACATTCCACTGAAGATGTTGCGCTAGTTAAGCTTGATGGCTCTCCATGGAAATCGTTCTTTCGCCTAAGCAACTCGGTGGAGCATGCCTCTTGCAAGTATCGGCTTTTTGGTTACCCCGATGACGCCACTTTCGAGTTGGTAGCAGGCAATCAAGCTGTAGTGCGTCCCGATCTTGTGTATAACGAAGGCTACGTTCGCAGGCGCTATACCGGCGAATTGCCTGCAATACAAGGAACTTCATTTTTTGAGCTTAGCGAGATTGCAGGCACCGGCGCTTCTGGTGCTCCGGTATGCAAAATTACTGCGCCTACTTGGGACGTAATCGGAATCTATGTTGGTGAAAAAATTAACGACAGGGCAACTTCTGTTTCCTACGCTGTCCGCGAAGAATCATTCCGTAGCTGGGTTCCTGGAATATTGGGCAAGTCGGTACTTGAAGAGTCACAGAATGTTACCGTCTAGCTCTAACATGGCGCTCAACCCCGCTCCTTTCAGTTGCTGGACGCTGCGCGATAAAGCCGCGCAGCGTCGGTTAGCTCTACGTTGGGCCTTACTTCAATCAAGGAGATCACATGCTTAAGAAGTTTGCAGTTGCTGCACTTTCCATTTCACTCCTCACGCTCGGCGGGTGCAAATCAACCGGCCCGAAATACCAGAACGTTCGTTCCTATAGCGAAGGTTTAGCTCCGGTGCAGGTAAGCAATGGGAAGTGGGGCTTCATCAATGAGAAACAGCAATGGGTCATCCAGCCGAAATTTGAAGATGCAAAAGAATTTCAAAACGGGAAAGCCGCTGCCAAGCTGAACGGCAAATGGGGCTTCATCAATAAGCGCGGTGAGTGGCTGTAGCGTGCTCTATCATTCAAGCGTGCGCCGTCTCACCAGCGCCGACTTTTTGGTATTTCTGTTCGCACTTGCTATTGCATCAGTCTTTGCCTAACCCTCCGCTTCAGAGGGACGCTTCGCCGCAAAGCGGCTCGCGCCCGTGAGCTAGCACGTTATGTGTCCCTGAGAAACTTGCAATGGTAGCCAAGTGTTCAGTGTTTATCGCCACAAGTCTTGACGGTTTTATCGCCCGTAGCGATGGGAGCATTGATTGGCTGAACGAGGCAAACAAGTCCATAACACCCGGAGAAGATTGCGGCTACGGTAAGTTCATGGCCGATGTCGATGCTTTGGTTATGGGGCGAAACACCTTCGAACAGGTGCTCACCTTTGAGTCCTGGCCGTATGGTTCGACTCCCGTAGTCGTCTTGAGCCACCGAGAAATTTCTTTGTCGCCCAATCTTCCGAAAAGTGTCTCCGTATCAAATAAAACGCCGACTGAATTGGTGGCGTCGCTGACTGAACGGGGGGCTAGGAAGATTTATGTTGATGGTGGTCTCACGATCCAGAGCTTCTTTGCAGCTGGTCTGATCGACGACATCACCATTACTGTCATCCCTGTCCTGCTTGGCACGGGGAAGCCGCTATTTGGGCCACTTCAAACTGATTTACACCTTGTGCACGAAGGCACCACAGCTTTCGAGTTTGGCTTTGTGCAGAGCCGATATCGTGTCTTCCGCAATACATAGTCTTTCAGTCGAGGGGACGCTGCCCGATGAAGCAGCGCCCCCCCCATCACTTCCCCGTTGTGCAGCCTTTCACGGAGATCGCCAATTGAGTCCCACTGAGATTCGCGCCCTCGTCGACCACTACATCGACGCCTACAACCGCCAGGATGTGGACGACATGCTCAATGGCCTTCACCCGCGGGTGGAATTCAAGAACATTTCTGCTGGTGTAGTGAACGCCAGTACAAATGGAATCGCAGAACTTAAGGCCCTTGCGCTGCAATCGCTATCGCTGTTCTCGGAAAGGCATCAGAGAATCGAGTCCTTCGAGATTGAAGGCGGTGTCGCGGTTGCTACCATCGCTTTTCGCGCCGTCGTTGCCGCCGATCTACCGAATGGTCTAAAGAAGGAGCAGGTTCTGAACCTTTCTGGCCGCTCGGAGTTTGAGTTCCGGGACGGCGCAATCTTCAAAATCACTGACTTCAGTTGAATGCTCCATGCTGCTAACCCGGGCTCAACCGGACCTGCGGGAAAGGCTGCGCAGGCCATTCAACTCCACGTTGAACGTCCGCCTTCCCGAGTTGGCAACTCCTGCCTGGTGTCGATAGCAAAAATCAGAGAGCGCCAATCCCGCCCTGTGCGGCGCCGAGCAACGGAGCTTTTGGCGGGAAAAGGGCGAGCACTGTCTGAGGCCGTAGGCCGAGTTGCGCAGCCCCCGCCGGAAGCGAGTAGCGCAGGGGACCCCGCAGGGGCGCCAAACCGGGCTCGCCTTTTCTTTGGTTACTCTTCTTTTGGCGAAGCAAAAGAAAGTAACCCGCGCGTCAGGCGCGGAACACAGCCGTAAAACCCCCCTCCACGTCCGAAGACTCAAACCGGCAACCAGGTGCCCGCAGTCCCGGAAACAACAGCGCCACCACCCAATAACGACGCCACTCTCCGCCATGCCATGGCTGGAAGGCCCGTCCTTCCTGCCTTGCAGGCCGGGTGCCAGGCGTCCGGCGGCGCCCTGCCCGACACCGCCCCGATTGCCCCGCCCCGAGGGGAGCGCTATCATTCGCGCCTGCCCGGCAAACGGGCAAGCCCATTCCATTTGAGTTAGGTCTGTATGTTGGAGATTGCCGCAATCCGATAACTCCGTCTGGCCCCGCCGGCCGCGAGTTATCGATATGCCCATAGCGTCGATGGCGCCTCTCGGAGGCTGCCGTCGTGTGTGCATTTGATTGCGGAACAATCCAACATGAATCTTTCCAAGCCCGAGCAGCGGACGTTGCACGTCCTCGCCAAAGGCGGCCATATCGAACATCACCGCGATGCTTCCGGCCGCATTACCCACGTCGATTGCTATACCCGCGAAGGTTTCGTCCTCAGCGACTGCACCTTGCCGGTGTTCAAGAAGCTGAAGGCCAAGCGCCTCATCGCCTCCCTGGACGGCCGGCCTTACCGGATCAACCGGGCCGGCCTGGGGGCCGTGCGCGGCCAGCTCGACAACCAGTAATCCTCCCGCGCGCCCGCCCGGCCCGGGTCCCTACTGGCGGCCGGGCGGCTCGGCGCCTGCATTGCAAAAAGGAATTCATCACATGACCATCACCATTCGTCCCGAACAGCCGGCCGACAGCGCCGCCATTTTCGACCTGACCCGCCTGGCCTTTGCCACGGCGGCCCACAGTGCGGGCACCGAGCAGTTCATCGTCGGCGCCCTGCGAGATAGCGGCAGGCTCAGCCTTTCCCTGGTGGCGGAGGAGGGCGGGCGCCTTCTCGGCCACGTGGCCTTTTCGCCGGTGACCCTGAGTCCGGCCGCTCCCGGCTGGTTTGGGGTCGGCCCGGTTTCGGTGCTGCCAGAGCATCAGGGCTGCGGCATCGGCAGCCGGCTGATGCGGCACGGCCTGGAGGAACTGCGCCGGCGCGGCGCCGCCGGCTGCGTGCTGGTGGGGGAGCCGGCCTTCTACGCCCGCTTCGGCTTCGTCCAGGCGGCGCCGCTGCTGCTGCCGGAGGTGCCGCCCCAGTACTTCCAGGCCCTGGCCTTCCAGGGCCCGCTGCCGGCTGCCAGCGTCGCCTTCGATCCGGCCTTCTTCGCCACCGCCTAGCCGTAGCGGTCCGCTGCCTGGCAGCGGCACCATCGCCACCAACAAGAAGGGACGGGCTTTCCCACCGTTGCACGGTGGGGAGGCCCGTCCCTTCTGCCTTCCAGGGCGGTGCTTCGTGACGGCCTTATTTCTCCGTGTGCTCCCCGTCCACCGGCCACAGGCCGTGGCCGTCCAGGTACACCCGGTAGCGGCTTTCCAGGGCGTCGAGGCGGCTCTGGTTGGCGGCGAGGCGGGCTTCGTTGGCCTGGCGCTGGGCGGTGAGCAGTTCGGTGATGCCGGCTTCGCCCAGCTGGTAGGCCCGGGCCATGAGGGCGGCGGCCTGTTCGATGCGCTGGGCGGCATCCTCGGCCCGGCGCCAGGATTCGTAGGCAGCCCGGGCGTTGGCCAGGAGGGCGGCCACTTCGGCGTTGATGCGGGCCAGGGTGGCGGCTTCCCGGCTGGCGGCGGCGCTGGCGTAGGCGGCGTCGCGGCGGGCGGTGGCGCTGCGCAGGCTGCCGGAGAAGGGGATGGAGATGCTGACCCCGGCGATGCGTTCCTCGCCGCCCTTGTCGGAGCCCACGTGCACTCCCAGGGTGGGGTCGGGCATCCGCTCGGCGTCGGCCCGGTTGGCCACCAGCCGGGCCTGTTCGCTTTCGGCCCGGGCCAACATCAACTCGTGGTTGTGTTCCAGCAGGTGCTCGCGCCACTCCGCCTCTTCCAGGGGCTGGGGCTCGCTGGGGGCCACCTGCCTGGGCTGGGGCAGGCCGGGGAAGCGGGCCGCCAGGTCGGCCTCGGCCACCTGGCGGCGCAGGCGGGCCTGTTCCAGGGCGGCCTGGGCCTGGGCAGCGGCGGCTTCGGCCTGCATCAGTTCCAGGCGCGGCGCGTCCCCCAGCTGCACGCGGCGGGCGGTGACCTGGCGCTGGCGGGCCAGGGATTCGCTCTGGCGCTGCCACTGGGCGGCGCCTTCGTTTTCCCGCAGCCAGATGAACCAGTAGCGCAGCAGGCTGCGGGAGGTTTCGTGCAGGGTGTCGCCCAGGGCCACCTTGGCCATGGCTTCGCCGTTGGCGCCGAGCTGCTCGTCGAGGGCGGCCTTGCCGGGCAGGCGGATGCCCCGCTCGATGCCGCCGCTCCATTCCCGGTAGCGTTCGTTGGCGGCACCATTGACGCCGTTGACGTTGCGCCGCTGGCTGCCGACCCGGGCGGTCCATTCATAGGGGCCGGCTTCCAGGCGCTTGCGGTTTTCGCCCTCGGCTTCCAGCATGGCTTCGGCGGCCTTGGCCTGGGGCGCCAGGCGGATGGCGTTGACCGCCGCTTCCCGCGGCGGCAGGTCGGTGGGGTAGGCCAGGGGCGGCGGTTCGGCGGCCTGGAGGGCGGCGCTGCAGAGCAGGGCGGCCAGGGGCATCAGTTTCAGCATGGGGCCCATTACAGCCTCCCGGATTGCTGGACCGGGGCGGTCCAGTAGTAGATGTCGGCGCCGGTGAATTGCTGGCGCAGGTCCCGCAGCAGGTCGTGCACATGGGTCCCGGCCATGAGGGCCTGGATGCGGAAGCGGCGGGCCCGGCCGCGCACCCGTTCGGCGGCGGTTTCGTAGGCGATGTCGCCGCCGTGGGCATCCACCGGGCGGGAGGTGAAATGGCCCACGGTCTCGGCACGGTCGAGGAGGAAGTCCACTACCGCATCTTCCAGATTGGGGTGGATCACCAGGGTCAGGCAGGTATCCACGGGGCGATTGTTTGCGCTCATGGCCGTTCTCCCGGAGTGTTGTCGAAGCCGAAGCGGCGGTAGAGGATGGGCAGCAGCAGCAGGGTCAGCAGGGTGGAGCTGAGCAGGCCGCCGATGACCACGATGGCCAGGGGCTTCTGGATCTCGGAACCGGGGCCGCTGGCGAAGAGCAGGGGCACCAGGCCGAAGGCGGCGATGGAGGCCGTCATCAGCACCGGGCGCAGGCGCCGCCCGGCCCCTTCCCGCACCACCTGCTCCAGGGGCAGGCCCTGGGTGCGCAGCTGGTTGAAGTAGGTGAGCATCACCACGCCGTTGAGCACGGCGATGCCGAGCAGGGCGATGAAGCCGACCGAGGCGGGCACCGACAGGTACTGGCCGGAAAGCAGCAAGGCGAAGACGCCGCCCACCAGGGCGAAGGGGATCATGGCCAGGACCAGGCCGGCCTGGCGCAGGGAACCGAAGGTGGAAAAGAGCAGCATGAAAATCAGGCCCAAAGCCACCGGCACCACCAGCATCAGGCGCTGGGCGGCCCGCTGCTGGTTCTCGAACTGGCCGCCCCAGACGATGCGGTAGCCCTGGGGCAGCTTCAGCTGCTGGGCCACCTTGGCCTGGGCTTCCTCGACGAAGCCCACCAGGTCCCGGTCCCGCACGTTGGACTGGATCACCACGTAGCGCTGGGCGTTTTCCCGGTCCACCTTGACCGGGCCTTCCACCCGCTCGATCTTGGCCACCTGGGAGAGGGGCACGGTGCGGACATTGGCGCCTTCGCCGGGCAGGGACAGGCGCAGGTCGGCGAAGCGCTCGACGCTGGTCTTGTAGTCCGGGCCGCCCCGCAGCAGCACCGGGGTGCGCCGCCCCGGCTCCACCACCAGGCCGGCGGGCAGGCCTTCCACCAGGGTCTTGAGGGCGTTCTGCACGTCTTCAATGGGCAGGCCCAGGCGGCCGGCGGCGAGGCGGTCGATCTCCACCTTGAGGTACTGCACCCCTTCGTTCTTCAGGGTGAACACGTCCTCCGCGCCCTTGATGCCCTTGAGCAGGGCGACGATGCCGTCGGCGGCGTGATTGAGCTGGTCCAGGTCGGTGCCGAAGACCTTCACCGCGATGTCGCCGCGCACGCCGGTGAGCATTTCCGAGATGCGCATGTCGATGGGCTGGGTGAAGGTGTAGGCGATGCCGGGGAAGTCTTCCATCACCTGGCGCAGCTGGTCGGTGAGCCAGTCCTTGTCCGGCTGGCGCCATTCGTCGATGGGCTTGAGCACGAGGAAGGTGTCGGTCTGGTTGAGGCCCATGGGGTCCAGGCCCAGTTCGTCGGAGCCGACCCGGGCGATGATGTTCTTCACCTCCGGCACCCGTTCCAGGATGGCCCGCTGCACCCGCTGGTCCGTCTCCACCGTCTCCTCCAGACTGATGGAGGGCAGCTTTTCCAGCTGGATGATGAGGTCGCCCTCGTCCATGGTGGGCAGGAAGGTCTTGCCCAGCAGGGTGTAGGCGCCGATGGCCAGCACCAGCAGGGCCAGGGCGGTGACCACCACCTGCCGGGTGTGGGCCAGGGCCCAGTCCAGGGCCGGGGCGTAGGCGGCGTTGAGTTTCTTCACCAGCCAGGCCTCGTGGTGGCCGCCCCGCTGCATGAGCATGGAGGCCAGGGCCGGGATGACGGTGAGGGCCAGCAGCAGGGATGAGACCAGGGCGAAGACGATGGTCAGGGCCACCGGGATGAAAAGCTTGCCTTCCAGCCCTTCCAGGGTCAGCAGGGGCACGAAGACGATGACAATGATGGCGATGCCGGAGGACACCGGCACCGTCACCTCCCGCACCGAGCGGTAGATGACGTGCAGCAGGGGCAGGCGGGCGGAGGTATGGGGGCTGGAGAGGTGGCTCTCCACGTTTTCCACGATCACCACCGCCGCATCCACCAGCATGCCGATGGCGATGGCCAGGCCGCCCAGGCTCATGAGGTTGGCGGAGAGGCCGAAGTACTGCATGAGGATGAAGGTGAGCAGGGCCGAGAGGGGCAGGATCACCGACACCACCAGGGCCGCCCGCAGGTTGCCGAGGAAGGCCAGGAGCAGGATCACCACCAGCACGATGGCCTCGCCCAGGGCCTTGGAGACGGTGCCCACGGCCCGCTCCACCAGATGGCCCCGGTCGTAGAAGGGCACGATGCTGACGCCTTCGGGCAGGGTGGCCTGGATCTCGGCCAGCTTGGCCTTCACCTGGTCCACCACCTGCTGGGCGTTGGCGCCGCGCAGGCCCAGCACCAGGCCTTCCACCGCCTCGCCCTGGCCGTCCTTGGTCACCGCGCCGTAGCGGGTGAGGGCGCCGAAGCGCACCTCGGCCACGTCGCCCACCCGCACCGGGTTGCCGCCGCGCTGGGCGATGACGATGGCGCGCAGGTCGTCCAGGCTGTGCACGGCCCCTTCGACCCGCACCAGCAGGGTTTCCTCGCCTTCGGTGAGGCGGCCGGCGCCGTCGTTGCGGTTGTTGCCTTCCACCGCCTGGCGCAGTTCGTTGAGGCTGACGCCGCGGGCGTTGAGGGCCGCCGCGTCGGGCACCACCTCGAAGGCCTTGGCGTGGCCGCCCAGGCTGTTCACGTCGGCGACGCCGCGCAGGGTGCGCAGCTGGGGGCGGATGGTCCAGTCCAGGATGGTCCGCTTCTCCTCCAGGGAGAGGGGGCCTTCCACGGTGAACATGAACATTTCCGAGAGGGGCGTGGTGATGGGGGCCAGGCCGCCGCTGGCGCCGGGGGGCAGCTCGACGCCGCCGAGGCGCTCGGCCACCTGCTGGCGGGCCCAGTAGATGTCGGTGCCATCCTCGAAGTCGATGGTGACGTCGGCGATGGCGTATTTGGAGGTGGTGCGCAGGATGCGCTGCTTGGGGATGCCCAGCATTTCCTGCTCGATGGGCACCACGATGCGGGCCTCCACCTCTTCCGGGGTCATGCCCGGGGCCTTCATGATGATTTTCACCTGGGTGGTGGAAACGTCGGGGAAGGCGTCGATGGGCAGGTTGTGGAAGGCCATGATGCCGGCGCCCACCAGCAGGGCCGTCAGCACCAGCATCAGGAGGCGCTGGGCCAGGGAGAATTCGACCAGGCGGGAGAGCATTACTGGGCGCTCCCGGCATCGCCCGCGGCAGTGCTCCAGGCGGACTTGAGGGCGCTGACGCCCTTCACCGCCACCGCCGCGTTGGCCGCCAGGGCGCTGCCGCTGACCAGCACGTCGGCGCCGGCGTTACCGGCCACGCTCACCGGGGTGGCCTGGAAGCCGGGCCTGGCGCCGGCCGTCTGCACGAAGACCCAGGCCTGGCCGGCCTGGCGCACCACGGCGGCCTGGGGGATGCGGTAGGTGGCGCCCTTGCCGGCAGTGGCGCCGGCCTGGGGCGCCGCGGCCACCGTGGCTTCCACCATCTGGCCCGGGTGCAGGGAGTCGAGACCCGCGTCCATCCTCGCCCGCAGGGTCACGGTCTGGCTGCCGGGGCTGATCTGGCGGCCCACGTTGATGAGCTTGCCGCTGGCCTCGCTGCCGGCGATGCGCACCGCCGCCCCTTCCTTCAGGTTGCCGGCCAGGGCGGCGGGGGCCTGGATTTCCAGCCACAGGGGATTGAGTTGGGCCACGGTGAACAGGGCGGTGGCCGCCTCCACCCGGCTGCCCACGGCGGCGCTGGCTTCCAGCACCACGCCGTCCAGGGGCGCGCTGACCGCCACTTCCGGGGTCAGGCTGCCGCCGCCGGCGGTGGCGCCGGCAATGCGCAGTTCGGCCTGCAGTTCCCGCGCCGCCACCGCCGCCTGGGCCTGGCTGGCGCGGCTGGCCTGGAGCCGGGCTTCGGCGATGATGCCTTCCTTGAACAGCTGTTCGTCCCGGGCCAGGCTGCGCTGGGCCAGGTCGGCCTGCTGCCTGGCCTGCAGGTAGTCCCGCTGCACCTGCAAGAGGCCCGGGCTGGCCAGGCGGGCCAGCATCTGGCCCTTCTTCACCGTCTGCCCGGCCACGGCGCCCACCTGGGTCAGCAGGCCGGCCAGGGGCGCCGCCACCACCCGCATCTGCTCCACCGGCACCACCACCTTGGCCGGCAGGCCGGCGGCGCTGCCCGTATCGGCGGCGGCCAGGAGCCGGGTTTCCACCCCCAGGGCCTTGGCCTGGGCGGGGGCCAGGGCAATGAAGTCGGCCGGGTTGGCGGCCCGGGCCGGGAAGGCCAGGGCGCAGAGCAGGGCGACGGCGGCGAGGCTGAAGCTGGGGGAAGGATGGCGACGGTTCATGGCGGCACTCTGAGTCAGTTTGTGCGCCACCTTAACCGGCGAATCTTAAGGCGGTCTTAAGGCGCAGGGATGGGGCTTGCCGCCCTGCCTGTTCGGAGGGGCAGGAAAGACGCGGATTTCCGCCATGCCATGCCGGAGAGTTAGGCGGGGCAAGGCGTTCCGGGCATGGGGGCGCTGGCGGGGTGACCGCCGGGCGGTGTTGCGGGCATGGCGGCGCCCTCAGGCCCCGTCCCGGGCGCCGAAGGATTGCCGCCACTGGCTGGGGGAAACCCCCAGGCTGCGGCGGAAGTGCAGACGCAGGGCTTCCGGGGAGCCGAAGCCGGCCAGCTGGGCGATGCGTTCGATGCCGTGGTCCGTGCTCTCCAGCAGGCGCTGGGCCAGGCCCAGCCGTTCCCCCAGCAGCCACTGGCCGACGGTGGCGCCGGTGAGCTGGCGGAAGTGGCGGGTGAAGGTGCGCCGGCTCATCAGGGCCTGGGCCGCCAGGCTGTTGAGGTCGTGGGGCTGTTCCAGGCTGGCCCGCACCCGGTCCAGCAGCGCCGCCAGGCGGGAATCGCCGGCGCTGGCGGGCAGGGGCTGGGGGATGTACTGGGCCTGGCCGCCCTGGCGGTGGGGCGGCGTCACCAGGCGGCGGGCCACCCGGTTGGCGGCAGTGGCGCCGCAGCGCTGGCGCAGCAGGTGCAGGCAGGCGTCGATGCCCGCCGCCGTGCCGGCGGAGGTGAGGAGGTTGCCTTCGTCCACGTAGAGCACCCCCGGGTCCAGGGTCACGGCCGGGTAGCGGCGGGCGAAGTCCGCGGCGAACTCCCAGTGGGTGGTGGCGCGGCGGCCGTCCAGCAGGCCCGCCTCGGCCAGCACGTAGGCCCCCAGGCACAGGCCCACCACCTGGGCGCCGCGCCGGTGGGCGGCCACCAGGGCGTCGAGCACGGCCTGGGGCGGCCGTTCCGCCGGGTCGCGCCAGCTCGGCACGATCACCACCCGGGCCGTGGCCAGGGCCTCCAGGCCCTGTTCCACATTGAGGCTGAAGCCGGCGGTGGTGGCGAGGGGGCCGTCCTCCCAGGCGCACACCCGCAGTTCGAAGGCCGGGGCGCCCAGGTGGCGCTCGCCGAAGACGACGCAGGGCACGGAGAGGTGGAAGGGGCTGATGCGCTGGTAGGCCAGCACGGCGACGGGGAGCCGGTTCATGGCAGTTCCCGGGAAATGGTGTGGCCCGATATTAACGGAAATTGTCATTCGGGCCACTGCCGGTGGTGCCGGGGCTGGCCAATAATCGGCCCATCGCACCCCACTCAAGGAGATTCCCATGAGCAACAGCAAACCCGCCCTGGTCGTCATCGACCTGCAGAACGACTATTTCCCCGGCGGCGCCTTTCCCCTGTGGCAGCCGGAGGCGTTGCTGGAGCGCACCCTGGCGGCGGTGGCCGCGGCCCGGGCCCGGGGCTTGCCGGTGATCCTGGTGCAGCACGTGGCCGATCCGGCCAAGGGACCGGCGCCTTTCTTCAACCAGGGAACGTCGGGCGTGGACCTCCACCCCCGTCTCCTGGCCGCTGCGCCGGAGGCGCCGGTGGTGCTGAAGCGTTTTGCCGACAGCTTCCACCAGACCGATCTGGAAGCCGTGCTGGCACAGCGGGGCATCACCGAGCTGTGGCTGTGCGGCATGATGACCCACAACTGCGTCACCCATACCGCCCTCTCCAGGGCGGCGGAGAAGTACCCGGTCTCGGTGCTGAAGGACTGCTGCACCACGGTCAGCGAGATGATCCACCGCATCGCCCTCAGCGCCCTGACCACCCGGGTGGCGGTGGTGGACACGGCGGCGCTGCTGTAGGCCGGCCCGCCCGGGGCGGTCGGCACCGGCGGTTTGCCGGCGCTGCGGCTGCTGCTGTGGAAAGTGCCGTCCGGCGGGCCGCCAATCGCGGCGAGGGCGCCGGCAGGCCGTGGCGCGGGTCGGCTCCCGGCCCGGCGTCAGGAAATGCCGGCGATCAGTTCGGACGCCCAGTCGATGAAGGCCCGCAGCCGGGCATTGTTGCGCCGGCTGGGGGGGAAGGCGGCATGCAGGGGCATGGGGTCCAGTTGCCAGTCCGGGAATAACCGGATCAGGGAGCCCGCGGCCACGTGGGGCCGGGCCATGTAGTCGGGCAGCCAGACGATCCCCAGCCCGGCCAGGGCCGCCGCCAGGTAGGCGTTGCCGTCGTCCACGGCCAGGGCGTAGTGGCCGCGGATGCCGAGGGCCTCCTGCTGCCGTCGCATCAGATAGGACGCCTGCTGGTTCCGGTGGGCCCACAGATAGCCGACGATCCGATGCTCCGGACCCTCCAGTTCCCGGGGGTGCTGCGGCGAACCCAGGCGCTGCAGATAGTCGGGCGCCGCGTAGGTCTGCAGGCGCAGGTCGCCCAGGCGTCTGGCAATCAGGGTCGGGTCCGCCATGGGGCCGCCCCGGATGACGCCGTCGATGTTTTCGTCCAGCAGGTCCGAAGTACGGTCGCTGACCCGCATGTCGATCTGGATGTCGGGATGGCGTGCGAAAAAGGCGGACAGGGCCGGCAGCAGCACCAGGCGCGCCAGGGGGCTGGGCACGTCGAGGCGCAGGCGGCCGCCCAGGGTCTCCTGGCTTGCGGTGACGCTGTTTTCCGCATCGTCCAGATCGGCCAGCAGGCGCACCGCCCGCTCGTAAAAGGCGCTGCCGGCGCCGGTCACTCCCACCTTGCGCGTGGTCCTGTCCAGCAGCCGGACCTGCAGCCGCTTCTCCAGCTGCTGCACCAGCTGGGTCGCCGTGGCCCGGCTGATGTGCAGGGTCTCCGCCGCCTTGGTGAAGCTGCCGGTGTCGACGACGCAGGTAAAGGTGCGCATGGCATCGAAGCGGTCCATGTTTGTTTTGATTTTCCGGTGATGATTGTTTGCATTTTACAAACACTGTTGCCCAGCCGCCGCCATTTATCGGCCCCGGCCCCGGCGCTACAGTGGGTGCTCCGCTGCAGCGTTCCCTGCCTCCGGGGGGGCGCTCCCCTTACCGCCATGTCCGGCCATCGCCGCCGGCCAAGAAAGAGAGCCCTTGCCATGACATCACCCCGCGATGCGGTATTTCCGCCGGGGCGCCAAGCCCTGTATGAACGCAACCGCTATTCCCCCGCCGTGCGCTCGAACGGCTTCCTCTTCGTCTCCGGCCAGGTCGGCAGCCGTGACGACGGTTCGCCGGAACCGCAGCTGGAGGCCCAGATCCGCCGCGCCTTCGACAACCTGAACGGGGTGCTGGAGGCCGCCGGCTGCACCTTTGCCGACGTGGTGGAGGTGACCGTGTTCCTGGTCGATCCCGAGGCCGTGCTGGAGACCTTCTGGCGGGTGTTGCCGGACTACTGGGGCGAGGCTCCCTATCCCGCCCTGACCGGTGTGGGGGTGACCTGGCTCTATGGTTTCCAGTTCGAGATCAAGGTCATCGCCCGCCTGCCCGGGGCCTGAGCCCGATACGCCCGGCAGACTGGGGCCGCCCGGTAACTCTGCCCAGCCGGTCGCTGCCCCCTTGATGGCGCCAGGGCTTGCGGCCAGGACTGGCTGGCGGCCACCGGCCAAGAAAAAAGGCACCGAGCGGTGCCTTTTTCTTTCCAGCTTCAGACCTTCACGCCTGTTTCGGCTTGGCCTTGCGCTCGTGCTTCCACAGCACGTCGCCGCAGCCGGCGGCGTGATTGAGCCCACGGCCGAGGACGAAGAGCAGGTCGGAGAGCCGGTTGAGGTACTGGCGCGGGCCGTCGGCCACGCTCTCGGCGTGGGCCAGGCGCACCACGGCGCGCTCGGCGCGGCGGCAGATGGTGCGGGCCAGATGGGCGTGGGCGGCGGCCCGGGTGCCGCCGGGGAGGATGAATTCCTTGAGGGGCGCCAGGGGCTCGTTGAAGTCGGCCACCCATTGCTCCAGGCGCAGCACCTGTTCTTCCTTGACCATTTCCATGCCGGGGATGCACAGCTCGCCCCCCAGGTCGAAGAGGTCGTGCTGGACCTGGATCAGGGCTTCCCGCGCCGCGGCGTCGATGGCCTCGGGGAAGCTTTCGGCCAGCAGCAGGCCGAGGGAGGAGTTGAGCTCGTCCACCTCGCCGATGGCGTCGATGCGCAGGCTGTCCTTGCCGGTGCGGGAACCGTCGCCGAGGCCGGTTTCACCCTGGTCGCCGGTGCGGGTGACGATCTTGGAAAGGCGGTTGCCCATGGCAGTCTCCTCTGTCTTATAGATAACTTGGTGGGCCGATTATACTGAGGCTTTCCCCTTCGCCGCCCTTGCGTTTCCCGCCCTTATGTTGAAATTTGCCGCCAATCTGAGCTTTCTCTTTGCCGAGCACCCCTTCCTCGACCGCTTCGCCCGGGCCGCCGCCGCCGGCTTCCGGGGCGTCGAATACATGTTCCCCTACGCCCACGCCAAGGAGGAAATCGCCGAGCGCCTGCAGGCCCACGGCCTGGAGCAGGTGCTGTTCAACCTGCCGGCGGGGGACTGGGAGGGGGGCGAGCGGGGCCTCGGCTGCCTGCCCGGGCGGGAGGCGGAATTCCGCCAGGGCGTTGAGCTGGCGCTGGAGTATGCGCTCACCCTGGGCTGCCGCCGGCTGAACTGCCTGGCCGGTCTGGCCCCGGCCGGGGCGGTGGAGGCGGCGGACGTGGAAGCCGAATTGCGCGCCACCTTCATCGCCAACCTGCGCTGGGCCCACGCCAAGCTGGCGCCCCACGGCATCGAGCTGCTGGCCGAGCCCATCAACAGCCGGGTGGACATGCCCGGCTTCTGGCTCGACCGCCCGGCCAAGGGCCTGGAGGTGCTGGCGGAGGCGGGCGTGGGGCGGCTGCAGTACGACCTCTACCACGCCCAGATCATGGAGGGCGACCTGGCCCGATTCCTGGAGCGCCATCTGGCCGCCATCGGCCACCTGCAGATCGCCGACAACCCGGGGCGCCACGAGCCGGGCAGCGGTGAAATCCATTACCCCTATCTCTTCCGCCGTCTGGCGGAACTGGGCTACGACGGCTGGATCGGCTGCGAATACAAGCCCGCCGCCGGCACCGAGGCCGGCCTGGGCTGGCTGGCGGCGGCGCGGGGCATCTGAAAGGGGAGTGGCCTGGGGCCCAGGCGGGACGGCCATCTCAGTCATGGGTCATCGGAGAGTGGCGTCGTTGCTGCTTCAGCGGACAGGTGCTGTACGGCGGTCGCGCCGGGCTCCCCTCGGCGGGCCTTGTCGCTTGCGGGGCAGGCGGGCCGATTTTCCCGGCGGCAGTCGCCTGTAAGCGGCAAGCCGCGGGGGCGGCAGCATCGCCCGGGGCGCCACGACCGCGGCAAAAAAGAAACGGCAGCCGCGCTGCCGTTGTCCTGCACTGCCGGCCTCAAGCGGCCCGGCTTACCAGAAGCGCCACCAGGCCTTCTTCGAGTTCATGGCCGCCTCCACCTCCGGCGACCAGTCGGCGGCCAGGGGCACGCCGAGGAAGTGGCTGCCGAAGCGCTTGTCGGTTTCGCTGATGTGCTTGGTCAGCCACACCTTGAGGAAGTGCAGCAGCTCGAAACTGATGGCGGCCTTACCCGTGTCCAGCTTCTCCTGCAGTTCCCGGATCTGGCGGATCAGCTCCTCGTGCTGGGCCTTGTGGCCGGGGAAATCCGGGTAGTTGGTGACCCGCATGAGGCTCTCTTCCACGGTGAAATGGGTGCGGGTATAGTCGGCCAGCCGGTCCAGGATCTCCCGGGAGGTGGCGCTGCCCTGGTGGTCGCGGATGGCCTCGTGGAGCTGGTTGAGCAGGCCCACCAGGACCTTGTGCTGTTCGTCGATTTCCTGGATGCCGACGGAAAAATCGTCGCTCCAGGTGAAAAGTTCGGTGCTCATGGACGGGCGCTATGGTCAGAAAGGCAGAAGGCGGTAAATAGGCGGCAACGGGGCAACGGCCCCATGTCCGCCCCGGCCGGCCCGAGGCCGGCGCAGACCGGGCCCTTGGCCGCAGGGAGCCCGGAGGCTGGGCGGTCAGCCTAACCCCTGGACGCCGGCGGCCGTTGATCCAGGTCAAGAAAGTATGCATTAGGTAATAGCGAGGTAATAGCGCGCTGCCGGGCGACCTGCCCAGCGCACGGCCGGCCCGGGCAGCACCGGCGCGGGCCATCGGCCCCGCTTCTGCCGCCAGCCGCCGCCAGCCGCCGACGCTGGCGGCGAGTGCCGTCCGGCCAGTCCCGACTTTTCCCGGAGTCCCCATGTCCGCTGCCTCCCACAAGCAACTAGCCCCCGACGCCCTGCTCCACAACCTGCTGCAGGCCGCCCTCGCCGCCGCCGATCCGGCCCGGCTGGTGCCGCCCCATCTGCCGGACCCGGCCAGCCTGCCCGAGGGCGGGCGCCTGGTGGTGGTGGGCGCCGGCAAGGCGGCAGGGGCCATGGCCCGGGCGGTGGAGGAACACTGGCCCGGCCCCCTCTCCGGCCTGGTGGTGACCCGCTACGGCCACGGCCTGCCCTGCCGCCGCATCGAAGTGGTGGAGGCGGCCCATCCGGTGCCGGACGTCGCCGGCGAGGCCGCTGCCGCCCGCATCCTGGAACAGGTGCGGGGCCTGACGGAAAAGGACCGGGTGCTGGCCCTCATTTCCGGCGGCGGTTCCGCCCTCATGGCGGCCCCGGCCCCCGGCGTCAGCCTGGCCCAGAAGCGGGCCCTGACCCGGGCCCTGCTGCTCAGCGGTGCCGACATCGGCGAGATCAACTGCGTGCGCAAGCACCTCTCGGCGGTCAAGGGCGGGCGCCTGGCCGCCGCGGCCTGGCCGGCCCCGGTGCTGACCCTGGCCATTTCCGACGTGGCCGGGGACGATCCCTCGGTCATCGCCTCCGGCCCCACCGTGGCCGATCCCACTACCTGCGCCGACGCCCTGGCGGTGCTGGCCCGCCACGGCATCGAGGTACCGCCGGAAGTGGCCGCCCTGCTGCAGTCCGGCGCCCTGGAGATGCCCAAGCCCGGCGATCCCCGGCTCGGCCGCAGCGACTACCGGCTCATCGGCCGGCCCCAGCAGTCCCTCCTGGCCGCCGCCGAGGCCGCCCGGGCCGCCGGCATCACGCCCCTGGTGCTGGGGGACCGGGTGGAAGGGGAGGCGAAGGAGGTGGCCAAGGTCTCGGCCGGCCTGGCCCTGGCCTGTCAGGACCACGGCACGCCCCTGGCGCCGCCCTGCGTGCTCCTCTCCGGCGGCGAGACCACCGTCAGCGTGGCGCCGGGCGCGCCCCTGGGCCGGGGCGGGCGCAACAGCGAATTCCTCCTGGCCCTGGCGCTGGCCCTCGGCGGCCGGCCCGGCATCCACGCCCTGGCGGCGGATACGGACGGCATCGACGGTTCCGAGGACAACGCCGGCGCCCGCATCGATCCGGCGACCCTGGCCCGGGCCGCCGCTGCCGGCCTGGACGCCCGGGCCCATCTGGCCGGCCACGACGCCTACGGCTTCTTCGCCGGCCTGGGGGACCTGCTGCTGACCGGCCCCACCCGCACCAACGTCAACGACTTCCGCGCCGTGCTGGTGCTGCCGGAGGAGGACAACGGCTGAGGCCGGGCCCTTGGCCGGCTCAGGCGCCGGCGCGGCACCACCAGTTTGGCGGTCTGCTCCTGCACCTGTACCGTGTCGCCGTGCTGGTTGAGGATTTCGCTGCGCACCGTGACCATGCCCTGCCTGGGTTTGGAACGGGAGGACAGCACGGACTGCACCTCGTTTTCCACCCGCAGGGTGTCGCCGGGCAGGGGCGGCGGATGAGGCGCCGGGGGCCGGGTGTGGCGCCTCAGATGGCCGGCGGCGCGGCTTGCCGCAGATGCTCCACCAGCTGCCGGGCATAGGGCGGCAGCGCCTCCAGCCGGCGGCAGCAGAGCCGCAACTGGCGGCTGGCCCAGGCATCGGCCAGGGGCAACACCGCCAGATCCATGCTGCGGGCGTAGCGGCGGGCTGCCGTCACCGGGATGATGCCGACGCCGACGCCCGCTTCCACCATGCGGCAGAGGGCGTCGAAATTGCCGAGCCGCACCCGGTAGCGGGGCTGGCGGCCGATGCGGGCGCCGTGGGCGGCGAGAAAGTCGGGCAGGGCGCTGCCCGGGGTGAGGCCGACCCATTCCCAGTCCAGGGTGTCGGCGAAATTGACCGTCTCGCGCCCGGCGAGCCCATGACGGCGGCTGCATACCAGCACCAGGCGGTCTTCCCGGAACGGCAGGGTTTCCAGCTCCCCCGGGTCCACCGAGTCGGCAATGATGCCCACATCGCCCAGGCCGGCGGCGATGGCCTCGACGATGTGGTGGCTGAGCCGTTCCTCCACGTCCACATCGACCTGGGGATGGGCGGCGAGAAAGGCAGCCAGGGCCTCCGGCAGGAACTCGCTGAGGGCGGCGGTGTTGCCCAGCAGCCGGATGTGGCCCTTGAGGCCCTGGGCATACTGGCCCAGGTCGCCGCGCAGATGCTGCACCTGGGCCGCGATGGTCTGGGCGTGGTGCAGCAGGGCCCGGCCGGCGGGTGTCGGCGTGACGCCGCGCCGGCCCCGTTGCAACAGGGGCGTGCCCAGGGTTTCCTCCATGCCGCGGATACGGGCGCTGGCCGAGGCCAGGGACAGATGGCAGCGCTCGGCGCCGGCCGTGATGCTGCCGCTGTCGGCGACCTGGATGAAGAGATTGAGGTCCGTGAGATCGAAACGCATGGCGCGGCTCCCTGCTCAGCCTATGGAATAGCCGAAGTGTGCCTGAGAAAAATGCCGATTTTCAGGGGGTGCTCCATGTTTCAGACTGAGGCTCATGGAAAACTCACTCATGCTTCTCGCCGTCGGCACCCTGGCCGGCGCCATGAATGCCCTGGCGGGCGGCGGCTCCTTCGTCACCCTGCCGGCCCTGATCCTGGCCGGGGTGCCGTCCACCGTCGCCAATGCCACCAGCACCGTGGCCCTGTTCCCCGGCGCCCTGGCCAGCGCCTGGACCCTGCGGCGGGACTTTGCCCCCTTCCCCGGGGTGGCCACCTCCCGCCTGCTGGCGGTCAGCCTGGCCGGCGGGCTGATCGGCGCCATTCTGCTGTTGCTGACGCCCTCCCGCCATTTCGACCTGCTGGTGCCCTGGCTGCTCCTGCTGGGGGCCGTGGCCTTCGCCTGGGGCGGCGCGGCGGGCCGCCTGCTGCGACGGCAGCGCCATCCGGGGCCGGGCGTCATGCTGGCCGGCCAGGGCCTGCTGGCCGTCTACGGCGGCTATTTCGGCGGCGCCGTGGGCATCATGATGATGGCCCTGTGGGGCATCTGGGGCTACACCGAACTGCGGGCGGTGAATGGCGCCAAGAGCCTGTTCGTCGGCGCCACCAATGCGGTGGCCGTCCTCTGCTTCATTGTCGCCGGCCAGGTGCGCTGGGGGCCGGGCCTGGCCCTGGCGGCCGGCGCCGTTGCCGGGGGCTGGCTGGGGGCGCGGCTTAGCCAGCGCCTGGAACCCCGGCGTCTGCGGAAGGGGGTGGTGCTGCTCAACTTCCTCATGGCCGGCGCCTTCTTCTGGCGCACCTATGGCTGAAGTCCTGCCGCCCTTGCCCGGGTGCCGGCGGCTGTATCTGTACGAGAGGCCGGGGGAAGGGCTGGTCAATGGCCGGGGGGAACCCCTGGCCGGCTGCGGGGCGGCCCGGGTGGTGTTCCTGTTCCGTCGCGGCCGCTGCCGTCGGCTGCTGCTGTCGCCAACTGCCGCGAGGCTTGGCGCTGCCGGCCCGGCCGGGTTGCGCGCCTACGGGGCCGCCTATTTCCATCTGGCCCGCGACTTTAGCGGGGTCGCGCTGCCCGCTGACCCCATTGCCGGCTGGCTGGCCGGATTCATGCTGGAAGTGCCGAGGGAGATGCCGCCGGGGCTGTTGCATTTCCTCTCCGCCCGGCGTGGGGCGCAGGCCGGGGGCGGGGAGGGTTTCCCCTAGGTTGACCGGTGGCGGGGCGGGTTTTAGTCTTGGCAAAAATTTGTCAGACAACTTTCATGGCCGCTTCCCCATCCCTTGCCAGCACTGCCGCCCCGGGTTCCGCCCGGGGCCGTGGCATGGGCCCTTCGGCCGGGCTTTCCGCCGACATCGGGGCGGCCCTGGAGCAGCGCATTCGCAGCGGCGCCTATGCGCCGGGGGCGCGCCTGCCGACGGAAATGGCCCTGGCCGCCGAGTTTGGCGTTTCCCGCGCCGTGGTGCGGGAGGCGGTGGCCCGCCTCAAGGCCGACGGTCTGGTGGCCTCGCGCCAGGGTTCGGGCATGAGCGTGGCCGCCCGGCCCGACAGCGGCAGCTTCAAGCTGGCCCCGGGGACCCCGGCGGGGGAAGCCCTCAGCCACATCTTCGAACTGCGGGCCCTGGTGGAGACCGGGGCGGCGGAACTGGCGGCCCGGCGCCGCACCCCGGCCGACCTGGCGGCCATGTACGCGGCCCTGCAGGCCATGGGCGAGGCGGTGCGCCAGGGCGACGACGGCGCCGAGGACGACGACGTCTTCCACCAGGCCATTGCCGCCGCCACCCACAACCCGGAAATCCGCCGCTTCGTCAGCTTCCTTTCCGCCCAGTTTTCCGAAAGCCGCCGTCCCACCTGGGATGCAGCCGGCCATGCCACGGGCCGGGCCGCGGCGGCCCAGGCCGAACACGAACGGCTCTACGCCGCCATCGCCGCCGGCGATGCAGCGGCGGCACGCCAGGCGGCGGCCGGCCATCTCTATCAGGCGGCGGCCCGGGTGGGCGCGGCGCCGCAAGCAACCTGTCTTGAAGCCAAGCTGGCCGTGGGGCCAGCGCACGAGGAGAACGACCATGGGTGACCGTCTGCCGGACAGTCCGGATTTCGCCGTGGACCAGGCGGCCCTGCTGGCCGCCCTGGGGCGCATCCTGCCCCCGGGCCGGGTCTACGGGGAGCCGGAGGACCTGCGTCCCTACGAATGCGACGGCCTCACGGCCTACCGCAACCTGCCCCTGGCGGTGGCCCTGCCGGAGACGGAGGCGGAGGTGCAGGCCATCCTGCAGCTGTGCCACCGGCTCCAGGTGCCGGTGGTGCCCCGGGGCGCCGCCACGGGCCTTTCCGGCGGCGCCATGCCGCACCACCAGGGCCTGCTGCTGTCCCTGGCCAAGTTCAAGAAAATCCTCAAGGTGGACCCGGTGGCCCGCACTGCCCTGGTCCAGCCCGGGGTGCGCAACCTGGCCGTATCCGAGGCCGCCGCGCCCTACAACCTCTACTACGCGCCGGACCCTTCTTCCCAGATCGCCTGCACCATCGGCGGCAACGTCTCGGAGAACTCGGGCGGCGTGCATTGCCTCAAGTACGGCCTCACCGTGCATAACGTGCTGCAGGTGCGGGGCTACACCATGGCCGGCGAGGCGGTGACCTTCGGCAGCGCCGCCCTGGATGCCCCCGGCTTCGACCTGCTGGCCCTGCTCAACGGCTCCGAAGGCATGCTGGCGGTGATCACCGAGGTGCTGGTGAAGCTGACGCCCAAGCCCCAGGTGGCCAAGGTGGTGCTGGCCTACTTCGATTCCGTCACCAAGGCCGGCAACGCGGTGGCCGAGGTCATCGCCGCCGGCATCATTCCCGCCGGCCTGGAAATGATGGACAAGCCCGCCACCCACGCCGTCGAGCCCTACGTCAAGGCGGGCTACGACCTCGATGCCGAGGCCGTGCTGCTGTGCGAATCCGACGGCACGCCGGAGGAGGTGGAGGAGGAAATCGCCGCCATGCGCGCCGTGCTGGAAAAGAGCGGCGCCACCTCCCTGCGGGTCTCCGCCAACGAGGCCGAGCGGCTGCGCTTCTGGGCCGGGCGCAAGGCCGCCTTTCCCGCCGTGGGCCGCATCACCCCGGACTACCTGTGCATGGACGGCACCATTCCGCGCAAGCGGGTGGCGGAGATGCTCACCGCCATCGCCGCCATGGAGAAGAAATACGGCCTGCGCTGCGCCAACGTCTTCCACGCCGGCGACGGCAACCTGCATCCCCTGATCATGTACGACGCCAACCAGCCCGGCGAACTGGAACAGGCCACCGCCTTCGGCGCCGAGATCCTGGAGCTGTCCGTGGCCCTGGGGGGCTCCATCACCGGCGAGCACGGCGTCGGGGTGGAGAAGATCACCCAGATGTGCGCCCAGTTCACGCCGGAGGAGCTGGCCCGCTTCGAGGGCGTCAAGCAGTCCTTCGACCCGGCCGGCCTGCTCAACCCGGGCAAGGCCATCCCCACCCCGGCCCGCTGCCGGGAGTATCGCCAGACCCGTGGAGAAAAGGCATGAGCCAGGTTTTTGAACAACAGTGCCGGGAGCGCATCCTGGCTGCTTCCGCCGGCGCCCCCCTGCTGCTCCGGGGCGGTGGCAGCAAGGACTTCTACGGCCGCCCGGTGCAGGGCGACATTCTCGACACCCGCAGCCATCGCGGCGTGGTGGCCTACGAGCCCACCGAACTGGTGGTGACGGTGAAAGCCGGCACATCCCTGGCCGAGCTGGAGGCGGTGCTGGCGGAAAAGGGCCAGTACCTGGCCTGCGAGCCGCCCCATTTCGGCCCTGATGCCACCGTCGGCGGCATGGTCGCCGCCGGCCTCTCCGGCCCCCGCCGGGCCCAGGCCGGGGCGGTGCGGGACTTCGTCCTCGGCGTGCGCCTGATGGACGGCCAGGGCCAGGCCTTGAACTTCGGTGGCCAGGTGATGAAGAACGTGGCCGGCTACGACGTGCCCCGGCTCCTGGCCGGCAGCCTGGGCCAGTTGGGCCTGCTGCTGGAAGTGTCCCTCAAGGTGCTGCCCCGGCCCGTGGCCGAGGCCACCATCCGCCTGGAAACCTCCCAGGCCAAGGCCCTGGCCCTGATGAACCAGTGGGGCGGCAAGCCCCTGCCCATTTCCGCCACGGTGTGGAGCGACGCCGGGCACCCGGACGGAGAGGCAATCACGGTGCGCCTTTCCGGCGCCCGTGCCGCCGTCGCCGCAGCCCAGGCCGCTCTTGGCGGCACCCTGGTGGAGGCCGGCGTGGCGTCTGCCTTCTGGGCCGGGGTGCGGGAACAGACCCATCCCTTCTTCGCCGGCGCCGGCGGTGCCAACGAGCCCGCCCTGTGGCGCCTCGCCGTGCCTTCCACGGCGCCCCAGTTGGACCTGCCGGGGCGCACCCTGGTGGAGTGGGGCGGCGCCCAGCGCTGGCTGGTGTCCGACGCCGAGCCCCGGCGCATCCGGGAAACGGTGGAAAAGGCCGGCGGCCACGCCACCCTGTTCCGCGGCCCGGCAGCGGCCCGGGACCAGGCCTTCCACCCCCTGGCCTCGCCCCTGCTGGACATCCACCGCCGCCTGAAAGCCACTTTTGACCCCCGCGGCATCTTCGCCGCCGGGCGCCTCTACGAGGGCCTCTGAGATGCAGACCCAACTCGCCGATTTCATCAAGGACACGCCGGCCGGCAAGGAGGCGGACGCCATCCTGCGCACCTGCGTGCACTGCGGCTTCTGTACCGCCACCTGTCCCACCTACCAGCTGCTGGGGGACGAGCTGGACGGCCCCCGGGGCCGCATCTACCTGATCAAGCAGGTGCTGGAGGGCGGCCCGGTGACCGAGCGCACCCGCCTGCACCTGGACCGCTGCCTCACCTGCCGCTCCTGCGAGACTACCTGCCCCTCCGGCGTGAAGTACCACCGCCTGCTGGACATCGGTCGCCAGGTGGTGGAGGAACGGGTGCCCCGGGGCGGTCTGGAAGCCTTGACCCGCCTGGCCCTCAAGGAGGTGCTGCCGCGGCCCTGGCTGTTCAACCCGGCGGTGGCCGTGGGCAAGGTGTTGAAGCCCTTCCTGCCCTCCGTCCTCGGCGACAAGATTCCCGCGGCCGCCGGCGGGCCGGCCAAGCCCCGGCCCACGGCGGTGCGCCAGCGCAAGGTGCTGGCCCTGGCCGGCTGCGTGCAGCCCGGCCTGGCGCCCAACATCAACGCCGCCGCGGCCCGGGTGCTGGACCGCCTGGGCATCCAGATGATCGAGGAGCAAAAGGCCGGCTGCTGCGGCGCCCTGCGCTTCCACCTCAATGCCCAGGAGGCGGCCCTGGACGACATGCGGCGCAACATTGACGCCTGGTGGCCCCATGTTGAGGCCGGCGCCGAGGCCATCCTCATGACCGCCTCCGGCTGCGGCGCCCACGTCAAGGAATACGGCCACCTGCTGCAGGACGATCCGGCCTACGCCGCCAAGGCGGCCCGCATCGCCGAGCTGACCAAGGACGCGGCCGAGCTGGTGATGTCCCAGAAGGAAGCCCTGCTGCCCCTGCTGGCCCATAAGCCGGCGGCCGGGCGCAAGGTGGCCTTCCACTCGCCCTGCACCCTGCAGCACGGCCAGGGCATCCGCGGCGTGGTGGAGGAGCTGCTGGCCGCCGCCGGCTTCACCCTCACCCCGGTGGCCGACAGCCACCTCTGCTGCGGCTCGGCGGGCACCTACTCGATCCTGCAGCCGGAACTCTCCAAGCAGCTGCGGGACAACAAGCTCTCGGCCCTCGGCGCCGGCCTGCCGGAAGTGATCGCCACCGCCAACATCGGCTGCCTCACCCACCTGCAGAGCGGCGGCGCACCTAGGGGGACTCCTAGTGCCGTGCCGGTGCGGCACTGGGTAGAATTGCTGGAAGAGCAATTACCCCAGACTTAAGGCCCCATGACCTCCTCTGCCTCCGCCGCCGCAACGGTCGAATCCGTCCCTGAAAGCCGTCTGCAAAAGGACGAGAAGACGCTGCAGCGGCTGCTGTCCCAGGGCGTCAAGCTGCCGCCCCAGCCCAAGGTGGTGGAGGAACTGGAGCGGTTGCTGCGCAGCGACGAGGCGGACCTGCGGGCCCTGGCCAGGGTCATCTCCCAGGATGCGGGCATCACCGCCATGCTGTTCAAGGCGGTGCAGTCCTCCGCCTACCGCCAGCACCAGCCCTTCGACAACCTGGAGAAAATCCTCCAGGCCATCGGCCTCAAGCAGACCCTCAACCTGGTGCAGGCCATCGCCCTCATGGGCGCCAACAAGGTTTCCAAGCACCGCAAGGCCTACGAGCGCTTCTGGAGCCGCTCCCAGACCATCGCCCAGCTGGCCATGCTGATCGCCGACGAGCGGGTCATGGTGTGCAACGTCTTCCCCGACCAGGCCTACCTGGCCGGCATCTTCCACGACTGCGGCGTACCCCTGCTGATGGAGCGTTTCCCCTCCTACTGCCGGGCCATGCACCTGGAGGAGAACGACACCTGGATCGACCTGCTGGAAGAGGACAAGAAATACCAGGCGGACCACTGCGTCGTCGGCTATTTCGTGGCCCGCCACTGGCACCTGCCCGAGTTCATCTGCGAGGCCATCCGCTTCCACCACGACCTGCCCCAGTTGGTGCCGGGCGACTCCCGCAGCCTGGCAGCCATCATCCAGCTGGCCATCCACGCCTACCACCAGTATCTGCACCTGGACGACCCAGACTGGGGCCGGGTGGTGGAGGACGTGCAGGAGGAACTGGGCATCCATGCCGACGACCTGCCCGAATACCTGGACGTGCTGCTGGAGCGCTTTCAGCACCAATCCTGACTCGGGGCCGGCCCCGGCGCTATAATCGTCCGGAAAAACCATCCCCTGAAGGACAGCACCCTTGAATACGGCCACCTTTATCGACGCCAACGGTCAGGAACGCCCCGACCGCCGCGGCAATAGCAAACTGCGCAATGTATTCGACGCGGTGTATGTGCAGATCGAACCCTTCTTCGACCCCAAGAACACCTGGGGCGGCCACTCCCTGGAACACCTGGCCTTCCGCGTGGTGCGTGACAGCCACCCGGAACTGACCCAGCAGGAAGTGCATCAGGTCATCGTCGCCGCCACCCGGGTCTTCCACAGCCGCAATCCCCACATGGCGGGCAAGGTGCCCAGCGCCGAGGAAATCAAGGACAAGCTGCTCGGCTAGGCACGGCCCCGGGAGCCTCTCATGGCGCTGACCCTGGATGCCTGCGTCGCCCAGCATCAGGGCGACCGCAAGGAACAGCAGGACCGGGTGGGGCTGATGGCCCATCCCCGGCTCAAGGGCACGGTGCTGGCCGTGCTGGCCGACGGCATGGGCGGCCACACCGGCGGCGCCCTGGCGGCCGAGCAGGTGGTGCATACCGCCCAGAACAACTTCTCCAGCTACGCCCCCAAGGATGAGGCCGCCGGCGACCTGCTGCGCACCGCCATCCACGAGGCCCACCTGCTGATCCGCACCAGCCGCTTCCTCAACGAGAAGGACCCCCACAGCACCGCCGTCATGCTGGTGCTGGAGCCCGGCGGCGCCACCTGGGCCCACTGCGGCGACTCCCGCCTCTACCACTACCGGGGCGACCGGCTGCTGCAGCACAGCGCCGACCATTCCTACGTCGAGCATCTGGTGCGGGCCGGCAAGATCACGCCGGAGCAGGCCCTGATCCACCCCAACCGCAATGTCCTGCTCACCTCCCTGGGGGACAAGGACGATCCCAAGATCGACGTGGGCCAGGCCGCAGTGCAGCCCGGCGACAACTTCCTGCTCTGCTCCGACGGCCTCTGGGCCTATTTCTCCGACGCCGAGATCGGCGGCGTGCTGGCCGCCTTCCCGGCCCGGGAAGCGGCGGAAATCCTCATCAACCGGGCCCGCCAGCGCTGCCAGGGGGAGGGCGACAACTGCTCCCTGGCCATCCTCCGCCTGCTGCCCTGAGCCATCCGCCGCCAGGCCGCTGGCATGGAAATCGCAAATGCATGGCCGTCTTCCCCCCGGAGCCGGTCATGAACATCGCTTCCCTCAACAGACTCTACGCAACCTACAGCACCGCCTCGGCCACGCCGGTAAAGGCCGCCGCCACTGACGGCAGCAGCGCTGCCACCCAGACGGCGGCCGCCAGCAACCTGCCCCAGGAGTTGCCGCCCCTGGAGTGCCCCACGCCCGCATCGGTGGCCGCCGCCAAGGAAAAGTTTGCCGCCAATGCGGCAGAGAAGTTCCGCCAGGCCGGCATCCAGGTGCCGCCCGAGCCGGTGCTGACGCCGGACCGCATGGGCTACGTCAGCGTCGCCAACGATCACCCGGACAAGGCCAGGATCGAGCAGTTGTTCCATGAAGACACGGAGCTGCGGGACCAGTTCGCCGAGGTGGCTTCTGGCGAAGAGATGCTTCATGCCGTTCAGGGTTACGAGGAATACGCCGCCCGCTATGCCGCGCTGCAGGGCAATCCCTCGGCCCAGGCCGCCCTGGTGGAAGCCCGCATCGCCTACAACAACCAGAGTTTCTACATCACCCTCAAGGGCGACGGCGGCACCGAGACCTTCTTCGGCGGCCTGCAGGGAGTGACGGCCTGAGCTTTGGCGGTGGCCGGCTGTCACCGCTTCATCAGCATTTTTTGATATTGATTCTGGCATCCCGGGTCGCGGCGGCCTAGATTGAAGGCAGGGAATCGCCGTGTCTTGCCAACCCCTCTGTGGAAGGAGCCAATCATGAAAACACCGACCCTCTGTGCCGTTTCCGCCCTCCTGGGCGCCCTGCTGCTGCCCGGCCTGGCCCAGGCCACCGATACCTCTGATACCGCCAAACAGGCGGCGCCGGCCAAGCAGGAGCAGATTTACGGCAGCCAGCTGATGACACCTCAGGAACGCCGCGAACACCGGGCCAAGATGCGCAGCGCCAAGACCGCCGAGGAGCGGGAAAAGGTGCGCCTGGAACACCACGAGGCCATGCAGGCCCGGGCCAAGGAAAAAGGCGTGACCCTGCCCGAGGTGCCGCCGGCCCGGGGCGGCGGCATGGGCCCGGGAGGTGGCATGGGTCCCGGTGGCGGTGGGATGGGGCCCGGCGGCGGTGGGATGGGGCCCGGCGGTGGCGGCATGGGTCCGGGCGGGGGCGGTATGGGCCCCGGCGGCATGCGCAACGCCAATCCCTGAAACAGTCTCCCCTCAAGACAAGGGCCGCGTCACGACGCGGCCCTTTTGCGTTGACCGGCCCGGGGCTGGCCCTGCTGCCGGCGCTAAGCGGCCCGCAGGCGCCACAAGGAGGTGACTTCGGCGGCCCGGGCGGCATGCAGGGGATCGTCGGCGTCCCGGGTCTTGCCGTGGCTGGGGCGGATGTCGTGGCGGGCCGCCACTTCCAGGCCGGCGGCGGCGATCCAGTCGAGCAGCTGCTGGCGGGAGCGCAGGCCCAGGTGCTCGGCCAGGTCGGAGATGATCAGCCAGCCTTCGCCGCCGGGCGCCAGATGGTCCTTCAGGCCGGCCAGGAAGCCGCGCAGCATGCGGCTGTCCGGGTCGAAGACGGCGTATTCGATGGGAGAGCTGGGCTTGGCCGGCACCCAGGGCGGGTTGCACACCACCAGGGGCGCCCGACCCTCGGGAAAGAGGTTCCGCTGCTGCAGTTCCACCCGGGCGGAGAGGCCCAGGCGTTCCAGGTTTTCCCGGGCGCAGGCCAGGGCCCGCGGGTCCAGGTCCGTCGCCACCACCTTGGCCAGGCCCCGCTTGGCCAGCAGGGCGGCGATGACGCCGGTGCCGGTGCCGATGTCGAAGGCCAGGTCCGAGGCAGGAAGGGGGGCCTGGGCCAGCAGTTCCAGGTATTCGCCGCGCAGGGGCGAGAAAACGCCGTAATGGGGGTGGATGGTGGCGCCCAGGGCCGGGATATTGACTCCCTTCTTGCGCCATTCGTGGGCTCCCACCAGGGCCTGCAGTTCCCGCAGGCTGACGACGAAGGGCTCCCCGGCCGGGCCGTAGGCCTCAGTGCAGGCGGCGCTGAAATCCGGCGCCCGGCGCAGGTTCACCCGGTAGTCGGCGTCCACGGCGATGAGCAGCATGGCCAGGATGCGGGCCCGCTGGCCCTGGGCCTGGCGGTGCAGATGGAAGGCCTGGGTCAGGGAGGCCGGCGCGGCGTCCTTGCCGGCCTTGCCTTTGCCCTTGGGCTGCTTGCGCTCGATGCGCCGGGCCAGGGCCTGCAGCAGCTGGCGGCCGTTGTGGAAGTCGCCGCGCCAGAGCAGGGCGGTTCCCTCGCAGGCCAGGCGGTAGGCCTGGTCGGCGTTGAGGGTGTCGTCGGCCACCAGTACCCGCTTCGGCGGCGGCAGCCCGGCCTCGGAGCGCCACCGGGCGGTGTGGGGCTGGCCGTCTTCCTGCCAGTGGAGGAGGGGAGTGTCGCTCATGGCGTTCGGTCCGCAATGAAAAAGGCCACCGGGGTGGCCTTGCCTGACTGAGTGGCTATCGGGTCGGGGGCGGGGAGAGCACCGTTACGCCAGACTGATGCTCTCGGTGATCTCGGTGCCCTCTGTGGCTAGGATCTTGCCGTCGCTCAGCGCTTCCCCAGGCCGCCCAGGAGGGCCGCCACCATGGGCTTCTTCGGCTTGTGGGGATCGGGCTTGCCGACCGGGGTGTGGGCCGCTTCCTCCTTGCTCGGCACCGTGGCCGGGGCGGCCTTGGGCTCGTAGGGCTTGGAGAAGTCGAAGCCGTCCTTGGCGATCATGTTGTTGCGCTTCACCGGGGGCTTGCTGCGGCCGGCCACGGGCTGGGACGGGGCGTGGGTCTCGTGGGCCCGGCGCTTCTTGCCGCTGCCGGGGGGATATTCGTAATCCATCTCCGGCTCGAAGCCGGCCACGGCCACCTGCTCGATCTGCATCTTGATCAGCTTTTCGATATCCGCCAGATAGCCGACCTCGTGGGCGCAGACCAGGGAAATGGCGTTGCCCTGGCGACCGGCGCGGCCGGTGCGGCCGATGCGGTGCACGTAGTCTTCCGGGGTGTGGGGCAGCTCGAAGTTGATGACGTAGGGCAGGTGGTCAATGTCCAGGCCGCGGGCCGCCACATCGGTGGCCACCAGCACCTTGCAGCCGCCGTTCTTGAAGGCGTCCAGGGCCTTGATGCGCTCGTTCTGGGACTTGTCGCCGTGGATGGAGTCGGCAGCGATGCCGGCCCGCTCCAGTTCCCGGGCCAGACGGCCGCAGCCCTGCTTGGTGCGCATGAAGACCAGGGTCTGGGTGATTTCGCCGGAGCGCAGCAGCTTGATCAGCAGGTCCTTCTTGCGCGTCTCGGCCACCGGGTGCACCCGGTGGGTGATGGTGTCGTTCACCTGGTTGCGCCGCGCCACTTCCACCAGGATCGGCGACTGCAGCATGGTGTCGGCCAGGCGCTGGATCTCGTTGGAGAAGGTGGCGGAGAAAAGCAGGCTCTGCCGGGTCTTGGGCAGCATGTTGAGGATGCGCTGGATGTCGGGGATGAAGCCCATGTCCAGCATGCGGTCGGCCTCATCCAGCACCAGGGCCTGGACCTGATTGAAGGAGACGCTCTTCTGTTCCACGTGGTCCAGCAGGCGGCCCGGGGTGGCGACGACGAACTCCACACCCTTCTTCATCTCGGCGATCTGGGGCTTGATATCCACGCCGCCGAAGAGGCAGATGGAGCGGAAGTGGGTGTGCTTGGTGTAGGACTTCACCGACTCATACACCTGCAGCGCCAATTCCCGGGTGGGGGCCAGCATCAGGGCGCGCACCGGGTGCTTGGCCGGCGACGGGCTGGCCGTGTCGAGGTGCAGCAGGCGCTGGATCAGGGGCAGGGTGAAGGCGGCGGTCTTGCCGGTACCGGTCTGGGCGCAGGCCTTGAGGTCCTTGCCCTGCAGGACCAGGGGAATGGCCTGCTGCTGAATCGGGGTTGCTTCGGCGTAACCCATCTCGGTCACGGCCTTAAGAATTTCGGGCGCCAGGCCCAGTTCGTCAAAACGCAAAGGGGGCGTCTCCGCAGAAAAGTAAATGTGGCATCAAGGACATAGGGCCGGGATTATACACCCATGCGCGCCGGAGGCCGGTATGGGGGAAATGGGTCGTTTGCGGAGGCCGGCCTGGGAGGCAGGCGGGATGCGCTTCTCCAGCATGGCATGGCTGGGAGGGGCGTGGGGATTGGGTTGCAGGGCAAGGGGCTGGGGCGATTCCGGTAAGGCCCGTGGCCGGGTTGATGCCCAGGTTTGCCGGGGAGGGAAAGTGCAGTGTTTTGACCTAGTCACTCGACATACTTTGGGTGGCTGATTATGCTCACGGCCTGGAGTCTGTAGGCTGCTGCTACGCCATGTTTGTCGTTTTGCTATCGATGCGTATAAGCAGCTGATTTGCAAAAATCCCTGGGGCAGCGTTGTTTTCAGGTGATGCGTTGCCGGTGTTATACGGCGGTGCGCCGATTTAGATGGCGCGACGACGGAAAAACGCCGTCTTTTATTAGTTGCTATCAGGTCAGGAACTATGAGCTACCCAGTCAGGCGCCTTGTTGGAAACGGGATTCCGCCGGCTAACCAGGAGCGTTCAGGATTTTTCTTGCTAGCTTATACGGCAGATATGCCGTCTACTTAACGTTAGGGGAAATCATGCCCTCGTCTGATCTACAAGAAAAGGAACGCGCACTGAAAAAGCAGCTAGACGGTATGTCGCGCCAACACATAGATCGCCCTGCTATCACATACGAACTCCTGTCTGTTCAGTTAGCTCAGTTGAAGAAAGCCCCGTGGTACAAATCCCCTGAACTGTGGGTTGGGTTGGTAGCTGCTGTGTCGGGGTGCCTCGCGGCATACGCTGCGTTCTTTCCACCGTCTGTTCCAGCACCGCAAGCCGATAGCCGTGTGACCACATCCCCCAAGCAATCGGCACAAGCATCACCGCCGTCACAAGGTTCAAAATGAATGTGGCTCTTCTCACGCCCATTTCCCCTAACCTTTCGTTCAATCGGACGCGCCTTCGGCGCGCCGCTTAACTTCGACGTTAGGCATTTTCAGTTTATTCACCACTTGATAAAAGCATGAACACAAAAACAATCGCAGCTCTACTACTTGCCCAAACCATGTTATTCGGTTGTGCCAGTTACAATTACACAGACGCGCCACCGCCAATGGGAATGATGTACTCAAAGTACGCCTATATTGGCTACTCCGGTGAATTACGGCCCCTCGAAGACGTAGGCATTGTGACTACAGATGGACTCATCAAAATCAAATCCGTTGATGGTCAGCCTACATCTAGTTATAAAGAGTTTAAGACTTCAGGGTTATATTCTGGTGGGCGCTTTCAATTGCATTTGCTTCCCGGTACGCACGTTCTAAAGATGGGGTTTCAGGATGACCGAGGGGGGGGCAAAATCGTGGTCGACCTCTGAAATCACAAAAGCTGTCTCTATAAACAAAGGGCAGATTATCCACCTGTCCTTATCTGAAAGTGGCAAAACGTGGACTGCAAAAGAATCTGACGGAAGTAGCGCATTCGCGACGATTGCAAGTGACTTCAAAGATCTGACAAGCAACAAGTAACCTATTATTCCAAGAGACTCGCCGCGATAAAGCCGCATCGTGCCCCTGAATTCAAACGTTAGCATCCCCCAGAAATGCCGCCGGATTCCCGGCGGCTTTTTCCATTTCAGGCCCGCTGCGTCTTTCGCTCTAGCCCTTACCCTTTAAACACTTCCTCCCACAACGCCCTTACCGCGGCGATGCGCTAGGCTACCGACTCCCTTGCCACCCGGCTCTTGGGGCTGCCGTTGAGGCGTTTGGTGTGTTGCAGGCGGCGGTAGTTGCGGAAGGCGTTTTGCACCGGTCCGGCCAGGGCGGCGGATATCAGATGGCGGTGCCTATAAATGACATTGGGTTGTTTGTTCTTGTTGCTTTTGGCATGATGCGATGGTTTTTTTGTCTTCTCAGGCTCCCAGAAAGGAAATTCGATGAAGTACCGCTTCTTTGCTTTATGCGCCTCGCTTCTTTTGCCCTCTGCAGCGATCTCCGAAACTTACCTTGGCCAACAGGTCATTGAGGTTTCGTTCCTGGTGGATGGTGGCAAGACCATTACCCTTCCCATGACCAAAACGGGGGCTATGCCCATCGAGAACGACGATTACAAAATTGAAGGCGCCGGTTTTAACATTTCGCTAGACCAATCTGTTCCCGAAAAATCCACGTTGGACTGGGCTTTTTCTTTTGTAGCGAAGAAGCCAGGAAAGCTGAAGCATGTTTCCGTTGAACAGGTTGAGTCCGATGGCCGGCTGACGCTGTTGGTTAAAGACGAAGCGCCTGCCTTGAATGCCAAATCCAATTGGGTTGGTCACGCAGCACCGAAGGCGGCAGCAAAGGACGTCTCGCCGTGGTTGTATTCGCGTGAAGACACTACGCTCATGTTCAAGTTCACAATAACCACCGAGAGTGGCAGTTCGGTGACGATGTATCAGCCTTCGGTGTTTTCTTCGAAAACCAAGAAGATGCTGTTGTTTGCCATGGGAATTCGTGACTAGTCCAGGCTTCGATGACTGAGGGGGCGGATGCTGCACGATAGGAGGTTGGTGGCTATTGTCTGATTACCCTGCTGGCAAGCTGTTATTTTGCGGTGTTCCTTTTTTTCTTTGGCGGGAGCGAGGCTGGGCACCATTTTGTCGGAGGCCGTTACTTTTGGGCCTAACCGCTCTTTGCTGTTCGGCTCACCTACGCTGTATTGAGGCTTTGGCTCTGGAGATGCCTTCTGTTCTTTGGCTTCCAGTCGGCCTGCCTCCAGTCCCCATATCTCTCCTCAGTACGCTGGTCATGGCGCCGTCGTTTGGCGTCCGGAATGAAAAAGCCGCCGGGAATCCGGCGGCTTTTTCATTTTGGGCCCGCGGCATCTGTCGCCCCTAGCCCTTACCCTTTAAACACTTTCTCCCACAACGCCCGTACCGCGGCGATGCGTTCGGCTATCGACTCCCTTGCCACCCGGCTCTTGGGGCTGCCGTTGAGGCGTTTGGCGTGTTGCAGGCGGCGGTAGTCGCGGTAGGCGTTTTGCACCGGTTCGGCCAGGGCGGTGGGGATCAGGCCGAGGCGGGCGGCGATGCCGAGGAGGGCGATGTTGCCCAGGTTGCCGGTGAGTTCCGGGTGCTCGTGGGCGTGGCCCAGCACCAGGTACTGGATGATGAATTCCACGTCGATGATGCCGCCCGGGTCCTGCTTGATGTCGAATTCGCCCCGGGCCACGGTTTCGGCATCCGAGGCGTTGGCGTCGATCATCTTCTGGCGCATGGCCAGCACTTCTTCCTTGAGCTTGGTCCGGTCCCGGGGCTGGCGCAGGATTTCCTCCCGGATGGCGTCGAAGCCCCGGCCCACGTCCGCGTCGCCGGCGACGAAGCGGGCCCGGGTGAGGGCCTGGTGTTCCCACACCCAGGCGCTGTGCAGCTGGTATTCGCGGAAGGAGGCGAGGGAGGAGACCATGAGGCCGGAATCGCCGTTGGGGCGCAGGCGCAGGTCGGTCTCGAAGAGCAGGCCGGCGGGGGTCTGGGAGGAGAGCCAGGTGTTCACCCGCTGGGCCAGACGGGCGTAGACCTCTTCGGCCTCCTGGGCGGTGTCCTTCTTTTCGTCGAAGAGGAAGATGATGTCCAGGTCCGAGGCGTAGCCCAGCTCCTTGCCCCCCAGCTTGCCGTAGCCGATGACGGCGAAGACGGGCTCCTCCCGATGCCGGGTCTTCAGCTTGCCCCAGCACAGGCGCACCGTCTCGGCCACCATGATGTCGGCCAGCTCGGTCAGGTGGTCGGAGATTTTCTCGATGCTGTGCAGGCCGGCCAGGTCCTGGGCCAGCAGGCGGAAGACCTGGGCGTGGTGCATTTCCCGCAGCAGGTCCATTTCCCGTTCCGTGTCGCCGGCGCATTCGTCCAGGGCCCGGCGCAGTTCGCGGCGGAAACGCTGCCAGTCGGTGGCCACTTCCAGCAGGCGCGGGTCCAGCAGTTCATCCAGCAGGATGGGGTGGCGGGTCAGGTATTCGGCGGCCCAGCTGGAGCCGCCGATGAGTTCGGCCACCTTCTTCAGGGCCTGGGGATACTGCTGCAACAGGGCCAGATAGGCGCCGCGGCGGCCGATGGCCTCGAGGAAGGCGAGGCAGCGGGAGAGGGTCAGGTCTGGCGTCGGCGTCGCCGCGGCGGCTTCGATCAGGCGCGGGCCCAGGGCGTCCATGCGTTCCCGGTTGCTGGCGGGCAGCTGCTGGTAGCGGGCGCCGTCGCGGAAGGCCTGCAGCCGTTCCAGGGAGTCCTGCACGTCGGCAAAGCCGAGGCCGGCGAATTTTTCCTGGGCGCCGTCGCATTCCAGGGCGCCCTGCCACAGGGCGGTGAGGGTTTCGCTCTGGGAGCTGGGGGCCTCCGGTTCGGCAAAGACGGCCTCGAAGTGCAGGGAGACCCGCTGGCGATGGCCGTCGAGCACGGCCAGCAGGGCAGGGTAGTCGGCAAAGCCCATGGAACGGGCGATGCGGGCCTGGCCCTCCGCATCTTCAGGCAGGCTGTGGGTCTGCTGATCGGCCACGTACTGCAGGCGGTGTTCCAGGCGGCGCAGGAAGTCGTAGGCGGTGCTCAGCTCGTCCACCGCCTCCTGGGCCATCAGGCCCCGCTCCGGCAGCAGGGCCAGGACCTGCAGGGTGGGGCGGATCTGCAGGGCGGTGTCGCGGCCGCCGCGGATCAGCTGGAAGACCTGGGCGATGAATTCGATTTCCCGGATGCCGCCGGGGCCCAGCTTGACGTGGTTGGCCATGTCCTTGCGCGCCACTTCGCGGCGGATCTGGGCGTGCAGGTCGCGCATGGCGTTGATGGCGCCGAAGTCCAGGTACTTGCGGAAGACGAAGGGGCGGCCGGTCTGGCTCAGCACCGGGCCCCAGTTGTTCACGTCGTTGGCGCCGGCGTTCATCACCCGGGCCTTGATCCAGGCGTAGCGTTCCCACTCCCGGCCCTGGGTGATGAAGTAGTTTTCCAGGGCGTCCAGGCTGCACACCAGGGGGCCGGAATCGCCGTTGGGGCGCAGGCGCATGTCCACGCGGAAGACCTGGCCGTCGGCGGTGAGGTCCCCCAGGGCGATGATGAGGCGCTTGCCCAGGCGGTGGAAGAAGTCGTAGTTGTCCACCTGGCCGCCGCCGTCGGGGCGGCCGGCGGTCTGGCCTTCTTCCGGATAGACGAAGATGTAGTCCACATCGGAGGAGACGTTCAGCTCCCGTCCGCCCAGCTTGCCCATGCCCACCACCAGCAGGCGCTGGGGCCGGCCCTGGCTGTCCAGGGGTTCGCCGTACTGCTGCACCAGGCTGCGGTGCACGAAGTCCAGGGCGAAGTTGGTGGTGATGTCGGCCAGCAGGGTCATGGTTTCCACCACCTCCTGCAGGGGCGCGGCGGCGGCCAGGTCGCGGATGATGAGATGGGCCATGACCCGCTGGCGCAGGCGCCGCAGCACCGGTTTCAGGGCTTCCTCGTCGGCCGGGGCGGCCTGGGCGATCCACTCCTCCAGGTCGGCGGCGGTGAGGGGGCGCTGCCAGGATTCGGCCAGGATCGGCACCAGTTCGCCGCGGCAGGAGAGCAGCTGGCGCAGGTAGGCACTGTGGTCCAGGGCGGGTTGCCAGGCGGCGGGAAAAGTCGTGTCGGCGGCGGGGGCGGGAGCGGCGTTATTGTTGGAATCGTTATTCATCAGGGAATCATCCGGTTATATCCGGGGTTTCCGGGGGTGGCTGGGTTAAAATCCACCCCTTCGCCCAGAACTTGCCATTGTAGTGACCCGCCCAATACCTTTGCAAAGCGCCGCCGCCATCGTTGCCGCCGCCTCCGCCCTGTTGCCGGTCGAGGCCCATGACTGATTCCGTCCTGCGGTCGGCCCTTTACCACCGCCTGCACGCCCTCCTGCCCTTCCTCGTCAGCCCCCGGGCGCGCCAGTTCTGGCGCCGCGCCGGCCGCCTGGCCCTGGTGGCGGGGGTGGTGGTCTATTTCGTCTTCGCCTTCCTGGTGCTGGCCCTGCGCTACTGGGTGCTGCCCAACGTGGGCAACTACCGGGCCGACATCGAACAGGCGGTGAGCCAGGCCGTCGGTCTGCCGGTCACCATCGGCCACATCGACGCCGGCTGGCGCGGCCTGCGCCCCGAGCTGACCCTGGCCGACGTGCGGGTGGCCGACAGGCAGGGCTATCCGGCCCTGGCCTTCGAGCGGGTGGAGAGCGTGCTCTCCTGGTGGAGCGTGCCCCACCTCTCGCCCCGCCTGCACCTGCTGGAAATCAGCGAGCCGACCCTGCTGGTGCGGCGCCTCGCCGACGGCCGCTTCGAGGTGGCCGGCATTCCCCTGGACGACGGCAAGAGCGACGGCAGTGCCCTGCACTGGGTGCTGAGCCAGGAGCGCATCCACATCAAGGACGCCACCATCGTCTGGGAAGACCTGCAGCGGGGCGCCCCGCCCCTGACCCTGGAGGCGGTGAATTTCCTCCTGGAAAACCGGGGCCGCCGCCACCGTTTCGGCCTCTCTGCCCTGCCGCCGGCGGAGCTGGCTTCCCGCCTCGACCTGCGGGGCGACCTGCGGGGCTCCGATCCGCAGCGGCTGGAGGACTGGAGCGGCGAGCTGTACACCGAATTCGTGCACACCGACCTGGCGGCCTGGCAGGCCTGGGTCGATTACCCCGTTTCCCTGCCCCAGGGCAGCGGCGCCCTGCGCCTGTGGCTGGAGGTGGAAAAGGGCCTGCCGGTGGCGGCCACCGCCGACGTGGGCCTGCAGGACCTGCGCCTGAAGCTGGCCAAGGACCTGCCGGAACTGGACCTGCTGCGCCTGGCGGGCCGCATCAGCGGCGAGCGGCGCAACGGCGACACCCGCTTCTCCGGCAAGCGGGTCGGCCTTGCCACCCGGGACGGCACCAGCCTGGAGCCCACGGATTTCGCCTTCTCCTGGCAGGAGGGCGGCCTTTTCTCCGACCGCCGCCGCGGCAGCGCCGCCGCCACCACCCTGGACCTGGGCGCCCTGGCGGCCCTGGCCGAGCACCTGCCCCTGGGGGCCGAAGTGCGCCAGTGGCTGAACGACTACGCCCCCCGGGGCCTGGTGCGGGACCTCAAGGCCAGCTGGACGGAAAACGAGGGCAAGCCCCAGGACTACAACCTCAAGGCCCGCTTCGACGGCCTCGGCATCAAGGCCAGCAGCCGCTTCCCGGGCTTTGCCGGCATGAGCGGCACGGTGGACGCCGGGGACCGGGGCGGTAGCCTCACCCTGCGCTCGGCCAAAGCCCAGCTGGAACTGCCCCAGGTCTTCCCCGATCCGCGCCTGGCGGTGGATGCCCTCAACAGCCAGGTCAGCTGGAAGATCGACGGCAGCCGCCTCGACGTCAGCCTGGACAGCCTCACCTTCAACGGCCCCGACGCCACCGGCTCGGCCCAGGGCACCTACCGCCTCAGCGGCGACGGCCCCGGCAGCATCGACCTCACCGCCGGCATCAGCAAGGCCGACGGCACCGCCGTCTGGCGCTACATGCCCAAGGTGGTGTCCCAGGATGCCCGGGACTGGCTGAAGAGTTCCATCACCGGCGGCACCGCCTCCGAGGCCAAGCTGGTGCTCAAGGGCGACCTGGCCCGCTTCCCCTTCCTCGACCCCAAGGACGGCCAGTTCCTGGTCACCGCCCGCATCAACGGCGCCACCCTGGAATACGCCTCCGGCTGGCCCCGCATCGACGACATCCAGGGCTCCCTGCGTTTCGAGGGTGCCCGCATGCTGATTGAAGCCAGGAGCGCCAAGCTGCTGGGGGCCCGCCTCTCCGGCGTCAAGGCCGAGATCGCCGACCTGGAGGCGCCGGAGGAGTTGCTCAGCATTACCGGCAAGGCCGAAGGCCCCACCGGCGAATTCCTCAAGTTCATCGACCAGAGCCCGGTGGGCAACAAGATCGATAACTTCACCGACGGCATGAAGGCCCAGGGCGAAGGCCGCCTCAACCTGCAGCTGGAACTGTTCCTGCGCCGCATGGCCGACAGCCGCATCAAGGGCGACTACGAATTCCTCAACAACCAGGTGACGGTGGAGCCGGGCCTGCCGCCCATCACCCAGGCCAACGGCCGCCTGCACTTCACCGACGCCGGCATCAGCGTCAAGGAAATCACCGGCCAGTTCCTCGGCGGCCCCATGAAGCTCTCCGCCAGCAACGAGGGCGACAAGGTGCTGGTCAATGCCTCCGGCAGCCTCACCGCCACGGCCCTGCGCCGCCAACTGGACCTGCCCCTGTTCGACAACGTCTCCGGCAGCGCCGCCTGGAAGGGCGAGGTGCGGGTGCGCAAGAAGACGGCGGAGCTGGTGGTGGATTCCGACCTCAAGGGCCTGGCCTCCAGCCTGCCCGAGCCCTTCAATAAGAGCGCCGCCGTCGCCCTGCCCCTGCACCTGGAGCGGGGCGCCCTGGCCGAAGCCGCCCCCCGCAAGGGCGCGCCGTCGCCGGTGGCGAGGGAACAGGTGAAATTCACCCTGGGCAAGCTGGCCAGCGCCCACATCATCCGCCGCCGGGAAGCCGCCGGCCCGCTCACCGAGCGCGGCGCCATCGCCATCGGCGAAGGCCTCAGCCTGCCCGAGCGGGGCCTCGCCCTGACGGTGAACCTGCCCAGCGTGGATGCGGATTTCTGGCGCAAGGCCCTGACCCCGGCCAACGGCAACGGCGCTAGCGCCAGTAGTGGCGGCAGCGCCGCCGCCGGCGAGTCGGCGGCGCCCCTCTCCCAGGCGGTGCTGAAAACGCCCCTGCTGGACATCTCCGGGCGGCGCCTGCACGACGTCACCCTGAAGGCGGCGCCCGCCGGCAACAGCTGGCAGGTGGAGGTCAACGCCAAGGAAGCCGCCGGCCAGATCAACTGGGACGGCGCCGGCCAGGGCAGGGTCAAGGCCCGCCTCAAATACCTGACCCTGCCGGAAAGCACGCCCCAGCAGGAAGCCATGCAGCGCCTGGGCGAGGCCGAGAGCCAGGACGAACTGCCGGGCCTGGACATCGTTGCCGACAGCTTCACCCTGGGCAGCCGCCGCTTCGGCAAGCTCGAACTGCTGGCCCGCAACGAAGGCCGGGTGTGGCGCCTGGACAAGGTGTTGCTCTCCAGCCCGGACGGCTCCATCAACGGCAAGGGCCTGTGGCGCACCGACCCCCGGGGCGCCCACCGCACCGACGTGGAGTTCAGGCTGGAAGCGGGGGATGCCGGCAAGTACCTGGACCGCCTGGGTTTCCCCGGCACCCTCAAGCGGGGCAGCGCCACCCTGGCGGGCAAGCTGGCCTGGAACAACACGCCCACCAACCTGGACATTCCCAGCCTTTCCGGCGACCTCAAGCTGACGGCGGAGAAGGGCCAGTTCGCCAAGGTGGAGCCGGGCATCGGCAAGCTCATCGGCCTGCTTTCCCTGCAGTCCCTGCCCCGGCGTATCACCCTGGATTTCCGCGACGTCTTCTCCGAAGGTTTCGCCTTCGACAATGTGGAGGGCACCTTCAAGGTGCAGAATGGTCTGATGAAGACCTCGGACCTCAGCATCGACGGTCCGGCGGCCAAGGTGGGCATCAAGGGCGACATCAACCTGGACAGCGAAACCCAGAACCTGCGGGTGCGGGTGCAGCCGGCCCTGGGCAATTCCATCTCCCTGGGGACCGCTGCCCTGGTTAATCCGGTGGCCGGCGTGGCTGCCCTCATCGCCCAGAAAGTGCTGCAGAATCCGGTGGACCAGATTTTTGCTTTCGAATACGCCGTCACCGGCAGCTGGGAAGACCCGAAGGTGGAAAAAGTATCCGCCGCCAAAGCCGATAAATCCGAGAAGGCCAAGACCGATGAATCCGCCAAGCCCTGAGCGCCAGAAGACCGAAAATGCCCTGATCGCCGCCGTGCAGCTGGTGTCCGGCCCCCGGGTCGCCGACAACCTGGCGGCCGCCGCCCACGGCGTCGCCGAAGCGGCGGCCCAGGGCGCCCGCATCGTCGCCCTGCCCGAGTACTTCCCCATCATGGGCATGGCCGAGGGCGACAAGGTCAAGGTGCGGGAAGCCGACGGCCACGGCCCGATCCAGGAATTCCTCGCCGCCACGGCAAAGCAGCACGGCATCTGGCTCATCGGCGGCTCCATTCCCCTGGAGGCGAAGGACGCGGCGAAGGTGATGAATTCCACCGTGGTCTACGACCCGGCCGGCCAGCGCGTGGCCCGCTACGACAAGATCCACCTGTTCGGCTTCCAGAAGGGCCTGGAGCGTTACGACGAGGCCGCCTCCATCGAGGCCGGCAGCGAGCCGGTGGCCTTCGACACGCCCTACGGCCGCATCGGTCTTTCCATCTGCTACGACCTGCGCTTCCCCGAGCTGTACCGCCGCCTGGCGCCGGTGGACCTGATCGTGGTGCCCGCCGCCTTCACCGAGACCACCGGCCGCGCCCACTGGGAAATCCTGCTGCGGGCCCGGGCCATCGAGAACCAGTGCTACGTGCTGGCCGTGGGCCAGGGCGGCAAGCACGAGAATGGCCGGGAGACCCACGGCAACAGCATGATCGTGGACCCCTGGGGCACCATCGTGGACCGCAAGCTGAAAGGTCCCGGCGTGGTCCTGGGGCTGCTCGACCACGGCTGCATCGCCGAGACCCGGGCCAACCTGCCGGCCCTCAAGCACCGGGTGCTGTGACGTATCCTCTATTCACGCAGAGCCAGGACTGGACCGCTAGCAACTCTGTGATCTCTGTGCCCTCAGTGGCAAAAGTTTTTTAAGGCTTTAGGTTTCCCCATGAGCAAGATCATCAAGCAAGCCGAATCCCTGTTGCTGACCCCCTACGGCCTGGACGACAAGCGCCTGTCCGAGGTCTTCGGCCAGATCATGAAGAACGACGTGGATTACGCCGATCTCTACTTCCAGTACAGCCGGGCCGAGGCCTGGAGCCTGGAGGAGGGCATCGTCAAATCCGGCAGCTTCAACATCGACCAGGGCGTCGGCGTGCGCGCCATCTCCGGCGAGAAGACCGCCTTCGCCTACTCCGACGACATCAGCCGCAACGCCCTCGGCGACGCCGCTGCCGCCGTGCGCGCCATCGGCGCCGCCGGCCAGTCGGGCACGGCGCCCAAATTGAAAGGGCGCAAGGGCCACGGCCTCTATCCGGCCCAGGACCCCATTCCCTCCCTGCAGGCTGCCGACAAGGTGAAGCTGCTGGAGCGCCTGGAAGGCTACGCCCGGGCCATCGATTCCCGCGTCACCCAGGTCATGGCCTCCCTCGCCAGCGAATACGACGTGGTGCTGGTGGCCGGCAGCGACGGCCGTCTGGCCGCCGACGTGCGGCCCCTGGTGCGGGTCTCCGTCACCGTCATCGTGGACGGCGGCAAGGGCAAGCGGGAGCAGGGCTCCGCCGGCGGCGGCGGCCGCTACGACTACGGCTACTTCAGCGAGGAAGTGCTCAAGCGCTACGCCGCCGAAGCCGTGCATCAGGCCGTCACCAACCTGGACGCCCGGCCCGCGCCGGCCGGCACCATGACCGTGGTGCTCGGCCCCGGCTGGCCCGGCATCCTGCTGCACGAAGCCATCGGCCACGGCCTCGAGGGCGATTTCAACCGCAAGGGCTCCTCCGCCTTCTCCGGCCGCATCGGCGAGCGGGTCGCCGCCAAGGGCGTCACCGTGGTGGACGACGGCACCCTGCCGGACCGCCGCGGCTCCCTCAACATCGACGACGAGGGCAACCCCACCCGCCGCACCGTGCTGATCGAGGACGGCATCCTCAAGGGCTACATGCAGGATTCCCTCAACGCCCGCCTCATGGGCGTCGAGCCCACCGGCAACGGCCGCCGCGAATCCTTCGCCCACCTGCCCCTGCCGCGCATGACCAACACCATCATGCTGGCCGGCGACAAGTCGCCGGAGGAAATCCTCAAGTCCGTGAAGAAGGGCATCTATGCCGTCAATTTCGGCGGCGGCCAGGTGGACATCACCAGCGGCAAGTTCGTCTTCTCCATGTCCGAAGCCTACATGGTGGAAAACGGCAAGGTGCTCTACCCGGTGAAGGGCGCCACCCTCATCGGCAACGGCCCGGACGCCCTGACCCGGGTGAAGATGATCGGCAACGACCTGGGCCTGGACCCGGGCGTCGGCACCTGCGGCAAGGACGGCCAGTCCGTGCCCGTGGGCGTGGGGCAGCCCACCCTGCGCATTGACGGCCTCACCGTCGGCGGCACCGCCTGAGCATCAGGCCCGGGGTCGCGGGCGTTGTTGCGTCGCCTTGCCGTACTTGCGTACTGTCTGCGGCGACACGCCTGGCCCGCGGCCCCGGGCCTGACGCTCAGGCTGCGTCCCCGGGGTTCCGCTGCCTGGTGTCCGCCGGGCCGGTTCCGGAACCTGGGGGCCGGCCGTGGGGTCTCTCCCTGACCCCGGCCCCGTAATGGAGGAGAAAGCATCATGACCGTGCATCGCCGCCTAATCCCGCTCCTGCTGCCCCTGGCCCTGCTGGCCGGCTGCGCCAGCGCCCCTCCCGACGGCACCGCCACCCCCAAGCTGGCCCGCCTCACCCCCGAACAGATGCAGCGCCTGGCGCCCGACACGCCCAAGCTGGGCTTCCCCGAACTGGTGGCCATGGCCAAGTCCGGCATGAAGGCTGACGCCATCATCGCCCGCCTCAAGGAAACCCAGACCCGCCTCGACCCCACCCCCAGCCAGGTGCTGGACTTGACCCGCCAGGGGCTGTCGGTGGCGGTGCTCGACTACCTGCACGAATACCGGGAAAAGGCCCTGCGGGCCGATCTGGCCACCACCCTGACGGAAAAGGAACAGCAGAACGCCCGGGAGGTGGAGGCCGTGCGGCAGCAGGAGCGGCTGCGGGCCATGCCCTACTACGATCCCTTCTGGGGCCCGCGCTGGGGGCCCTACTACCGCCGGGGCGGGGGCGTCTATTACGGCTGGTGAGCCGGGTTAGCGGGTTTGAACTGGCCGGCGCACCGGGTGCGCCAGGAGGCAGGAAGGACGGGCATTTCCGCCGGGGCATGGTGGAGATGGCCGTCCTTTTTGTTTGGTGGCGGGGTGGTTTTTGTGGGGGGGGGGGGGATTGGTTGGGTGTGGATTGTTGATTTTGCGGCTGTGTTCCGCGCCTGACGCGCGGGTTACTTATTCTTGTCTCGCCAAGAATAAGTAACCAACAAGAAGGCGACCCTCACCCCCGGCCCTGCGGGCTTCCCTGCGCTGCTCAGTCGAGCGGGGCGGCTGCGGAACTCGGCCCTGTGGGCCTCAAACAGTCCTCGCCGAAAGCCCCCCGCCCGCCTTGCGCTGCTCGGCGGGGGTGGAAGGGTATCCTAGGCGATTCCAAATCGTTCCCCCCAAATTTGGCTAACAGGCGAGTGATAGGTAGAACAAATGGATAAAAGACAAATTGCAATTCTCGGACTACATGACGCTGCTCATGAGGCAGCATATTTTTTAGATGTTTTACTAGATAAATTTCAGCAACAGAGGTATCGAGAGTCCTTGAATTACAAGGGTACTAATGAAATTTCTCATATGTTTAGTGCTTTTGTTCGCTCGGGAAAGTCAATCCTAGAGTTGCTTGCTGCCGCTAGGGGAGAACGAAAAAAAAGCTACCTAGAGCAATTTGCTGCATCTGAGAACTTTGAGTTTTTGATGAAAACAGCTAGAGATGCGATTACTCACGGCGGCGTTGATTTACTAGCTGGTGCAATACAAATTGATGAAGAACGAGGTAAATCTTGGGTGTTTATATGCTCACCGATAGTTGATGAAAAAGGTGACTGGATTCAACCACCTTTTCAAGATGGCATTAGTCTATCGATAGACTATTTTTTGGCCATTCTGGCCGACGTACATCAGTGTTACGAAATGACGGAAACCTTTCCTGATGAGTACTGGCATGGGATACGGGAATGGGAAATTGAGGGAATGCAAGCGACGGTGCATATTTCTCCCGCCATGGTCGATAGTGCAAAACAAGCACAATTATCGATTCCCGCAGGGTATGTTCCTAATCTGATTAATAGAGATTGGATTGAAGAGGCTCGTCGTAACTATCAATCACTTCGCAGTACATTGTTCCCAACAGTCACTGTCGCTTGGGGTAAGTACTTGGTGGAATACCCATCGTATGAAAGTCGATGAAGTACTCAATTTAGGCCAAAAATAAGTTGCCCTGTGCGGTGCCGAGCAACGGAGTTTTTGGCGGGAAATGGGCGAGCACAGTTTGAGGGCCTTTCGACCCGACCAACTGTCAACACTCGCAGCCCCCGCCGGAAGCGAGTAGCGCAGGGGACACCGCGTAGCGGGGCGCCAAACCGGGCTCGCCTTCTTGTTGGTTACTTATTCTTGGCGAGACAAGAACAAGTAACCCGCGCGTCAGGCGCGGAACACAGCGGTCAATCAACCCACCACGCCTGAAGATTCAGCCTCACAGGCAATATCCCCAGCCGAAAAGCACCAGCCCCACAACCCAACAGCGACGCCACTCTCCGCCATGCCATGGCCGGAAGGACCGTCCTCCCTTCCTCCCAGACCGGGTGCCCTGAGCGTCCCGCCGCTCACTCCAACGCCTGCTGCACCAGCCCAAGAAAGGCGAGGGCGGCGGGGGTGGGGTGGCGGCCCCAGGCGAAGTAGACCCGGCGGCGGGGCGCGGCCTGGACCGGGATGGTGACCAGCCCCGGGTAGTGGGCGGCCGTGGCCAGGGGCACCAGGGCGATGCAGACGTTTTGCCGCACCAGGGCTTCCAGCCATTCCACGTGATTGACCTCCACCGTCACCCGGCGCTCGATGGCGGCGGCCTGGAAGGCGGCGTCGGTCTGTTGCCGGGGGCCGGTGCCGGCCTGGTAGTCCACCAGGGTTTGCCGGGCCAGTTCGGCCAGGCTGAGGCGCTTGCGCCCGGCCAGGGCATGGTCCGGGTGCAGCAGGGCCACCAGGGGCTCTTCGCTGAGGAGGCGGGCGTCCACCCCGGCCACCGGCTCGCCGGGCCAGACGCCGATGAAGGCGGCGTCGGTTTCCTGCTGCCGCAGTTCTTCCAGCAGGCGGTCGCTCATGCCGGTGTGCAGGCGGATGTCCACCTGGGGGTGGCGGCGGTGGAATTCGGCGAGGAGGGCGGGCAGGTTTACCACGGTGAGGGTGGAAATGGTGCCCAGGGTCAGGGTGCCCCGGATCTCGCCGGTGGCGGCGGCCATTTCGTCTCCCAGGCGGCGGGCGGCTTCCTGCACCTGGCGGGCGTGGGTGAGAAAGGTACGGCCGGCCGGGGTCAGGGCCACCCGGCGGGAGGTGCGCTCGAAGAGGCGGGCTCCCAGCTGCTCCTCCAGGCGGGAGATCTGGTGGCTGAGGGCGGATTGCACCGTGTGGCAGCGCTCGGCGGCCCGGGTGAAGCTGCCGGTTTCGGCCACCGCCACGGCATAGTCGATCTGGCGCAGGTTCATGGCGATCAATCTGAAAAATGGATTGGTTGGATGATAACAATGCATTGGCGTCATTGATCTGCCATTCCCATACTGGCGCCACATAACGCCGCTCCGGCCGGGACCGGGGCGCCCACCTTCCCCTGGAGATTGCCGTGTCCTCTGCTGCCGCCGTTCCTGTCACCCCGGGCCTGACGCCCGGCCTGGTGCCCATCATGTCCGTCGCCACCGGCCTGGCCGTGGCCGGCAACTACTACGCCCAGCCCCTGCTGCCGGCCATCGCCCGGGAGATGGGGCTGTCCGCCGCCGGGGCCGGGGCCATCGTCACCACAGCCCAGCTGGGCTACGCCCTGGGCCTGCTGCTGATCGTGCCCCTGGGCGACCTGCTGGAACGGCGCCGCCTGATTGTGGTGATGACCCTGCTGGCGGCGGCGGGCCTGCTGGTCACCGCCCTATCGCCCTCCATGGCCGGCGTCTTCGTCGGCACCGCCCTGGCCGGCCTGTTCTCCGTGGTGGCCCAGGTGCTGGTGCCCCTGGCGGCGACCCTGGCGGCGCCGGCCCAGCGCGGCAAGGTGGTGGGCACGGTGATGAGCGGCCTGCTGCTGGGCATCCTGCTGGCTCGCACCGTGGCCGGGGCCCTGGCCACCCTGGGCGGCTGGCGCACGGTCTATTGGGTCGGCGCCGCGGCCATGGCCCTGGCGGCCCTGGTGCTGGCCCGGCGCCTGCCCCGCTACCAGCACAGCGTCGGCCTCAGTTATCCGCGGCTGCTGCTGTCGGTGCTCGGCCTCTTCCGGGAGGAGCCGAGCCTGCGCCTGCGGGCCTTCCTCGGCGCCGCCGCCTTCGCCGCCTTCAGCGTGTTGTGGACTTCCATGGCCTTCCTCCTGGCCGGCCCCGCCTACGGCTTTTCCGAAGTCACCATCGGCCTCTTCGGCCTGGCCGGCGCCGCCGGCGCCCTCGCTGCCTCCGCCGTCGGCCATCTGGCGGACCGGGGCCACGGCGACCGGGCCACCACCCTGGGCTGGTGGCTGCTGCTGCTCTCCTGGGGCGCCCTCTATTTCGCGCCCCTGTCCCTGGTGGCCCTGATCCTCGGCGTGCTGGCCCTGGACCTGGCGGTGCAGGGCGTGCACGTGAGCAACCAGGGCGCCATCTACCGCATCCGGCCCGAGGCCCGCAACCGGCTGACGGCGGCCTACATGACCTGCTATTTCATCGGCGGCGCCGCCGGCTCCCTGGTCTCCGCCGCCGCCTACGGCGCTGCCGGCTGGAGCGGCGTCTGCCTCTGCGGCGGCATCGTCAGCCTGGCCGGGCTGGCGGCCTGGCTGGGCGGCAGCCGTTTGCACAAGGCCGTGTCGGGAGCCTGACGTACTCCACCGGAAAGGGGAAAGGGCGGACAATAAGGCTGTCGTCATTGCCTTCTGGCCCACCATGCCCCGTCCCGATGCTTCCTCCCCCGTCTGGCACCACCTTTCCGGCGATGCCGTAGCCGAGCATTGGCAGACCTCCTGCGCCGAAGGGCTGTCGGAGGCCGAGGTGGAATGCCGCCGCCAGACCCACGGCGAGAACCGGCTGACGCCCAAGCCGGGCAAGGGGCCCCTGCTGCGCTTCGCCCTGCAGTTCGCCCAGCCCCTGGTGCTGGTGCTGCTGCTGGCCGGGGCCGTCACCGCCTTTCTCGGCGAGTGGGTGGATTCGGGAGTCATCTTCGGCGTCACCCTGATCAACGCCGTCATCGGCTTCATCCAGGAAGGCAAGGCGGAGAGCGCCCTGGCGGCCCTGGCCCGTTCCGTCGCCAGCGAGGTGACGGTGCTGCGGGAAGGGGAGAAGAAGCGCCTGCCCTCCCGCGCCCTGGTGCCCGGCGACGTGGTGCTGCTGGCTGCCGGCGACAAGGTGCCGGCAGACCTGCGCCTGTTCCGGGCCAAGGAGATGAAGGCCATGGAGGCGGCCCTCACCGGCGAATCCACGGCCAGCGACAAGCACGCCGAGACCCTGCCGCCGGAAACCCTGCTGGCGGACCGGGGCAACATGGCCTACGCCGGCACCATGGTGGTGAGTGGCCAGGGCGCCGGCATCACCATCGCCACCGGCGACGCCACCGAGACCGGCCGCATCTCCAAGCTGATGGGCGAGACGCCGGACCTGATGACGCCCCTCACCCGCAAGATGGCGGCCTTTTCCAACTGGCTGCTGATGGCCATCGGCGCCCTGGCCCTGTTCACCTTTGCCGTCGGCCTGTGGCGCGGCGAATCCCCCTTCGAGATGTTCATGGCGGCGGTGGCCCTGGCCGTGGGCGCCATTCCCGAAGGCCTGCCGGCGGCCATGACCATCACCCTGGCCATCGGCGTCTCGCGCATGGCCAAGCGCCGCGCCATCATCCGCAAGCTGCCGGCGGTGGAAACCCTGGGCAGCACCACGGTGATCTGCTCCGACAAGACCGGCACCCTCACCGAGAACCAGATGACGGTGCGGGAAGTGGTGGCCGGCGGCATCGCCTACCCGGTGAGCGGCAACGGCTACGCCCCGGAAGGGGAGATCGGCGGCCGTCGTCTGGGCAACGAGGCGCCGCCGGAGCCGGCCCTGCGGGAAACCCTGCTGGCCGCCGCCCTGTGCAACGACGCCGGCCTCTTCAAGGAGGGGCGCCACTGGCAGATCAGCGGCGACCCGACGGAGGCTGCCCTGCTGGTGGCGGCGCGCAAGGCCGGGCTGGACGAACACACCCTGCTTTCCCTCTATCCGCGCCAGGACGAACTGCCCTTCGACTCGGCCCGCCAGTACATGGCCACCCTGCACCGGGGCGACGGCGGCCTGGTGGTCTATGCCAAGGGCGCCCTGGAAAAGCTGCTGCCCCACTGCCGCCGCCGCTGCAATGCGGAAGGCCAGCCGGTGCCCCTGAGCGCGGCCGACGCCGCCGCCATCGAGCGCCAGGCCCGGGAGATGGCGGCCCGGGGCCTGCGGGTGCTGGCCGTGGCCCGCCGCGGCTGGGCGGCCGAGGCCGTGCTGGAGGCCGACTCCCTGATCGCCGGCGAGGGCCTGGACTACCTGGGCCTGATCGGCATGATGGACCCGCCCCGGGCCCAGGCCGTGGCGGCGGTTAAGGCCTGCCGCAACGCCGGCATCCGGGTCAAGATGATCACCGGCGACCATGCCGTCACCGCCCTGGCCATCGCCCGCCAGATCGGCATTGCCGCCGAGGGCGAGCAGGCCCTCTCCGGCGGCGAACTGGCGGCCCTGGACGACGCCGGGCTGCTGGCGGCGGTGCAGCAGATCAACGTCTTCGCCCGGGTCGAGCCGGAACAGAAGCTGCGTCTGGTGCGGGCCCTGCAGGCCCAGGGCCAGGTGGTGGCCATGACCGGCGACGGGGTGAACGACGCCCCGGCCCTGAAGCAGGCCAACATCGGCATCGCCATGGGCATTACCGGCACCGAGGTGGCCAAGGAGGCCGCCGCCATGGTCCTCACCGACGACAACTTCGCCGCCATCGAGGCGGCGGTGGAGGAGGGCAGGGGCGTCTTCGACAACCTGGTGAAGTTCATCACCTGGACCCTGCCCACCAATTTCGGCGAGGGCCTGGTCATCGTCGCCGCCATCGTTGCCGGTGCCACCCTGCCCATCACGCCCCTGCAGATTCTCTGGATCAACATGACCACGGCCGTGTTTCTCGGCCTCATGCTGGCCTTCGAGCCCATCGAGAAGGGCGTCATGGCCCGCCCGCCCCGGGCGCCCCAGACGCCGGTGCTGGACGCCCCCCTGGTGGGGCGCATCCTGCTGGTGAGCCTGCTGCTGCTGCTCGGCGCCTTCGGCCTCTTCCTGAGGGAGTTGGACCAGGGCCACACCCTGGCCGAGGCCCGCACCGTGGCGGTCAATGTGTTCGTGCTGGTGGAAACGGTCTATCTCTTCAACTGCCGCTCCCTCACCCATTCCTTCTGGAGCATCGGCCTGTTCACCAACCGCTGGTTCTGGGGCGGCATCGGCACCATGGCGGCCCTGCAGCTGCTGTTCACCTACGCGCCGATCATGAACCGGCTCTTCGCCACGGCCCCCATCGGCCTCACGGAATGGCTGGAAATCGGCGCCTTCGCCCTCTTCTGCGGCCTGGTCATCGGTACCGAGAAGCGTCTGCGCCTTGGCTTTGCGCGCCGTCAGGCCGTACGGAACTTGCCGGGGTCCGGCCGACTCTGACCTGAAGTAACCTACGGCCTCCACCGTCCCCGCCCCCGGGGATGATCCCGGGGCGCCTTGCCGGCGCCCGTCTTTCAATAACAAAAACAGGCTGTGCGCTGACCGCTCCTGCCCCATCGGGCAGGCCGCCCGGGCGCCGCATTGTTGAGACATTGCTGAACAGCCGTCCCATGGGAGCACCGCGCTATGGACGGAAACATCTCTTTCGCTTTTCTGCCGGCCCTGCCGCCGGCCCTGGGCCCCGCCGCCCTGTTCGGCAGCCTGCTGCTGGCCGGGCTGTTCGGCGGCGAGCTGGCCCGCCGCCTGAAACTGCCGCGCCTGCTGGGCTGGCTCCTGGCCGGCCTGCTGCTGGGCCAGGCCGGCCCCTGGCTGCCGCCGGGCTGGTCCCTGCACCCCCTGCTGGGGGAAACCCGGCTCTTCTTCGACGTGGCCGTGGGCCTGATCCTCTTCGACCTGGGCCGGCGCCTGGACCTGACCTGGTTCAAGCGGGACCGCTCCCTGCTGGCCGCGGCCCTGCTCGAATCGGCCCTGGCCTTCGCCGCCATGGCCGGGGTGCTGTGCCTGTTCGGCTTCACCCGGGTGGAGGCGGGCCTGGCGGCGGCCATCGGCCTGTCCACCTCGCCTGCCGTGGTGCTGCTGGTGGCCCGGGAATTCCGGGCCGAAGGCCAGGTGACGGAGCGCACCCTGGCCCTGGTGGCCATCAACACCCTGCTCGCCTTCCTCACCGCCACCACCCTGCTCTCGGTGGCCCATGCGGAAAATGCGGCGCCCTGGCACAAGACCCTGCTGCATCCCCTCTACCTGCTGCTGGGTTCGGTGCTGCTGGGCAGCCTGGCCGCCCGCCTGGTGCTGTGGGGCGCCCGCCTGCTGGGCAAGGGGCCTGAATCCAAGTTTTCCCAGTTCATCTTGCTGGCCGGCATGCTGCTGGCGGCGGTGGGCCTGGCCCACGCCTTCCAGCTGTCGGTGTTCCTGGCCCTGCTGGTGTTCGGCCTGGCCTGCCGCCAGTGGGACAGCCGCTACGCCCTGCTCAGCGTGGACCTGGGGGGCGCCGCCCAGCTCTTCTACATCGTCCTCTTCGTCCTCACCGGCGCCAGCCTGCCCCTGGCGGCAGTGCTGGCCGCCGGCCTGCCGGTGCTGGCCTATCTGGCGGCCCGCAGCCTGGGCAAGGCGGCCGGGGTCATGCTCACCGCGCCTTTCTCCCGCATCACCTGGCGCCAGCACGCCTGGCTGAGCCTGGCTTTGCTGCCCATGTCCGGGGTGGCCATCGCCCTGGTGCATGACCTCACCAGCCTCTATCCCCAGTTCGGCGAACGGCTGGGCAACCTGGTGCTGGCGGCGGTGGTGCTGCTGGAATTCCTCGGCCCCCTGGCAGTGCAGGCGGCTTTCAAGGGCGCCGGCGAGAGCCGGCCGGAAGGAGACGAGCATGCTTGAGTTCAAGTCCGTCAGTCCCTACACCCTGGGGGTGGAGCTGGAACTGCAGGTGATCAACCCCCATACCCAGGACCTGACCCGGGGCGGCCCGGACCTGCTGCGGGCCCTGGAGAAGGTGGCCCACCCGGGGGAGATCAAGCCCGAGATCACTGAGAGCATGATCGAGCTCAACAGCAGCCCCCACGCCCGCCACGACAGCCTGCTGGAGGAGCTGCACGCCATGCGCGACGCGGTGGTGCATACCGCCGGCAGCCTCAACCTGGCCATCGCCGGCGGCGGCACCCACCCTTTCCACCTCTGGCACGAGCGGCGCATCTTCCCCACCGAGCGCTTCCAGCAGCTGTCCAGCCTTTACGGCTACCTGGCCAAGCAGTTCACCGTCTTCGGCCAGCATATCCACGTGGCCTGCGAGTCGGGGGACGACGCGGTGTATCTGACGCACCAGCTGTCCCGCTACATTCCCCACTTCATCGCCCTCTCGGCGGCCTCGCCCTTTTCCCAGGGGCAGGACACCTCCTTCGAGACCTCGCGCCTGCACGCCGTTTCCGCCTTTCCCCTCTCCGGCCACATGCCGCCGGTGAGCACCTGGGCCGGCTTCGAGGAGTTTTTTGCCAAGATGCTGGGCTACGGCATCATCGGCAGCATCAAGGACTTCTACTGGGACATCCGCCCCAAGCCCGAATTCGGCACCGTGGAGGTGCGCATCTGCGACACCCCCCTGGAGGTGGATACGGCCGCCGCCCTGGCCGCCTTCGTCCAGGCCCTGGCCTTCTGGCTGCTGGTGGAGCGCCCCTACCCGGCGGACCGGGTGGAGGAGGGCCTGTACCTGGTCTACGGCTACAACCGCTTCCAGGCCACCCGCTTCGGTTTCGACGCCACCCTGGTGGACCCGCGCAGCCAGCAGAGCCTGGTGCTGCGGGACGACCTGCTGGCCACCCTGGAGCGCCTGCAGCCCTTCGCCGACATCCTCGGCAGCCGCGCGCCCCTGGCCCGGCTGGCCGCCATGGCCGGCAGCGGCGCCAACGGCAGCGCCTGGCTGCGGGCCCGGCACGAGGAAAGCGGCGCCCTGGAGGACGTGGTGCGCCACTCGGCCCGTTGCTGGGCGGGGGGCGTGTAGCGGGTGTATTGAAAATGCTATTGCCACAGAGGGCACAGAGTTCACCGAGAGGGGCCTGGTTTGCGGCGTGCTCCCGGGCGCTTGTCCTTGCTGCGGCAATGCCCTGAAACCCGGATCGAAAGGAGTCAGACATGGCCAAGCGCACCGTCAAGATCGGCATTTCCGCCCGCCTCTACCATCCCCAGCCCGAGAGCGTCGGCCTGCTGGGCAAGACCCTGCAGTACCTGGAGCAGTCCGTGGCCCACTGGGTCATGTCCCGGGACGTGCTGGTGTTCATGGTGCCCTCCATCGTCCAGGACAGCCCCATGCAGCGCAGCAACATGCGCCTGGCCGACTACGTGGGCGCCCTCGACGGCCTGGTGCTGCAGGGCGGCACCGACCTCTCGCCCCTCAGCTACGGCGAGGAACCCCTCAAGCCCGAATGGGCCGGCGACCGGGTGCGGGACGCCTACGAGATGGAACTGCTGCACGAGTTCATGGAGGCGGGCAAGCCGGTGCTGGGCATCTGCCGCGGCCTGCAACTGATCAACGTGGCCCTGGGGGGCAGCCTGCACCAGGACATCCCCAGCCTGGTGGAAGACGCCATCGCCCACGAGGCCCCCGAATACGACCGTCACACCCACCCGGTGCAGTTCGCCGAGGGCGGCCTGCTGGCCAGGCTCTACCCGGAGCAGACGGGCGGCCAGGTGGTTTCCATCCACCACCAGGCGGTCAAGGTGCTGGGCAAGGACCTGACGGTGGAAGCCACCGCCGCCGACGGCCTGGTGGAAGCCGTGCGCTGGACCGGTCGGGGCTTCGTGGTGGGCCTGCAATGGCACCCGGAATTCCACACCCCGGGCAAGGGCGAACTGCTGGACGGGGAGCCGCTGCTGCAGGCGTTTCTGGACGAAGCAAGAAAGCGGCGGTGGTAGGGGGTTGATTCCGGCCTTGGCGGTTCTACTGAAGGCTTACCTGAGTTTCAAGGCGTAATAGATGCCGACGCCTGCAAGCAATGCCCAGAAATAGATGTTCTTCGATAGCAGAAGGGGCCAGTAGAAAGTGACCCATAGGCCTGTGAGCAATGTTCTTTCTACCCCCGCCGGCAGTTGGCGCGTCTTGGCCAACCACTCATGTTCCATTTCGAACCGGCAGAAAACTGGGTGGCTCCAGAAAACGATGAGGACGCCCCACCAAGCGCCCAGGAGGAGCAGGGCCGCCAGGCCAATCCCCAGTCCGAGTTGCAACGAGACTGTCAAAGCAATAAAGAGAACAACCGCGGCGAAGCCGTAGACAATGCCGGCATGCAGCGTCTGATATTTCCGACGTTCCACTTCGGGGGGCGGAGACTGCCTGGGATTGGTTTCCATTGGTTCAGGCGATATGGATTCGGGCGCTGGGGCACTAACGCTTGATGGCCGTACACAACTCCACCAGGGTTCCCTCCGGGCAGCGGACGAAGGAGACGGTCTGGCCCCAGGGGGTGGTGCGCGGCGGCGTCAGGCCGGTGGCCCCCTGGGCCAGGGCCTTGGCGTAGGCGGCCGGCACGTCTTCCGTGAAGAGGCCGATCTCGAAAGCGTGATGCTGGGGCAATGGCGGCTCCGTCACGCATTCCGGGGGCAGCAGATCCGCCATCAGGCCGTGGCTGGCGAAGGCGATGCAGGTGGCGCCGGCCTCCAGCTCCCCGTAGACGCCCGTTGCGTCGATGAAGCGCCGGTGCAGGCCGAAGGCCCTTTCCCAGAAGGCGATGGCGGCCGGTACGTCGGCGACGTAGATGATGGTGTAACCGAATTTCACGCTTTGTCTCCCCTTCGCGGCCCGATTGCCGGAAGCCTAATCCTACCTACTGCCCCCGGTAGATCGGCTTGCGCTTCTGCTTGAAGGCGTGGATGCCTTCGGCGTAGTCGGCGCTGTTGTACACCACCCGGCGCAGGCCCTGGATGCGTTCGAAATCCTGGGGGGAGAGGGCGTGGGCGCCGGCCAGGATGCGCAGCTGTTCCTTGATCACGGAGATGGAGAGGGGGGCGTTGTGGGCCATGCCCTTGGCCAGCTCGTGCACGAAGGCGTCGATCTCGGCGGCGGGCACCAGGTGGTTGATGACGCCCTGGCGTTCCAGGCGGGCGGCGCCCATGGGGCTGCCGGTGAACAGCAGTTCCTTGGCCAGGTGCAGGGGCAGGGCGTTGAGGAAGGTGAGCAGGCCGGTGGCGTTGTAGGGCACGCCCAGCTTGGCCGGGGTGGCGGCGAAGGTGGCTTCGGGGGTGGCGACGATGAGGTCGCAGGCGAACACCAGTTCGCAGGCGCCGCCCCAGACGCTGCCGCCCACCTGGGCGATGACCGGGCCGGGAAAGGCTTCGATCTCCCGGATCACCATGCGCAGGGAGTCCTTCCAGCCCAGGGGGTCGTGGCCGCCGGTGGGCAGCTCGTCCACGCTGTGGCCGGCAGACCACACCTTGGCCCCGGGCTGGCCCCGGATCACCGCGACCCGGGCCCCTTCCTGGGTGAACAGGGCGAGGGCGGCGGCGATTTCGCCGGTCATGGCTTCCGACAGGGCGTTGCGCTTGAAGTCGTAGTTGAAGGTGATGCTGCCGATGCCTTCGGCGAGGTGGGCGTTGATGAGGGACATGGGGCGGGCGGTGGAAGACGATGTCCTATTGTGCGCCAGAATGCGGCGTTGCAGCATGGGGCTAAGTGTTTTCCCCTAAGGGGGAGGCCGCGGGGCGAATGTTAGAATCCGGCCCACAAAAATCTGGAGGACTCCATGCTGTCGACCCTGTCCCGCCCGGGAGCGCGCTCCCTCGGCCTGCTGGCCCTGTGCCTGGCTTTTCCCCTCTCCGCCTGGGCCGACGGCCCGGTGCTGGTGGCCGGCATTCCCCTGGACTTCATCCTGTTCGGCCTGACCCTGCTGGGCGTGGCCCTGTTCCACAACTACACCCTCTACGTCGGTCTCACCGGCGTCACCGTGATCAGCCTGTACAAGATCTTCGTCACCGGCTTCAAGACCGGGGTCGGCTTTGCCGGCTTCGCCGCCCACCTGGGCCACGAGTTCGTCACCCTCTCCAACCTGCTGTGCCTGCTCATGGGCTTCGCCCTGCTCTCGCGCCACTTCGAGAAGAGCCACGTGCCGGTGATCCTGCCCAAGTACCTGCCGGGCGAGTGGAAGGGCGGTTTCGTGCTGCTGGTGATGGTCTTCGTGCTGTCCTCCTTCCTCGACAACATCGCCGCGGCCCTCATCGGCGGCGCCATGGCCCACCAGCTGTTCCGCGGCAAGGTCCACGTGGGCTACCTGGCCGGCATCGTCGCCGCCTCCAATGCCGGCGGCTCCGGCTCCGTGGTGGGGGATACCACCACCACCATGATGTGGATCGACGGCGTGCCGCCCCACATCGTGCTCGACGCCTACGTGGCGGCCATCGTCGCCCTGCTCATCGTCGCCTTCGTCGCCTCCAGGCAGCAGCATGCCTACTCCCCCATCATCAAGGGCGGCCACCAGCACACCAAGATCGACTGGGCCCGGGTCGGCATCGTCGGCATGATCCTGGCCTTCGCCATCGGCGCCAACGTGCTGGTGAATATCAATTTCCCCGAAGAGGCGGACCATTTCCCCTTCATCGGCGTCGCCGTGTGGCTGGCCATCCTCATTTCCACCTCCATCCGCCGGCCCGACTGGGAAGTGCTGCCGGAAACCTTCAAGGGCTCCATCTTCCTGCTCTCCCTGGTCACCTGCGCTTCCATGATGCCGGTGGAAGAGCTGCCCGGCGCCTCCTGGCAGACCGCCCTGGGCCTGGGCTTCGTTTCCGCCGTCTTCGACAACATTCCGCTGACGGCCCTGGCCCTGAAGCAGGGCGGCTACGACTGGGGCTTCCTGGCCTACGCCGTGGGCTTCGGCGGTTCCATGGTGTGGTTCGGCTCCTCCGCCGGCGTGGCCCTCTCCAACATGTTCCCCGAGGCCAAGTCCGTGGGTAACTGGCTGCGCCACGGCTGGCACGTGGCCCTGGCCTACGTGGTCGGCTTCTTCGTCCTGCTCACCGTGCTCGGCTGGCATCCGGATGCGGACCACAAGGCGCCCGCCGCCGTCGAAGCGGCAGCCGCTGCCGCCGTTCCGGCCGAGGCTGCCGCCAAGCCCTAACTTCTGATTCAGGGCCGGTCCGGGACCAAGGTTCCGCGGCCCTCTCCGGACACCCATGCCCGACAGCGCCGTCCCGTGCGCTGCTCGGGCATGGTGCTTTTACGGGTGCGTACTGCGCCGCACGGGGGATGCGTTCGGCATTTCCGCTGGCGGCGTGTCGTGACAAATCCGTACGTACCCCGGCAGACCCAGTCCTGGCCTGTTTTCAGGCATGATCCGGGTATGACTTTTGCCCGCTTTTTCCACCTGCCCGTTCCCCCTGCGCTGAACCCGAGTCGGGTTGCGGCCGTAGGGTGCGTCTACGTGCTGCTTTACCTCCTGCTGGACTGGGTCAGCTTCATCCATCCCCTGCCGGCCTTCGAGGTGACGCCCTGGAATCCGCCCCCCGGACTGACCCTGGCCCTGCTGCTGGCCTTCGGCCTGCGCTTCTGGCCCCTGGCCTTCGCCACCGTGTGGTGCGGCAATGTGCTGGTGCACGGCATGGCCGCCCTGTCCGTGGAAACCCTGCTGCTCACCGGCATCACCGCCGGCGGCTACGGCCTCATGGCGGCCCTGCTGCACCGGGTCGGCGCCGCCGACATCCGGGACCGGGGCGCGCTGCCCCGCTTCCTCGCCGTCCTCGCCGGCACCGCCCTGCTTCTGGGCGGGCTCTATCTGCTGGTGGTCAGCGCCTTCCTGCCCGACAGCCAGCGGGGCTTCCTCTACGCCCTGGTGCGTTTCTGGGTGGGGGATGCCATCGGCGTCCTGGTCAGCGCCCCCCTGATCCTGGTGCTGCTGCGCCCGGGGGACTGGAAATTCCTGGAGACCCGGGAATTCACCCTGCAGTGCCTGGCGGTGATGCTCTCCCTGTGGGTGGTGTTCGGCCTGCCGTGGACCGACGAATTCAAGTATTTCTACCTGCTGTTCCTGCCCCTCACCTGGATTTCCCTGCGCCACGGCCTGGAGGGGGCCTGCCTGACCCTGGCCATGATCCAGGTGGGCCTCATCGTCAGCGCCCAGTGGCTCGGCTACAAGGGTGGCACGGTGCAGGAGATGCAGTTCCTCATGGCCTCCCTGGCCATCACCGGCCTCACCCTGGGGGTCACCTCCAGCGCCCGCAAGGTGGCCGAGAGCGAGCTGAAGCGGGCCCTGCGCCTGGCGGCGGCCGGCGAGATGGCGGCGGCCCTGGCCCACGAACTGAACCAGCCCCTCACCGCCGTGGCCAACTACGCCCGGGCCGGCCAGCTGATGCTGGAGGCGGGGCGGGGCGGCGAGCTGTCCGACGTGCTGGACAAGGTGGCGGCCGAGGCCCGCCGCGCCGGCGCCGTGGTGCGCCGCCTGCGGGACTTCTTCAAGACCGGCCACACCCGGCGCGATCCGGTGCCGATCCTGCCCCTGGTGGTGGAAACCATCGGCGAGGTGGAGGAACGGGCCAAGCGCCAGGCCTGCCGCCTCGAATACGCCATCCCGGCCGACCTGCCGCCGGCCCGGGGCGACGGGGTGCAGCTCCAGGTGGTGCTGCGCAACCTGCTCATCAACGCCCTCGACGCCGTGTCGCCGGAAAGCTTCGGCCGCAGCACCGACGAGCCGGTGGTGAGCCTGGCCGCCCACCGGGAAGGCAACGAACTGCAACTGGTGGTGCAGGACAACGGGCCGGGCATCCTGCCCCAGTTCCGCGAACGCCTGTTCGAGCCCTTCGCCACCAGCAAGCCCACCGGCATGGGCCTGGGCCTGGCCATCAGCCGGGCCATCGTCGAGGCCCACGGCGGCCGCCTGTGGGCCGAATCGCCCAGCGCCGGCGGCAGCCGTTTCATCATCGCCTTGCCGCTGCACCATTCCGTTTATTCCGTAAAACCGCTGCCTGTGAAAGGAGCCCCATGAATCTGAGCATTCCTCCCAACGCCCCCACCGTCTATGTGGTGGACGACGACGCGGCCATCCGGGATTCCCTGGGTCTGCTGCTCAACCTCAAGGGTTACCGGGTCCAGGCCTTCGGCTCCGCCGAGGACTACCTGGCGGCCGTCGATCCCGACGCTCCCGGCTGTCTCATCGCCGACGTGCGCCTGCCCGGCATGGACGGTCTCTCCCTGCAGGCCACCCTGGCGGAGAAGGGCATCCAGCTGCCGGTGATCGTCATTTCCGCCCACGGCGACGCCTCCACCGCCCGCACCGCCTTCAAGGCCCAGGCCGTGGATTTCCTGGAAAAGCCCATCGACGACAACCAGCTGTTCAACGCCGTCGCCACCGCCCTGGCCCTGGACACGGCCCGCCGCAAGGAGGCCGCCACCGGCGCCGAGATGCGCGACCGCCTGGAGCGCCTCTCCCGGCGCGAGCGGGAGGTGATGCGCCTGGCCGCCGCCGGCAAGCCCAACCGGGAAATCGGCGAGGTGCTCGGCATCAGCCCCCGCACGGTGGAGGTGTACAAGGCCCGCATGATGGAAAAGCTGCAGGCCCGCAACCTCTCCGAGCTGGTGCGCATCGTCGTCCAGTTCGACAACGAGGTGCCGCCCCCGGCGCCGGACGAAGAGGCCGCCTGATGGCCCGGCGTGTCCTTAGGGTTGGCCGCGTCGTTGATCGGCCGTACGCTGAACGGCGAATTACCGCCGGGAGCGGTCGCGCCTATGATGCCCAGGCTGGATTCAGCAACAATCCTGTTGGACACCCACTCGTGTCGCCCGCTGCGTCGTCATCCGCAGCGGGCGTTTCTTTTGCCCCGCGCCCGGACCTGCCCTGATGTCGGCCCTCGCCCCCACTCCCGTTGAAATCGCCGCCACGGTGCTGTTCGCCCTGGCCATCGTGCATACCTTTTCCACCAAGTACTTCGAACACCTGGCCCACACCCAGCCGGCCCATGCCGGCCTGTGGCACCTGCTGGGCGAGGTGGAGGTGGTGTTCGGCTTCTGGGCCATGGTGCTGGTGCTGGTCATGGTCGGCCTGCAGGGCACCGGGGAGGCGGTGACCTACCTGGAATCCTGCAACTACACGGAGGCCCTGTTCGTCTTCGTCATCATGGTCATCGCCGCCAGCCGGCCCATCCTGGCCCTGGCCGGCCACAGCGTCCGTGCCGCGGCGCGAACGCTGCCCCTGCCGGACAGCGTCGCCACCTTCTTCGTCATTCTCTTCCTGGTGCCCCTGCTCGGCTCCTTCATCACCGAGCCCGCCGCCATGACCCTGGGGGCCCTGCTGCTGCGGGACCGCTATTTCGCCCGGCCTGTTTCCAGCCGCCTCAAGTACGCGACCCTGGCGGTGCTGTTCGTGAACATTTCCATCGGCGGCACCCTGACCCCCTTCGCCGCGCCGCCGGTGCTGATGGTGGCCGGCAAGTGGGGCTGGGACCTGGCCTTCATGGCCAGCACCTTCGGCTGGAAGGCCGCCATCGCCGTCGGCATCAACGCCCTGGTGGTGACCTTCGTCTATCGCCGGGAGCTGGTCAGCCTGTGCGGCGCCGTGGAAGGCGAGGCCGCCCCCGCCGTGCCGGCCGGCATGGTGCTGGTGCACCTGGCCTTCCTGGTCGGGGTGGTGGTGTTCGCCCACCATCCGGCCGTGTTCCTCGGCCTGTTCCTCTTCTTCCTCGGCTTTTGCGAGGCCTACAAGCACCACCAGGACCGCCTCATCCTGCGGGAAGGCCTGCTGGTGGCCTTCTTCCTGGCCGGCCTGGTGACCCTGGGCGGCCTGCAGAAGTGGTGGCTGCAGGACGTGCTGGCGGGCATGGCGCCCACCGTGCTGTTCTTCGGCGCCACCGCCCTCACGGCCCTCACCGACAATGCGGCCCTGACCTACCTGGGCTCCCTGGTGGAGGGCGTCACCCCGGCCTTCCAGTACGCCCTGGTGGCGGGGGCCGTCACCGGCGGCGGTCTCACGGTGATCGCCAACGCCCCCAACCCGGCGGGCTTCTCCATCCTCAAAGGCACTTTCCACGAGCAGGCCATCAGCCCCATCGGCCTGCTGCTGTGCGCGTTGCCGCCTACGTTGGTGTCCGTCCTGGCCTTCCAGCTTCTATAATCCGCCCCAACCCATTATTCGGAGCCGGAGTCCGCCGTGACCGACTCACTGTTCAGCGTCGTCCTCCTGCTCTCCCTGGCGGTGTTGTTCGTCGTCGTCGCCAAGCAGCTGCGTCTGCCCTCCCTGCTGGCCTACCTGGCCATCGGCCTCATCGTCGGCCCCTACGGCTTCGGCCTCCTGGCGGAGAGTGAGGAGGCCAGCCACTTCGCCGAGTTCGGCGTGGTCTTCCTGATGTTCTCCATCGGCCTGGAGTTCAGCCTAGCCCGGCTCAAGGCCATGCACCGCCTGGTATTCGGCCTGGGCGGCGCCCAGGTGGGGGTGACCCTGGTGGGCACCACCCTGGTCACCATCCTCTACTACGGCCAGGACTGGCGCATCGGCCTGGCCGTCGGCGCCGCCTGCGCCATGTCCTCCACCGCCATCGTCAGCAAGCTGCTCTCCGAGCGCCTGGAGCTGCATTCCCAGCCCGGGCGCCAGACCATGGCCGTGCTGCTGTTCCAGGATCTGGCGGTGGTGCCCCTGCTGATCATCATTCCCGCCCTGGCCGCTGACGCCAAGGGCATGGCCGGCGCCATTTCCATGGCCCTGGGCCAGGCCGCCCTGGCCCTGGCGGCCATGATCCTGGTGGGCCAGCGCCTGATGCGCCGCTGGTTCGACGCCGTGGCCCGGCAGAAGTCCCCCGAGCTGTTCATGCTCAGCGTGCTGTGGATCGTGATCGGCCTCTCCGCCCTGACCGCCTGGGCCGGCCTCTCCCTGGCCCTGGGCGCCTTCATCGGCGGCATGCTCATTTCCGAGACCCTCTACCGGCACCAGGTGGAGGCCGATATCCGGCCCTTCCGCGACGTGCTGCTGGGCCTCTTCTTCGTCACCATCGGCATGCTGCTGGACCTGCACTTCGTCCTGCAGAACCTGCCGGCGGTGTTGCTGGCCCTGGCCCTGCTGGTGCTGGCCAAGGGCGGCATCGTCTTCCTCATCACCCTCCTGATGCGCAATTCGCCGGAAGTGGGGGCCCGCACCGCCATCCAGCTGGCCCAGGCCGGCGAGTTCGGCTTCGTGCTGCTGGAACTGGCCCGGGACAACAAGCTGCTGCCCACCGACGTGTTCCAGGTGACCATGGCGGCCATGCTGCTCTCCATGTTCATCGCCCCCCTCCTGATCGGCCAGGCCGGCCGCTGGAGCAAGCACCTGTCGCGGCAGGAATGGAGCGACCGCACCCGCATGATCCACGAGGTGGCGGTGCACGCCATGGGCATTGAGCAGCACGTGATCCTCTGCGGCTTCGGCCGTACCGGCCAGAGTGTGGCCCGCTTCCTCGACCTGGAGAGCATTCCCTTCATCGCCCTGGATGTGGACGAGGCCCGCATCCGCCAGGCGGTGGAGGCGGGGGAAAACGTGGTGTACGGCAACGCCGACCGCCGCGAGATTCTCAAGGCGGCGGGCCTGGACCGGGCCCGGGCCCTGGTGGTGACCTACGCCGACCTGCCGGCGACGGAGAAGGTGCTGCATCTGGTGCGGGAATTGCGGCCGGACATGCCCATCATCGTCCGCGCCCAGGACGACCTGCACCTGGAGCATCTGAAGAGTCTGGGGGCCACCGAAGTCATTCCCGAAGTGCTGGAAGGCAGCCTGATGCTGGCGGCCCAGACCCTGACCCAGCTCGGCGTGCCGGTGGAGCGGGCCCTGGAACAGGTGCGGGAGGTGCGGGCCCACCGCTACACCGCCCTGCGGGCCTTCTACCGGGGCGAGAGCGACCGCCTGCAGCGCATCTCCCAGGAGAAGCTGGCCTGTGTCATCGAGCAGCAGGCCTACGCCGTCGGCCGCAGCCTGGCCGAGCTGGACCTGGGCCGCTTCGGTGTCGAGCTGGAAGCCCTGCGCCGGCACCGGGTGCGGGACGAGGCGCCCCTGCCGGAGACCGTGGTGCAGCCCGAGGATGTGTTGATTCTGGTGGGAACCAGCGAGGCCCTGTCGGCCGCCATGCACTTCATTCTCGACGGCAAGTAGCCGTCGTCCCCGCCGCCGTCCCTAGGACTTGCGGCAACCCTCGCACAGGGCGCCCTCGAAGCGGCTCAGATCGCCGATCTGCAGGCCGCCATGGGTGCGCTGCACCACTCCGCTCTGCAACAGCCGCCGTGCCGCCCGGGACAGGTGGCCGGCGCTGCAGCCCAGGCGCCGGGCCAGCACCTGCATGGGCAGGGGGCCGTGGCCGGGATGGCGCTCGGCGCTTTCGGACTGGCAGCTCTCGCCGCAGATGAGATAGCACAGCAGCCGCTCGGACACCGGGCGCGAGAGGGTGTGCTCCCGTTCCTGTTCCAGGTGGCAGATGCCCGAGGCCAGGCGGTTGGCCAGGGCGCGGCGGAAATCGGGGCAGGAGAGGATCCAGCGGTCCACCAGTTCCGGATTGACGGCGATCACCGCCGAGCGGGTCAGGGCCCGCACCTGGTAACCGCCCGGGGCCTGGGGCAGCAGGCATTCCAGGCCGAAGATGTCGCCGCTGCCCATCAGGCGCAGGGAGCGTTCGCCGCCGTTGGCGTCCCGCACCATCAGTTCCAGGCGGCCGTGCTGGACGCAGTAGAGGCCGCCGTTGTGGCCCTGGCTGTCGAGGCCGATGGCGCCCGGCTCCCACATCTGCTGCACGCGCACGTGACGCTCCGCCGTTTCCCTCTCCGTCTGGGCCAGTGCGGCCCCGAACAGCTCGTCGTCGATGACGGGCCGGTGGTTCTGGTGCATGGGATTCCCCTCCCTTTGCTTGTTTGACAGTCGCTATGACGGAAAGCTAGCACACCAACCATGCCAAATATATTGCGTAACGTGACGTACGTCACGTTTTTCTAGGTGCCATGAAAGGCCCAAGGGACGGGCATCTTCACCGGGGGTGCCTCGAATGCCGCAATTCTGGCCGCTCTCCCGGCAGAGGGGCCGGGGAACATTCATTGTAGACATTCCCAGGCCGATGCCAAGGCGCCATCCGCCCTCGCCGAACCTTTGCCTCGGTGTCGGTTCGGGGCTGCCCCGGCTGGGGCCGTGCCGGACTGTGCAAAGGTCCTCCCGCCGCTAGAATTTTGCCGTCGGCATGTTCCCGCTGGACTGCCTCCCTTCGCTCCGGAAAACCGCCCATGAACGCCCCCGTCAACGCCTTGCGCCATCTGCTCATCGCCACCGACTTTTCCGCCGCCGCCGACCGGGCCCTGGCCCGGGCCGCCCAGCTGGCGCGGCAGCGGGGCGCCCGCCTGACGGTGCTGCACGTCATTCCCCAGGGGCCCCTGGACCTGGCCCGGCGCTTCGCCATGCAGGCGCCGGAGGCGGCCGAGGCCGAGGCCCGCCGCGGCGCCCGTCAGGAGCTGGAGGAGCGCCTCTCCCGCCTGCCCGAGCTGCCGCCCCATCAGGTGGAACTGCGGGTCGGCCGGCCCGGGGCGGAAATCGCCAAGGCCGCCGGCGAACTGGGGGCCGACCTGATCGTCCTCGGCGCCCACGGTGAACGCTTCCTCAAGGAAGTACTGCTCGGCTCCACGGTGCACAAGGCCCTGCGCCTGGCCCCCTGCCCGGTGCTGGTGGTGAAGCAGGCCGCCGCCGGCCCCTACCGGCGGGTGCTGCTGCCCACCGACTTCTCCGCCAATGCCCGCACCGCCGCCGCCATCGCCCGGGCCTTCGCCCCCGAGGCGGACCGGGAATTCCTGCACGTCTATGAAGCCCCCTTCGAGCGCCAGATGTACTTCGCCGGCGCCCGGGACAGCACCCTGGACTTCTACCGCCACAAGGCCGAGAGCGACGCCCGGGAAGCCATGGGCCGCTTCGTCGCCGAGCTGGGCTGGCAGGACGGCCCGGCCCCGGGCACCCGCCTGCGCCACGGCTACGCCCCGGCGGAAATCGAGCGGGTGGTGCAGGACTTCAGCTTCGACCTGATCGCCCTGGCGACCCAGGACAATTCCGAACTCACCGCCGCCCTCCTGGGCAGCGTCAGCCTCCACGTCATCGAGGAAATCCAGTGCGACCTGCTTGTGGTGCGGGGCATGGGCGCTCCGGACTGAATCCCGTCCTGGCTCCTGTCGCGGCGGCGGGATGAGGGCGGCGCCGCGGGCGCCTTCGGCGTTTGCGGCAGACATGGCGCCCCAGGCCGGCCGCAAACGCTGCCGCGATGGCCGGCGACGGGCGCCTGTTCCGTAGCTTCCTCCCAGCCGCGGCGCTCCGCTGCCCGGCTGTCGCTGCAGCGTTCACGCTCTCGTCAGGGGCGCGCGGAGGGCCTATAGTGGCGCCTGGCGCCGCTGCCGGGTGGTTCGCGGCTCTGCCGCCGGCGAGCTTTGCCGGCGGCGTGCCCGGCCCGCACTCGGTCCGCATTCGGTCCGCATTCGGTCCGCATTCGGTCAATCCTGGCTGATGCCCGGCCCGCGAATCTTCCCGTTTCCCTTTTTTCCGCCCAGCTTCCACCTGAGCCCGCCCCATGAGCCTGCATTTCAAGCCCTCCACCGCCGCTTCCCGCCGAGCCCGGGAAACTGCCGAGGCGGCACCGGCCAAGGGACCGAGCCCGGCCCTGCGCATCGTGCTCTTTCTCGGGGTCTTTTATCTCTTCGTCTGGCCGGCCCTGGCCCTCTATCTGCTCACCCTGGCGGTAAGCGGGGTCTGCCTGTTGCCGGGGGTGACGGGCTGCGAGGCTTTCCTGGCCCTGGATTCGGCCCTGCCGGCCTGGGCGGCGCGCAGCCTGGGGGGACTGCTGTTGCTGGCCCTGGCCCTGTCCTTCCTGGTGCCGGCGCCCCGGGGCAGCTGGCGCCGGCCGGCCCTGTGGTCCTTCCGCATGGTCTGCGGCCTGGCGCCGGCCGTCATCGGCGTGGCCGACATGAGCGTGCCGGTGCCGTTCCCCGTGGCCTGGCTGGTGGGCATGTTCCAGCCCGGGAGTCTGGCCCTGTCCCTGCGCCTGTGGGCGGCGAGTCTGCTGCTGGTGGGGGTGGTGCTGGCGGGCTGGCTGCTGCTGGCACGGTTGCGGCGTTCAGAACGACGCCCTGCCAGGGGCCGCTCCTAGCAAGCCTCTTCAGGCAGGGTGTCCCGAGATTGGCGTCCCTGCTGCCTTCCAGGCGATCCCGTTGTTGAGTTCCGGCCCTTCAGGCCTGTTTGCCGTAGGTGGCGAATCTGGCCAGGGCCTCGGCCATCTGTTCCGTGTCGAGCAGCACCGGCGAGCCCAGCTGGCTGGCGCGCCAGAACTGCTCGCTGAGGCTTTCCAGTTCCACCCCCAGGGCCAGGGCCTCGCCCAGATCCTTGCCGCAGACGATCATGCCGTGGTTGGCCAGGAGGCAGCCCTTGCGTTCTTCCAGGGCGGCCAGGGCGGTGTCGGAGAGGGCCTGGGTGCCGAAGGTGGCGTAATCCGAGCAGCGCACCGTGTCGCCGCCGAAGCGGGCGATCATGTAGTGGAAGGGGGGAATGTCCCGGCGCAGGCAGGCCAGGGACGTGGCGAAGGGGGAATGGGCGTGCAGCACCGCACCCGTCTCCGGCCGGGCGGCGTAGATGTCCCGGTGGAAGCGCCATTCGGAGGAGGGCAGACGGCGCCCCACGTGGCTGCCGTCCGCCAGCTTGACGAAGGGGATGTCCTCCGCCTGCAGGCTGTCGTAGTTCATGCCGGTGGGGGTGACGTAGAAACCGTCCACCCCGTCCAGCTTGGCCCGCAGGCTCAGGTTGCCGGCGGTGCCCCGGTTGAGGCCCTCCGCCGCCATGCGGTGGGCGGCGGTGATGAGGCTCTGGCGCGGATCAGCGGGCATGGTCCTGTTCCTCCGGGTAGAGGCCGAAGATGCCGTCGGCGCTGGCCGGGCAGGCGCCGCGCTCGGTGATGAGGGCGGCCACCAGGCCCGCCGGGGTGACGTCGAAGGCCGGGTTGGCCACGGCCTCGGCGGCGGCGATCTGGCGGATGGAGCCGGGGCTGCCGGCGCCGTCCAGACCGTGCACCAGACGCAGCTCGTCGCCTTCCCGCTCCTCGATGGGAATGGCGGCGCCGCTGGGGCAGGCGAAATCCAGGGTGGAACGGGGCGTCGCGACATAGAAGGGCACGCCCGCCTCCCGGGCCGCCAGGGCCTTGAGGTAGGTGCCCACCTTGTTGGCCACGTCGCCGTTGGCGGCGATGCGGTCGGCGCCGACGATCACCGCATCCACCTCGCCCCGGGCCAGCAGCAGGCCGGCGGCGTTGTCGGCGATGAGGGTGTGGGGCACACCCTTCTGGGCCAGTTCCCAGGCCGTCAGCAGGCCCTGGTTGCGGGGCCGGGTCTCGGAGACCCAGACATGCACCGGCAGGCCGGCGGCGTGGGCGGCATAGACCGGGGCGAGAGCGGTGCCGTGTTCCACCGTGGCCAGCCAGCCGGCGTTGCAGTGGGTCATGATCTCCAGCCGTCCCCGTTTTTCCGCCAGGGGCCGCAGCAGTTCCAGGCCGTGCTGGCCGATGCGGCGGTTCTGCTCCGCGTCCTCGTCGGCGATGGCGGCCGCTTCGGTCCATGCCGCTTCGGCCCGGTCTTCCTGGGGCAGCAGGCGCAGCAGGGCCTGCATGCGGTTGAGGGCCCAGTGCAGGTTGATCGCCGTCGGCCGGGTGGCGCCCAGGGTGGCCACGGCCTGGCTCAGGGCGGCGTCGGAGGCGTCCCGCTGCAGGGCCAGGGCGACGCCGTAGGCGGCGGTGGCGCCGATCAGGGGCGCGCCCCGCACCTGCATGGCGCGGATGGCGTGGGCCGCCTCTTCCAGGGTGAACAGGCGCAGGGTGCGGAAATGATGGGGCAGGGCCGTCTGGTCGATGATGTCCACGGCGCAGGTGCCGGGCACGGGCCAGAGGGTGCGGGAGGGGAGGGTGGTTGGGCTCATGGGGCGATTCTAGGCCAAGGCGGCGGGCGGCCCAAGCACGGCGACGCCACGGTCCGGCCCAGGGGGCCGCGGCAAGATTGGGTAAAGGCAGTTGCAACAATTCGTAAGGCCCGGGGCAACGGGTCGGCGGTGCCTGCCGCTGCCGCGTTAAAGCCGGCAACAGCGCTTTTTTTCCAACGCCCCATGAGGCAGGCACCATGAAACGCAAACTCTGGCTTTCCCTTCTCTTCGCCGCCTTGGCCGGCCTGGCCGGCTGTGCCGTCGAGCCCGTCAGTCGTCCCTACTATGGCGAGCCGGTGCGCATGGCGCCGCCGCCGCTGCGGGTGGAAGTGATGGGGGCGCCGCCGGTGGTGGGCTATGTCTGGATCGGCGGCTACTGGAACTGGATCGGCGTGCGCTACGTATGGGTCCCGGGCCGCTGGGAGGCGCCTCGCCCCGGCTATCGCTGGGTACCGCGCCAGTGGGAGCGGGACGGCGACCGCTGGCAGCCCCGGGGCGGCCAGTGGGAACGGCATGATGAACCCATGCGCGATTCCCCCCGGGAGCATCGCTGGGAATCCCCGGCCCAGCCCCGGCCCCAGGCCGTGCCCCAGCCTGCCCGCTCCGGTGCCGACGGCCAGGGCCGCCCCGGTTACGGCTACGGCGGCAACGACGCCTCGCCCCGGCGCGACCGGGATGGCGCCGGCGGCTGGGACGGCCGACAGGACCGGGACCGGGACGGCATCCCCGACGGCGTCCAGGGGCGCGACCGCGATGGGCGCCGCGGCAACCAGGATGGCGGCTGGGGCGACCGCAATGACCGGGGTGACCGGGGTGACGACAGCCGCCGCGGCACCCCGGGCAACGGCGTCGCCCCCCAGGAGCGCAACCGGCCCGCTACCGACAGCAGCGTCGAGCAGCGCCGCCTGACGCCCCTGGACCGGGATAGCGGCTACCGTCGCGAAGAGATCCGCAGCGCTCCGCTCCAGCCCCGGGGCCAGTCCGGCCAGCCGGGCGGGGAGCGCAGCATGGGCAGGGACGGCGGCGGTCGCAGCGCCGATGGTGGCAGCTCCAGCGAAAGTCGGGCGGCCTCGCCCCGGGGTGGCGATGGCGGCGAGCAGCGCCAAGGCAACTCCTGGGGCGGTGGCCGGCGCAACGATCGGCCGGGCGGCGACGGCGACCGCTGAGCCCTGGCCGCGGCGATGCGGCAATACGGGCGTCCCCAGGGGCGCCCTTTTTTATGTCGTGTAAAAGTTTGTTGTTGCGAGTCATTCGCGTTTACATGGGGTGGAGACTGTACTAGGATGACGCCATGGCGCCTCGCCGGGCGCCCCCGCCGCCGCCGTCTGGCGGGCAGTCCGGGGCTGCCGGCGGGGGCGCAAAGCGGGCCGGCGGACGCTGCCCCGCGCCACCTTCATCCACCTCTCCTGGGAGCCGACCATGGCCCATCTGCCTGCCGATCTTCCGCCCCTGCCCGGCGCTACTGCCGACGCCGCCATTTTCCCAGCCGGCCCCGGCCGTTCTGCCCAACCCTGCGAGCGCAGCATCCTGCTGCGCTACCTGGGCCAGGTGCAGCAGCGGGTGGGGCGGCAGTTCGAGGAGCTGCGTGCCGAAGTGCACAGCGAACTCCAGGCGGAACTGCAGGCCGAGCACGACGCCGAGCGCCGGGCCCTGGCGGCCCAATTGGCGGCGCGGGACGACCAGTTGCTGGCCCTGCACGGCCAGCTCATGGTGCGGGACACGGCCCTGGAACTGCTGCGGGAGGAACTGGCGGAACTGCGCCGCCAGGTGCCGGGCCTGGCCGGGCGGCAGGAGCTGGTGCGCCTGCTGGACATCCAGGCCGAGCGCATCGTCGCCCTGGAGCGGGAGCGCAACGCCGCCCTGTGGCGGGCCGAGCGGGAAAGCCTGCGGGCCAGAGAAGCGGCCGCCGGGCCGGGCACCGTGGCCATCCTCTCCGCCGACCTGGTGGCGGCCCTGCCCGACGAGGCCCAACTGACCGAGGCCCTGGCGGCGGCCGACCTGGTACTGTGCCAGACCGGCTGCCTCAGCCACGACGACTACTGGCGGGTGCAGGACTACTGCGCCCGCAGCGGCAAGCGCTGCCTGCTGCTGGCCAAGGAGGATGCGGCGGCCCCCGCGCCGGCCCGGGCCGCGGCGGACTGAGGCGTACCGGAGCAGCCCGGCCCCAATAAGGGCGCCCGCCGCGAACCGGGAAGACGGGCCGGGTACCGCTCAAGCCTTCGGCAGGCCAGCCGTCGCCATCCCGCCGCAACCGGGGATGGCCCCAGGTGCCTATTCCGGCGAAAGGGCCTAAACTTCCGCTTCCCCAAGCCTCAAGTCCCGATTTCCATGCCCCAATCTCCCGTCGCCATCGACTCCAAGCTGCCTTGGGTCGGCACCACCATTTTCACCGTGATGAGCAAGCTGGCCGCCGAATGCGGCGCCATCAACCTGTCCCAGGGCTTCCCCGATTTCCAGGCCGACCGCAGCCTGTTCGACGCCGTGCATCAGGCCATGCTCGACGGGCGCAACCAGTACGCCCCCATGACCGGCCTGCCGGAACTGCGCCAGGCCATCGCCGCCAAGGTCCAGGCCCTCTACGGCACCGCCTACGATGCCGAGAGCGAGATCACCGTTACCGCCGGCGCCACCCAGGCTCTGTTCACCGCCATCGCCGCCTTCGCCGGCCCGGGGGACGAGGTCATCGTCTTCGCCCCGGTGTACGACTCCTACGTGCCCGCCATCGAGACCGTGGGCGCCAAGGCCATCTACGCCAACCTCCGCTACCCGGACTACAAGCCCGACTGGAACGAGGTGCGCGCCCTGATCACGCCCCGCACCCGCATGATCATCGTCAACACCCCCCACAACCCCACCGGCAGCCTGCTCGACGCCGCCGACCTGGAGGCCCTGGCGGAACTGACCCGCGACACCAATATCGTGGTGCTGGGGGACGAGGTGTACGAACACATCTGCTTCGAAGGCGAGCACCAGTCCCTGGCCCGCCACCCGGAGCTGGCCGCCCGCAGCCTGATCGTCTCCAGCTTCGGCAAGACCTACCACATCACCGGCTGGAAAATCGGCTACTGCTACGGCGCCGCCGCCCTCATGGCCGAGTTCCGCAAGGTGCACCAGTTCAACGTATTCACCGTGCACGCCCCCTCCCAGGTGGGCCTGGCCGCCTTCATGGCCGACCACTCCCGGCACCTGCAACTGGCCGAGTTCTACCGGCAGAAGCGGGACTTCTTCCGCCAGCAGTTGGCCGGCACCAAGTTCGAACTGCTGCCCAGCCGCGGCACCTACTTCCAGCTGGCCCGCTACGATGCCATCTCCGATCTGCCCGACACCGAGTTCGCCCAGTGGCTGACCCGGGAAGTGGGGGTGGCGGTGATCCCCGTCTCCGTCTTCTACCCGGACGGCCGGGACGACAAGGTGGTGCGCTTCTGCTTCGCCAAGCAGGAATCCACTCTGGCCGCCGCCGGCGAAAAGCTGCGCGGCATCTGAGCCGGGCGCGGCCCGGACCGCCATCGGCGGGCCCGCGGCAGCTCCCGGCCCCAAAGAAAAAGCGCGGCAACCGCCGCGCTTTTTTCATGGCCGGGGAATTTTCCGCCGCCCCGGCGGTCTTTGCAGCGGGCCGGCGCCACAGCCGGCGTTTCGATCAACCGCAACATCAGGAGCATCCCCATGCGGGTACAGGAAAATCCGGCCGACATCGGCCGCTGCGGCTGCGGCCGCCGCGAATACTGCGACGGCAGCCACGGGCTGAGCGAAGCCCAATGGCAGGAACTGCGGGCCAGGGAACTGGCCGAAGAAGCCGCGTGGAAGCGGGCTGCCGGCAAGACGGAAGACGCCGGCAAGTGATTCCGTAATCTACCTAGCCAGGGAGCCAGGCGGGACGCCATTCTTCGGGTGGCGTGCCTGGAGAATGTCGTGGATACTGGCTTTCACGGCATCGACAAGGCGCAGCCAAGGCTGCGCCTTGTGCTTTGGGGCAGCGGTAATCGAGTTCGGCGCGCCGGCTTGATTCCAATCGCATCGTGCCGATGCCACAATGGCATCTTTACCACCGACCTTCCCCCGCCCCCATGACGCCCGAACAGTTCATCGCCCGCTGGAAAGATAACAAACTCTCGGAGCGGGCCGGCGCCCAGGCCCATTTCGACGACCTGTGCGAACTGCTGGAGGTGGACAAGCCCCGGGACCCGGACAACTACTGCTTCGAGCGCGGCGCCAAAAAGGCCGGCGGCGGCGACGGCTGGGCCGACGTATGGAAACGGGGGCACTTCGGCTGGGAAAACAAGAAGCCCGGGCGGGACCTGGAGAAGGCCCTCAAGCAGCTCACCGACTACGCCCTCCAACTGGAGAACCCGCCCCTGCTGGTGGTCTGCGACCGGGAGCGCATCGTCATCCACACCGCCTTCACCGGCTACCCGGACGAACCCAGGGAAATCCGCATCGAGCAGCTGGCCACGCCCGAAGCCCGGCAACTGCTGCGCTGGGTGTTCACCGAGCCGGAAAAGCTGCGCCCCGAAAAATCCACTGCCGCCATCACCGCCGCCGCCGCCGGCCAGTTCGCCGGCCTGGCCAAGGCCATGCGCCAGCGGGGCGAAGACGGCCAGCGGGTGGCCCATTTCCTGGTGCAGTGCCTGTTCTGCATGTTTGCCGAAGACGAAAGCCTGCTGCCCGCCGGCATCTTCACCGACCTGCTGAAAAACGCCGGCCAGGATGCAGAAAAGGCCCGCCGCCGCATTGCCAAACTGTTCCAGGCCATGCAGCAGAAAAACGGCGAATACGGCGACGCCGACATTCCCTGGTTCAACGGCGGCCTCTTCAAGAGCATCGACATCCCGCCCCTGGAGCCGTCCGATCTGGCCGGGCTCCACGCCGCCGCCGCCGACATGGACTGGCGCGCCATCGACCCCACCATTTTCGGCACTCTCTTCGAGCGGGGCCTGGACCCGGCCGCCCGGGCTCCCCTGGGCGCCCACTACACCGACACCGGCACCATCGAAAAACTCATCCGCCCCCTCATCAGCGAGCCCCTGCTGGCCGAATGGGCCGCGGTCAAAGCCGAGATTGCCGCCAAGCCAAAGAAGGCCAAGGCCGCCTACCAGACCTTTCTCCTGCGCCTCAACCACTTCCGCGTGCTGGACCCGGCCTGCGGCTCCGGCAACTTCCTCTACCTGGCCTTAAAAGCCCTGCGCGACGTGGAAAAGCGCGCCCATGTGGAAGCCCAGGAACTGGGCCTGCCCGCCGAACTCTCCATGCAGACCGGCCCCCACAACATCCTGGGGCTGGAGATCAACGAATTCGCCGCCGAACTGGCCCGGGTCACGGTGTGGATCGGCGACATCCAGTGGTGCCGCCGCAACGGCTACGCCCACGCCACCAACCCCATCCTCAAGCCCCTGGACGGCATCGTGCACCAGGATGCCCTGATCGACTTCACCCCCACCACCGACTGGAACAGCGTCGATGCCGAAGGCAACCACATCCACGGCCCCATGGGCATCGGTGTGGAGCGGGAATGGCCGGCGGCGGACGTGGTGGTGGGCAACCCGCCCTTTCTCGGCGACAAGGTGATGCGGGCCGAGCTTGGCGACGCCTATGTGGAGGTGCTGCGAGGCTGCTACGCCGGGCGGGTGCCCGGCGGGGCCGATCTGGTCACCTACTGGTTCGAGAAGGCCCGGGCCCAGATCGAAGCGGGCAAGTTGAAGGCGGCGGGTCTGGTGGCCACCAATTCCATCCGCGGCGGCGCCAATCGCAAGGTGCTGGACCGCATCTGTGAAACCACCCGGATTTTTGAAGCCTGGAGCGATGAAGAATGGGTGAATGAGGGGGCGGCAGTACGGGTGTCTCTGGTTGGGTTTGGTCAGATACATCCTTTTGATCCGGAGATAAGTCTAGACGGGGAAAGTGTGGGAGTTATCCATTCAGACTTAACAGCAGCGATCGGTAGTGACTTAACCAAAGCAGTATCTCTGTCGGAGAACGCTGAAACCGCCTTTATTGGGATTCAGAAGACGGGGAAGTTTGAGGTGGATGGCGATTTAGCTCGTCAATGGTTGAAATTGCCCTCCAATCCGAATGGAAGGCTAAACAGTGATGTGGTGAAGCCTTGGGCAAACGGAATTGAAATAGCTCGGCGCCCAACCGATATGTGGATTATTGACTTTGGTGTCCGTATTGAAGAAGGGGATGCCTGTCTATACGAAGCACCTTTCCAACATCTCTCAGAGTACGTAAAGCCATTCCGAGAGGGCGCTAAGCGAGATGTTCAACGCAAGTACTGGTGGCATTTTGGTGAGGTTCGTCCAGGATTGAGGCGAAATTTGATTGGTTTGCCTCGTTTCTTAGTTACCGTTGCTCATGCAAAGCACAGGTTATTTGTCTGGCGACAAGTGACTTGCTGTCCAGATCATGCCCTTGTAGTAATAGCCCGCGCCGACGACCTCACCTTCGGCATTCTCCATTCCCGTTTCCACGAACTGTGGTCCCTGCGCCTGGGCACTTCCTTGGAAGACCGCCCCCGCTACACCCCCACCACCACCTTCGAGACCTTCCCCTTCCCGGCCGGCATGACGCCCCGGGACACGGCGCCCCAGGCGGGGCAGGGCTCACCGCCCTGTCTGGCGGGGGAGGTGGCGGCGGAGCGTATTGCCGCCGCCGCCCGGCGCCTCAACGAGCGGCGGGAGGCCTGGCTCAATCCGCCGGAGTGGGTGGATTGGGTCATCACGCCGGAGGAAGAAAAGGCCGGCTTTCCCAAGCGGCCGGTGGCCAAGCCGGGCCATGAGGCGGACCTCAAGAAGCGCACCCTGACCAATCTCTACAACGCCCGCCCGGCCTGGCTGGACCTGGCCCACCGGGAGCTGGACGCGGCCGTGGCCGCGGCCTACGGCTGGACCGACTACACGCCGGAAATGGCGGAAGAGGAAATCCTGCGCCGCCTGCTGGCCCTCAATCTGGAGCGGGCCGCGGCTGCGGCATAAGACTGTGGCCGCCGCCCCAATCGGCGGCGCCTTGTGAGCGGGAGGGCGGCATCATGGTGGTGGGCAAAAAGAGCTTTGCCGAATGGGCCCGGGCCAGCGAGGCGCCCGATCCTTCCCTTGCTGCTGTGGCGGCTCCGGCCTCCAGCCGGCCCGCCCCGGCCCTGAAGCGCCCGGCCCGCCGGCGGGTCGTCCCGGCGCCACCGCCGCGGCGCGGCTGGCTGCTGCCCCTGCTGCTGGGCGTGTGGCTGGGCAAGACCTTGGGCGACGACTGAGGCGGCCTGTCCCTACTTCTATTCCTGCTGCAGCAACTGATTGGTCGCCCGCAGCCGGTGGGCCATGATGCGCATGACTTCGGTGGCGAAGTGGGGGGTCTGGGCGATGAGGATGTGGAAGCGCTTTTCGTCGATGGCGGCGAAGGTGCAGTCGCTCACGGCGAGGACGCTGGCGGAGTGGGGCAGCCGTTCCACCAGGGACATTTCGCCGAGGATGGCGCCGGCTTCCACCTCGTCCACCGCCCGCTCGCCCACCAGCACCCGGGCGTGGCCTTCGAGGAGGACGTAGAGGGCGTCGCCCGGGTCGCCGGCGCGGAAGAGGAAATCGCCGGCGGCGATGCGGCGCTGGTTGGGTTCGTGGCGGAACAGGTCGTGGAACAGCATGGGGTTTCTCCTTGGATTGTTCAGTCTTCCGACTCGCTGCCCAGGGCCGGTTCCTTCAGCTCGGGCAGGGAGGCGAAGCGCTGGCTGGCCTTGAAGCCCTGGGCCACGGCGCGGCGCAGGTCGCTGAGGCAGGCCAGCCAGTCGTACATGGCATTGACGTCGGTGCCGCCGGCCCCGGCCTGGAGCAGGGCGGCCTTGCTGCGCTGGTAGGTGTCTTCGAAGCTGTTGCGGGCCTCTTCGGCGCGCAGGGCGATGTTCTCCGGGGCTTCGCCGCAGTCCGGGTCGGCGGCGCCGAAGAAGGCCTGGGCCGAGACCAGCACGGGGGCGACGGCGGCCAGCAGGTCGGCCTGTTCGTCCCGGTGGGGGCTGCTGAGGACCCGGGGGCCGGCCTGGCCGCTGAGGGCCACGTGGTACATGACCCGGGCCAGGGTGTCGTAGTAGTTGGCGATGCGCAGCAGCTCGGGCAGTTGTTCGGCCTGGTCCCGGTGCACCTGGCGGCGGCTGACTTCGCCGACGAAGCGGCCGATCTCGGCCTGGAGCTTTTCGATCACTTCCAGGCGGCGGGTGAATTGCACCGCGTCGGCCGGCGCCTGCTGTTGCAGGTGGCGGCAGGCCAGGTTCCCCAGTTCCAGGGCCAGGTGGGCGACCCGGGCCAGTTCCCGGCGCAGGGCCTGCAGCGCCAGCTGGGGCACGGTGGCGACGTTGCGGTCCAGGTAGCGGGGATGGGCGGCGTTGTCTTCAGTGGAGGCGAAGCGGGACAGCAGGAAGGGCACCAGCCAGCGGGAGAGCAGGCCCATCAGCACCACGCCGAGGGCGTTGAAGAGGGTGTGGAAAATCACCAGCTGGGTCACCGGGTCGTCGCCGTCGCCCAGCCCCAGGTCGATGGCCTTTGACAGCCACAGCAGGGGCACCAGCAGGGCGGCGGCCACCACCGCGGTGGCGACGTTGAAGAAGACGTGGGCGGCGGCCAGACGCTTGGCGTTGGCGGTGGCGCCGATGGCGGCGACGATGCCGGTGAGGGTGGTGCCCACGTTGGCGCCGATGACCAGGGCCGCGGCGGCAGTGAGGGGCAGCATGCCGCCGGCCACCGCTGTCAGGGCCAGGGTCAGGGTGGCGGCGGAGGCCTGCAGGATGACGGTGAGGGCGATGCCGATGAGGATGGCCAGGGCCAGGGCGCCCGGGTCGCTGCCCAGGCGCGGCAGGGCGTCCGGCCCCAGGCCGGCGAAGCCGTCCTTGAGCAGCTCGATGCCGAGGAAGAGCAGGCCGAAGCCGGCCAGGCTCATGCCCAGGCCGCTGCGCCGGGTGCCTTCGCCGGTGAGCTTGAGGGCCATGCCGATGCCGATGAAGGGCAGGGCGAAGGCGTCGATGGAGATCTTGAAGCCGATCCAGGCCACCAGCCAGCCGGTCACCGAGGAGCCCAGGTTGGAGCCGAAGACCACCCACAGGGCGGCGGCGAAGCTGAGCAGGCCCGCATTGACGAAGCCGATGGCGGCCACGGTCATGGCGGTGGAGGACTGCACCAGGGCGGTGACGCAGATGCCGGTGATGAGGCCGTGCAGGCGGGTCCGCGTCCACGCCGCCAGGATGCGCTCCAGGGCCCGCCCGGCGGCCAGCTTGAGGCCGTCGGTGAGCATGGTCATGCCCAGCAGGAAGAGGCCGATGCCGCCCAGCAGGGCGGTCAGCAGGCCGAGGAGGGATGTACCCGCCGTCACGGGCGGCCTGCGCCCATCAGACGTGGCCCCGCAGCACCACCCAGGCGAAGACGGCCAGCAGCACCAGGAAGGTCAGGGCCCAGGGCCACACCCGGCGCTTGTCGGCGTAGGGGTCGGTGAGGGCCCGCTCGGCACCATCCGGCAGCTTGGCCAGCTGGGTCAGGGCGGTGCCGAAGGGAATGTTGATGCGGGCCCGGGCATTCACCGCCCAGCCGTTGGCGTCCAGCAGGGGACCCAGGGTGCGGCTCCTGAGCTTGAACCAGGCCAGCAGCATGGAAGGGCCGGAAACCATGAGCATGAGGCCGGCCACGGCGATGGGCATCTGCCACCAGGAGAGGCCGAGGAAGCCGGTGACCACCGAGGCGATGGCGGTGCCGATGGCGCCCACGGCCAGGCCCAGGGCGGCGAAGATGCCGGCGAACTTGCCCACGTCGAAGGGCGTCGGCGCCGGCTTGGCCGCAGCCGGGGCGGCGGGGGCGCTTTCCACCTTCTTGGCGCCGTCGGCCACCAGGGAGGCGGACTGCTGCTCCACGGCGGCGGCCTTGGCGGCGGCGAATTTCTGGAACTGCTCGCCGATCATGCGCGCCACCTTGCGGTAGGGCGACCAGAAGGCCTGGCGGATGCTGATGGGGTGGTCCACGATCTTGCTGATGGTGGCGTTCCAGTCCCGGCCCTGGCGGTCGTAGAAGACGCCGTTGCGGCCCACCAGCAGCTGGTCCGAATCGCCGGCGGTGAAGGCGGCGGCGATGGATAGCTTTTCGCCGCCGCGCTGGCAGTCGCAATAGACCAGGCAGATGCGGGAAAGGCCGGCCAGGGCGGCGTGCTTGGCAGCGTCGTTCACCGGGATTACCAGTTCGCAGCTGCGGCCGTCCAGGTACAGGGTGCCGGCCTGGAACATGGCCTTGCCGCGGCGGGTGTAGAAATCGCGGAAGGAGACGAAGTTGTTGGCCAGCAGGGCCAGGTCGCGCACGTAATGCACCAGCCGGTCGGCGCTGCTGATGGCCTCGAATTCGGGCGCCACGGCGGCGTCCTCGGCGATGAGGGCGAGCAGGCGCGCCGGCAGGTGGCCGGCGAGGATGGCCTGCAGCCGCTCCAGGCCCAGCTCGGCCACCGGGGTTTCGACCCGGGCGGCGAGCCAGTCCTCATGGGCCTGCAGCCTGGCCAGCAGGGCCTGCCAGTCGGCCTCCGTCAGTGCTTGCCGCTGGCCCAGCAGGGGCGTCACGGCGGCGCTGGCCAGGGTGGCCACGGCGGCGCTCCAGGCCGGGTTGAGGCCGCCTTCCAGGGGCAGGGGGCGGCCGGCTTCGATGCGGGCCAGGGGCAGGGCGGCGATGGCCGCATCCCCCGCTTCCAGGTTGCGCGTCGCCAGGGCCTTGAGGTCGTCCTCGGCGCCGTTCATGAGGCCGCCGGCCCGGGGGTCGAAGGCGGCCAGGCGGCAGCGGGTGAAATAGTCTTCCACCTTGGCCCGCACCGCGGCCACGGCGTCCCGGGCGGCGGCGGTGGCCTCGCCCAGGGGCAGCACGGCGCCATCCTGCCGTGCGGCGGCCTGCCATTCGCACCAGGCCTTGGCCTCGGCCAGGAAGCGCTCGGCCTGGGCCTGGGATACGCCGGGCTCGCCGCTGCGGTCGGTGTCGCTGCCGATGCGCTCCATGATGTCCTGCACCAGGGCGGCCAGGGCCTCGTCCTGGCAGTTGGCCGGGGTGACGATGCCATCGCCGTTGAAGCGGGCGGCGGCGAAGATGGCGGCGATGTCGGAGGTGTCGGCCGGGGTGATGCTGGCGGCTTCGCCCTTGCCCAGGCTCTGCAGGATGCGCCGGGCGGCGGCCAGCACCTGGCGGCCTTCCTCGCTGCTGTCGTCGATGGCGTCCAGGGGCAGGGTGGCGGCGCCGGCGCCGAGCAGGGCCTTGTCCTTGAGCAGGGCGCCGGTCCAGTGCAGGGCGGCGATCAGTTCCGGGGCGCGGATGTGGCCGTCCTGGTCGGTGTCGATCAGCTCCAGGGTGCGGCGGTCGAATTCCAGGCCCTGGATGGGGCAGGAGAGGGCGACCCACAGTTTCTGGTCCAGCTGGTCCAGGTGCAGCAGGTCCTCGGCCCGGTCCAGGCGCACCTGGTCGAAGCCCCCGGCGCGGAAAAAGCGCCAGCGGTGGGTGTTCTGGGGAGTGGTCATGGAATGGCGGTCCTCGGTCGGTGGGCGGGAAGGCAGCGCCGGCCCTTCGTTGGCTGGGCCGTGCCTGGATATGCGCCGAGTATAGGAAACCCGACCCGCTCTGAATAGTGGGGGCGAGCCGCTAGAATGGCGTACCCCCTCTACGGAGCACAGCATGGAATATCGCGCATTGGGCCGCAGCGAGCTCAAGGTTTCCGCCGTCTGCCTCGGCACCATGACCTTCGGCCAGCAGAACAGCGAGGCCGAAGGCCACGCCCAGCTGGACCGGGCCGTCGCCGCCGGCATCAATTTCATCGACACCGCCGAGATGTATCCGGTGCCCGCCCGGGCCGAGACCTACGGCGCCACGGAGCGCATCGTCGGCTCCTGGCTCAAGGGCCAGGCCCGGGACCAGGTGGTGATTGCCACCAAGGCCGCCGGCCCCGCCCGCAAGATGGAGTGGATCCGCGGCGGCCCCCTGGCTTTCGATCTGGCCAATCTGCGCCGCGCCCTGGAGGATTCCCTCCAGCGCCTGCAGACCGACTACGTGGACCTCTACCAACTGCACTGGCCGGCCCGCAACCAGCCCATGTTCGGCCAGTGGCAGTTCGAGCCGGAACAGGAGCGGGAGTCCACGCCCCTGCGGGAAACCCTGGAGGCCCTGGCGGTGCTGGTGCAGGAGGGCAAGATCCGCCAGGTGGGCGTCTCCAACGAGCATCCCTGGGGCATCATGGAATTCCTGCGCCTGGCCCGGGAGCACGGCCTGCCGGCCATCGCCTCCACCCAGAACGCCTACAACCTGATCAACCGCCTCTACGACACCGGCGGCCTGTCCGAAGTCTGCTTCCGGGAGCGGGTTTCCCTGCTGGCCTATTCGCCCCTGGCCTTCGGCCATCTCTCCGGCAAGTACCTGGCCGATGCCAAGGCGGCCGGGCGCATCACCGCCTTCCCCGGTTTCGGCCAGCGTTACGAGAAGGTCAATGTGCCGCCGGCCCTGGCCGCCTACCGGGAGCTGGCCGCCCGCCACGGCCTTTCCATGACCGGGCTGGCCCTGGCCTTCTGCTACAACCGGCCCGGCGTCACCAGCACCATCATCGGCGCCACCTCCCTGGCCCAGCTGGAGGAAAACCTGGAAGCCTGGGAACGGCGGCCCGGGGCCGAGCAGTGGCGCGCCATCCAGGCCGACATCGACGCCGTGCACCAGCGCTATCCCAATCCGGCCCTGTAGGCTGGAGGCGGCTTGCCACCTGCGGGAAAAAAACAAAGGCGCCCAGGGGCGCCTTTGTCGTTTCTGCCCCTGGAGCCGGCTGCCGGCGTCTAGCGGCTGCGGCCGGAGAAAAAGTGGCTGAGGTCGTCGATGGTGGGGACGCTGGCCAGGATCACCAGCAGCAGGGCCAGGGGAATGGTGGTGGCGTAGCCGATGTGCTTGAAGCCGAGGGCGCCGGCGACGCCGCCGACGAAGAAGCACACGGCCAGGCCCAGCAGGATGGCGACTCGGGGGCGATTGACCCGCACCGCGGGCTCTTCCGGTCGGCGCGAGGAATTCCAGTACACCGCCTTGCCCAGTTCGATGCCCAGGTCGGTCACCAGGCCGGTGATGTGGGTGGTGCGGATTTCGGCCCGGGAGAGCTTGGTCACCAGGGCATTCTGCAGGCCCATGATGAAGCTGAGCAGCATCACCGTCAGCGGCACGAACAGGCCGTGGATATGGGACAGGCGTTCCCCCAGGGCGCCAAAGCAGAGCAGCAGCACGGCCTCCAGCAGCAGGGGCAGGGCGTATTCGCCGTGCAGGTGGCGGCGGCGTCCCAGATTGACCAGGATGGCGGTGCAGGCCGAGCCGGCGATGAAAGAAAGCAGGGCGCCGAAGCCGGCCAGGTAGGCGTGGAATTCGCCCAGGGCCAGATGGTCCGCCATGGCCGAGACGATGCCGGTCATGTGGGAGGTGTACTGGTGCACCGCCAGGAATCCCCCCGCATTGGCGGCGCCGGCGACGAAGGCCAGCACCAGCCCCAGTTGCCGGTTGGCTTCCGGACTGCGCCTCTTGCCTGTGAGCTTGCGGGAATACTGGATGGGCATGGTGTGCCGCCGGCAGGTGGTTGGGGGAGCGGCGACGGGCCGGGACGGCCGATCGGGCGCGGGGCATGGTAGCGGATGGCGCCGGCCCGAGTCCAGGCGCCTGCCACGCTCCTCCGCTTCGGTGCCGGCCCGACGGGCAGCAAAAAGCCCGTTGCGGACGGGGCCGGAACGGGCTTCTCTGGGCGGTGGCGGCGAGGCTCAGTGCTTGGCTGCTTCGCCTTCCTTGGCGGCTTCCTTGGCCTCTTCCTTCGGCGCTTCGGCGCCACCTTCGGCCGGTGCGGCTTCGGCGTCGGCCTTCTTCTTGGTCTTCTTCTTTTTCGGGTCTTCCGGCGGCGGTGCCGGGGGCAGGGTGGGGGCGATGGTCTGGATCTGGTTTTCCCGCATGTACACGTCCATCTCGCGCCAGCCGCCGTACACCGCGTCCTTGGGCAGCCAGTAATAGACGCTGTAGCAATCCTCGATGGCGCGGCCGGACTGGCGGCAGGCGCCGCCTACGGCCTTGCCTTCGGCCTCCAGTTTGGCGGCCTTGGCCGCCTGGTCCTCGATGCCCAGCTTGCTCTGGACCTGGTCGCAGCCGCCCAGCAGCAGGGGCGCGGCGAGAATGGTGATGGCGATGGCGCTTCTTTTCATGGTCGGCCTTTGATTTGGTCCCTGGATTCTATCTCAGCTGGCGCTTCTGTCAGTTGGCGAAGGCGGCGATGCCGGTCTGGGCCCGGCCCAGGATGAGGGCGTGGATGTCGTGGGTGCCTTCGTAGGTATTCACCACTTCCAGGTTCAACATGTGGCGCACCACGTGGAATTCGTCGCTGATACCGTTGCCGCCGTGCATGTCCCGGGCCGTCCGGGCGATCTCCAGGGCCTTGCCGCAGGAGTTGCGCTTCAAGAGGGAGGTCATCTCCGGTGCATCCTTGCCTTCGTCCTTCAAGCGGCCCAGGCGCAGGCAGCCCTGCAGGCCCAGGGCGATCTCGGTCTGCATGTCCGCCAGCTTCTTCTGGATCAACTGGTTGGCGGCCAGGGGACGGCCGAACTGGGGCCGGTCCAGGGTGTATTGGCGGGCCGCGTGCCAGCAGGCTTCGGCGGCGCCGAGGGCACCCCAGGCGATGCCGTAGCGGGCCTGGTTGAGGCAGGCGAAGGGGCCCTTGAGGCCCTTCACCTTGGGCAGCAGGTTCTCTTCGGGCACGAAAACCTTGTCCATGACGATCTCGCCGGTGACCGAGGCCCGCAGGCCCATCTTGCCCTGGATGACCGGGGCGGACAGGCCCTTCATGCCCTTCTCCAGGACGAAGCCGCGGATTTCGCCGCCGTCCTCACCCTGGCCGTCCTTGGCCCAGACCACGAAGACGTCGGCGATGGGGGAATTGGTGATCCACATCTTGGCCCCCGTCAGCTCCCAGCCGCCGGGCACGGCCTTGGCGCGGCTTTCCATGGAGCCGGGGTCGGAGCCGTGGTTGGGCTCGGTGAGGCCGAAGCAGCCGATCAGCTCGCCGGTCGCCATTTTGGGCAGCAGACGTTCCTTGAGGGCCTCGCTGCCGAAGACGTGGATGGGGTACATGGCCAGGGAGGACTGCACCGAGACCATGGAGCGGTAGCCCGAATCGACCCGCTCAATCTCCCGGGCCAGCAGGCCGTAGGAAACGTAGCTGGCGCCGGCGCAGCCGTAGCCGTCGAGAGTGGCGCCGAGCAGCCCCAGTTCCCCCAGTTCGCGGAAGATGGCCGGATCAGTCTGTTCGTGGCGGAAGGCCTGGACGATGCGGGGCAGCAGCCGGTCCTGGCTGTAGTGGCGGGCGGTGTCCCGGATCTGGCGCTCTTCGGCGCTGAGCTGGTCGTCCAGCTGCAGGGGGTCTTCCCAGTTGAAGCGGCTCATGGGCTCCTCTTCCTTCATTCCTCCTTGATGGAGCGGGGATTTTAACCGCATTCCCCGGTGCCGCAGGCGGCCGCCGGGCTCACTCGGCCTCCTGGCGCCGGTCGCCCTGGCGGCGTTCGGGCCCTTCGTGGGTCTGTTCCGCCTGGCGCCGGTCGTCGCCCCGGCCCAGGGTCGGGCGGGCCTTGTGGGCCAGCACCTTCTGCCGCATCTCCTCGCCCAGGGCCTGCAGGGCCTCGTCGTCCAGGGATTCGGCCAGTTCGATGATCTTGCGCCGGGTGGCGTCCTCGTTGCGCTGCACGACGTTGAAGAGCAGCCACAGGGCCAGGGCGTTGATCACCACCAGCACCACCTCCAGATAGAGCAGGGGGGTGAAGATGGGGCGCTGGGAACGGTCGCCGAGGATGAAGTAGAAGCTGTCGAAGCCCGAGGTCGCCGCCTGGCGCAGCAGGGAGGGATAGGGCTCGAAGGGCGGGAAGAGGCAGATCAGCGCCAGGTTCACCAGGGTGAACAGGCCGATGGCCCGGCTGTAGCGGAAGCGGGGAATCTCGTGGGCCTCCCGCTGTTGCAGCAGCAGCCAGGCGCTGAGGGCGTTGGCGGCGACGAACATGAGCTGCAGGGTCAGCAGCTCCTGGTGGATGGGCTTGTGCCCCAGCTGGGTCAGCAGGGGGTAGAAGCCGTCGAAGGAATTGAGGGCGCCCCGGGCCAGGGGGATGTTGTTGAAGGGGGGGAACAGCACCATCAGCAGCAGGTCCAGCAGGGCGACGATGCACACCAGTCTCTGATATTTGTTCATGGCTCTCGCTCTCGGTGGCGCCGGGCATGGATGCCCATGCACGAGTCATTATGGTGGCTGGGCCGGGGGCTGACAAGCAGGCCGGCGGCCCCCGGGGCCGGGTCTGGCGTTGTCCTCCGGCGGTCATCTTTCCGGCGCTATAATTGCCGTTTTAGCACTGCTTGAGGATTGGCGATGTTCATTTCCGCCCGACGCACTTCTTTGCTTGCCCTTTCCCTGGCCGCCGCCTTCGCCCTGGCCGGCCCCGCCCAGGCTGCCAAGCCGGCCAAGGCCCCTGCCGCCCCGGCCAAGGCTGCCGCTCCCCAGGAACCGGTGGAACTGACCCTGTCCCACCAGCTGGAAGAATCCCGCACCTCCCGCCTGCAGGAAGTGGTGGACCGCTTCAACGGCCAGCAGAAGGCCTACAAGGTGGTGCTGGTGCACCGCCAGGGCGGCGCCGGCAACTACCACATGAACCTGGCCCTGCGCGACGAGCTGAGCCACTTCGTCAGCGGCAAGGAACCCTACCGGGCCCTGCACCAGGTCATCAGCGAGAGCAAGGAAAAGATCGACACCGCCCGCCTGGCGCCCGAACTGCGCAGCGGCGTCACCGATGGCAAGGGCCGTCTGCTGGGCCTGCCCATGGCCTACTCGACCCCCGTGCTGTTCTACAGCAAGAGCGCCTTCCGCCGCGCCGGCCTGGATCCCGAGGCCCCGCCCAAGACCTGGTGGGAACTGCAGGCCGTGGCCGGCAAGCTGTTCGACGCCGGCATCAAGTGCCCCTACACCACCTCCCGCCCGGCCTGGGTGCACATCGACAACCTGGCCGCCCGCAACAACGTGGAAACCGTGGGCGAGAAGGGCGAGATGGCCTTCAACGGCATGATGCAGGTGAAGCACGTGGCCCTGCTCAACTCCTGGTACAAGGCCCGCTACTTCCATACCTTCGGCGGACAGAACGAGGCTGACGCCCACTTCGCCAGCGGCGAGTGCGGCATGATCACCACCGCCTCCGACCGCTTCGTCACCTTCCGCGAGAACAAGGACCTGGACGTGGGCGTGGCGCCCCTGCCCTATTACGATGATGCCTACGGCGCTCCCCGCCAGGCCCTGGCCGATGGCGCCTCCCTGTGGGTCGGCCCCGGCCACAAGGCCGCCGAGTACAAGGGCGTGGCCAAGTTCGTCGGCTTCCTCATGGCTCCCGACATGCAGGTGGAAATCGCCCGCTCCGGCGGCTACCTGCCCCTCACCGCCGCCGCCCAGGCCGCGGCCAAGGGCAAGCTGCTCAAGGACGACATGCGCAACATCGACGTGGCCCAGGCCCAGCTCGGCCCGGTGCTGCCCCGCACCTCGGTGAGCAAGGCTGCCGCCCTGACCCCGGTGGTCTCCGCCATCAACCCGGTGCGCCTGATCATCGACGAGGAGCTGGAGCAGGTGTGGTCCAACAAGAAGCCGGCCAAGCTGGCCCTGGACAACGCCGTCAGCCGCGCCAACGCGGTCCTGCGCTCCGGCGCCGCCGCCCGCCTGGCCGAAGCGCCGGCGGCCTCCAAGGTGCGCTGATCCGCGTCGTGGGCCAGCAAGTGCCGCCACAAGAAACGCCGGTCCCTGGGGCCGGCGTTTTTGCATCCGCCCCCGCCTATCCCCGGCTCATCGCCCACCGGGGCGGCGGCAGCAGCGCGCCGGAAAACACCCTGGCCGCCATCCGCGCCGGCCACCGTGCCGGTTTCGCCGGGGTGGAATTCGACGCCATGCTCAGTGCCGACGGCACCCCTTTCCTGATCCACGACGAAACCCTGGAGCGCACCAGTAACGGTCGCGGCGCCGTGGCGGCCAGCAGCGACGCGCTCCTGGCCGGCCTGGATGCGGGCAGCTGGCATTCCCCCGCCTTCCGCGGCGAACCCCTGCCGACCCTGGCAGCGGCCCTGGACCTGTGCCGCAGCCTGGGCCTGTGGGTCAATCTGGAAATCAAGCCGAGTCGCGGGCGGGAGGCTGAAACCGGCGCCGCCGTGGCCGAGGTGGCGGCCCGGGCGGTGGCCGCCGGCCTGCCGGCGTCCGCCCTGGTGCTCTCCTCCTTTGCCGAAGAGGCCCTGGCAGCCGCGCGGCAGACGGCTCCCGGCCTGGCCAGGGCCCTCCTGGTGACGGCCGTGCCGGCGGACTGGGAAGCCCGTCTGGCGCGCCTGGGGGCGGTGGCCCTGCATTGCGCCGCCCCCGGGCTGGATGAGTATACGGTGCGGCAACTGGCCGCCGGGCTGGCCGCCCGGGGCGGGGCCCTGGCCTGCTACACGGTCAATGACGCCGCCCGTATTTCCGCCCTGCTGCAGTGGGGCGTCGCCGGGGTGTTCACCGACCGCCTGGACCTGGCCGGCCCGGCCTGACCTGGCATCTCGGATACATCCGCTTACACACGCTTACTTCCTGCTTGTCGTCGGCCGCCGGGCCATGACGTTAAAGTGGCCATGGGAATCGCCCATGACATTCAAATCAGGAGACCTGCCATGAAGACCTTCAAGCCCGTTGCCGCCGCCGCCTTCTTCCTCGCCCTGTCCGGCCCCCTGCTGGCCCAGACCGTCACGCCCAAGGTGGATCAGCGCCAGGCCAACCAGGAGCAGCGCATCGACCAGGGCGCCCAGAGCGGCACCCTCACCGGCAAGGAAGCGGCCCGGCTGGAAAAGGGCCAGACCCACGTGGAAAACGTGGAGACCCGGACCCAGGCCGACGGCAAGGTGACGGCCCGGGAGCGGGCCCGCCTGGACCACGCCCAGGACGTGCAGAGTCGCCGCATCGCCCGGGAAAAGCGGGACGGCCAGCACGATTTCAACCACGACGGCCGCAGCGACCGGGCCGAGCGCCGGGCTGCCCGCCGCGCCGCGCGTCAGTAAGCCGCCGCCGGCCGCGGCCCCGCCGTCGCCGCCGGCATTTGCGACCACCCGGCCAGGAGCCCCGTCCCGCGGGCATCCTGGCCGGCCCGGGGCCCGCCTGGCGCGGGCCTTGGCGCTTTCTCCATGGCCGCCATGTTCCTGCCGATCGCGGGTACTGCGGCAAGCCGGTCCCGGCCCGGTTCAATGATAAAATGCGCGTTTTTCCAATTCAGCCGCCCCCGCCATTGGCCGGGGCCAAGGATGCAACGACGATGAAAAGCGCCGAAATCCGCCAGAAGTTCCTCGACTTCTTCGCCTCCAAGGGCCACCAGATTGTTTCTTCCAGCTCCCTGGTGCCCCACGAAGACCCCACCCTGCTGTTCACCAACGCCGGCATGAACCAGTTCAAGGATGTCTTCCTCGGTTTCGACAAGCGTCCCTACACACGAGCCACCACTTCCCAGAAGTGCGTGCGCGCCGGCGGCAAGCACAACGACCTGGAGAACGTGGGCTACACCGCCCGCCACCACACCTTCTTCGAGATGCTGGGCAACTTCAGCTTCGGCGACTACTTCAAGCGCGACGCCATCACCTACGCCTGGGAGCTGCTCACCGTCGTCTTCAAGCTGCCCAAGGACAAGCTCACCGTCACCGTCTATGCGGAGGACGACGAGGCCTACGACATCTGGACCAAGGAAATCGGCGTGCCCGTGGAGCGGGTCATCCGCATCGGCGACAACAAGGGTTCCCGCTACGCTTCCGACAACTTCTGGATGATGGGCGACACCGGTCCCTGCGGCCCCTGCACCGAGATTTTCTACGATCACGGCGAGCACATCTGGGGCGGCCCTCCCGGATCCCCCGAGGAAGACGGCGACCGCTTCATCGAAATCTGGAACAACGTGTTCATGCAGTTCAACCGGGACGAAGCCGGGGTCATGCACCCGCTGCCCAAGCCCAGCGTGGACACCGGCATGGGCCTGGAGCGCATCGCCGCCGTGCTGCAGGGCGTGCACGCCAACTACGAGATCGACCTGTTCCAGCGCCTGATCGCCGCCGCCGCCCGGGAAACCTCCGGTGCCGACATGGACAGCCCCTCCCTGAAGGTGCTGGCCGACCATATCCGCGCCTGTTCCTTCCTCATCGCTGACGGCGTCATCCCGGGCAATGAAGGCCGGGGCTACGTCCTGCGCCGCATCATCCGCCGCGCCATCCGCCACGGCTACAAGCTGGGCGCCCGCGCCGCCTTCTTCCACAAGATGGTGCCGGACCTGGTGGCCGAGATGGGCGCCGCCTATCCCGAGCTGGCCTCCGGCGAAAAGCGCGTCATGGACGTGCTGAAGCAGGAAGAGGAACGCTTCTTCGCCACCATCGAACACGGCATGGCCATCCTGGATGGTGAACTCAAGAAAATGCTGAAAATTGAAGACGGCCAGTCGTTGCATGACCGGATTCAAGCCTTGGCAGCAGATAGCAATGGCGATGTTGCCAAGCTTTCTGTTGGCAAGTTTGACGGCGATGTTGCTTTCAAACTGCACGACACCTACGGCTTCCCTCTGGACCTGACCGCTGATGTTTGCCGCGAGCACGGCGTTACTGTCGATACTGCGGCGTTCGACGCCGCCATGGCCCGCCAGAAGGAACAGGCCCGCGCCGCCGGCAAGTTCAAGATGGCCGCCAACCTGGAATACGACGGCCCCGCCACCACCTTCCACGGCTACGACACCCTGGAGTTCAAGGGCAACGTGCTGGCCCTGTACAAGGACGGCGTCGCGGTCAATGAACTGCACGAAGGCGACATGGGCGTGGTGGTGCTAGACAACACCCCCTTCTACGCCGAATCCGGCGGCCAGGTGGGCGACCGGGGCGCGCTGCAGAGCGTGCACGGCATCTTCGCGGTGGAAGACACCCAGAAGATCCAGGCCACCGTCTTCGGCCACCACGGCGTGGTCAAGACCGGCACCCTGACGGTGGGCAACAACGTCACCGCCAAGGTGGACATCCAGGCCCGTAGCCGCACCGTGCGCAACCACTCCGCCACCCACCTGATGCACAAGGCCCTGCGCGAAGTGCTGGGCGGCCACGTGCAGCAGAAGGGCTCCCAGGTGGACCCGGACAAGACCCGCTTCGACTTCGCCCACAACGCCCCCATGAGCGATGAGGAAATCCGCAAGGTGGAAGCCATCGTCAATGCGGAGGTGCTGGCCAACGCCGCCACCGAAGCCCAGGTCATGGGCATCGACGACGCCCAGAAGAGCGGCGCCATGATGCTCTTCGGCGAGAAGTACGGCGACGAGGTGCGGGTGCTTTCCATCGGCTCCTCCAAGGAACTGTGCGGCGGCACCCACGTCACCCGCACCGGCGACATCGGCCTCTTCAAGATCGTGGCCGAATCCGGCGTTGCCGCCGGCGTGCGCCGCGTCGAAGCCGTCACCGGCGACAACGCCCTGGCCCTGGTGCAGCAGCAGCAGGCCGTGCTGGCCCAGGCCGCCGCCGCTTTCAAGGCACCCGTGGCCGAGCTGCCGGCCAAGATCGCCCAGACCCAGGAGGCCGTGAAGGCCCTGGAAAAGGAACTGGCCAAGCTGAAGTCCAAGCTGGCCTCCAGCCAGGGCGACGACCTGGTGAACCAGGCCGTGGAAGTGAAGGGCGCCAAGGTCCTCGCCGCCACCCTGGAAGGGGCCGACGTCACCGCCCTGCGGGAGACCATGGACAAGCTGAAGGACAAGCTCAAGTCCGCCGCCATCGTCCTGGCCTCCACCGCCGAAGGCAAGGTCACCCTGATCGCCGGCGTCACCGCCGACCTCACCGCCAAGGTCAAGGCCGGCGAGCTGGTCAATCAGGTGGCCCAGCAGGTGGGCGGCAAGGGCGGCGGCCGTCCCGACATGGCCCAGGCCGGCGGCACCCAGCCGGAAAACCTGCCGGCAGCCCTGGATTCCGTGGCTGCCTGGGTGGCAGGCAAGCTCTAAGCTGCCGCTTTCCCTCGGAAAAAAGCCCTCCCCTGCGGGAGGGCTTTTTTTTATGGTCGTTCCCCGTCTTGGCTCAGGGGCTGGCGATGAGGGCGGCCAGGCGCTGGGCGTCGCGGATGCGGATCAGGCCCCGGCCGGTGGCCACCAGGCCGTCGGCCGCCAGTTCCCCCAGCAGGCGGGCCACCACCTCCCGGGTGGTGCCCAGGTGGTCGGCCAGCTGCTGCTGGGTCTGGCGAAGCTCTCCGGCGGCCGAGGCCTGCAGCAAGAGGAGGTTGGCCAGGCGCTGGTTGAGCTTGTAGGCATGCACCTGCTCCAGTTCCTGCATCAGGCGGAACACCAGGGTGGCCAGGGTGTGCACCGTCAGGTCCCGGATGGCGTCTTCCCGGGCGAACAGGGTGCGGTACAGGGGGCCGGGCACCAGGGCCACGGTGGTGGGCTGTTCGGCCTGGACCCAGGCCGGGTAGCGCAGGTCGTTGAAGAGGCTGTTGAGGGCGAAGACGCAGGTCTCTCCCGGGTCGATGCAATAGAGGGTGGCCTCGTTGCCGTTGGGGGCCAGGGAATAGACCCGCAGCCGCCCCCGCAGGACGAAATAGGCGCCGGAGATGGCCTGGCCCTTGTAGAGGACCGGCGAGCCCGGCTGGCACTCGGCGGTGACCACGCCCTGGCGCAGCAGTTGCAGGCTGTCCGGGCTGAGCTGGCGAAAGAGGGGAAGGGTGTCGAAGTCCTGCACGGGGCGGTCTCCCGGGGGGCGGCATGGGCCCATTCTAGCCCGCCGGCATGGCGTCGGCATGCTTGCCGGCGGCGGCCCGCTGCCGGGCCAGCAGGCTGTCGCTGCTGAGGGCGTTGAGGAAGGCGACGATGTCCGCCACCTCCCGCGGGCTCAGGGGCGAGCGCTCGATGCGGTGCAGGGCCCGGTCCTGGCCGCGCCAGGCTGTCAGGCGGCCGGAACGCCCCAGCTGGGCGCTGGCCATGATGCGCACCACTTCCTCCAGCCGGTCCACCGAGCCGTTGTGCAGCCAGGGGCCGGTGAGGGCCACGTTGCGCAGGGAGGGCACGCGCCAGACGCCCCGGCGGCCGTCTTCCAGCAGCAGGGGGTACTGGTCCTCGTAGGCCGTGGGGTTGGCCGGGAAATGGCGGCGCGGGGCCTGGCCGCCGAGCAGGCTGGCGTCGCTGAAGGCCGGCCCCTTGTGGCAGAGGACGCAGCCGACGGACTCGAACAGGGCCATGCCCCGCAGCTGGGCCTGGCTGAGGGCGGTGGCGTCGCCGCGGACGAAGCGGTCATAGGCGCTGTCCGGGGTGATCAGGGTGCGCTCGAAGGCGGCCAGGGCCTGGGCGATGCGGTTGAAGGTGACCTCGCCGTCGCCAAAGGCCCGGGCGAAATCCCGGCGGTAGCCGGGGTCGGCCGCGAGGCGCCGTTCCGCCTCGCCGGGGCTGTCCAGGTTCATTTCCACGGGGTTGAGGATGGGGCCCTTGGCCTGCTCCTCCAGGGAAGGGGCGCGGCCGTCCCAGAACAGCAGCGACTGGAAGGCCGCGTTCCATACCGTCGGCGTGTTGCGCGGGCCGCTCTGCCCCGCTTCCCCCAGGGCGGTGGGGCGCCGGTCGCCGCCGGCCTTGGCGTAGAGATCGTGGCAGGAACTGCAGGACTGGGTGCCCTGGCCCGAGAGGCGGGTTTCGTGGAAGAGACGTTCGCCCAGGGCGATCTTGGCGGCGTTGCCCGGGTTGTCGGCCGGCTCCGGCGCTTGCAGCGGCAGGGCTTCCCAGACGTAGGCCGGGGCCGCCTGGGGCACCTCCGGCAGGGCGACCGGCGGGGCGGCTGCCTCCTCTTCCGCCGGGGGCGGGCGGTAGGCGGCGATGAGGGGAGCCACCGTGCCGCCGGGGGCCTGGACCAGCACCGCCGCCACCGCCATTTTCAGGCTGAAGGCCAGCAGCCCGGTGCCCAGGGCGCCGGTAAGCAGCCAGCGCCCCTCCCGGGTGAGGCCGGCGCGGGGGGCCAGGTCCTGCCGCACCATTAGGGCCAGCAGGGTGAAGAGGCCGATGACGGCGACCAGACCGATCGCCAGTAAGTCAAACAGATCGCTGTCCATGATGTTCTCCCTTGGGTGGCGGGCGCCCCCTGGCCCCGGGGGCGCCCTGGGGTCAGGCCCGGGCGGGGCGGCGGAAGAAGGTGTCGGCCGGGGTGGCGGTGGACACTTCGCAGATGCTGTCGAAGGGCAGGCCCACCCGTTCGTGGGCCCGCCGCACCGCTTCCGCGTCGGGCGCCATGTTGAGGCAGAAGGCGCGGCCGTCGGCGTAGCTGAGATGGGTGCGCAGGGGGATGACGCCTTCGGCGTAGCAGGCGGCTTCGTACTGGGCGTAGAAGCCCTCGAAGTCGGCGGCGCTGAGGCCGGCGGGGAAAGTGCCGTGCTGCTGGTCGTGGGTGTCGATGAAAAAACGCAGGGCTTGCATGGTCGGCTCCTTGGCGGTCACTACGGGATGTAGTGGGGCGGAGCTTAGGCCGTTGCCGGCGGCACCTCTGTAGCAAAAGCTACACAAGCTTCCCGGGCCGGCCTGGCCGGAGAGGCGCACCGTTCCTGCCTTCCGGGGTACCCCTGCGGCAGGCCGGCCACCGGTCCCGGCCGTGGGCCGGCGGCGCCAGCAGTGCTATCCTGCGGTTTTCCCTTTTCCGCTTGCCGACATCATGCGCATCCTGCTGCTCTCTTCCCTCCTGGCCCTGTCTTCCCTGGCCCCGGCCCTGGCCGCCGACAACCTGGACCGCACGCCGGTGGAGGCCACCACCGCCGCCGGCGACAAGGTGCGTCTCTACCCCACGGGCAAGTGGGAATTCGTTGACGGGGCCAAGGCCGCCGAGGCCAGGAAGCGGGCCGAGCAGTACCCGGAAAACCAGGTTCGCCCCATTGAGGCCCAGGGTGGCTGGGTGCCGGGCAGCAAGATGCTGATGCCCGGCGACAAGGACTACAACCGGGGCTCCCTCAACCCCAAGGCCCGCTGATGTCGGAGCTGTCTTCCCCCTACCGTTTCTGTCCCTGCTGCGCCGGCACCCTGAGCTGGCGCGAGATCGGCGGCGCGCCGCGCCAGGTCTGCGACGACGCGAGCTGCGGCCACGTCTTCTGGGGCAATCCGGTACCGGTGGTGGCGGCCCTGGTGGAGTGGCAGGGCAGCGTCATCCTGGCCCGCAACGCGGCCTGGGCCGAAGGCCAGTTCGGCCTGGTGACGGGCTTCCTGGAGCGGGACGAGGCGCCGGCCGAGGCCGCCTGCCGGGAGGTGGGGGAGGAGCTGGGGCTGGTGGCGGTGGGTGCCCAGCTTATCGGCACTTATCCCTTTGCCCGCAAGAACGAGGTGATCATGGCCTTCCACGTGCCGGCCCAAGGGGAAATCTGCCTCAACGAGGAACTGGCGGAAGTCCGCCTGATCGCGCCGGAAAAGCTGAAACCCTGGGATTACGGCACCGGTCTGGCGGTGGCCGACTGGCTGCGCCGGCGCAGCGCCGGCTGAAGGGATTCCTGCGTCGCCGCTTGGGGCGCACGGCCCGGGGAGCAAGCCCCCGTCTCAGAGATTGGGCAGGCGTTCGTCGCCGTTCTGCTGGTCCAGGATTTCCCGGGCCAGACGGGTGGCGATGACCACGTATTCCCGGCACTGGGCGTGCAGGTGGTTTTCCCGGTACACCTGGCGTCCTTCCTGGGTCTGCAGGTCGCAGCCGAGGAGTTCGCTGCAATGGCCGCCGCCGCAGGTGGCGCGGAATTCGTCGGTGAAGCGCTGGATGGCGTCGTAGTTGGCGGTCACCGGTTCCCGCGGGTCGCTGCGGCCCAGGGCCAGATTGAGGGCCAGCACGCCGCCCGAGTAGGCGCCGCAGGTGCCCCAGGTGCGGGAGAGGCCGCTGCAGAAGCCGGTGGCAATGCCGGGAATGAGGGGGGAGTCCAGGCCCATGTGCCGGGCCAGGGCCAGCAGCACGCTTTCGGCGCAGTAGAAACCCGAATCGAAGAAGTCGCCGGCCTGGCTGGTGGGATCCACGCCGTGGTAGCTGTGGGGGGTGCTGGGCACGCTGCGGGCGTGGGCCAGGGAGCGGCGCATGAGGGCGGTCTGGTCCGGGTCCGGATCGTCCCGCAGCAGGGCCTGGCGCAGGGACTCGGGGGCCGTGTCGCGGTGGGCCGGGGTGAAGCCCAGGGTCTCGAAATAGGTGCGGCTGGAGGCGGTCAGGGTGTACAGCTCCCGGATGCCCATGCCGTAGGCGTGGTCCAGGACGTGCTGGTAGAGCTGGCGGGCGATGCGCTGCTTGCGAAAGCCGGGACGGACGATGAGGGAATGGAGCAGGGCCACGTCGCCGCAGGGGGCGAGGCCTCCGGCGCCGACCAGGCCCACGTCCGAGTCGGCGACGTACACCACGTCTTCCACCTGGCGGCAGTGGCTGGGTTCGTCCGGGTGGGCCAGGGACAGCAGGGCATGGATGGCGTCGTGATCGGCGCCGGCAGCTTGGCGAATCTGGAACATTGCTTGCCTCCTCCTCGTCCGCCGGGGGCGGCGGATGGTCAGTGTGCAGCGGGGATTCCGGATGGACGGAGGCCGCCGCGAGGCGACCTTTGAGCCTGGTTTTCCAACGTTTTATATGAAGCCGGCAAGGGGTGCAATTTGCAGTGCACCATCAGCTTTCTTTATTTTGCCGCCAGCCCAGCAGGGAGGCGGCATTGGCCCGGCAGGCCGGCGCAAATCAGTTTTGCTGTTCCTGGCCGATGGCCCGGGTCCAGGCCAGCGCCTGGGCCTGGGCCAGGTTGACCCGCTCCGGCGAGAGCCCCGGCAGCTGCGCCACCAGGGCCGGAACCTGGCTCAGGTCCTCGCTTTCCAGGGCCTCGATGAGGCGCAGCAGCAGCCCCAGGGAGCCCTGGTGGCGAAGCAGGGCCTGCTTCACGTCCGTGGCCAGGGTGGAAATCTGGCTGAGGATTTCGTCTATGGGCGTGGCGAAGAGGGCCGGGGTGAGGGAAAGGATGCCGGTCATGAAGGCCCGGTCGGCGAAATCCCGGTCTGCCGCCATGTGGCTTTCCGCCAGCAGTTCCAGCAGCCGGGCCCGGGTCGCCGCCAGTTGCAGCAGGGGCGGGAAGCCGGTGTTGCCGGCCGGGTCGGTATAAAGCAGCAGTTGCAGCCAGCGCTGCAGCTGGCGCCGGCCCAGCAGGGTGATGGCGTGGCGCAGGGAGGTGATGCGGGTGCGGGCGCCGACGGCCGCGGAATTGGCCATGCGCAGCAGGTTGATGGAGAGCCCGGGCTCGTGCTTGAAGGTCTGCTCCAGCTGGGGCGTGTCCGAATCGTCCAGGACCTGGGACAGCAGCTTCAGCAGGGAGAGGCGGGACTGGCCCAGCTTGCGCCCGGAGAGGATGGTGGGGTGGGCGAAGTAGTAGCCCTGGAAGAGATGGAAGCCGAGGTTGCGGCAGTGTTCCATCTGTTCCCGGCTTTCCACCTGCTCCGCCAGCAGTTCCAGGGGACGCCGGGCCAGGGCCTGCACCAGGCCGGGCAGGGCCTCCTCGGACACGGCGGAGATGCACACCTTGGCGATGTCCATCAGGTCCAGCAGGGGCTCCATGGCCGGGGTGACGGCGACGATGTCGTCCAGGGCCAGGGTGAAGCCCTTGGCCTTCAGCTCCCGGCAGCGCTTGAGGAGTTCCGGCGTCACCTCCACCGTCTCCAGAATTTCCAGCACCACCTTGTCCTTCGGCAGCAGCTCCACCGCCTCGCTGAGGAGGAAGTCGCCGTCCACATTGATGAAGGCTTTCTGTTCCCCCAATGCGTCGGCCAGGCCCAGTTCGGTGAAGGCGTGGGTGATGACCGTGGCGGTGGCCACCATGTGGTTGGCAACGATGGCCCGGTTGGGCGCCGGCCCGGAGCGGAACAGCAGCTCGTAGCCGTAGAGGCTCTGCCGGGCATCCAGGATCGGCTGGCGGCCCAGGTAGATGGGCGTGGTGTGGGTGGTGTCGGGGGCCATGGCGGTCAGCTGTCGCGGGCCAGCATGTTGGCCCAGGCCATGGCCTGGGCCAGGCATTCGGTGAGGAGGGCGCCCCGCAGGCCGGGCATCTCGGCGATGAGGCCGTTGAAGGTGGCATCGCCGTCGGCCTTCTCCAGCTGCTCGGCCAGGGCCAGCAGGCGGCCCAGGTCGCCCTTGTATTCGATCAGGGCCTGCTTCACGTCCGGCGGCAGGGGCAGGGGCGTGATGATGTCGGCGATGGGCTGGCCGATGACGGCGGGCAGCAGGGAGAGGATGCCGACCATGAAGGCCCGGTCCGGCAGGTCTTTCTGCCGGGGCAGGAACTTCTGGGTCACCAGTTCCAGGAAGCGGCCCCGGGTGGCGGCCAGCTGCAGCAGGGGGCCCACCTCGCCGCCTTCCGGATCGGCGTAGAGCAGCAGTTGCAGCCAGCGTTGCAGCTGGTTGCGGCCGAGGATGGTGATGGCGTGGCGCACCGAGGCGATGCGCACCGCCAGGCCGCTGGCGCAGGAGTTGGTGAGGCGCAGCAGGTTCAGGGTGAGGCCCGGCTCGCCCTTGAAGGAACGCTCCAGGGCGGCGGTGTCCGCGTCCTTGAGGATCAGGTCGAGCAGGCGCATCACCGTCATGGCCGAATGGGTCAGCTTCTTGCCGGAGATGAGGGTGGGGCGGGCGAAGTAGTAGCCCTGGAAATATTCGAAGCCCAGGTCGAAGCAATGCTCCATCTGGCTCTGGTTTTCGATCTTTTCCGCCAGCAGCTTCTTCTGCAGGGGGCGCAGCTTGCAGGCCAGGAGGAACAGCTGGTGGTTGTCCAGCAGCAGGTGGTCCACCTTGAGGATTTCCGCTTCCGGCAGCAGGGGCAGGTTGATTTCCGCGAACTCGGCGACGCCGCCCAGGGCGAAGGTGAAGCCCTGCTGCTTCAGCTCGCGGCAGCGGGCCAGCAGGGCCTCGTCCGCCGGCGTGTCGGCGGGCAGTTCCAGGACCACGCTGGCGCCGGGCAGGATTTCCACCTCGGGGCCGAGGACGAAGTCCGGGGTGGCGTTGATGTAGGCCTTGTAGGGCCCCAGCACGTCCCCCAGGGACATTTCGCCGAAGGCATTGGCCACCACCCGGGCCGTGGCCAGGCGGCCGTCGGCCACGGCGGCCCGGTCCACGCCGCTGCTGCGGAACAGCAGTTCGTAGGCGACGAGCTTCTGCTCCCGGTCCAGGATGGGCTGGCGGGCCAGGAAGATGTCGGCGTCCAGGGGCAGCATCATGGCGGTCGGGTCAGAAGGGCAGGGCCAGGCCGGGCCAGGCGGCGGCCAGTTCGCGGCGGAAGTCGGCCTGGATGCGGGCCAGGGCCTCGGCGTTGTCGGCCTCGAAGCGCAGCACCACCACCGGCGTGGTGTTGGAGGGGCGGGCCAGGCCGAAGCCGTCGGCGTACTCCACACGCAGACCGTCGATGGTGATGATCTCCCGGGCGGCCTCGAACTTGGCGCCGGCCTTGAGCTTGTCCAGCAGGGCGAAGGGTTCGCCTTCGGCCATCTTGATGTTCAGCTCCGGGGTGGAAGTGGCGTTGGGCAGGCTCTTCAGCACCGGGTTGGCGTCGGCGGCCCGGGCCAGGATTTCCAGCAGGCGGGCGCCGGTGTAGAGGCCGTCGTCGAAGCCGAACCAGCGTTCCTTGAAGAAGACGTGGCCGCTCATTTCGCCGGCCAGGGGGGCGCCGGATTCCTTCAGCTTTTTCTTGATCAGGGCGTGGCCGGTCTGCCACATCACCGGCTTGCCGCCGTGTTCGCGGATCCAGGGGGCCAGCAGGCGGGTGCATTTGACGTCGTAAACAATCTCGCCGCCGGGGACGCGGGACAGGACGTCGGCGGCGAAGAGCATCAGCTGGCGGTCGGGGAAGATCACTTCGCCGTCCTTGGTCACCACCCCCAGACGGTCGCCGTCGCCGTCGAAGGCGATGCCGATCTCGGCGTCGGTCTCCTTCAGGGCGCGGATGACGTCGGCCAGATTCTCCGGCTTGGAGGGGTCCGGGTGGTGATTGGGGAAGTTGCCGTCCACCTCGCAGAAGAGGGGCACGATGTCGCAGCCGAGTTTCTTGAACAGTTCGGGCGCCACGGCGCCGGCGACGCCGTTGCCGCAATCCATGACGATCTTCATGGGGCGGGCCAGCTTGACGTCGGCCAGGATGCGTTCCACGTAGGCGGCCTTGACGTCGGCCTGGGTCAGCTTGCCTTCGCCCCGGGCCAGGTCGCCGGATTCGATGCGGCGCTTCAGGGCCTGGATCGCCTCGCCGGCCAGGGTCTCGCCGCCGATGACCATTTTCAGGCCGTTGTAGTCCGGCGGATTGTGGCTGCCGGTGACGGAGACGCAGGAGTGGCAGCCCAGGTGGTGGGCAGCAAAATAGGTGACCGGGGTGGGCACGCAGCCGATGTCGATCACGTCCACCCCGGCGGCGCGGATGCCGTCGGCCAGGGCGCCGGCCAGCTCCGGGCCGGAGAGGCGGCCGTCGCGGCCGATGGCGATGGCCGTCTGCTGCCGCTCCCGGGCCAGGCTGCCGAGGCCGTGGCCGATGGCGCGCACCACGTCGGCGGTGAGGCTTTTGCCGACGATGCCGCGGATGTCGTAGGCCTTGAAGATTTCGGGGGGCAGGGCGGGAATCTGGACGGAGGCGTTCATGAATCGGACTCGTGTTTTTATGTTCGGGCGAATGTTCGGGTGGCAGCGCCTGGTGGCGGCGTCAGCAGTGTTGCCGGAAAAAGTGCAGCAGGCGCCGGGGCAGCCAGTCCAGGCGGCCCGGCGGGCCGCCCCGGACGAAGCCCACGTGACCGCCGTGGGCCGGTTGCTCCAGCCGGACCTGCAATGATACCTGAGTAGGGGTGGGCAGGGCATGGGCCGGCAGGAAGGGGTCGTTGCGCGGATTGAGCACCAGGGCGGGCACCCGGATGCCCTGCAGCAGGGGCTTGCTGGAAGCCCGTCGCCAGTAGTCGTCCACCCCGGCGAAGCCGTGCAGGGGCGCCGTCACCGCATCGTCGAAGGCCCGCAGGCTGCGGGCCCGGCGCATGGGGCGCGGGTCGAAGAGGTCGGGGAAGCGCCGCAGGCGGGCCTCCGCCCCCCGTTTCAGGGTGCCGAGGAAATGGGCGCTGTAGACCCGGTTGAAGCCCCGGCCCAGGGCGTCGCCGCAGACGGTCAGGTCCAGGGGCGGGCACACCGCGGCGGCGGCCTCCACCACCCGGGTGGCCTGGAATTCCTGTTCCCCCAGCCACTTAAGCAGGGCGTTGCCGCCGAGGGAAACGCCGGCGGCGAACAGGGGCCGTTCGGGGAAGCGCTGCCGGAGGCGGTGCAGGATCCAGTCGATTTCGGCGGAGTCGCCGGAATGGTAGGCCCGGGGCAGACGGTTCAGTTCGCCGGAGCAGCCGCGGAAGTGGGGCACCACACCGCCCCAGCCGGCCTCGGCGGCGGCGGCCATGAGGGCGGTGGCGTAGTGGCTGCGGGAACTGCCCTCCAGGCCGTGGAACAGCACCAGCAGGGGCCGCCGGCAGGGCGGATGGGCCAGGGGCGGGGCCTCCCGGTCCGGGTCCAGCCAGTCCAGGTCGATGAAATCGCCATCCGGCGTTTCCCAGCGCTCCCGCACGTAGGCCGGGGGCGCCGGCCGGATCAGCAGGGGGTAGATGGTCTGCAGGTGGCCGCCGGGCAGCCACCCCGGCGGGGTGTAGGCCGGCGGATGGGCCATCAGTGCAGGACCCGGGGCTGGGCGTCCCCGTCGCTGTCGCCGTTGCCCTCTTCGGCGCCGGGGGAGGCGTGGTGGGAGAGCAGGCGCCAGCCGTCGCTGCCGCGGATGAAGACGTTGGTCACCAGCACCGGGCCCCGGGGTTCCGGGTCCCCTTCGGCGAAAAAGGTTTCCTGCAGGCTGTGCACCGCCAGCATGCCGCCGAGCCAGGCGACCCGCTCGCCGATGCGCACGGTGAGCCGGGGAGCGCTGGCGAAGAGGCTCTGCCAGCCGTGGCGGATCTGGGCGTGGCCGCACAGGCGCTGGCCGTCGGGATGGATGCAGACGACGTCCTCGTCGTCGGCCCAGATGGCCATCATGGCCTCCAGATCGCCCTTCTCCAGGGCCTCGTAGAAGGCGTTTTCGGCATCTTCAGGGCGGGGGAAGGGCGGTGTCGGCATGGGAGACTCCGGCGGTCAGCGGGGGAGGGTGTCCAGGACCCGGAGAGGTTCCAGGTCCTGCAGGCATTTGAAGTGCCCCAGGGGGCACTCCCGTTTGAAACAGGGGCTGCATTCCAGGCCCAGCTGCAGCACCGTGGCCCGCTCGCTGAGGGGTGGCGTGAAGCCGGGGGAGGAGGAACCGTAGAGGGCGGTGAGGCTGCGCCCCAGGGCGGCGGCCACGTGCATCAGGCCGGAATCGTTGCAGACCACGTGGTCTGCCAGGGCCAGCAGGTCGATGGCCTGGTCCAGGCTGGTGGCGCCGCACAGGTTGCGGGCGCAGCCCTCGGCGGCCTGGGCGATGCTTTCGCCCACCGGCCCATCCTTGTGGGAGCCCAGCAGCCAGACGGTCCAGCCCTGGGCGGCGGCGGCCCGGGCCAGGCTGGCGTAGTGGGCCTCGGGCCAGCGTTTGGCGGGGCCGTACTCGGCACCGGGGCAGCAGACAAGCAGGCGGGACGGGCGTTCCAGGCCCAGGGCTGCCAGGGTCCGCATCTGGTCTGCCTCCCGGGAGTGCAGGCGGGGCGGGGCAATGGGCCGGGGCGGCTGCCGGCCGGGGGCTTCCGCCAGCTGGGCGAAGCGTTCCACCATCAGGGGCGTGGCGCTTTTGTCCAGGGTGTGGCGGCAGTTGAGCAGGCCGTAGCGGGCCTCGCCGGTGAAGCCGACACGCAGCGGAATGCCGGCGAAGGCGGTGACCAGGGCGGATTTCAGGGAATTGGGCAGGACCCAGGCGGCGTCGTAGTCCCGGGCCGCCAGCTGGCGGCCGAGGGCCCAGCGGGCCTTGAGATTGAGTTCGCCGTGGGCGAAGGGGTTGTCCAGGACTTCCCCGATCTCGTCCATGCGGGAGAGCACCGGCGCCACCCAGCGGGGCGCCAGGGCATCGAGCACCAGCCCCGGGTGGCGTTCCTGCAGGCGCTGGAACAGGGGCTGGGCGAGGACGGCGTCGCCGATCCAGGAGGGGGCGACGATGAGCCCGCGACGCAAGGTCATCGCCTCTCCTCCATGAAACGGCACGGGGTCAGTGGTGACCCTTGGGCGCTTCGCCCTTGAAGACGTAGCGGGTGCTGCAGTAGGGACAGGTCACTTCGCCGGTCTTCAGCACGTCCAGGAACACCCGGGGATGCTGGCTCCACAGGGGAGCCTTGGGGGTGGGGCAGTGCAGGGGCAGGTCGTCGGCGGTGACTTCGACGGTCAGATTGTCGGCCATGGTCGGTCTCGGAACGGGCGAAAGGATTAAACGAAGGCCAGCCAGTCGGCGTGGGCGGCGGAACGGCCATTGACCACGTCGAAGTACTTTTCCTGCAGGGCCTTGGTGACGGGGCCGCGGTGGCCGACGCCGATCTGGCGGTTGTCCAGTTCGCGGATGGGGGTCACTTCGGCGGCGGTGCCGGTGAAGAAGGCTTCGTCGGCGCAATAGACTTCGTCGCGGGTGATGCGCTTTTCCACCACCTCGATGCCCATTTCGCCGGCCAGCTGGATCACGGTGGCGCGGGTGATGCCTTCCAGGCAGGAGGTCAGGTCCGGGGTGTACAGCTTGCCGTTCTTGACGATGAAGATGTTCTCGCCGGCGCCTTCACAGACGTAGCCTTCCGGGTCCAGCAGCATGGCTTCGTCGTAGCCGTCGGTGAGGGCTTCGTTGTTGGCCAGGATGGAGTTCATGTAGTTGCCGGAGGCCTTGGCCCGCACCATGGTGATGTTCACGTGGTGGCGGGTGAAGGAGGAGGTCTTGATGCGGATACCGCGCTGCATGCCTTCCTCGCCCAGGTAGGCGCCCCAGGGCCAGGCGGCGATGATGACGTGCACCTTGGCGCCCTTGGGGGAAACGCCCATCTTCTCGGAGCCGTAGAAGGCCAGGGGGCGGATGTAGCCGGATTCCAGGTTGTTGGCGCGGATCACTTCCTTCTGGGCTTCGTTCAGCTCTTCCTGGCTGTAGGGCAGGGCCATCTGGAAGATGTGGGCGGAACGGGCCAGGCGCTGGGTGTGGTCCTGCAGACGGAAGATGGCGGTACCCTTGTCGGTCTGGTAAGCCCGGACGCCCTCGAACACGGCCATGCCGTAGTGCAGGGAGTGGGTGAGGGCATGGGTGGTGGCTTCGCGCCAGGGCACCAGTTTGCCGTCTTGCCAAATGAAACCGTCGCGGTCCGACATAGACATGTTGAATCTCCGTTCGCTGCGTGTTCGATAAAGTCCGAAATTCTAGCCCAAATCCGCACCGCCTGCATTGGTGCGGCGCGGCATGACGGCTGGCCCCGGCCTTGGGCCTGGGGGTAAAATGCGGCCTTTGCGCAATCCGGAATTCCCATGGCACCCGTCTGGAAACCCAATGTCACCGTGGCCGCCGTCGTCGAGCGGGACGGCCGTTTTCTCCTGGTGGAAGAAGAGACCGACGACGGTCTGCGCTTCAACCAGCCTGCCGGCCATCTGGACGAGGGCGAGTCCCTGGTGCATGCCTGTGCCCGGGAGTGCCTGGAGGAAACCGCCTACCGTTTCCGTCCCACCGCCCTGGTCGGCATCTACCAGTGGCCGCGGCCGGCCGGCGACATCACCTACCTGCGCTTCGCCTTCACCGGCGAGATCGAAGGTTTCGAGGAAGGCCGGGCCCTGGATACGGGCATCATCGGCGCCCGCTGGCTGACCCTGGAGGAAGTGCGGGCCACGGCGGAACGCCACCGCAGCCCCCTGATCCTGCGCTGCATCGAGGACTACGTGGCCGGCAAGCGCCATCCCCTGGACCTCATCACCCACTATTCATGAGAGTCCTTGTCGCCGCACTGCTGGCTCTGGGGCTGCCCCTGGGGGCCGCCGCGGAGCCGGTGGGACTCTGCTACAACTACGGCTGCACGGTGCAGACGGAAGTGGAGGTGAGTCGGGCCCAGCTGGACGCCATCGGGCGGGAAATGCTCAAGGCCCGGGACGCCGAGTCCGAGCGCCGCTTCCTGGCCGAGGCGGTGGCCCGCCTGTACCGCATCGCCGGCACCCAGACGCCCATCTGGCGCGACAAGGGCGGCAATTCCGAGGACGACGCGGTGGAGGGGCGCATGGACTGCATCGACCACTCCACCAACACCACCCATTTCATCGAGTTGCTGGCCGGCCGCGGCTGGCTGCGCTACCACACCCTGCTGCCCCGCCAGATGCGGCGCCGCGGCCTGATCTTCGATCACTGGACCGCCGCCATCGAGGACGGCAACGGGGAAAAGTTTGCGGTGGATAGCTGGTTTTTTGACTACGGGGAGACGCCGGCTGTCATCCCCTTCGAGGATTGGCTGGACGGCCGGGACCCGGAAGCACGGCACCGGGTGGCCGAGGCGGTCCAGGAACAGATGGAAAGACAGGTGAAGCAATGAGCGCAGCACAGGAAAAAGGTACGGTCGTGGTCGGTCTTTCCGGCGGGGTGGATTCCTCCGTCGCAGCCCTGCTGCTGAAGCGCCAGGGCTGGAAGGTGGTGGGCCTCTTCATGAAAAACTGGGAGGACGACGACAACGAGGAATACTGCTCCTCCCGCCAGGATCTCATCGACGTCATGAGCGTGGCCGACACCATCGGTATCGACGTGGAGGTGGTGAATTTCGCCAAGGAGTACAAGGAGCGGGTCTTCGCCGAGTTCCTCAAGGAATACCAGGCCGGCCGCACCCCCAATCCGGACATCCTGTGCAACTCGGAAATCAAGTTCAAGGCCTTCCTCGACCACGCCATGCAGCTGGGAGCCGACAAGATCGCCACCGGCCACTATGCCGGGGTGCGGGAAGTGCCCCATCCGGCCGGCGTCGGCGTCGAGTACCAACTGCTCAAGGCCGAGGACGGCACCAAGGACCAGAGCTACTTCCTGCACCGCCTCAACCAGGCCCAGCTGTCCAAGACCCTCTTCCCCCTGGCCGACTGGTACAAGCGGGACGTGCGCAAGCTGGCCCTGGAGGAAGGGCTGCACGTGGCGGCGAAGAAGGACTCCACCGGCATCTGCTTCATCGGCGAGCGGCCCTTCAAGGATTTCCTGATGCGCTATCTGCCGCCGCAGAAGGGCGAGATCCGGGATCTGGACAGCGGCAAGGTGCTGGGGGAACACGACGGCATGACCTACCACACCATCGGCCAGCGCAAGGGCCTGCACATCGGCGGCCTGGCTGGCGGCCAGAAGGCCAACGGCGAGCACGATGCCTGGTTCGTGGCGAAGAAGGACGTGGCGGCCAACGTGCTCTACGTGGTCCAGGGCCACGACCATCCGGCCCTGCTCTCGGGCCGCCTGGAAGCCCATGACCTGTCCTGGGTCTCGGGCCGGGCGCCGCGGCCCCACTGGGTCTATTGCGCCAAGACCCGCTACCGGCAGGAGGACGCGCCCTGCGAGGTGGAGCGGGTGGATGGGGAATCCTGCCTGATCGATTTCGCCGAACCCCAATGGGCCGTGACCCCGGGGCAGTCGGTGGTGCTGTACGAGTCCCGGGTCTGCCTGGGCGGCGGCGTCATCCGCTAGAGGGCGGGTAAAACCGGCTGTGGCCGGGCCGGCGCGGGGCCGGCCCCGGTGCTACACGGCGCCGGCCTGCTGCACGATCTCGGCCAGTTGCCGGTTTTCCAGGAGCATGCGGCGCTGGGCCAGGGCCTGGGCGATGCTGGTCTTCAGTTCGAAATCGCTCCAGGGCTTCTGGATGAAGGCGAAGATGTTGGCGCCGCCGATGGCCTGGATCAGGTCGCCTTCGCAGATTTCGTTGCTGATGAGGATGCGGAAGCAGTCGGGCTGCAGGTCGGCAAAGCGCTGCAGCAACTCCACCCCGTCCATTTCCGGCATCTTGCGGTCGGCGATGATGCAGGAGAAGGTGTTGTTCTTCACCAGCTCCAGGGCGTGGCGGGCCGAGGGCGTGACCTGCACGCTGATCTTGCCTTCCTGCAGCACCGGCGTGGTGGCGTGGGCCACTTCGGCACGGATCGCCAGGTAGAGGTCGTCCACCTCGGAGTGGTGGGTGAGTACCCGGGAGAGGGAACCGAGCACGCCGGGGTCGTGGTCCACGATCAGGATCTGCTCCATGTTGCCTTCGGGCAGGGGCGGCACGCTGATCTGCCGCTGCCGCACCACAGCCGCCAGTTCCCGGTGCTGGCGCAGGGTCTGGTGATAGCCGATGGCCTGGGCCAGGGAGCTCTTCAGGTAGTAGTCGTGCCAGGGCTTGGGAATGAAGCGGTAGATGTGGGTCTCGTTGACCATGCGGATCAGGGTGGCCATGTCGGTCTGGCCGCTCAGCACCAGGCGGGCGCATTCGGGCTGCAACAGGGTCAGTTCCTTGAGGAACTCCAGGCCGTCCATGTCGGGCATGCGGTAGTCGCTGATGACCGCGTCGAAACTCTGTTCCCGGGCCTTGGTCAGGGCCTGCAGCGGGTCGGTGCAGCCGGTCACCTGGTAGCGGTAGCGGCCGTGGGGCGGCGAGGCCAGCTCCCGTTGCACGGCGCTGACAATGTTGGGCTCGTCGTCCACAACGAGGATGTGGCGGATGTTGTTTTGGTCCACGATCTGCATTCCTGAATGAGGGAGTGGCCGCACGCTGGGGCGGCGGGACATGTCAAAAGGGTAGCACAGGCACGGCCGGCTTTCCCAGCCGGCCTCAGTGCTCCGGCGCGGCGCCGTCGGCGGGCGGCGGCTTGCGCATTTCGTACTGGCGGAAGGCGTCCCGGATGGTTTCCAGCAGTTCGCCGTCGTCCCAGGGCTTGGTCAGGAACTTGAACAGTTCGCCCCGGTTCACCGCACTGGTGACAGCCTTCAGGTCGGTGTAGCCGGAAAGGATGATGCGCATGGTGTCCGGGTACATGGCCCGCACCTTGCCCAGGAATTCGGCGCCATCCATCTCCGGCATGCGGGCGTCGGAAATGATGACCCCGACGTCGTGGCCGGCCAGGATGTCCAGGCCCTCCTTGCCGCTGTTGGCGGTGAGAATGACGTAGCCTTCGCGGCGGAAGAGGCGTTTCAGGGCCGAGAGAATCCCCGGTTCGTCGTCCACCAGCAGCAGGGTGCGCCCGGGCACCTTGGACTCGGGCTGGAACTCCAGCTTGCGGCCCTGGCGCAGCATGGCCTCGAATTCGTCGGCGGGCAGGGCCGGGCTAAAGAAGTAGCCCTGCATTTCGTCGCAATTGCGGGCCCGCAGGAAATTGAGCTGGGCCTCCGTCTCCACCCCTTCGGCAATGGCCAGCAGCTTCAGGCTGTGGGCCAGGGAAATGATGGCCAGGGCGATGGAAGCGCTGTCGGGATCGTGGGTGATGTCGCGGACGAAGGTCTGGTCGATTTTCAGCCGGTCGATGGCGAAGCGCTTGAGGTAACTGAGGGAGGAGAAGCCGGTGCCGAAGTCGTCGATGGAGAGGGCGATGGAGAGGCCCTTGAGCTTTTCCGTGGCGCGGATGAAGGCCTCGGCGTCGGCCATGACGGCGCTCTCCGTCAGCTCCAGTTCCAGGTAGTTGGGGGCCAGCCCGGTGTCGTGCAGGATGCGGGCGGCCAGCTCCACCACATCCTGGGCGGCGAACTGGCGGGCGGACAGATTCACCGCCACGGGAATCTTGGGCAGGCCCGCGTCCTGCCAGGCCTTGTTCTGGCTGCAGGCGGTGCGCAGCACCCATTCGCCGAGGGGCACGATGAGGCCGGTTTCCTCCGCCAGGGCGATGAAGGAGCCGGGCATGACCAGGCCCTTCTCCGGGTCCTGCCAGCGCACCAGGGCTTCGGCGCCGATGATGGCGCCGTTGCGCAGGTTCACCTGGGGCTGGTAGTACACCACCAGCTCGCCCTGGTCGATGGCCCGGCGTAGGCCGTTTTCCAGGTCCAGGCGCTCCAGGGAGCGCTGGTTCATTTCCGCCGTGTAGAACTGGAAGCGGTTGCCGCCCTTGGTCTTGGCCTTGTACATGGCGGCATCCGCGTTGCGCAGCAGTTCCTCGCCGTTGTCGCCATCCTTGGGAAAGGTGGCGATGCCGATGCTGCCGGACAGGAAAAACTCCCGCTCCGCCACGTGGAAGGGATTGGCCAGGGCCTTCAGGATGGGCTGGGCGAAGGCGCTGGACTGCTCGGCCGTGGCCACCTCCACCACCAGCACGAACTCGTCCCCTTCGAGGCGGGCCAGGGTATCCATCTTGCGCACCTGGCGCCCCAGGCGCTGGGCCACTTCCCGCAGCACCTGGTCGCCGGCGGCCCGGCCCAGGGTGTCGTTGATGCTCTTGAAGCGGTCCAGGTTGAGGGTGAGGACGGCGATGTTCATGCCGCTGCGGCGGCACACCTCGATATTGTGGTTGAGGCGGTCGTAGAGCAGGTTGCGGTTGGGCAGGTCCGTCAGTTCGTCGTAGTTGGAGTGGCGCTCCAGCTGTTCCAGGTAGCGCTTGCGGTCCCGGATGTCACGCAGGGTGGTGACGGCGCCGATGATCCTGCCGTCCTCGACGATGGGGGTGTGGGAGCACTCCAGGGGCAGGGGCGTGCCGTCCCGGTGCCAGAGGGTGCTTTCCCGGTCCCGGATGGTGATGCCGGAGTGCAGGCACAGGTGCATGGGGCAGTCTTCGACGGCGTAGTGGCTGCCGTCGATGTGGGAGTGGTGCAGCATGCGGTGGGAGTCCTGGCCGAGCAGTTCCTCCTCGGTGTAGCCCAGCAGGGCCGTGGCGGCCGGGTTGATGAAATTGATGCGCCCCTCCACGTCCACGCCGAAGATGCCTTCGCTGGCGGAGGAAAGGATCAGCTGCCGCATGCGGTTGAGACGGGCCTCGTTGCGCTGCCCCTGTTCCTGGATGGCCAGGTTTTCCGCCACCCGGCGCTGCACTTCCGCCTCCAGGGAGGCGTTCTGCCGGCGCAGCTGGTCCTGGGCCAGCTTCAGGTCCAGCTGGGTGCGGATGCGTCCCAGCAGGATGGCCGGGCGGATGGGTTTGGCGATGTAATCCACGGCCCCCAGGGCCAGGCCCCGCTCCTCGTCCTCATCCGCATCCAGGGCCGTGACGAAGATCACCGGAATGTGCCGGGTGGCCGGATTGGCCCGCAGCTCGGCCAGGGTTTCGTAGCCATCCATCTCCGGCATCATGATGTCGAGCAGGATCAGGTCCGGCACCGGGGTGCTGTTGGCCACCTTCAGGGCCCGCTGGCCGCTGTTGGCGATGCGCACGTTGTAGTGGGGATTGAGCAGCTCGCCGATGACGGTGAGGTTTTCCTTGGTGTCGTCCACCACCAGGACGGTTTCCTGGTGCAGGGGGGCGTCCCCCGCCTCGGGCAGGTCGTTTTCAATCATCCTGGGAAGACTCCGGAAGCCGCCGGCTCCGCCTCCGGCCGCATGAATGCCGCCAGCCAGCGGTTTTCCAGCTGCAGGCGGTGCTGGGCCAGGGCGAGGGCGATGTTGGCCTTCAGTTCGAAGTCGCTCCAGGGCTTTTCGACGAAGGCGAAGATGTGGGCCTGCTGGATGGCCTGGGCCAGTTCGGCCTCGCCGATCTGGCCGCTGATGAGGATGCGGCTGCAGTCCGGCTGGCGGGCGGCAAAGCGCTGCAGCAGTTCGATCCCGTTCATCTCCGGCATGCGGTAGTCGGCGATGATGCAGGAAAAGGCGACCCGCTCCGCCATCTGCAGGGCGTAGGCGGGGGAGGGGGTGATCTGGACGCTGATGTGGTCCTCTGCCAGGGTCCGGCGGCGGGGCTGGCCGTGCTGTTCGGCCAGGATGGCGGCGAAGAGGCCGTCGGACTTGCTGTGGTGGGTGAGCACCCGGGCCAGGCTGTTGAGCACGCCCATGTCGTCGTCCACGATCAGCAGCTGTTCCACCGCCGCCGGTTCCGGCAGCAGTTCCGACAGCTGGCGTTGGCGCGCCGCTTCGGCCAGGCGCCGGTTTTCGGCCAGGGTCTCGGCGTAGTCGATGGCCTGGGCGAGGGCGGCCTGGAGCATGTAGGCCGGCCAGGGCTTGGCGATGAACCGGTAGATGTGGGTTTCATTGACCATGCGCACCAGGCTGTCCATGTCGGTCTGGCCGCTCAGGACCAGGCGGGGACAGTCCGGCTGGATGGCCGCCAGGGCCTTGAGGAATTCCAGGCCGTCCATGCCCGGCATGCGGAAGTCGCTGATGACGGCGTCGAAGGTCTGCCGCTCGGCAGCCACCAGGGCCTGGCGCGGGTCGGTGAAACCAGCCACGGTGAAGGCATAGCGGCCCAGGCGGCGGCCCTTGAGCTCCCGCTCCACGGCATGGAGGATGCTCAGTTCGTCGTCCACCACCAGAATGTGGCGGGTGGGATGATCGTGCCCATATTCCATGCCAGCCTCCTGCCTCTGCCTGCATTGACCCCGGTGTCCCGGCGATAGTCCTTACTCTACCGAAAAACCGTCCCCTTTCGCCCTAGGATAATGCCGGGGGCAAGAAAAAAGGCTGCCCGCGGCAGCCTTTTTCGGGGAGGCGCATTGGCCGCCGAGCCCTGGCGTTCAGTCGTGGGGCAGGGTGTCGCTGAAGGCGGGGCGCTGCATCAGCTTCTCGTGGATGCGGGCCAGGCCCGGATAGGCCGGCCGCCATTCGATGTCGGCAAAGCGGAAGTCCAGGTAGCCCAGGGCGACGCCCACGGCGATGTCCGCCAGGGAGAAGTGGGTGCCCATACACCAGGGGTTTTCGCCCAGTTCCTTGGCCATGTAGTCCAGGGTGCGCTGGATCTTTTCCCGTTGCCGGGCGATGGTGGCTCCATCCTGCTTCTGCTTCGGCCGTTTGCCTTCGAGGAAGGTGGCCACCGCCGCTTCCAGCAGGCCGTCGGCCAGGGCCTCCCAGCGCTTCACTTCCATGCGTTCCCGGTTGGGGGCGGGCATCAGCTTGTTGTTGGGGGTGACGTTGTCCAGGTATTCGACGATGACCCGGGAATCGAACAGGGGCGTGCCGTCGTCCAGCAGCAGGACGGGAATCTTGCCCAGGGGGTTGTGCTCCGGAACGCGGCTTTCCGGCGTCCACGGCGACTCGATTTCGAACTCGGCCTCGATCTTCTTTTCCGCCAGGACCACCCGTACCTTGCGCACGAAGGGGCTGGTGTAGGAACCGATCAGTTTCATGAGCTTCTCGTTGTCTGTATGCGTGTTTTCGACCGGGCAGGCCCGGCCGGATGGGGAGGCAAAGTATAACACCCCGGACCACCGTCCCCTGCCAAGCAAGTCACGTACGCCATGCCGTGCTGGTTCGGGGACGGCAATTCCGGTTTGCCCAGACCTTTGCCCGGCGGGTAAAATTCCGCTCTTGGCTCAACAGGATACCCATTCCATGTCTCTTCACGCTCTCACCGCCCTTTCCCCCCTGGACGGCCGCTATGCCGGCAAGGTGGATGCCCTGCGTCCCCAGTTCTCTGAGTACGGCCTGATCCGCCGCCGCCTCCAGGTGGAAATCGAATGGCTCAAGGCCCTGGCGGCTGAACCCCATTTCGCCGAAATCCCCGCCTTCTCCGCCGCCACCGTGGCCGAGCTGGATGCCCTGGTGGCCGGTTTCGGCCCCGAACAGGCCGCCGAGGTGAAGGCCATCGAGGCCACCACCAACCACGACGTGAAGGCCCTGGAATACTGGATCAAGGACAAGACCAAGGCCAACGCCGAAGTCACCAAGGTCACCGAATTCATCCACTTCGCCTGCACCTCCGAAGACATCAACAACCTCTCCCACGCCCTCATGCTCAAGGCCGCCCGGGACGAGGTGATGCTGCCCTCCCTGGACAAGGTCATCGGCCGCCTGCGCGACCTGGCCCATGAACTGGCCGAGGTGCCCATGATGAGCCGCACCCACGGCCAGCCCGCCACGCCTTCCACCATGGGCAAGGAATTGGCCAACGCCGTCTATCGCCTCAACCGGGCCCGCGTCCGCATCGCCGAGGTCGGCCTGCTGGGCAAGATCAACGGCGCCGTGGGCAACTACAACGCCCACCTGGCCGCCTACCCCGGTTTCGACTGGGAAGGCTTCGCCAAGCGCTTCGTCGAGAGCCTGGGCCTGGAATTCAACCCCTACACCATCCAGATCGAGCCCCATGACGCCATGGCCGAACTGTATGACGCCTTCGCCCGCACCAACACCATCCTCATCGACCTGGACCGGGACGTCTGGGGCTACATCTCCCTGGGCTTCTTCAAGCAGAAGGTGAAGGCCGGCGAAGTGGGTTCCTCCACCATGCCGCACAAGGTCAATCCCATCGACTTCGAGAACTCCGAAGGCAACCTGGGCCTGGCCAACGCCGTGCTCAAGCATCTCTCCGAGAAGCTGCCCATCTCCCGCTGGCAGCGGGACCTGACCGACTCCACCGTGCTGCGCAACATGGGTGTCGGCCTCGGCTACGCCCTGCTCGGCTACGATTCCCTGCTGCGCGGCCTGAACAAGCTGGAAGTGAATGCCCAGGCCATGCACGACGACCTCAACGCCAACTGGGAACTGCTGGCCGAACCGATCCAGACCGTCATGCGCCGCTACGCCGTGCCCCAGGCCTACGAGAAGCTCAAGGAACTGACCCGGGGCACCCGCGTCACCCGCGAAGGCATGCAGACCTTCGTGCAGTCCCTGGAAATCCCGGAAGCCGCCAAGGCCGAACTGCTCAAGCTGACGCCCTGGGACTACACCGGCAAGGCTGCCGAACTGGCCAAGCGCATCTAAGCCCATGCGCTGCCCCCGCTGCGATCAGCCCATGGAGGACCGTCGGAGCGACCTCTGCCCCGACTGTCTTGAAGCCCGGCAGAAGGCCATGGTCCGGGGCGCCCGCCAGGGCGGCCTGGCCGGCCTGTTGCTGGGCCTGCTGCTGGCCGGCCTGCTGCTCGGCGCCTACGGGCCCGAGCGGGGCATCAAGGCCATCGCCTTCGGCATCGCCTCGGCCTGCGCCATCACCGGCGTGCTGTTCGGCATGCTGCGCCGGCGCTGATTTTTTTCTCCCAAGAACCACAACCAGAGTTTCCCCATGAGCTTTGCTGAAAACCTGAAGAAGCTGCCGGGCATTTCCCACCTGGCCGCCATCAACCTGCTCGATGCCGAAGGCAATACCGTTGCCACCATCGAGAACAAGCCGGGCAGCGCCGGTTCCGTCGCCGTCTATAACCACCTGGCCCAGACCTACGGCGCCATCACGCCCCAGGCCGCGCTGAAGGGCATCGAGATCTATGCCGAGCACAGCGAGGATGCCAAGCTGCATCCGGGCAAGCATCCCAATATCGATCGCCTGATCCAGCTGGCGGCCGAGGGCAAGACCCTGCGCGCCAAGCACGTCTTTGCCGTGTAAAAGTTGTAAAAATCCGGTGGAAAAGGGCGGCTGCGGCCGCCTTTTTTCTTGCTCCCAGCCCGGCTGGAAGCCGCATCTGCAGCCGTTTCCAGGCTGTTGCTCCGGTCTTGTCCGGTGGGTGCCGTACATTGACGCCGGCTGATATGCCATTGCCTTGAGTCGTATAATTGCCCGTCGTTGCGCCGCGCCTTGCGGTGCCACCGTCAGCCTTTCCATTCAAACCACAACACGAGAGAAATGCCATGAAGAAACTGCCCAAGCTCCTGCTCGCCCTTTCCGCCCTGGCCGTGGCCGCCGGCGCTTCCGCCCAGGTCAAGCCTGAAGACGCCATCAAGTACCGCAAGGCCGGCTACTCCTACATGTCCTGGAACATGGGCAAGATCAAGGAGCAGACCATCGACAACCCGGCTGCCTACAACAAGGACCAGGTCCTGGCCGCTGCCCGCACCATCGCCGCCATCGCCAACTCCGGCATGGGCGCCCTCTACGTGCCCGGCTCCGACAAGGACGCCGGCGGCCAGAAGACCCGGGTCAAGCCCGAGTTCTTCCAGCAGCAGGAGGAAGTGGGCAAGATCGCCCGCGCCTTCAATGCCGAAGCCAACAAGCTGGCCGAAGTGGCTGCCGGCGGCGACGTGAACGCCATCAAGGCCCAGTTCGGCAAGACCGGCGAGACCTGCAAGTCCTGCCACGACAAGTTCCGCATGAAGGACTGAGGTCCTTGCGCCCGGCAGGCGACCCTGGCGTCGTCCTGTCCGGAGCGTGCAGGCAAAGAAAAGGCCGCCCGTGGGCGGCCTTTTCTTTGGGGGACTCGACGCTTACCAGCTGGGCGTGGCCGGTGCCGATGCCGGCGGCGGGGGCGGCGGTGCGATCCAGACGCCGGAAGCGCCCCAGACGGCCAGGGCCGCCAGGGCCAGGGCGACGATGAAGGCCACCAGGCCGCCGCCCTGGGCATGGGCGGTGGCGGGCACGGCGGGCTGTGCTGCCGGCAGCTCCTTCCAGCCGGTGAGCATGGGCTTGACCAGGTTGTCCTTCTTCACCCGGGCGTAGAAGACGATGGCGCCCACGTGCACCAGCACCAGGGCCAGGATCAGGGGAAAGGCGCCCTTGTGCAGGCCGGAGAGGGTGTCGGAGAGATCCTTGCCCACCAGGTCCATGAGGGGGCCGCGGAAGGCGATGTCGTCGTTGGCGAAGAGGCCGGATACCACCTGGAACAGCAGCAGGGCCAGCAGGGCCAGGACGGAGAGGGCGCCCAGGGGATTGTGGCCCAGGCCCTGCCAGCGGCCCTGCAGATAGGCCTTGATGGCGCCGGGGCCGGGCACGAACTGGCTGAAGCGGGCGTAGGTGGAACCGGCTACGCCCCACACCAGACGGAACACCAGCAGGCCGACGATGGCCAGGCCCAGCTTGCCGTGAACGAAGATGGCGTTGCCGCCGACCTGGCCGGTGACCACGGCGCCCAGCACCAGGGCGGCCAGCAGCCAGTGGAAGAGGCGGGTGGGCAGGTCCCACACCTTGATTTTCTGCGTGCTCACGAGTGTTTCTCCCTCATGCAAGTAAAACGGGCCGCCCGCGGTGGCAGGCGACCCGTCGAATTGTAGCCCCTGCCGCAGGGGCGGGGCTGTGGCCGAATGTAACCGGCCGTTGCTGATCCAGACTCAGACGCAGGCGCCGTCGTCGCTGACGTTGGGGTCCTTGGCCTTGGGGGCCTTGATGAACTGCTCCCGGGACACCCCCAGCCACATCACCAGGGGGCTGGCCACCAGCACCGAGGAGTAGATGCCGAAGAGGATGCCGATGGTCAGGGCCATGGCGAAGTAGTGCAGGGTCTCGCCGCCGAACACCAGCATGGACAGCACCATCATCTGGGTGGAGCCGTGGGTGATGATGGTGCGGGAGATGGTGCTGGTGATGGCGTGGTCCAGCACCTGGGGCGTGGTCATGCCGCGGGCCTTGCGGAAGGTTTCCCGCACCCGGTCGAAGACCACCACGGATTCGTTCACCGAGTAGCCCAGCACCGCCAGCACCGCCGCCAGCACCGAGAGGGAGAATTCCCACTGGAAGAAGGCGAAGAAGCCCAGGATGATGATGACGTCGTGCAGGTTGGCGATGATGGCCGACACCGAGAAGCGCCATTCGAAGCGGAAGGCCAGGTAGATGACGATGCCGATGATCACCACCAGCAGGGCCATGGCGCCGTTCTCGGCCAGTTCCTTGCCCACCTGGGGGCCGACGAACTCGACCCGGCGCAGGGAGGCGGAAGCGTCCTCGGCGGAGAGGGCGGCCATGACGGACTCGCCCAGCTTGGCCGTGTTCTGCTCGGACTTCAGGGGCAGGCGGATCAGCACGTCCTGGGAGGAGCCGAAGTTCTGCACCGAGTAGTCGGAGAAGCCGGACTTGCCCAGGGCGCCGCGGATTTTCTCCAGGTCGGCGGCCTGGCTGTAGCTGACCTCGATCAGGGTGCCGCCGGTGAATTCCACCGACAGGTGCAGGCCCCGGGTGGCGAGGAAGAACACGGCCAGGAGGAAGGTGACCAACGAAATGACGTTGAACACCAGCGCATGGCGCATGAAGGGGATGTCCTTGCGGATCTTGAAAAATTCCATGTTGAGTATCCCTTGCTAGGCGCTTACTTGGCGCTGTCCAGGCCGGGCTTCCAGACCTGGCCGATGGAGACCTTGTCCAGCTTCTTGCGGCGACCGTAGATGAGGTTGACCAGGGCCCGGGAGACCACCACGGAACTGAACATGGAGGTCAGGATGCCCAGGCAGTGCACCACGGCGAAGCCCCGGATGGGGCCGGAGCCGAAGGCCAGCAGGGCAACGCCGGCGATCAGGGTGGTGACGTTGGAGTCCAGGATGGTGCCGAAGGCCCGCTCGTAACCGGCAGAGATGGCCGCCTGGGGACTGGCGCCGTTGCGCAGTTCTTCCCGCACCCGTTCGTTGATCAGCACGTTGGAGTCGATGGCCATACCCAGGGTCAGGGCGATGGCGGCGATGCCCGGCAGGGTCAGGGTGGCCTGCATGAGGGACAGCAGGGCCACCAGGAACATCAGGTTGGCTGCCAGGGCCAGGGTGGAGATGAGGCCGAACATGAGGTAGTAGCACATCATGAAGGCGGCAATGGCGAGGAAGCCCCACAGGGTGGAGTGGAAGCCCTTGCTGATGTTGTCGGCGCCGAGGGAGGGGCCGATGGTGCGCTCTTCGACGATGTCCATGGGCGCCGCCAGGGAACCGGCCCGCAGCAGCAGGGCGGTGTCGTTGGCTTCCATGGTGCTCATCTTGCCGCTGATCTGGACCCGGCCGCCGCCGATTTCGGTGCGGATCACCGGGGCGGTGACCACTTCGCCCTTGCCCTTTTCAATGAGCAGGATGGCCATGCGCTTGCCCACGTTCTCCCGGGTGATGTCCTTGAAGATGCGGGCGCCGGCGGAATCCAGGGTCAGGTGCACCGCCGGTTCGTGGGTCTGGCCGTCGAAGCCGGGCTGGGCGTCGGTGAGGCGGTCGCCGGTCAGCACCACCTGCTTCTTCACCAGCAGGGGCGAGCCGCCCCGTTCGCTGTAAAGCTCGGTGCCGAAGGGTGCCTGGCCGGCCATGGCCGCTTCCAGGGCGCCCGGGGTGTCGTCCACCATGCGGATTTCCAGGGTGGCGGTGCGGCCCAGGATGTCCTTGGCCTTGGCCGTGTCCTGCACGCCGGGCAGCTGCACCACGATGCGGTCGGCGCCCTGCTGCTGGATCACCGGCTCGGCCACGCCCAGCTCGTTGATCCGGTTGTGCAGGGTGGTGATGTTCTGCTTCAGGGCGAAGTCCTGGATGCGCTTGACCGCCGTGGGCTTCAAGCTGGCGGTGAGTTTCAGGTCGGAGCCGTCCTGGCCGTCCACGAAGGTCAGGTCGGGCTGGTTGTCTTCCAGCACGATGCGGGCCTTGGTGCGGGTGTCGGCGTCGCGGAACTTGACCACCACCGCATTGCCTTCCCGGTTGATGCCGGCGTGGCGCAGGTTCTTGTCCCGCAGCAGGGTGCGCAGGTCGGCCGACATGGAGTCCAGGCGCTTGGTCAGCGCGCCGGCCATGTCCACCTGCAGCAGGAAGTGCACGCCGCCCCGCAGGTCCAGGCCCAGGTACATGGGCAGGGCGCCCAGGTTGGAGAGCCACTTGGGGGAGGAGGAGAGCAGGTTCAGGGCGACCACGTACTGGGCGTCCTGGGGATTCGGGTTGAAGGTCTTTTCCAGCAGGTCCTTGACCTTGAGCTGGGTGTCGGTGTCCTTGAAGCGGGTCTTGACGCCGTTGCTGTCGAGGAAGATGCCGTCGTGGCTGATGCCGGCGCCCTGCAGGGCGGCTTCGACGCGGGACAGCAGCTGGGCATCGGTCTTCAGGGTGGCGCGGGCCGGGGAAAGCTGGACGGCCGGGGCTTCACCGAAGAAATTGGGCAGGGTGTAGAGGAAACCGATCACCAGTGCGACGACGACGGTGATGTATTTCCAGAGCGGATAGCGGTTCATGGGCGGTTCCTGGGGGACCGAAAAAGGCAAGGGGCCGGACGAATCCGGCCCCGGGGATGACTTACAGGGACTTCAGGGTTCCCTTGGGCAGCAGCACCCCGATGGCGGGTTTCTGCACCACGACTTCGGTGTTGGGGGCGATTTCCAGATGGACGTAAGCGTCGCCGATCTTGGAGACGCGGCCCACCATGCCGCCCTGGGTGACCACTTCGTCACCCTTCTGCAGGGCGTCCACCATGGCCTTGTGTTCCTTGGCCTTCTTCATCTGGGGGCGGATCATGAGGAACCACAACACCACGAACATCAGGATGATGGGCAGGAATTGCATCAGGCCCCCGGTGGGGTCGGCAGCCTGGCCTGCGGCCTGGGCGTGAGCGGCGCTAATCAGCACGGTTTTACTCCTTGATTGCTTCGAAATTTGAACGGGGCATTGTACCACCGAGCCATGACGCGGATGCCCGGTGGCGGACCTACGGTGCGGCTTTAGCCGGCCGCCGGGCTGGCACCCCGGGAACGGTCCCGATGGAAGTTCTCCATATGGGGCTGCAGGCGCCCTTCTTCAATAGCGGCGCGCAATTCGGCCATCAGCACCTGGTAGTAGTGCAGGTTGTGGATGGTGTTGAGCATGGAGCCAAGGATTTCCCCGGCGCGGAACAGGTGGTGCAGGTAGGCCCGGCTGAAGTTGCGGCAGGTGTAGCAGTCGCAGGACGGGTCCAGGGGGCCGGTGTCCTGGCGGTGGATGGCGTTCTTGATCTTGAGGTCGCCGTAGCGGGTGAACAGGTGGCCGTTGCGGGCGTTGCGGGTGGGCATGACGCAGTCGAACATGTCGATGCCCTGGCTCACCGCATGCACCAGGTCTTCCGGCGTGCCCACGCCCATCAGGTAGCGGGGCTTGTGGGCGGGCAGTTTCGGTGCGGTGTGGGCCAGGATGCGGGCCATGTCTTCCTTGGGCTCGCCCACGGAAAGGCCGCCGATGGCCATGCCGTCGAAGCCCATTTCATCCAGGCCGGCCAGGGATTCGTCGCGCAGGGTCTCGTACATGCCGCCCTGGACGATGCCGAAAAGGGCGTTGCCGTTGCCCAGGCGACGGTGCTCGTCGATGGAGCGCTGGGCCCAGCGCAGGGAGAGGCGCATGGACTTGGCCGCCTCGTCCACGGTGGCCGGGTAGGGCGTGCATTCGTCGAAGATCATGACGATGTCCGAGTTCAGCGTGTGCTGGATGCGCATGGATTCTTCCGGCGTCAGGAACAGCTTGGCGCCGTCGATGGGGGAGGAGAACTTCACCCCTTCCTCGGTGATCTTGCGCAGGGCCCCCAGGGAGAAGACCTGGAAGCCGCCCGAATCGGTGAGGATGGGCTTGTTCCAGCCCATGAAGTCGTGCAGGCCGCCGTGGGCCTTGATTACTTCCAGGCCCGGGCGCAGCCACAGGTGGAAGGTGTTGCCGAGGCAGATCTGGGCGCCGATGTCGTGCAGGGACTGGGGCGTCATGGCCTTGACCGTGCCGTAGGTGCCCACCGGCATGAACACCGGGGTCTGCACCGTGCCGTGGGCCAGGGTCAGGGTGCCGCGACGGGCCTGGCCGTCGGTCTTGAGAAGTTCGAACTGCATGGACGTATTCCTAAAAGCGTTTTTGCCACAGAGGACACAGAGATCACAGAGTAAAACCGGCTGCCGCCAGTTGCGGCAGGGGATGGGTCTGGTCTTTCTCTCTGTGCTCTCTGTGTCCTCTGTGGCTTATTGAATCAATGTTCTTCCCGCTCCAGCAGCATGGCGTCGCCGTAGCTGAAAAAGCGGTATTTTTCTGCCACTGCGTGGGCGTAGGCGGCGCGGATGGGGTCCAGGCCGGCGAAGGCGGAGACCAGCATGAGCAGGGTGGAGCGGGGCAGGTGGAAATTGGTGATGAGCCGGTCCACCACCTGGAAGCGGTAGCCCGGAGTGATGAAAATGTCCGTCTCGCCGCTGCCGGCACGTACCAGGCCGTTGCCGCAGGCGGCCGATTCCAGGGTGCGCAGGGAGGTGGTGCCCACCGCCACCACCCTGCCGCCCCGTTCCCGGGTGGCAGCGATGGCCGCGGCGGTTTCTTCCGGCACGTGGAAGCGCTCGCTGTGCATCTTGTGCTCGTCGATCTTTTCCACGCGCACCGGCTGGAAGGTGCCTGCCCCCACATGCAGCGTCAGCGCGGCTCGGCGGACACCCTGCCCGGAGAGCCGCTCCAGCATTGCCTCATCGAAGTGCAGTCCGGCGGTGGGCGCTGCCACGGCGCCCGGGTGGCGGGCATAGACGGTCTGGTAGCGGGCCTCATCCTCCGCCTCCACCCCGTGCTCGATATAGGGCGGCAGGGGCAGGCGGCCGTACTGTTCGGCCAGGTCCCACAGATTGCCTTCGCCCTCCAGTTCGAGGGCGAAGAACTCGCCCTGGCGGCCGCTGCACACCAGGCTGAAGGCGTTTTCCAGGGTGATGCGGGTGCCGGCCTTGGGCGACTTGCTGGCCCGCACCTGGGCCAGGGCGTGGTGCTCGTCCACGATGCGCTCCAGCAGCACTTCCACCTGGCCGCCGGAGTCCTTCTGGCCGAAGAAGCGGGCCTTGATCACTCGGGTATCGTTGAACACCAGCAGGTCGCCGGGGGCCAGCAGGCCGGGCAGGTCAGTGAAGCGCAGGTCGGCCAGGTGGGGGCCGTCCACGTGCAGCAGGCGGCTGGCGCTGCGTTCCCTGGCCGGATGCTGGGCGATCAGTTCGGGCGGCAGGGGAAAGTCGAAAAGGTCGACGGAAAGGCTCATGGTCTTGCGGCTTTGGCGGTGGTGCCCGGAGCAGGCGGCGGGTGTCCTCGTCCGGCTTGTGGGGGCGTCGTGAATCGGTGATAATGCGCCCCTCGCGCAGTAGTGCCCGCCAGCTCTGGCCGGGCGTCCCGGGCCGGGATGGCGGAATCGGTAGACGCAGCGGATTCAAAATCCGCCGCTGGTAACAGTGTGAGGGTTCGAGTCCCTCTCCCGGCACCAAATACACCCACCCCGTGGGGCGGTTTTTGCAAAGGCCGCATTCTCTCACAGTCTTCGTTCCGGGATAAATTCGGCACCTTTTGATCTGGCCATGCGCCGTTTTGCCGCGCTGTGGTTAGACTGTGGCCTGTTTTTCCCTTACGCCCGTTACCCATGAACGCTTCCACACTCGCCAGCCTCTCCCGTCCCACACCCGGGCAGGCCTGGTGGCTCGCCCTGCGGCCCCGCACCCTGCCGGTGGCGGCGGCCCCGGTGCTGTCCACCTGCGCCCTGGCCTGGTCGGAAACGGGCCAGCTGCGCTGGCTGGTGGCCCTGGTGACCCTGGCGGCGGCCCTGCTGATCCAGATCGGCACCAACCTGCTCAACGACGTGGGCGACTTCGAGCGCGGCACGGACACGCCGGACCGCCTGGGCCCGCCCCGGGCCACGGCCATGGGCTGGCTCAGCGCCGCCCAGGTCAAGCGGGGCGGCTTCCTGGCCCTGGGCGGCGCCTTCCTGCTGGGCATCTATCTGGTGGGGCAGGGCGGCTGGCCCATCGTCTTGCTCGGCCTGGCTTCCCTGTTCTGCGGCTGGGCCTACACCGGCGGCCCCAAACCCATTGCCTACGGGCCTTTCGGCGAGGTCTTCGTGTGGCTGTTCTTCGGTCTGGGGGCGGTGCTCGGCACCTACTACCTGCAGACCGGCGGCCTCAGCCGGGCCGCCCTGGCCCTGGCCAACATGTCCGGCCTGTTCGCGGCGGCGGTGATCGTGGTGAACAACACCCGGGACCGGGCCGGGGATGCCCGGGCCGGCAAGCGGACCCTGGCGGTGCGCCTGGGCCTGACGGGATGCCGGGTGGAATACGGGCTGTTGATGCTGGCGCCCTTCGTTTTGCTGGGCTGGCTGGCCGCCTCCGGCCACCATCTGGCCGCCGGCCTGCCCCTGCTGGCGCTGCCGCCGGCCCTGCTGCTGGTGGTGCGCTTCGCCCGGGCGACGCCGGGTACCGGCCATAACCTGCTGCTCGGCCGCACCGCCCAGTTGCAGCTGCTGTTCTCCTTCCTGCTGCTCCTGGGCTGTCTCTTTCGACCCGGCTGATCCGGCTTAGACCGTCTCGGCTGCGGCCTGGGGTTCGAACCAGCTGAGCTGGGGCTGCAGCTGCAGCACGCCGCCGACGAAAATCAGGGCCGGCGTGGTGATGCCCGCTTCCTGCACCTTCGCTTCCAGAGTGGCCAGATCGGCCACCACCACCCGCTGCTGGCGGGTGGTGCCCTGTTGCACCACGCCAGCCGGGGTCTGCGGGGAGAGGCCGTGGGCGATCATCTGCCGGCTGATTTCTCCCAGGCCGGCAATTCCCATGTAGAAAACCACGGTCTGCTTGGGCCGGGCCAGGGCCTGCCAGTCCAGATTGACCGTGCCGTCCTTCAGGTGGCCGGTGGCGAACACCAGCACCTGGGCGTGGTCCCGGTGGGTCAGGGGGAAGCCGGCGTAAGCGGCGCAGCCGGCCGCCGCGGTGACGCCGGGCACCACCTGGAAGGGCACGCCGTGGCGGGCCAAGATCTCCAGCTCCTCGCCGCCGCGGCCGAAAATGAAGGGGTCGCCGCCCTTGAGGCGGACCACACAGCGGTATTTCTGGGCCAGCTGTACCAGCAGGTGGTTGATGTCGTCCTGGGGCAGGGTGTGTTTCGAGGCTTCCTTGCCGGCGTAGATGATCTCGGCGTCGGGCCGGGCCAGGTCCAGGATGCCGTCGCCAATGAGGTGGTCGTAGACCAGCACGTCGGCCTGGGCAATCAGGCGGGCGGCGCGTACCGTCAGCAGGTCGGGGTCGCCAGGGCCGCCGCCGACGAGATAGACGGTGCCGGGCAGGGCAGGGTGGGTGCGGTTCGGATCGGGCATGAGCATTATTTTTTCTCGTTTGGCAAAAGGCAGCATAGCCGGGCTGGCCGTCGGCCTTCAATCCCTTTTGGGGGTGTTTCGGCCTAGGCACCACTCTAGTGAATATCCCTACTTTTTGAAGTTGATTCGCATCAAGGATTTGGACAAGTCACCGGGCGCAATCTTTCGCCATCCCCGGATGCTGTGTCGGGGGTAACGGTTTGCTGATAATTCCTATTGAGGAGAGGAAAGCATGAAAAAGGGAGTTAGTGCCTTTATCTTTACGGCCCTCGCGGCCGCCATGGGCTCCGCTTTCGCTGCACCCGCAGCCAATGCGCCGAGCCTGACCAAGGAAGCCAAAGAGGCTTCCGCCAAGATCTACTTCGAGCGTTGCGCCGGCTGCCACGGCATGCTGCGCAAGGGCGCCACCGGCAAGAACCTGGAGCCGGCGAACACCCAGAAGCTCGGCCAGGGCCGTCTGGAAAAGATCCTGACCTACGGTACCGAAGGCGGCATGCCCAACTTCGACGACATCCTGTCCAAGGATGAAATCAAGAACATGGCCACCTACATCCAGCAGCAGCCGGATGTGCCGCCCGAGTGGGGCATGAAGGAAATGAAGGCCAACTGGAAGGTGCACGTGCCCGTGGCCGAGCGCCCCACCAAGCAGATGAACAACATCAATCTGCAGAACGTCTTCTCCACCACCCTGCGTGACTCCGGCGAAGTGGCCCTGATCGACGGCGACACCAAGAAGATCTGGGGCATCGTCAAGACCGGCTACGCCGTGCACATTTCCCGTACTTCCGCTTCCGGTCGCTACGTCTATGTGATCGGCCGCGACGGCCGTCTGGACCTGATCGACATGTGGTTCGAGAAGCCCACCATCGTCGCCACCCTGAAGGCCGGCCTGGAAGCCCGTTCCGTCGATACCTCCAAGTTCAAGGGCTGGGAAGACAAGTACGCCATCGTCGGTTCCTACTGGCCGCCCCAGTACACCATCCTGGACGGCATGACCCTGGAGCCCCTGAAGAACGTCTCCACCCGCGGCATCACCGTGGATGGCGAGTATCACCAGGAGCCCCGCGTTGCCTCCATCGTTTCCTCCCTGATCAAGCCCGAGTGGGTGGTGACGGTGAAGGAATCCGGCCTGGTCAAGCTGGTGGATTACTCCGACGTGAAGAACCTGAAGGAAACCACCATCGAAACCGCCAAGTTCCTGCATGACGGCGGTTGGGATGCCACCAAGCGTTACTTCCTCGTCGCTGCCAACGCCTCCAACAAGGTGGTGGTCGTCGATACCAAGGAAGGCAAGCTGGCCGCCCTGGTCGATACCAAGCCCAAGCCCCACCCCGGCCGCGGCGCCAACTTCGTGCATCCGAAGTTCGGTCCCGTGTGGTCCACTTCCCACCTGGGTTCCGACGTTATCAGCCTGATCGGTACCGATCCGGAGAAGCATCCCCAGTACGCCTGGAAGGTCGTGGCCGAGCTGAAGAACCACGGTTCCGGTTCCCTGTTCGTCAAGACCCATCCCAAGTCCAACAACCTGTGGGCCGATGCCCCGCTGATGCCGGAGAAGGATGCTGCCGAATCCGTCACCGTGTACAGCATCGACCAGCTGGGCAACCCGGATGCCAAGCCTGAGGTGATCAACGTCGCCAAGATGGCCGGCCTGCCGGAAACCAAGGGCGTGAAGCGGGTGGTGCATGCCGAGTACAACGAGAAGGGTGACGAAGTCTGGTTCTCCGTTTGGACGGGCAACAAGACCGAGCCTTCCGCCATCGTGGTGCTGGACGACAAGACCCGCAAGTTCAAGACCGTGATCAAGGATCCGAAGCTGGTCACGCCCACCGGCAAGTTCAACATCCACAACACCCAGCACGACGTGTACTAAGCGTTATTGTCGGAATCGTTGTCTAATGACCGGGGGCTGCGGCCCCCGGTTTTTTCATGGTGCACGCCTTTTGTCGAAGGAGATGAGGATGTCACTGACGACCCGAACCCTGCTCTGCGCCGCCCTGCTCGGCGTGGTTGCCGTACCGGCCCAGGCCGCGGACAAGAAGCGGGATGCCGCCATGCTCGAACTGGCCGAGCGGCACCGCTGCCTCAATTGCCACGAGGTGGACGTCAAGGTGCGGGGTCCGGCCTGGCGCGAGGTGGGGCGCCGCTACCGGGACGACCCGGAAGCCGAGGCCCGCCTGCTGGTGAAGGTGAGGGAAGGCGGCAGCGGCGTCTGGGGCGACGATTTCATGTCGCCCAACAAGCGGGTCAGCGATGCCGACCTGCAGGCCCTGGTGCGCTGGATACTCTCCCTGCGCTAAGACTGGCGCCCTTTTCCGGCCGCCCCTGCGACCTTTGGTCGCATCCCCTTGGCGGCCGTTGAACCCTAGAATTACGGGGTTCGCCACCCTCTCGCCAAAGCCGGCATGGCCGCCCTGGCGACGGCGTTTCCGGCAGTCCCGCGAGCCCTCGTCGGGATGCCGCTGCGGGGCCCCTCGCGGCCCGAAAAGGATCGTTTTCTGTCTGCTTCATTGCCCAGTCCATGGCCCTCCCTCTCCCGGGGGCGCCGGGGCTCGATCTTCCTGCTGGTGCTGGCCCTCCATGGGGGCGGTCTGGCCTACGCCCTGCATTCCGGTAGTGCCGTGGTCAGCGCCATGGTGCCCCAGCCGATGAGCGTGCGCCTCATCGACGCCGCGCCTGCGGCCAGGCCCCAGCCCGAGGTGGCGCCGCCCCAGCCGATGCCGCCCAAGGTCGAGCGGCCGCGGCAGCCCAAGGCGCCGGCCCCCGTGCCGCTGGCGAAGACGCCGGCACCGATACTGGCCGCAACGCCGGCGGCGGCCGTCAGCAGCGACTTCGTCGCTCCCGAAGCACCGCCCAGCCGTCCCGCCAGCAGCACCATTGCGGCCGCACCTACCCTGGTGCCGGCCCGTTTCGATGCGGACTACCTGCACAACCCGAAACCTGTTTACCCCCCCATGTCCCGCCGTTTCGGCGAGGAAGGCAAGGTTCTGCTCAAGGTGCGGGTGACGCCCCAGGGCACGGCGGAGCAGGTGGATATCCAGACCGGTAGCGGCTATTCCCGCCTCGACAGCGCCGCCCGGGAGGCCGTCCAGCGCTGGCGTTTCGTCCCCGCCCGGCGCGGCGACGAGGCCGTGGCAGCCTCGGTCATCGTTCCCATCACTTTCGCTCTCGACAGCTAACCCATTGCAGGAGTCCCCATGAACACCCAACTCGGTCTTTCCCATTTCTGGGCCCAGGGAGATGGGGTTTCCCATTCCGTCGCCCTGATCCTGCTGCTGCTGTCGGTGGCCAGCTGGTGCGTCATCGTCGGCAAGTTCATCGCCCACTGGCGCGCCTCCCGCACCCAGAGCCGGGCCCTGGCCGCCTTCTGGCAGGCCGATTCCCTGCCCGAAGCCTTGGAAGCCATCCGCCGCGAGGACGCCAGCGGCATCCTGGCCGGCCTGGCCCTCTCCGGCGCCCACGCCGCCCAGGCCCATGAGCAGCATGCGGCCCGGGGCATCGGCGCCGGCGTCAATGCCAGTGAATTCGTCACCCGCTGCCTGCGCCAGAGCATCGTCACCGCCCAGGCCCGCATCGAGCAGGGCCTCACCTTCCTCGCTTCGGTGGGCTCGACGGCGCCCTTCATTGGCCTGTTCGGCACGGTGTGGGGCATCTACCACGCTTTGGTGGGCCTCTCCGGCTCTTCCCAGGTGGTGCTGGACAAGGTGGCCGGTCCCGTCGGCGAGGCCCTGATCATGACCGCCGCCGGCCTCTTCGTCGCCATTCCCGCCGTGCTGGCCTACAACGCCTTTACCCGGGCCAACCGCCTGGTGCTGGCCCAGATGGACGGCTTTGCCCACGACCTCCACGCCTATCTCACCACCGGCGTGCGTCTCTCCAGCACCGTGCCCCAGGGCGGCCTGGTGCGGGTTGCCTGAGGCCGCCGGCATGGCTTTCGGATCCTTCAACGAGGGCGGCAGCGCCCAGCCCATGGCGGAAATCAACACCACGCCCCTGGTGGACGTGATGCTGGTGCTTTTGGTGATCTTCATCATCACCGCGCCCCTGCTCAATCAGGCCGTGCCGGTGGATCTGCCCAAGGTCAGCGCCACCCAGGTGGAGCAGAAACCCCAGGTGGTGCAGCTGGCCCTGGACGGCAACAGCCAGGTCTTCATCAACGGCGAGGTCGTGGCCGGCGAAGCCCTGGCCACCCGCCTGCAGGGCCTGGCCGGGCCGGAAACGGAACTGCACCTGCGGGCCGACCGCGGCACCCGCTACGAGAAGGTGGCGGAAGTGATGGCCACCGCCCAGCGGGTGGGCATCGCCAAGATCGCCTTCGTCACCGAGGAACCCGCCCGTCCTTGAGGTCGGGATTGTTCCGCCGGGGCGGGAAAATCCCTCCTTGCGCTTGCCCCGCTTTTTTCCCACTATGAAACAGGTGGGCATCTGGGCATGGGCGAAAGGAGGCGGGCATGGATATGGATGGCCTGGTCAAGGCGCTGGAACTGCGTTTTGCCTGCACCTGCTGCGCCGACGGTTGCCGCCTGCGTTCCTACCGGGGGCACAGCCTGCTCTGCCTGACCTACGATACGCCCTGGGTGCCCCACACCTGGGAGGATTTCGTCCGCTTTGACGACGGCACCCGCCGCAACATGCTGGAATTCCTGCGCCTGGAACTGGGCATTTCGGAAAGCGTGGAGATTTCCATCGAACATGCGGCCCGGGCCCTGCGCCTGCGCTGGATGCCCGTCGGCACCTGCGGCGTCATGCAGGTGCCAGACCCGCCCCTGTATTTCGAGCGCACCCAGCAACTGGACAAATACCGCACCGACGAACACGTCATGGGGCGCAACTTCAGCCAGTTCTGAAGCGCCGGCCAGCAAAAAGGGACTCCCGCGGGAGTCCCTTTGCTTTGCTGCGTCCGGACAGGCTCAGTGCTTCATGGCGCCGTGGTTGTGCTGGCCCATGTCTTCCGGCTTGGCGGCGGGCACCTGGATCTTGCGTACCGGGGCTTCGATCTTGGTGGAGGAGCCGTCGTCCAGCTTCAGGGTGATGGGCACCACGTCGCCTTCCTTCAGGTCCTGCTTGAGGCCGATCAGCATGACGTGCAGGCTGCCGGGCTGCAGTACGGCCTCGCCCTTGGCCTTGACCTCGATGTCGGCCACCGGGCGCATGCGCATGACGCCGTTGTCGTTGATGTGGTTGTGCAGTTCCACCACCTTGGAGACGGGGCTCTCGGCCTTCAGCACCTTGCGGTCGGCGTTGCCGCTGTTCTTGATGACCATGAAGGCGCCGGTGTTGGGGGTGCCGGTGGGAACCAGGCGCACATAGGGGTCTTCCACCTTGATCGGGCTGTCGGCCAGGGCCGGCAGGGCGAACAGGGCGGAACAGGCCAGGGCGGCGGAAATGAGGCGGCGGTGCAGTTGCATGGGGAACTCCTGTGGGTGAAGTCGGTTACTTGGGTTGGGGCAGCAGGCGCCGCATGGCGGCGGCCATGTCTTCCGGCGTCGTGCCGTGGGGCAGGGAGGCGGCCAGGCGGCCGTCGGGAGCCAGCAGGTAGACGAAAGAGGAGTGGTCCACCACATAGCCGCCTTCCGATTTGACCTCCTGCCGGCTGTAGCTGGCGCCGTAGGCGTGGGCAATGGCGGCGATTTCCGACGGGGTGCCGGTCAGGCCCTTGAGCTTGGGGTGGAAAAAGACGGCGTAGTCCTTGAGGCGGGCCACGCTGTCCCGCTCCGGGTCCACGGAGATGAACAGGGGCTGGACCTGGGCCAGTTCCGCCGGCGTCAGCTTTTCCAGGGCGCTGCCGAGGGCCGCCAGGGAGGTGGGGCAGACGTCCGGGCAGTAGGTGTAGCCGAAATAGAGGGCGACCACCTGACCGCGGAAGTTCTGGGTGGCAATACGGCCGTCGGCGCTGTCCAGGCTGAAATCGCCGCCGCTGGGCGGGGCGGCCAGGGTCAGGCCGCCGGGGGCTGGCGGGGTGTCGCGGGAACAGCCGGGCAGGCCCGGGATGGCCAGGGCCAGGATGGTGAGCAGGGTAATGAGGCGCATGGTGTCTTTCAGTGGCCTTCCGGGGCGGCCGACTCGAAGCGGAAGGGGACGGCGATATTCTTGCCGCCGCTGCCGACCAGCACGGTGGCCTGCCAGATCATGGTGCCGGTGATGCAGACGGGCAGGTTGCCCTGCCCGACAAAGGTGCCGGCTTCCTTGGCGGCGGCCAGCAGGGGGCGGTTGTAGCCCATCTTCATGTCCACCCCGGCAAAATCCACCTCCACCTGGCTGGCCGGGATGCCGCTGACCCGGGCGCTCAGGGTCAGGGGCTTGAGGGCCGGCACCGGGCGGGGACTGATGCTGAATTCCACTTCGCCGCCTCCGGGCAGGGCCGCCCGGCAGGGGCCCCGGTTCAGGTCGCAGTCCGAGAGGGGGGCTGCCAGGTCGGTCTTGGGGGTGAGCAGAGGGGCCAGGGTGTAACCGAGGCCGCCGAGGGCGATGACGGCGCCGAGGATGGCCAGGTCATAAATAATTTTTTTGGACATTCGTTGCTTCGGGGCTGGGGCAGGTAATGGGTACCGGTGTTGCGGAGGGCCGGCGGACCGCGTTAGGGCTTGATGGGCCGGGTAGCGGTGCCGCGAAGGCGCGTAATTCCTCGGCTATCCTGACACGATGACGCCAAAGCCGCTACTGGCTTGGCGATGGGCTCGATTCTCAACCCCGAGCCATTTCCCCAATTTAACCTGCATCAAAGTTTAGAAGTGTGGCGGCGCCGATGATGTGCGACATATTGCCGCATAGTAGGTGCGCACCCTATGGTGCCTAGGGCAATAGCAGAGAAATTTCCTTTATTTATCAACGGGAGAGTCAAAATGAAGACTCGTATGAAGCAGACCGTCGCCGCGCTGGTTGCAGCCGGTATCGGTTTCGCGGCAGCGGGGGCTGCCACGGCAGCAGAGTCCCTGCAGGACGTGATGAAACGTCGCAGCCTGTCCCAGCAGGACCTGCTGGCAGCGGCCAAGACCTACGTTCCCACCGGTAAGCGTGATGAATTCGTCGCCTTCTCCTCCGGCGGTCAGTCCGGTCAGGTGATCGTGTATGGCATTCCGTCCATGCGCATCCTCAAGTACATCGGCGTTTTCACCCCCGAACCCTGGCAGGGCTACGGCTACGACGAGAACTCCAAGGCCGTGCTGAACCAGGGCATGATCGACGGCAAGCAGATCACCTGGGGCGACACCCACCACCCGGCCATCTCCGAAACCGATGGCAAGTACGACGGCCAGTTCCTCTTCATCAACGACAAGGCCAATCCCCGTCTGGCAGTGATCGACCTGCGCGACTTCGAGACCAAGCAGATCGTGGTCAACCCGATCTTCAAGTCCGAACACGGCGGCGCCTTCGTCACCCCGAACACCGACTACGTCATCGAGGCTGCCCAGTACGCTTCCCCGCTGGAAAACAAGAAGTTCTACCCCCTCGAAGAGTTCAACGAGAAGTACCGCGGCGGCGTCACCTACTGGAAGTTTGACCGCAAGGAAGGCCGCATCGATCCGAAGCAGTCCTTCTCCCTCGAACTGCCCCCCTACAGCCAGGATTTGTCCGACGCTGGCAAGGGGCCGTCCGACGGCTGGTCCTTCACCAACTCCTTCTGCTCCGAGCGCTATGTGGGCGGTATCGAGAAGGGTCGTCCTCCCTATGAAGCCGGCTGTTCCGCCAAGGACACCGACTATCTGCACGTGATCAACTGGAAGAAGGCTGCCGAACTGGTCGCCAAGGGCATGGCCAAGAAGATCAACGGCCATAACGTCCTGGCAATCGAAACTGCCGTCAAGGAAGGCGTGCTGTTCCTGATTCCGGAACCCAAGTCCCCCCACGGCGTCGACGTGACCCCGGACGGCAAGTTCATCACCGTTGCCGGCAAGCTCGACACCCACGTGTCCGTGTATTCCTTCGACAAGATCCAGGCCGCCATCAAGGCCGGCAAGTTCGAGTCCAAGGACGCCTACGGCATCCCCGTGATCGCCATGAAGGACGCGCTGCACACCCAGGTGCAACTGGGCCTCGGCCCCCTGCACACCCAGTACGACTCCAAGCAGTGTCTGGCCTACACCTCCCTGTACGTGGATTCCCAGGTGGTGAAGTGGAACTTCTGTGAAGGCAAGGTCCTCGACAAAATCAGCGTGCACTACAACATCGGTCACCTGATGACCATGGAAGGTGACTCCGCCGATCCCAAGGGCCGTTACCTGGTGGCGCTGAACAAGCTGTCCATCGACCGCTTCGTGCCCGTCGGTCCCCTGCACCCGCAGAACCACCAGCTGATCGACATCAGCAACGACAAGATGCAGCTCCTGTACGACATGCCCCTGCCGCTGGGCGAGCCGCACTACGTTGTCGCCATCGATGCCGCCAAGCTGAAGCCCGGCGTCCGCTACAAGGTGGGTACCGACTCCCGCACCGACAAGCCGCACCCCGGCGCCGTCCGTGCTGGTGAGGAAGTCACCACCAAGAAGGGCAACAAGATCGAGGTCAAGGGTACCCTGATCCGTTCCCACATCACCCCGGAAACCATCGAGGCTGAAGTGGGCGACGAAATCACCATCCACCTGACCAACCTCGAACGGGCCCAGGACGAGACCCACGGCTTCACCGTCTCCACCTACAACGTCCATGCTTCCGTCGAGCCGGGCAAGACCGTCACGGTCAAGTTCAAGGCCGACAAGGAAGGCGTCTATCCCTACTACTGCACCGAGTTCTGCTCCGCGCTGCACCTGGAAATGCAGGGCTACCTCCTGGTCAAGCCGAAGGGCTGGAAGGCGACCAAGACGGCTGGTGCCGAGAAGGCGATCTACAGCGAAGACGACTACAAGAAGCAGCTGAAGAAGGTGGCCGATACCCAGGCCGTCATTGATCAGGTGGTCGGCTACATCACCTCCGTGAATTACAAGGACTTCCCGGATGTGGTGAACATGATGGACGACGCCGTCGATCAGCTGAACAAGATCAAGGACGCCAAGGCCAAGCATGAAGACGCTGCCAAGAAGAAGGACTGGAACCAGGCCACCCTGTGGGCCGAGCAAGTCTGGCAGTACCAGGTGAAGGCAGCCGACCTCGGCCTGCGCGCCAAGACCTATCTGGAACAGAACGGCGCCAAGAAGGTGAAGTAATCCGCCGGATTTGATTCAGGTAATAGTTGTTGAACGCGGGGAGCATCACCATGCTCCCCGTTTTCTTATGAAAGGGAATACCCATGAAAAAACTGGTGCTTTTCACCGCCCTGGCCGCCGCTGTGGCCGCCCCCGCCTTTGCTGCCGACGGCGCCAAGCTGTTTGCCGAGAAGACCTGCAATGCCTGTCACGGTGCCGAAGGCAAGAAGCCCCTGATGCCCAACTACCCGAAGCTGGCCGGCCAGAACGCCGCCTACGCCGAGCAGCAGATGAAGGACATCAAGAGCGGCGCCCGCAACAACGGCCAGACTGCCGCCATGAAGGGCGTCATGCACCTGGTCAATGACGAAGAAATCAAGGCGCTGGCCGACTACCTGTCCAAGGTCAAGCCCTGATCCGAATCCCCGGAGGACGGCGGTGCGGCTAGCTTGCCGACCGGCGTCTTTTTTTCGGATTGACCCGCATCAAATACAGGCCCCGCCGGGCCCGACTAACATTAGTACATAGCAATTTTCTCTCTGTAAGGGGATTCAAATGAAAAAGCTGATCATCGCCGCCTCCCTTTCCCTCATCGCCCTGGGGGTGGCCCACGCCGGTCCGCCGGCTCCCCACCAAGGCGGTATCGAGTCGAAGGACTACAAGTGGAATGCCCAGGAGGGCGAGAAGATCGAAGCCCTGAAGCTCAAGGGCGACAAGAAGCGCGGCCAGGAAGCCTACGAGGTCTGCGGCGCCTGTCACCTGCCTTCCGGTGCCGGCCGTCCCGATGGCACCTTCCCCCAGCTCGCCGGCCAGCACACCACCGTGCTGATCAAGCAGATGGCCGACATCCGTGCCGGTCTGCGCGACAACCCCACCATGTACCCCTTCGCCGCCACCCTGACCGATCCCCAGGAACTGGCTGATGTGGCCTCCTACATTGAAGGTCTGTGCATCCCCACCGATCACGGCAAGTACGAAGGTGCCGATGCCTCCCTGCAGATCGCCAAGGGCAAGGAGCTGTACGAGAAGGAATGTCTGGAGTGCCACGGCAAGAACGGCGAAGGCGTCAAGGACAAGTTCTACCCCGTGATCGCCGGCCAGCACTACAAGTACCTGCTGCGCCAGATGACCGAGATCCGCGACGGCCACCGCCGTAACGCCAACCCGGACATGGTGAAGATCATCAAGAAGTACAACAACGAACAGCTGGTGGCCATCTCCGCCTACCAGTCCAGCATGACCATGCCCGGCTCCATGTGTGCAGCCAAGCCTGGCAAGAAGAAGTAAGCTTGCAACACTCTGGGCCTCCCCGCAGGGAGGCCCCGGATGAGGGGGAGGCCCGATCCTCCCTCCATCCACCCCTCTCCCGGGGAGAGGGCCTCCGGCGGTTTAGGGAAGGCCGGTCAAAAATAACTAGCACTACCATCCTGCGGCCGTCGCCGGTAAGCGGGGCTGCTTTTCGAGAGACAGCAGAACATGGATACCCAAACCAAACAGACTCGCCTGGTCCAGGGACTGACCCTGATCGCCCTGGTGGCCATGGTGGCCGCCTATTTCGCCCCCATCTGGTGGGTCTCCCTGACGGCGCCGAACTACCCCAAGGACGCCTTTCCTGACGGCATCCGCATCCACTTCCATTTCGATGGCGTCTACAACGGCTGCAAGGCGGCCGGGGTCGGCACCCGCATGGCCAACGAAATCATCCAGCAGGACCTGGATGAAAACACCGAACGCTACAACCCCATCCTGGATGCCAAGAAGGATGTGAACAAGGGGGCCCAGGGCCTGGACTGCGTCCACGAGATGAACACCATCAACCACTACGTGGGCATGTTCCCCATCGCCACCGGTGCACCGGTGGAGAAGCCCCTGGCCAAGTTCTTCTTCGGCTTCTTCGCCGTCATGCTGGCCGGCTTCATGGTGACCAAGCGCAAGACCCGCATCCTGGTCCTGTCCGCCGGCTTTGCCGCCGTTGCCGCCTGGATGCTGGTGGACCAGTACGTGCTCGGCCATCTGGCCAGCCACGTCGAAGCCTACGTCCAGGAGGCCGGCACTTTCTTCAAGGAACCGGAGAAGATCAAGGCCTGGGGCGATAACGTCACCCTCATCAGCCACATCGTCATCGTCGGCCTGATCCTGGTCATGGGCATCGTCGTCGCCGGCGTTGCCAAGGTGCGCAATTTCAGCCTGCTGCTGGCCCTGGTGCCGGCCCTGCTGCCCCTCTTCTTCGTCGTCACCTACGCCGCCTGGCTGTGGTTCTTCGGCCACAACCTGCACCCCTGGGGCGCCTTCACGGTGAAGCCCTTCATGCCCACCGTCTTCGGCGAAGGCAAGGTGGCCCAGTTCTCCACCTACTCCTATCCCTACTGGGGTTACGGCCTGCTGGTGCTGATGTTCCTCAGCCTCATGCCGGCCCTGCTGATCCGGCGCAAGCAGGTGCGCGAGGGGGCTGCCGAGTGAGACGCCTGCTTGCAGTCGCCGCCTCGCCGTTGCTGGTGTGGGCGGCGGTAAGCGTTGCCGTGGGAGACCCGGATTACGCCCTGCGGGCCCTTGGCGCCGCCACCGATACGCCGGCAGCCGCATCCAGTGCGGATGACGGCATGGGCAAGCCTGCCGGCAGCGCCTGGGGTGCCTCCGGCGAGAAGGTGCCCCTGCCCACGGCGCCGGCGGTGGCCGGCATTCCCTGGTTCCAGGACCTGGTCAATCAGGCTCCCGAAGGCTCGGTGCTGAAGGTGCCGGCCGGCAGCTATTCCGGTCCGGTGGTGGTGAACAAGCCCCTGACCATCGAGGCCCAGGGCCAGGTCATCATCGACGGCGGCGGCAAGGGCACGGTGTTCGTCCTGGATACCAGCGGTGCCGTGCTGCGCGGCGTGCATCTGACCAATTCCGGCGGTTCCCACGACAGCGACGATGCCTGTCTCAATGTGCGCGGCGACCGCAACGTGGTCGACCAGGTACGCATCACCAACTGTCTTTTCGGCATCGACCTGAAGCAGTCCAACGACAACAAGCTGACCCGCAACTACATCCGCTCCAAGCCCTTCGACCTGGGCCTGCGGGGCGACGGCGTGCGCCTCTGGTACAGCAAGAACAACCTGCTGGAAGGCAATGAAATCGAGGATTCCCGGGACATGGTGGCCTGGTATTCCGACCATAACGTCTTCCGCAACAACGTCAGCCGGCGCAGCCGCTATTCCATCCACTTCATGTTCGCCCACGAGAACACGGTGGAGGGCAACCGCTTCTACGACAACGCCGTCGGCGTGTATCTCATGTACACCAACGGCGCCTACATCCGCAACAACACCATCTCCCATGCCACCGGCGCCACCGGTATGGCCGTGGGCCTGAAGGAGGCCAGCAACACGGTCATCGAGGGCAACGAAATCCTCTACTGCTCCACCGGCATCGGCACCGACCTGTCGCCCTTCGAGCCCGGCTCCAAGACCGAAGTGCGCAAGAACCGCTTCGCCTTCAACGGCATTGCCGTCAGCTTCGTCTCCGACCGGGAGGGGAGCGTTTTCGAGAGCAATGTCTTCGAGGGCAACCTGGCCGACGTGGCCGTGGCCGGGGGCGGCGGTGCCGCCCATAACCGCTGGCACGGCAACTACTGGGACGGTTACCAGGGCTTCGACCGCAACAACGACGGCGTCGGCGACACGCCCTACGAGGATTACGCCTACGCCGACCGCCTGTGGATGGAAGTGCCCTTCGCCCTCTTTTTCAAGAGCGCCCCCATGATGGAATCACTGGATTTCCTCGAGCGCCTGGCTCCCTTTTCCGACCCCGTGCTGATGGTGCGGGACGAAGCCCCGGTGTTCAAGAATCCCCGGAGGAAAGCACCATGAGTGACAACAACCCGGAATCCGATACGCCTGCCGGCAATGCTGCCAAGCCCGCCGGCTCCGCCAAGCAGCGCACTGCCCGACGTCGCTTCATCCGCAGTTCCCTCCTGACCGGCGGCATCGTCGGCCTGGCCCTGCTGGGCTATCTGCCCGTGGCCCGGGCCAGCCGCACCCGCCTGCGTCCCCCCGGCGCTCTGGATGAAAAGGACTTCCTCGCCTCCTGCATCAAGTGCGGCCAGTGCGTCCAGGTCTGCCCGGTGCAGGCCATCAAGCTGGGCGATCTCACGGACGGCTACGGCATCGGCGTGCCCCACATCGACGCCCGGGAGCAGGCCTGCGACTTTTCCTGCGATGCCGGCCAGTGCATCCTGGCCTGTCCCACCGGCGCCCTCACCTACGACAAGCCCGGTTTCCTGGCGGTACGGCCCGGCGCCCACCTGGCCCGTCTGCCCATTCTCAAGGCCAAGGAAAAGGACCCGGAGCCCACCCTCAACTTGAAGGAACGCATGGGCCTGGCCCGCCTGGCCCAGCCCCAGATCTGTCTGGCGGCCCAGGGCAAGGGCTTCAAGGGGCAGGCCCGGGGCGCCGGCTTCAAGGGCACCATGCGCTACATGGATGTGGACCGCTGGAAACCCATTCCGGTGGCGGACCATCCCTACGAGCGGGAACTGTGCGACCTGTGCGTCACCGAATGCCCGATCAAGGACGCCATCCGCCTCAAGTTCGTGGACAACGGCGACGGCGTCAAACGGGCGGTGCCGGAGGTCCTGGAACAATGCGTCGGCTGCGGCGTCTGCGAAATGATCTGCCCCGTGGAAGCGGGCGGCATGGCCGCCATCGTGGTGGACGAACGCAAGACCTGGGAGGCCTGAAATGAAAAGCTTCAAGGAAAAGCTCCTGGTCATGCTCGGCCGGGAGCCGCAAAAGCCCGCCGCCTACAGTCCGGAGGCGGAACAGATCCACAAGCTGAAGCGCCTCAACAAGGCCGACTTCGAGGCCATGAAGCAGCACACCCGGGAGCACCAGCTGCTGCAGCACAAGTGGCGCAACCGCCGCTGGGCCGTGCTCATCGCCGTGAACCTGCTCTTCGTCGTCTCCTTCTGGCTGGACATCCAGATGCTGGAGGGGGCCCTCACCGCCTCCCGCTTCGTCGGCTTCCACCTGATCGACCTCAACTCCGCCCTGCAGGTGATGCTGGCCCACAAGCACATCATCGTGAACCTGCTGATCGGCACCGCCACCGTGTTCTTCCTCTGGGTGTTGCTGGGGGGGCGCACCTTCTGCTCCTGGGTCTGTCCCTACCACCTGGTGGCGGAATGGTTCGAGGCCCTGCACCTGAAGCTGGTGGAGAAGAAGTGGGTCACCGACCACGAGTTCCACCGGGGCACCCGCACCGTGTTCTGGGTGTTGTTCTCCCTGCTGGCCATCGTCACCGGCTACACCGTGTTCGAGACCCTGTCCCCCACCGGCATCCTGTCCCGGGCCCTGATCTACGGCCCCAGCCTGGCCCTGGCCTGGGTCTTCCTGCTGCTCCTGTTCGAAGTTTTCTACTCGCGCCGGGCCTGGTGCCGATATGTTTGTCCCATCGGCCTGACCTACGGTATGGTGGGCACCGTGTCGCCCCTGCGCATCGTCTACCGCCTGGACAAGTGCTTCCATGAGGGCGATTGCCGCAAGGTCTGCCTAGTGCCCCACGTTCTCGACGTGGTCATCAAGGGCCGGGCCGAGGAGGCGGTGATGTCCATCGGCCCCGACTGCACCCGTTGCGGCCTGTGCGTGGACACCTGCCCCAGCGGCGCCCTGACCTACGGGGTCAAGGGCCTGGACAAACTGCTTTAGGAAAAATGGAGCCGAAGGAGATAAATATCAAAGCGCCGCAGCCCGGGCTTTGGCATCCTGCGGCCTTGGCCCTGTAACGCTTTGCGAGAAATCTCCTTTCCCATGATCCGTTTCGACAACGTCAGCAAGATTTTCAAGAAGGCCCAGGTGCTGGCCGGAGTCAGCCTGGACATCCAGCTGGGCGAGCGCATTGCCCTGATCGGCTCCAACGGTGCCGGCAAGACCACCCTGATTCGCTGCCTGCTGGGGGAATACACCTACGGCGGCGAGGTCAGCATCGACGGCAAGGCGCCCCGGACCCATCGGGCCGACGTGCTGGGCAAGGTGGGCTTCGTGCCCCAACTGCCGCCTCCCCTGAAAATGCCCGTGGGCCAGCTGGTGACTTTCGCCGCTGCCGTGTGCAAGTCCGATCCCCGGCGCATCCACGCCATCGCCGACCGCCTCGGCCTGGACGTGGACGCCATCGCCGCCCGTCCCTTCAACCGCCTTTCCGGCGGCATGAAGCAGAAGCTGCTGATCGCCATCGCCCTGGGGCGCGACACCCAGGTGCTGGTGATGGACGAACCGGCCGCCAACCTGGACCCGGAAGCCCGCCACATCTTCTTCCAGCTTCTGGCCGAGCGCCAGGACAACTGCACCATGATCATTTCCAGCCACCGTCTCGACGAGGTGGCGGCCCTGGTGAACCGGGTGATCGAGATGGACATGGGCAAGGTGGTGCTGGACGACCGGGTGGCCGACGATTCCGGCATGGATACCCTGCTCGACTGCCATGTGGACCTGCGCCGGGCCGACCCGGCCATCGCCAAGGCCCTTGAAGGCTGGGGCTTCGCCGCCCGCAACGAGGGCCTCTCCTGGCACGGCCAGGTGGCCGGCCCGGACCGCCTGCGCTTCCTCGGCATGGTGTCGCGCTACGTCGGCCTGCTGACCCGCATCGACATGCAGGAGGTCACGGGAGTGACCCTGCAATGAAGCGCCGCACCTTTCTCTTCTCGGTGCCGGCCGGCGTTTTCGTCTCCCTCGCCGGCTGCGGCGGCCAGCCCAGCAGCGGCCCGGTGGAAATCAAGTGGGACCGGGACGGCTGCACCCGCTGCGGCATGGCCATCAGCGACAAGGCCTACGCGGCCCAGATCCGCGATCCCTACAGCAAGAAGGTCTACAAGTTCGACGATTTCGGCTGCGCCATTTTCTGGAGCGAGCACCAGCCCTGGTCGTCGGACCCGCGCATGGAATTCTGGATCGCCGATTCCCGCGACGGCCGCTGGCTCGACGCACGCAAGGCCTATTACGTGAGCGGCAAGCGCACTCCCATGGCCTACGGCTTCGGTGCCGTGGCCGACAAGGTGGAGGGCAGCATCGGCTTCGACGAAGCGAAGAAGCAGGTCCTTGCCAAAGGCAAATAAAAATACTCAGGGAATAGGACAGCAATGAAAACCCTCTGGCTCACCGCCAAACTCGACATCGTGGAATCCCTGCGGGCCCGCTGGTTCCTCATCTACAGCCTGGTCTTCGGCGGTATCGTGGCCCTGCTGTTCGCCTTCGGTCTGACCGAATCCCGGGTCCTGGGCTTCATCGGCCTGTCCCGCCTGCTGGTGACCTACATCCAGCTGGCCATGGCCATCCTGCCCATCTTCGTCCTCGTCACCACTGTGCGCTCCGTCGCCGGCGACCGGGAGGCGGGGGTCTTCGAATACCTGCTGTCCCTGCCCGTGGGCCTGGCGGCCTGGTTCTGGGGCAAGTTCCTGGGCCGCTACGTCACCATCTTCCTGCCGGTCTTCGTCGCCATGCTGGGCGCCGTGCTGTGGGCCCTGATCAAGGGCATCGAAGTGCCCTGGGGCATGTTCGTCTATTACACCGCCCTGCTGGCCGCCATGGCCTGGTGCTTCCTCGGCATCGGCATGCTCATCTCCACCCTGGCCCGCAGCACCGACGTGGCCCAGGGCACGGCCTTCATGGTCTGGCTGCTGATGCTGGTGTTCCTCGACCTGATCCTCCTCGGCGTCCTGATCCAGGGCCAGGTCAGTCCGGAAACGGTGATCGGCATCGCCCTGGCCAACCCCCTGCAGGTGTTCCGCACCGCGGCCCTGGCCCTCTTCGATCCCCAGTTGATCGTCCTCGGGCCCTCCGCGTACGTGATCCTGGATACCTTTGGCGTTCTCGGTTACAAGGTTTATGCTTTGGCCTATCCGGTCCTCCTGGGCAGCGCTGCGGCCCTGGCCGGCTTCCTGACTTTCCGCAAAACCGACCTGCCCTGATGCCCATGCTGCCCTTGCGTTCCTCCCTCGCCGCCCTGGCCTCCGCCCTGCTGTTTGCCGCTCCCCTGGCGGCTGTCGCCGAAGAGCAGGCCTCCGCGGCGCCGCTCTTCGCCGCCAGCTTTCCCGATACCGCCGGCGAGAAGGTGAATCTGGAGCGCTATCGGGGCAAGCCCCTGGTGGTGAATTTCTGGGCCCGCTGGTGTGGCCCCTGCCGCAAGGAAATTCCCGATCTGGTGAGCATCCAGAACAAGTACAAGGCCAAGGGCCTGACCATCGTCGGCGTGGCGGTGGAAGAGGGCAAGGAGGCGGTGAAGGAATTCGCCTCGGCCTACGAGGTGAATTACCCGGTGCTGGTTTCCGGCCTGCAGCCCGGGCTGGACCTGATGCGCCAGCTGGGCAACGAGAAGGCCGGCCTGCCCTACACGGTGATCCTGGACCGCCAGGGCCACATCGTCGCCCGCAAGCTGGGAGGCATGAAGCTGGAAGACCTGGACAAGGCCCTGGCGCCCCTGTTCTGAGCGGCGGGCCTCGCCCCGCTGTTTTTCCCCCGATTTTTCCTGGCCGCACCGGGTCCCCGGCGCGGTGCCTGCCGTCCGTTTGTCCGGCGTTTCCCTGATCCAGCCGCGGCGCCCTTCGTGGGACAATGGGCTTCGCCGGGCGAAAGGTCAGCGCGTGTCGGCCCGATCCCGGCGGATGTCGAGGGGAGGGGAGTGCGTGGCCGCCTGTTTGGCGCTAGTCTGCTAACACTCCCCGCAAGGACCGCAACATGCCCCACGACATCAGCCTCATCACCACCGTGGCCGCCGGCTTCGGCCTGGCCATGATCCTGGGCTTCATTGCTGCCCGCCTGAAGATTCCCCCCCTGGTCGGCTACCTCATTGCCGGCATCATCATGGGCCCGGCCACCCCGGGCTTCGTCGCCGACGTGGAGCTGGCCGGCCAGCTGGCCGAGATCGGCGTCATGCTGCTGATGTTCGGCGTCGGCCTGCACTTCTCCCTGGAAGACCTGATGAATGTGCGCCGCATCGCCGTTCCCGGCGCCGTGGTGCAGATCACCGTGGCCACCGCCCTGGGCACCGTGCTGGCCATGTACTGGGGCTGGTCTTTCGGCGGCGGCCTGGTCTTCGGCCTGGCCCTCTCCTGCGCCTCCACCGTGGTGCTGCTGCGGGCCCTGGAGACCCGGGGCATCCTGGATTCGGTGAATGGCCGCATCGCCGTCGGCTGGCTGGTGGTGGAGGACCTGGTGTGCGTCCTGGTGCTGGTGCTGATGCCGCCCCTGGCCGAGCTGCTGGGCGGTAGCGCTGCCGATGCCCACGGCGCCGGCGGCAGCCTGTGGGGCACCCTGGCGGTGACCCTGGCCAAGGTGGGAGCCTTCATCGCCCTCATGCTGGTGGTGGGGCGGCGGCTCTTCCCGCGCATCCTGTGGGCCGTGGCCCGCACCGGCTCCCGGGAGCTGTTCACCCTTTGCGTCATTGCCGCCGCCGTCGGCGTGGCCTACGGCTCGGCCAAGCTCTTCGGCGTTTCCTTCGCCCTGGGCGCTTTCTTCGCCGGCATGATGATGCGCGAATCCGATTTCGCCCACCGGGCGGCGGAGGAATCCCTGCCCCTGCGGGACGCCTTCTCGGTGTTGTTCTTCGTCTCCGTCGGCATGCTCTTCGATCCCCAGGTGTTGCTGCAGGAACCGGGCAAGGTGCTGGCGGTGGCCGCCGTCGTCATCGTCGGCAAGACGGTGGCTGCCATCCTGCTGGTGCTGGCCTTCCGCTATCCCCTCAACACCGCCCTCACAGTCGGCGCCAGCCTGGCCCAGATCGGCGAGTTCTCCTTCATCCTGGCCGGCCTGGGCGTTGCCCTGGACCTGCTGCCCAAGGCCGGGCAGAGCCTGATCCTGGCCGGGGCCCTGATTTCCATCGCCTTCAACTCCGTCGTCTTTGCCGCCATCGGTCCGGCCCGCAAATGGGCCCTGGCCCATTCCGCCCTGGCGCGGCGCCTGGAGATGCGGGAAGACCCGACGGCCGCCCTGCCGACCACGGTGGAAGAGCATTTCCTCTCCGGCCAGGTGGTGCTGGTGGGCTACGGCCGGGTCGGCCGGCGCATCGCCGAGGCCCTGGATGCCCAGAAGATTCCCTATGTGGTGGCCGAGCAGCACCGCCAGGTGGTGGAGAAGCTGCGGGAGCGGGGGGTGCCTGCCGTCTCCGGCGATGCCTCGGACCCGGCGGTGCTGATCCAGGCCCATATCGCCCGGGCCGGCATGCTGGTCATCGCCACGCCCGACACCCTGGACGTGCGCAAGATCGTGGACATGGCCCGCACCCTAAATCCGGCCATCGAAGTGGTGCTGCGCACCCACTCCGAGGAGGAGGCCGGCCTGCTGCGCCAGGAGAGCCTGGGCACGGTCTTCATGGGCGAGGACGAACTGGCCAAGGGCATGGCCCGCCACGTGCTGGCGCGGATGGGCAAGGGCGCCTGAGGGGCGGCCGGCGACGGCCCCGAGTCGAGAGGTTGGCCGGCCGGGAATTCCCGGCCTTTGCTTCGGCCCCGGGCGGCGGTATGCTCCCGGGCAAATTTCTTCCCCTATCCCCAGGAGCTTCCATGAACATCGCCCAGGTAGCCGCACAACGCTACACCACCAAGGCCTTCGATCCCAGCCGCAAGATTGCCGCCGACGATCTGGCGGCCCTGCGCACCCTGCTGCGCAATGCCCCGTCCTCCGTCAATTCCCAGCCCTGGCATTTCGTCATCGCCGGCAGCGACGCTGCCAAGGGCCGCATCGCCGCCACCCTCAGCGCCGATTTCCCCTACAACGAGCCCAAGGTGCGCAATGCTTCCCAGGTGGTGGTGCTGTGCGCCCGGGAAAGCCTGGATGAAGGCCATCTGGCGGCCATCCTGGCGCAGGAGGAGGCCGACGGCCGCTTTGCCAACGCCGAGGCCAAGGCCGCCCAGGCCAAGGGCCGGGCCTTCTACGTGGGCCTGCACCAGCAGCAGCTGCAGGACGAGGCCTCCTGGATGGACCGCCAGGTCTATCTGGCCCTGGGTACCCTGCTGCTGGGGGCCGGCGCCCTGGGCATCGATGCCTGCCCCATCGAGGGTTTCAGCCCCGAGGCCGTGGACGAGGCCCTGGGCCTCAAGGCCAAGGGGCTGCGCAGCCGGGTCATGGTGGCCCTGGGCTACCGCAGCGAGGACGACTTCAATGCCCGCCTGCCCAAGTCCCGCCTGCCCGAGAGCGCCGTCATCAGCGAGATCTGACGCGCTTCTCCAGCCGGTCCCTGCTGGCAGGCAGAAAGAAAAAGCCCCGCATGGCGGGGCTTTTTTTGTGGCCGCAGCGGCGGCTTACATGCGGGCGATCATGGCCTCGCCGAACTCGGAGCAGGACACTTCCGTCGCCCCTTCCATGAGCCGGGCGAAGTCGTAGGTCACCACCTTGTCGCCGATGGCCGCTTCCATGGACTTGATGATGAGGTCCGCCGCCTCCTTCCAGCCCAGGTGGCGCAGCATCATCTCGGCGGAGAGGATCAGGGAACCGGGGTTCACCTTGTCCTTGCCGGCATACTTGGGCGCCGTGCCGTGGGTGGCCTCGAAACAGGCGTACTGGTCGGAGATGTTGGCGCCGGGAGCAATGCCGATACCGCCCACCTGGGCCGCCAGGGCATCGGAGATGTAGTCGCCGTTGAGGTTGGTGGTGGCGATCACGTCGTACTCGGCCGGGCGCAGCAGAATCTGTTGCAGGAAGGCGTCGGCGATGGCGTCCTTGATGACGATGCCGTTGGGCAGTTTCTGCCACGGACCGCCGTCGATGTCGACGCCGCCGAACTCGCGCTTGGCCAGGGCATAGGCCGTGTCGCGGAAGTTGCCTTCCGTGAACTTCATGATGTTGCCCTTGTGCACGATGGTCACCGACTTGCGGCCATTGTCGATGGCGTACTTGATGGCGGCGCGCACCAGGCGCTCCGTGCCTTCGACGGAGATGGGCTTGATGCCGATGCCGGAGGATTCGGGGAAGCGGATCTTCTTCACCCCCATCTCCTCCTGCAGGAACTTGATCACCTTCTTGCAGGCCTCGGAGCCGTGGGCCCACTCGATGCCGGCGTAGATGTCCTCCGTGTTCTCGCGGAAGATCACCATGTTGCACAGCTCGGGCTGCTTCAGGGGGGAAGGCACGCCCTTGAAGTACTGCACCGGGCGCACGCACTGGTAGAGGTCCAGCTCCTGGCGCAGGGCCACGTTGAGGGAGCGGATGCCGCCGCCCACCGGGGTGGTCATGGGCCCCTTGATGGAGACCGAGTATTCCTTGAGAGCGTCGAAGGTTTCCTTGGGCAGCCACTCGTCGGCACCGTAGATCTGGGTGGATTTCTCGCCGGCGTAAACCTCCATCCAGTGGATTTTCTTCTGGCCGCCATAGGCTTTTTGCACGGCCGCATCCACCACCTTGATCATCACCGGGGTGATGTCCACGCCGATGCCGTCACCTTCGATGAAGGGAATGATGGGGTTATTGGGAATGGGCTGGCCCGGGATGATCTTCTGCCCGCCCTGAGGGACTTTGATGTGTGAACTCATTTCCTTAGCTCCATGAGAGATGAGAGTTGTTATGTGAGCGCAGGGTTTTGCGTTGAAACCCCGTCGTGATCATGCCGGGCGAGGGCCGTGGGCCAGGAGAAACTCAGGCCGGCACCGGGGCATTATGTATGAAAAACGGGGAGGGGGGACAGACGCCCATCCAGGGCCGGGACATGGGGCTGGCGCCGGCGGAAATCGGGTGTTGTCCACCGGGAAGCTGGCGGGGAGAGGAGCAGAGAAGGGGGGCGGAAGAGAGGCGGAACGGGAGGGTGCGTCCGGCAGGTGGCAAGGCCGGTGCCGACACAAGAAAAACGGCCCGGCCAAACCCCGGGACGGGGGCTGGACCGGGCCGTGGGCCGGGCAGGTGCCGATCAGGCGGCGCTGGCGGCCTGCAGCAGGCTGTTGAGGGTGGCGCTGGGGCGCATCACGGCGGTCACCTTGGCCTGGTCGGCCAGGTAGTAGCCGCCGATATCCACGGGCTTGCCCTGGACCGCCTTCAGCTCGTCCACGATCTTCTGCTCGTTTTCGGCTAGGGACTTGGCCAGGGGGCCGAACTTGGTGGCCAGGTCCTTGTCCTCGGACTGGGCGGCCAGGGCCTGGGCCCAGTACAGAGCCAGGTAGAACTGGCTGCCCCGGTTGTCCAGCTCGCCGGTACGGCGGGAGGGGGACTTGTTCTCGTCCAGCAGCTTGCCGGTGGCCTCATCCAGGGTCTTGGCCAGCAGCTTGGCCTTGGCGTTGCCGGTCTTGATGCCCAGCTCTTCCAGGGACACGGCCAGGGCCAGGAACTCGCCCAGGGAATCCCAGCGCAGGTGGTTTTCTTCCACCAGCTGCTGCACGTGCTTGGGCGCGGAGCCGCCGGCACCGGTTTCGTACATGCCGCCGCCAGCCATCAGGGGCACGATGGAGAGCATCTTGGCGGAGGTGCCCAGTTCCATGATGGGGAACAGGTCGGTCAGGTAGTCGCGCAGGATGTTGCCGGTGACGGAGATGGTATCCAGGCCGCGGGCGACCCGTTCCAGGGTGAAGCGCATGGCGCGCACCTGGGACATGATGTGGATTTCCAGGCCGCTGGTGTCGTGATCCTTGAGGTACTTCTCCACCTTCTTAATCAGCTCGGCCTCGTGGGGACGGTAGGGGTCCAGCCAGAAGACGGCAGGCATGCCGGAGTTGCGGGCACGGGTGACGGCCAGCTTGACCCAGTCGCGGATCGGCTCGTCCTTCACCTGGCACATGCGCCAGATGTCGCCTTCTTCCACGTTCTGGGACAGCAGCACTTCGCCGGTGGCCAGGTCCACAATGTTGGCGATGCCGGCTTCGGCGATTTCGAAGGTCTTGTCGTGGGAGCCGTATTCCTCGGCCTTCTGGGCCATCAGGCCGACGTTGGGCACGGTGCCCATGGTCTTGGGATCGAAGTTGCCGTGCCACTTACAGAAGTTGATCATCTCCTGGTAGATGCGGGCGAAGGTGGATTCAGGCATCACGGCCTTGCAGTCGTAAGGCTTGCCGTCGGCACCCCACATCTTGCCGCCGCCGCGGATCATGGCGGGCATGGAAGCGTCCACGATGATGTCGTTGGGGGAGTGGAAGTTGGTGATGCCCTTGGCGGAATCCACCATGGCCAGACGGGGACGGTGCTCTTGGCAGGCATGCAGGTCGCGGATGATCTCGTCGCGCTTGGATTCGGGCAGGGTGTCGATCTTCTCGTAGAGGGTGGCCATGCCGTTGTTGACGTTGATGCCCAGCTCGTCGAACAGCTTGCCGTGCTTCTCGAAGGCTTCCTTGTAGTAGATCTTGACGCAGTGGCCGAAGACGATGGGGTGGGACACCTTCATCATGGTGGCCTTCACGTGCAGGGAGAAGAGGATGCCGGCCTGGCGGCAGTCTTCCAGTTCCTTCTCGTAGAAGTCGCACAGGGCCTTCTTGCTCATGAACATGGAGTCGATGATCTCGCCGTCCTTGAGGGCCACCTTGGGCTTCAGCACGATGGTCTTGCCGCTCTTGGTGACCAGCTCCATCTTCACGTCCCGGGCCTTGTCCAGGGTCAGGGACTTTTCGCCGTGGTAGAAGTCGCCGTGGTCCATGTGGGCCACGTGGGTCTGGGACCAGGGCTTCCATTCACCCATGGAGTGGGGGTGCTTCTTGGCATAGTTCTTGACGGCGGCGGGGGCGCGGCGGTCGGAGTTGCCTTCGCGCAGCACCGGATTCACGGCGGAGCCCAGGCACTTGCCGTAGCGGGTCTTGAGGGCCTTTTCCTCGTCCGTGGTGGGGTTTTCCGGGTAGTCGGGGATGGCGTAGCCCTTGGCCTGCAGTTCCTTGACGCAAGCCACCAGCTGGGCCACGGAGGCGCTGATGTTGGGCAGCTTGATGATGTTGGTGTCGGGGTCCTGGGTCAGGCGGCCCAGTTCGGCCAGGTTGTCCGGAACCTTCTGGTCGTCGCGCAGGTAGTCGGAGAATTCGGCCAGGACACGGGCGGCCACGGAAATGTCGCTTTCGGCGATTTCAACGCCGGCCGGACCGGTGAAGGTGCGGATGATCGGCAGAAAAGCACAGGTCGCCAGCAGGGGCGCCTCATCAGTGAGCGTGTAAATGATCTTCGACTTACCAGCAGACATGCTAATCCCTCACATAGTTCGTAGTTAAAGGTGCGGACAACTCTTATATATATTATATCACCCGGTGCAATCTTATTGCGTACCGTGCAATGAATGCCGTGGGGATGGATGCCCGCCTTTCCCTCCCCAGGGCCCCTCATGGAGCCTGTCCGGGCCCCATTTCCGCGGGAGGCGGGGCTGGCCGGTGCTAAGATTTCCGCTTTCTTCCGCGTCCCGCCCGTGCCGATGGACATTTCGACCGCCGCCACCGCCAATCGCATCGCCATTGCCCTCATCGACGGCTTCAACAAGCATTACCGGCTGTTCCGCCAGACCAGCCGGGAGGCCAAGTTCCGTTTCGAGTCCGGCGACTGGCTGGCGGTGCACAAGGCGGTGAAGGATCGCATCCGTTTCTACGACGACCGGGTGGAGGAGTGCGTCGAGCGCCTGCGCGACGAATTCCGGGCCGAGGCCCTGGACGACGCCACCTGGCAGCAGGTGAAGCTGCTCTACATCGGCCTGCTGCTCAATCACAAGCAGCCGGAGCTGGCGGAGACCTTCTTCAACTCCGTGTGCTGCAAGATCCTGCACCGCACCTATTTCCACAACGACTTCATCTTCGTGCGGCCGGCCATCTCCACGGAGAACATCGAATCCAATCCGCCCACCTACTCCAGCTACTACCCGGGGGAGGGCGGCCTCGGCCAGACCATGCGCCAGATCATCCTGGACTTCGACTGGCAGCGGGATTTCGAGGACCTGGAGCGGGACGTGGACTACCTCTACCGCACCATCCAGACCCATCTCGGAGGCGAACTGCCGGCCCGGGAGGCCAACTGCCAGATCCAGGTGCTGTACTCCGCCTTCTACCGCAACAAGGGCGCCTACATCATCGGCAAGGCCATCAACGGCAACCAGGAATACCCCTTCGCCATCCCGGTGCTGCACACCCCGGGTGGCAAGCTCTATCTGGATACCATCCTGCTCGACGCCTGGCGCATCTCCATCCTCTTTTCCCTGTCCCGGGCCTATTTCATGGTGGATATGGAAGTGCCCTCCGGCTACGTCCAGTTCCTGCGCTCCATCATGCCCGGCAAGCCCCGCTCCGAGCTGTACACCATGCTGGGACTGGGCAAGCAGGGCAAGACCATGTTCTTCCGCGACCTCATCTACCACCTGCGCCATTCGGAGGACAAATTCATCGTCGCCCCCGGCATCCGGGGCCTGGTGATGCTGGTGTTCACCCTGCCCTCCTTCCCCTACGTCTTCAAGATCATCAAGGACGTCTTCGGCAGCTCCAAGGAAGTGGACCACGCCACGGTGAAGTACAAGTACCAGCTGGTGAAGCAGGTGGACCGGGTGGGGCGCATGGCCGACACCCTGGAGTTCTCCTACGCGGCCCTGCCCCGTTCCCGCTTCGATCCGGCCCTGCTGGAGGAGCTGCGGCAGCAGGTGCCCTCCCTCCTGGAGGAGGACGGGGAAGACCTGATCATCAAGCACCTCTACATCGAACGGCGCATGACGCCCCTCAACATCTATCTGGACAACGCCCCGGAAGAGAAGGTGGAAGCGGCGGTGAAGGACTACGGCAACGCCATCCGGGAACTGGCCATCGCCAACATCTTCCCCGGCGACATGCTGTGGAAGAACTTCGGCGTCACCCGCTACAACCGCATCGTCTTCTACGACTACGACGAAATCGAACACATGACCGACATGAATTTCCGGGCCATCCCGGAAGCCCCCTATCCGGAACTGGAAATGTCCGGCGAGCCCTGGTATTCCGTGGCCCGCAACGACGTCTTCCCGGAAGAGTTCGCCACCTTCCTGCTCGGTTCCCGGCCGGTGCGCCAGGCCTTCCTCAAGCACCACCGGGACCTGCTGCAGCCCGAATTCTGGCAGGCGGCCCAGGAGCAGATCCGCCAGGGGCGGGTGGAGGACTTCTTCCCCTATCCGGAAGAACTGCGCTTTAGCCGCCTCTATGCCGCCGGCGGGGAAAACGCCTGAGATGGCCCGCATCCTCCTCTTCAACAAGCCCTACGGCGTCCTCTCCCAATTCACCCCCGAAGGCCGCTGGCAGGGCCTCAAGGACTACCTGGAGATGCCCGGCGTTTATCCCGCCGGCCGCCTCGATGCGGACAGCGAAGGCCTGCTCCTGCTCACCGACGACGGCGTCCTGCAGGCCCGCATCGCCGATCCCCGCTACAAGCTGGAAAAGACCTACTGGGTGCAGGTGGAGGGCGTACCGACGGAATCCGCGCTGCAAGCCCTTCGCCAGGGGGTTGCCCTGAAGGATGGCGTCACCCGGCCGGCCCAGGCCAGGCTCATGGAAGAACCGCATGGCTTGTGGCTGCGGGAGCCGCCCATCCGCTACCGGGCTGCCATCCCCACCAGCTGGATCGAACTGAAAATCCGTGAGGGCAAGAACCGCCAGGTCAGGCGGATGACAGCCAGCGTGGGCTACCCTACGCTCCGGCTCATCCGGGCCGCCATCGGCCGGGCTTCCGTGGAAGGCCTGGCCCCGGGAGAGTGGCGTCTGCTGCAGGGCGGTTTTGCCGACCTGGCGCCGGACGGCGCTCCCGGCCGAACCCCATCCCCTGACGGAGTTGCAAATGAAAAAAGCCCTACTGCTCGCCCTGACCCTGGCCTTCGCCCTCGGCACCGGCGTCGCTGAAGCCGCCACCCATGGCCACCACGCCAAGAAGGCGAGCCATGCCAAGCACGTCAAGCCTGCCAAGGCCGCCAAGCACCACGCCAAGCGCCACCACTAAGCCGCCGCGGCCGGTCCGGCAGGCTTGCGGCCTGCCCGGCCCGGCGCTGCGCAAAATAGGGCAGCCGCTGCCGGCTGGCCTATAATTCCGCCCCATGCATACCACCATCCTTTCCCGCTCCCTGGGCGCCGCCCTGGCCCTGGCGGCCGCTGCCTGGTGCGGCAGCGCCCTGGCCGAGATGGGCCGCCTGGAACTGACTGCCGGCTTCCACCGCATCGAGGCCGAAGTGGCCTACACCGATCCGGACCGCCAGCAGGGCCTGATGAACCGCCGCAGCATGGCGGCCAACCAGGGCATGCTGTTCGTCTTCCCCTTCCCGGCCCGCCACTGCATGTGGATGAAGAACACCCTGCTGCCCCTTTCCGTCGCCTTCCTCGATGAACAGGGCCGCATCATCAACATCCGCGACATGCAGCCCCAGACCGAGAACAGCCACTGCGCCGACAAGGACGCCCGCTTCGCCCTGGAGATGAACCAGGGCTGGTTCGCCCAGCGGGGCCTCAAGGCCGGCCTGACCCTGGGCGGCATCGAGCGCGCTCCCGCGCCGCGATGATCCCGGCCCGCGCCGCCTGGCGCCCGGCCCTGCTGCAACGCGGCCGGGCCCCGGACCCGGCCCTGCGTCCCTGGCTGGAGGAGCGGGGTTCCCTCACCGCCCGCATCCGTGCCCGCTGCGACCGTTTCCGCGTGCAATGCCTGCGCCAGTGCCTGGCCCCCATCGGCAGCGAAGAGGCGACCTGCCTCGGCCTGCCCGCCGGCACCCGGGTCTGGATGCGGGAAGTGCTGCTGCTGGCGGACGAGGTGCCGGTGGTCTTCGCCCACACCGTTATGCCCCTGGCGCCGCGCCATCCCTTCGATCAGCGTTTTTTCGCCCTGGGCCAGCGTTCCCTGGGCAGCCTGCTCTTCTCCGACCCGCGCATCGCCCGGGGCCGCCTCGAATTCCGCGCCCTGGACCGGCGCCACCGCCTCTACCGCAGCGCCGAGGCCGCCCTCGGCCCCCAGCCCGGCTGGCTGTGGGCCCGCCGCTCCCGCTTCGGCCGCGGCGCCAAGGGGCTCCTGGTGAACGAGGTCTTCCTCCCCGCCGTGCTCTCCCTCTGAACATTCTTTTACACGGCCCGGTCAGACCCGGGTCAGGGCCCGGCGCAAGAATGGGCCATGGATTCCTGCCGCCGCCTCCTTCTGCGGGCCCTCTCCCTGCTGCCGCTGGCCCCCGGCCTGGTCCTCGCCGGCGCCAATGCCCCCGTCCGCATCGACGAAGATGAGATCCAGGTGCGCCGCCAGGGCGAGACGTGGACGGTGGAGGCGCAGTTCGTCGTGCCGGTGCCGCCGTCCGTCGCCTGGGAAGTGCTGACGGACTTCGACAACATGGCCGCCATCCTCACCAATCTCAGCAGCAGCCGGGTGCTTTCCCGCCAGGGCCAGGTGCTGCAGGTGGAGCAGAAGGGGAGGGCCCGCTTCGGCATTTTCTCCTTCGCCTTCGAGTCCCTGCGGGAGATCACCCTGACGCCCCGGCGGCGCATCCAGGCCCGCGGCCTGGCCGGCAATACCAGGCAATTCGAGAGCGACATGGTGCTGGCGCCCCTGGACGGCGGCACCCGCTTTTCCTACCGGGTGGCGATGGTTCCCGACTTCTGGCTGCCCTCCCTGCTGGGGCCGTCCCTGCTGCAGCACGAGCTGGCCGAGCAGTTCAACGCCATGGCGGCGGAGATGGAAAAGCGCCATTCCGTACGGTAATGACGGGGGCTTGACGGGGGGTGGCCGGCGGTAGCCTAATGACCCTCCGGCCCGCGCCATATAACGCTGAGAGACATTTCCAGGGAGGCACTGGGTCGGGTGAATGGCTCAATCTTGCCCGGAGGCCGGCCCCGCCTGCCTCCCGGGAGTTTCAGGGGGATAAGAAATGGACAACCAAGCTGAAATCCGCCAGCCGGATGGCGAGTGTTCCCTGGTCCTGGAGGGCCGCCTGGATTACTCCAACACCGTCAATTTCCACAGCCGCTGCAACAGCCTGATCGCCATGCCGGAAGCCAGCCGAGTCATCCTCGACTGCGGCAAGCTGACCTACATCGACAGTTCGGGCATCGGCGCCCTCATGGTCATCAACGACCGCGTCACCCGGGAAGGCAAGTCCCTGGAGCTGCACAACTGCAGCAGCGACGTCAAGAAAGTCCTCAAGCTGGTCAATTTGCACAAGGTGCTCAAGCTGGTCTGAAGCCGCCGCAGCGGGCTTCTGCCCGCCGGCGACCATTCCGATCCGGTTTAGCTGGACGACTTTCATGTCCCATGCGTCCGATCAGGGCAGCTCCGGGCTGCCCGCCGGCAGGGGGTGTCCGTGGCGGACGCTCCGGCGCCCCATCATCCTCATCGTGGACGACGCCCGGGAAAACGTCGAAGTGCTGGCCGACTGCCTGCAGTTCGAATACGACCTGCGCTTCGCCTACAATGGTCCGGAGGCCCTGGCCTGCGCTGTGGACGAGCCGCCGCCGGACCTGATCCTGCTCGACGTCATGATGCCGGGCATGGACGGCTACGAGGTGCTGGACCGGCTCAAGTCCGATCCGGCCACCGCCGCCATTCCCGTGGTCTTCGTCACCGCCATGACCGCCATCCGCGACGAGGTCCGGGGCCTGGCCCTGGGGGCCGTGGATTTCATCGGCCGCCCGGTCAGCCCCTCCATCGTGCGTGCCCGCGTCCGCAGTCATGTGGCCCTGGCCGAGGCGCGGCGCCAGCTGGCGGAGCAGAACCAGTGGCTGATGCACGAGCGCTGCCTGGCCGAGGACATCCTCACCCGGCTGCGGGAGACCGAGACCTTCGATTGCCACAAGCTGCGCTACGTTCTTTCCTCGGTGGACCGCAGCAACGGTGACATGCTGCTCTCTGCCATGACCCCGGACCGGCGCCAGTGGGTGCTGGTGGGCGACATCTCCGGCCACGGCCCCGCCTCCGCCGTGGTGGCGCCCCTGCTGGGCCACGTCTTCTATTCCCAGGCGGCGGAGAACGGCGATGCCGAGGCCCTGCTGATCGAACTCAACCGGGTCATGTTCCAGCGCCTGCCGCTGCAGATGTTCATGGCCTTCGCCCTGGTGGAGGTGAATGCCGCCCGGGACCGGCTGCGGGTGTGGAATGGCGGCATGCCCGGCTGCTTCAATCGCAGCGGCCGGGGCAAGCTGACCCTGGTGGGCTCGACCTACTATCCCCTCGGTCTGCAGCCCAACCTGGGGGAGACGGAAGCGCCGACGGAACTGGTGTTCCATCCCCGGGACCGCTTCTACCTGTTCACCGACGGCTTTTGCGAGTGCGAGGACGAGAACGGCAAGGCCTTCGGCGAGGAGGCCATCTTCGCCCTCCTGGCGGAGCCGGGGCCGCGCCGCTCGGTGCAGGGCATCTGGCTGGCGGCGGCCCGCTACCACGGCAGCGACCAGTTCCGCGACGACCTGACCCTGGTGGAACTGCGTCCCTGAGGGCCGGGCGGGGCACCGGCGGGGCTTATAATCGGCCCTTTCCGCGCCCATTCCCTTCTTCGCCATGGCCTTCATTCCCGAAACCCCCGGGTCCGAATCCCCCGATCCCGCCGACCGCCCCGCCGAACCGACGGTGCTGGTGGTGGACGACGAGGAGGGCATGCGCAGCTTCCTCACCCGCACCCTGGCCCTGCGCGGCTGGCAGGTGGAGGCGGCGGCCAGTGCCGAGGAGGGGGCGGCCCAGCTGGCCGGGCGCCACTTCGACCTGATCATCCTGGATATCGCCCTGCCCGGAAAATCCGGCCTGGAATGGCTGAAGGACCTGAAGGCCGCCGGTTTCGCCGGCGACGTCATCCTCATCACCGCCTTCGCCGACATGGAAACGGCCATCGACGCCCTGCGCGCCGGCGCTTCCGATTTCGTCCTCAAGCCCTTCCGCGTGGACCAGATCGTCAATTCCATCAACCGCTGCTTCGAGCGCGCCCGCCTGGCCCGGGAGAACTTCGTCCTGCGCCGCCAACTGGAAGAGCGGGGCGGCGCGAGGGACGAGATCGTCGGCCACTCCGACAGCATCGCCCGCCTGCGGGCCCTGGTGCGGCGGGTGGCGCCGACGCCCTCGACGGTGCTGATCCAGGGCGAGTCCGGCGTCGGCAAGGAACTGGTGGCCCGGGCCCTGCACCAGCTCTCGCCCCGGGCCTCCCGGCCCTTCGTTGCGGTGAACTGCGCCGCCATTTCCGCCGACCTCATCGAATCCGAACTCTTCGGCCACGTGAAGGGCGCCTTCACCGGCGCCAAGGAGGCCCGCAACGGCCTCTTCTACTACGCCCACGGCGGCACCCTGTTCCTCGACGAAATCGGCGAGTTCCCCCTGGCCCTGCAATCCAAGCTGCTGCGGGTGCTGGAGGAGCGCAGGATCCGCCCCGTCGGTACCGAGCACGAGGTGCCGGTGGATGTGCGGGTGGTGGCCGCCACCAACCGGGACCTGAAGCAGGAGGCAGCCCAGTGCCGCTTCCGCCAGGACCTCTTCTACCGCCTGGAAGTGATGACCCTCACCGTGCCGCCCCTGCGCCAGCGCGCCGAGGACGTGCCCGAGCTGGCGGCCCTGTTCATGGACAACCTGTGCGTCCAGCTCGGCGTGGCGCCCCTGCTCATCACCCCCGAGGTGGCCCACGCCCTCTCGGCCTACACCTGGCCCGGCAACGTGCGGGAGCTGCGCAACTTCGTCGAGCGCTCCCTGCTCTTCGGCGAATTTCCCCTGGACTCCCTGGGCAGCGACGGCGCCGCCATGGAGCCGGCGGCAGCGCCCCCCTCCCTGCTTCTGGCCGAGGTGGAAAAACGCCACATCCTGGCGGTGCTGGCCCAGAGCAACGGCAGCAAGGCCCGGGCGGCGGACCTCCTGGGCGTCTCCCGCAAGACCCTGGACCGCAAGTGCGCCGAGTGGGGGGTATGAGCGGCCGCCTGGGCGCCTGGCTGCGCCATCCCGGGCGGCGCCTGGAGGAACTGCAGGCCTCCTTCGCCGGCTCGGTGCGGCTCAAGCTGCTGGCCCTGGTGCTGGCGCCCCTGCTGCTGGGGGTGCCGGTGCTGCTGCTCATCGTCTGGGTGTGGGGCACCCAGGGCTACAACCAGCTGCTGGTGAATAAGGTCAGCTCCGACCTGGTCACCGCCCGCCAGTTCTTCGACCGGGTGCAGAGCGGCGTCAGCCTCAACCTGGAAGGTTTCTCCTCCTCCCACCGCCTGCTGCAGGCCCTGCAGCGGGGCGCTCCCGACGACATGGACCTGCTGCTGCAGGAAGCGGCCCTGGCCCAGAGCCTGGACTATCTGGTGCTGCTCGATTCCCGGGGCCGGGTGCGGGCCGGCGGCCGCGGCCCGGTGGACCGCAGCGCCTGGGACGTGGTCCAGTCCGCCCTGCAGGGGCGGGGCCAGCACGGCCTGGAAGTGTTCGCCCCGGAGCAGCTCGACGAACTGGCGCCTGCCCTGCGCCAGCGGGCCCACCTGGACCTGCTGCCCACCCGCAATGCCTCCCCCGACCCGCGCCGGGCCGAAGACCGGGGCCTGGTGATCCAGGCCGCGGTGCCGGTGCTGGGCAGCGAGGGCCAGATGCTGGGAGTGCTGGAAGGGGGCGTGCTGCTCAACGGCAACCTGGGCATCGTGGACCGCATCAACACCATCGTCTATCAGCAGGCCTCCCTGCCCCTGGGCAGCCAGGGCACCGCCACCCTGTTCCTCGGCGACACCCGCATTGCCACCAACGTGCGCCTCTTCGAAGGCCGGCGCGCCCTCGGCACCCGGGTCTCCCAGGCCGTGCGCGACAAGGTGCTGGGCCGGGGCGAAGTGTGGCTCGGCTCCGCCTTCGTGGTGGACGACACCTACGTCTCCGGCTATGAGCCCCTGCTCAACCTGCGCGGCGAGCGGGTCGGCATGCTCTACGTGGGCTTTCTCGAAGCCCCCCTGCAGACCGCCCTGCACGGCGCCCTGGCCGGCCTCTTCCTGCTCTTCCTGCTGGTTTCCGGCCTGGGCACCCTGGCCGCCCTGCGCTGGGCCCAGACCATCTTCCGCCCCATCGAGCGCATGAACCGGGTCATGGTCCGCATCGAAGCCGGCGAAGAGACCGCCCGGGTCGGCCCCAGCGCCAGCAAGGACGAACTGGGCCGCCTCTCCCGGGCCTTCGACCACCTGCTCGATTCCCTCTCTGCCCGCCGCCTGGAACTGCAACGCTCCGCCGACGAGCTGGACCGCAAGGTGGCCGAGCGCACCGCCGCCCTGGAAGAGGCCAACGCCACCCTGCGCCGGGCCCAGCAGCAGCTGGTGATGAACGAAAAGCTCACCGCCATCGGCGAACTCACCGCCGGCGTCGCCCATGAGATCAACAACCCGGTGGCCGTGATCCAGGGCAACCTGGAACTGCTGCGGGACGTGCTGGGGGAGCAGGCCGAGCCGGTGCGGGGCGAGATCCGCCTGATCGACGAACAGACCCAGCGCATCCGCGCCATCGTCACCCGCCTGCTGCAATTCGCCCGCCCCGGCGACTTCGCCGGCTATGCCGAAGCCACGGACGTGAACGGCGTGGTGGCCGACTGCCTGGTGCTGACCCGGCACAACCTGAACAAGGCCGGGGTCAAGGTGGAGACCCGGCTCGAGGCCGGCTGCAATGTGGAAATGAACCGGGGCGAACTGCAGCAGGTGCTGATCAACCTGATGATGAACGCCATGCAGGCCATGCCCCAGGGCGGCACCCTGAGCGTGGAAAGCCGGGACATCGGCCCCGACGACGCCATCCCCGGCGAAGCCTCCTTCCCCGGCGCCCTGCTGCGGGTGCGGGACACGGGCCACGGCATCGCCCCGGCCGACCTGGACCGCATCTTCGATCCCTTCTTCACCACCAAGAAGCAGGAGGGCACGGGGCTGGGGCTGTCCATCTCCTACGCCATCATCCAGCGCTACGGCGGGCGCATCTCGGTGGAGAGCGCGCCGGGGGAGCACACCACCTTCACCCTGTGGCTGCGCCGGGAGGCGCAATACACGGAACAGCCGTCGGCGCCGGTGTTTGCGGCGAGGTTTATGAAGGCGGGGGAGTGAGGTTAAAGGGCGGTTGCAACTGCCCTTTGTTTTTGGTGGGTTTGCTCGGGTGGGTTGCCGCTTCGGGCGTGGTTTGTTGATTTTGCGGCTGTGTTCCGCGCCGCCGCGCGTGTTCCTTTTCTTGCTTCCCCAAGAAAAGGAACCAAAAGAAGGGGAACCCTCACTCCCGGCCCTGCGGGCTTCCCTGCGCTGCTCAGCCGAGCGGGGCGGCTGCGGAACTCGCCCCCTGCGGGGGCTCAGACAGTCCTCGCCGAAAACCCCCGCCCGCCTTCCGCTGCTCGGCGGGGGTGGAAGGGGGCGACCAGAAGCGGTCATAGCTCAACCTAGCGCAAAGAGGATAATCGGTTGTCTGCAAGCGTATGATTTCTCTAACTTATTGATGCCTTCTGCTAATGAATCCAACCTATAGAACTGTCGTTGATCTCGCTGGCGAATATCCGATTTACAAGCGCGAGGGCGGGAAGCTTGTTCGTTTGGAAGCGCGAAACCACACTCGCCGATATAGCCTAACCACCAACGTGCAAACAGGCGAGATCTACTACCTCGAGTTCTCTGATGAAGAGGAAATGCTGGCTGATGCTCAAAAAGCAAAGTGGGATGCCGATGCGCCAGAAAGAGAGGCTGAAGCAAAACGCCAAGCCGACGAGGCCGCGCGATTTGAAGCTAGTCTTCAATACGAAACTCGCATTGTTGCGTTCCTTGACATATTAGGCTGGAGGGCTGGAATCAGTCGTGGCGGAAGTGCCGTCGTAAAGGCGCTGGGAAAAACTTTGGCCCAATTGGGCTGGGTCGCGAATCACTTCAACTCACTAAGTGGGCTGCTACCCCATGGCATGAGATGGCCAGGGAATCCGGTGATGACCCAGTTTTCAGATTCGCTAGTTATTAGCGTTGAAGATAGTAGCCAAGGCAAAGATATCCTTCAAAACGCCCTTCAAATACTGACATCTAATCTAATTACTTCTGGATACCTTCTTCGAGGCGGAGTTTCACGGGGAGAGATATTTCACGATGGAAACCTAGTGTTTGGCCCAGGGCTAATCCAGGCATACGATTTGGAGAGTAAATTTGCCTCTACTCCTCGCGTGATCCTCTCTAGGGAACTTTGCTTAGAGTGGGAAGGCAAAGATTCAAATGGCGCTCTTCCATGGGCACCCAGTCCTGACGGCTACCTATTTTTCAATTTCTTGCCGCCGTTTATGGGTGATCCGTTCTTCACAGATCCGCAACTATGGAAAAGCTGTCTCAACCCTGTCCGTGATTTGATTCTCAGCAAGGCGCGAGAGGCAGATTGTCCTGAAGACGTGTTCGCTAAGTATGTGTGGCTTGCGGGCTATTTCGATAGAGTGTGTGATGAACAGCCCCAATGTGGTGTTGAAAAGGTTTTGCAATTGGCAACACAAACAAGGTGGGAGGCAGCCAGCCTTCGAAACGTGGACGGCTTAGTCGGTTATTGACCGTTTTCAAAGCCGGTGATTGTTTTCTTTAAGTCATAAGAAATATTCGGAGAGAGCCGGTCCCTGCCCTGTGCGGCGCCGAGCAACGGAGCTTGTGGCGGGAAAAGGGCGAGCACTGTTTGAGGGCCTTTAGGCCCGAGTTGCGCAGCCCCCGCCGGAAGCGAGTAGCGCAGGGAACCCCGCGGAACGCGGGGCGCCAAACCGGGCTCGCGTTTTCTTTGGCTCCTTTCTTTTGGCGAGACAAAAGAAAGGACGCCCGCGCGTCAGGCGCGGAACCCAGCCGTAAAACACTCCACCACGCCGGAAGATTCAAACAACTCTCGGACCTGAGGAATCACACCCGGCAGCGCCTCGAGGAACAGTCCGCCATACCCAGGCGAACAATCACAACTACCCACCTCGCCACACCCCAATAAAGACGGCCCTCCCGGCAATGGCATCGCCGGGAGGGCCGTCTTTTGTGCTTCTCCGGCATGCGCCGGAGCGGGAGCTTATTCGCCCAGCAGCAGGAAGGGGTTGATGCCGATGCGCTGGTAGCCTTCCTCGCTCACCAGGATGTCCAGAGCCAGGGTGGCCATGTCGTCGGCGATGGGGTCCAGGCCGGGGGCCTTCTCGGCCAGCAGCAGCTTCAGATAGTTGTGGCAGGTGTCGCAGGCTTCGGCCCGGGCGCCGTCTTCCCGCTCGTCAAGGGCGCGGTAGCTGACTTCCTTGCCTTTGCCGCAGGCGACGCAGGTGGCGCGGACGTGGTGCCAGGCGGTGTGGCAGAGGCCGCAGTGCAGGTAGCGCAGGCCGCCGGATTCGTTGCCGACGTGGATGACGCCGGCCACCGGGGCGCTGCCGCAGACGGGGCAGCTGTGGGCGGTGGCGGGGGCGGCGATGCTGGCGGCATCCAGGCCGGCGGCGTGGCGGGTCCAGGCCACTTGCAGGGCGGCCATGACGAAGGGGGCGAGGATCATGTCGTCCGCTTCCATGGTGCCGCCGACGATGCGCTCGGCCAGGGCGCTGAGGCTGGCGGCGTCGGCCTGCTGCAGGGCGGCCAGGGTGGGGCGGGCCGGTTCGGGCACCTGGTCCTGGAGCAGGGCCAGCAGGGCCTGCAGGTCGCCCTGCCATTGCTGTTCCGGCGAAGAGCCGGGGGTCAGGCCGGGGGCGGCGTCGATGCGTTGTTGCTGGGCGTCGCTGAGGGTGGCGACGAAGCCGAGCCAGTCGCCCAGGCTGTGGCCTTCGGCCAGCTGGCGCAGGCGGGCAGCCCGGGTCTTGAAGACGCTGGCGGCGGCGGGCAGGCGCACGGGGGAGGGGGACTGGCCGGGCACCAGGCCGGCGGCGGCCATGGCGGCGGCGGTGTCGTCGTGGGCGGAGAGGGTCATGTGGGTGGGTCTCTTCAGTGGGCGGTGAGGGCCGGATTGGGCCCGGGCTGGCGGGCCATCGGCGCAGGGTTGCAAGAATCGTGCACGGGATTGTGCCCGGAAGCGGCGCCGGGCGCGAATGGCGGGGCGGCGGAACGGCGCGGCGCCAGGGCCGTGGCGGGGCCCGGCGCCGATCGAGGTGGCCGATTTTCGGCCCTGCCGCGGGGGCGGGGCAGGGCGCTTCTGCTGCGCTGCAGCGGGACATTCTGTCCGGTCAGCGAGGGACAGAATGTCCCGTTTTCGATTGCGGCGAAGCACAAAACCCTTGTGGCGAAGCGGTTTTGGCGGGTGGCACGGAAAGTGCGAAATGTTCCCCGAGCCGTGGGCGGCGATGGTCCGGCGGAAGGTCAGGCGACTTCTGCACGGGCGGCCCGGAGCACGGCAATTCCGCTTTCAAGGGAGGATTCATGCAAGTCACACGACGGCAGTTCTTCAAGGTTTCGGCGGCGGGTCTTTCCGCCTCCAGCCTGGTGGCCCTGGGCTTCTCGCCCGCCACCGCCCTGGCCGAGGTACGTCAGTACAAGCTGACCCGGGCCAAGGAAATCCGCAACACCTGTACCTACTGTTCGGTGGGCTGCGGCCTGCTCATGTACAGCCTGGGCGACGGCGCCAAGAACGCCAAGCAGGAGATCATCCACATCGAGGGCGACCCGGATCACCCCGTCAGCCGCGGCTCCCTGTGTCCCAAGGGCGCGGGCCTGCTGGACTTCATCCACAGCCCCAACCGCCTCAAGTACCCGGAAGTGCGGGAAGCGGGCAGCAAGGAATGGAAGCGCATCTCCTGGCACGAGGCCGTGGAGCGCATCGCCAAGCACATGAAGGCCGACCGGGACGCCAACTTCGTCGCCAAGAACGCCGACGGCGTGACGGTGAACCGCTGGCTGTCCACCGCCATGCTGACCGCCTCCGCCTCCTCCAACGAAACCGGCATCCTGACCCAGAAGTTCATGCGCTCCCTGGGCATCGTCGGTACCGACGCCCAGGCCCGGGTCTGCCACGGCCCCACGGTGGCTGCCCTGGCCGCCACCTTCGGCCGCGGCGCCATGACCAACACCTGGGTGGACATCAAGAACGCCGACTTCATCCTGATCATGGGCGGCAACCCGGCCGAGGCCCACCCGGTGGGCTTCAAGTGGGCCATCGAGGCGAAGAAGAAGGGCGCCAAGCTGATCGTGGTGGACCCGCGCTTCAACCGCTCCGCCGCCGTCGCCGACGAATTCGTGCCGATCCGCGCCGGCTCCGACATCGCCTTCCTGGGCGGCATCATCAACTGGCTGGTGAGCAACGACAAGATCCAGTGGGACTACGTCAAGTCCTTCACCAACGCCAGCTTCATCGTCAATGAAGGCTTCACCTTCGACGAGGGCCTCTTCTCCGGCTACGACGAGGCCAAGGGCAAGTACGACCGGGGCTCCTGGAGCTACGAGCTGGACGCCAAGGGCCAGGCCAAGACCGACCCGACCCTGCAGCACCCGCGCTGCGTGTGGAACCTGATGAAGGCCCACTACGCCCGCTACACGCCGGAAGTGGTCTCCGACCTCACCGGCAGCCCCAAGGAAGGCTTCCTCTCCGTCTGCAAGCATCTGGGCGAGACCTGCGTGCCGACCAAGGTCGGCACCATCCTCTACGCCCTGGGCTGGACCCAGCACACCGTGGGCGCCCAGAACATCCGCACCATGGCCATGATCCAGCTGCTGCTGGGCAACATCGGCATGCCCGGCGGCGGCGTGAACGCCCTGCGCGGCCACTCCAACATCCAGGGCCTGTCCGACCTGGGTCTGCTGTCCACCAGCCTGCCCGGTTACCTGACCCTGCCCAGCGAGAAGGCCCATCCGACCTTCGCCGACTACCTGGAGAAGACCACGCCCAAGGCCCTGCAGCCGGGCCAGCTGAACTACTGGGGCAACACCCCCAAGTTCTTCGTCAGCCTGATGAAGTGGTTCTGGGGCGACAAGGCCACCAAGGAGAACAACTGGGGCTACGATTGGCTGCCCAAGTGGGACAAGATGTACGACGTGCTGCAGGTGATGGACCTGATGCACCAGGGCAAGATCAACGGCTTCATCGTGCAGGGCTTCAACCCCCTGACCTCCTTCCCGGACGCGAAAAAGACCGCCGCCGACTTCGCCAAGCTGAAGTACATGGTGATCATCGACCCCATCGCCACCGAGACCTCCACCTTCTGGCAGAACCAGGGCGAGCTGAACGACGTGGACCCGGCCAGCATCCAGACCGAGGTGTTCCGCCTGCCCTCCACCTGCTTCGCGGAAGAGGACGGCGCCATCGTCAATTCCTCCCGCTGGCTGCAGTGGCACTGGAAGGGCGCCGACGCCCCGGGCGAGGCCAAGACCGACCAGGAGATCATCGCCGAGCTGTTCATGGCCCTGAAGAAGCTGTACCAGGAGCAGGGCGGCGCCGTGCCCGAGCCCATCCTCAATCTCTCCTGGCCCTACAAGAACCCCTACGATCCGACCCCGGAAGAGCTGGCCAAGGAACTCAACGGCCGCGCCCTGGCGGACATTCCCGATCCGAAGAACCCGGGCCAGTTCCTGGTGAAGAAGGGCGAGCAGATTCCCGGCTTCGCCGTGCTGCAGGACGACGGCTCCACCATGTCCGCCTGCTGGATCTTCGCCGGCTGCTGGACCCAGGCCGGCAACCAGATGGCCCGCCGCGACAACACCGACACGGGCCTGGGCAACACCCCGGGCTGGGCCTGGGCCTGGCCGGCCAACCGCCGCATCATCTACAACCGGGCCTCCTGCGACGCCGCCGGCAAGCCCTGGGACCCGAAGCGCAAGCTGATCGCCTGGAACGGCGAGAAGTGGGCCGGCGCCGACGTGCCCGACTTCAAGGTGGATGCGGCCCCGGATTCGGGCATGAACCCCTTCATCATGAATCCTGAAGGCGTGGGCCGCCTGTTCGCCACCGACAAGCTGGTGGACGGCCCCTTCCCCGAGCACTACGAACCCATGGAAAGCCCCCTCGGCACCAACCCCCTGCATCCCAAGGTGGTGACCAGCCCGGCGGTGCGCATCTTCAAGGCGGACAAGGAGCGCCTCGGCACCCACAAGGAATTCCCCTATGTGGGCACCACCTACCGCCTCACTGAGCACTTCCAGTTCTGGACCAAGAGCGTGCGCCTCAGCGCCATCGCCCAGCCGGAGCAGTTCGTCGAGGTGGGCGAGGCCCTGGCCGCCGAGAAGGGCATCAAGGCCGGGGACTGGGTCAAGGTCAGTTCCAAGCGCGGCTACATCAAGGCCAAGGCCGTGGTGACCAAGCGCATCAAGGCCCTGACGGTGAACAAGCAGACCGTGCATCAGGTCGGCATTCCCCTGCACTGGGGTTGGGAGACGGTGGCCAAGAAGGGCTTCCTCTCCAACACCCTGCCCCCCGCCGTGGGCGACTGCAACACGCAGACGCCGGAATACAAGGCCTTCCTTGTGAACATTGAAAAGGCTTGAGGAGCAAGAACACATGGCTCTGCAATCTCTCGACATCCTGCGCCGCTCGGCCAGCCCGACGGCGGCCCCCCAGGCCCGCAATTCCCTGGAAGTGGCCAAACTCATCGACGTTTCCGTCTGCATCGGCTGCAAGGCCTGCCAGGTGGCCTGTTCCGAATGGAACGAGCTGCGTGACGACGTGGGCAGCTGCGTCGGCGTCTACGACAACCCCACCGACCTCTCGGCCCAGGCCTGGACGGTGATGCGCTTCAACGAGGTGGAGCAGCCCGACGTCAGCGGCGGCAAGCTGGAATGGCTGATCCGCAAGGACGGCTGCATGCATTGCGCCGACCCGGGCTGCCTCAAGGCCTGCCCCTCCCCCGGCGCCATCATTCAGTACAAGAACGGCATCGTCGATTTCCACCAGGAAAACTGCATCGGCTGCGGCTACTGCGTTTCCGGCTGCCCCTTCAACGTGCCCCGCATCAACCCGAAGGACAACAAGGCCTACAAGTGCAACCTGTGTTCCGACCGGGTGGCCGTGGGCCAGGAGCCGGCCTGCGTCAAGACCTGCCCCACCGGCGCCATCCAGTTCGGCTCCAAGGAGGACATGCAGGAAGTGGCGGCAAAGCGCGTCACCGACCTCAAGTCCCGGGGCTACGACAACGCCGGCCTCTACGATCCCCAAGGGGTGGGCGGCACCCACGTGATGTACGTGCTGCACCACGCCGACAAGCCCGAGCTGTACAACAACCTGCCCAAGGACCCGGCCATCAGCACCACGGTCAGCCTGTGGAAGGGGCTGCTCAAGCCCGTCGCCACCCTGGGCATCGCCGCCGCCGGCCTGTTCGGCTTCTTCCACTACATCACCGTGGGCCCCAACCGGGCCGAGGACGAACACGAGGCTGAAGAAGAGGTGACCAAATGAAAGAACAACTGATCCAGCGTTACAACGCCGCCGAGCGCATCAACCACTGGGTGGTGGCGGTGTGCTTCATCCTGCTGGCCATCTCCGGTCTGGCCTTCTTCTACCCGGCCTTCTTCTGGCTCACCGGCGTCTTTGGCACGCCCCAGTTGGCCCGCATCGTGCACCCCTTCGTCGGGGTGGTGATGTTCATCGCCTTCGCCCGCCAGTTCTTCCGCTACTGGCACCACAACCTCGTCACCAGCGAGGACGTGAAGTGGATGAAGTCGGTGAAGGAGGTGATGAAGGGCAACGAGGTGGGCGACATCGGCCGCTACAACGGCGGCCAGAAAGGCATGTTCTGGGTGATGGTTGGCTGCATGGCCCTGCTGCTCATCTCCGGCGTCATCGCCTGGCGTCCCTACTTCGCCCTCTACTTCCCCATTCCCCTGATCCGGGTGGCCCTGCTGGTGCATGCCGCCAGCGCCCTGGTGCTGATCGCCAGCATCATCGTGCACGTCTATGCCGCCCTCTGGGTGCAGGGCACCATCCGCGCCATGGTGGAAGGGGTGGTCACCCACGCCTGGGCGCGCAAGCACCATCCCAAGTGGTTCCGGGAAATGACCGGCAAGGAATCCTGATCCCCTGATTCCCTGACGTTGCGGCCGGGGGCGGCGCTTGCCGCCTCCGGCCCCTGCAGCCCCATCTTTGCAGTACAGGACACACGACCATGGCCAGCGAATCCCTGCATCTTCTCCACGGCACCCAGTTCGACGACGAGCTGGAAGGCCCCGAACACGCCACCGTCTGCCGCACCACGGTGCTGCGCCTGAGCGGCGGCGAGGCCGAGACCTGCGACGACCACGTGGTGGAAGAGGTGCCCGTGGCCCTGGTCTTCAACGGCATCTCCCACGCGGTGATGCTGGCCACGCCGGATAACCTGGAAGACATGGCCCTGGGCTTCGCCCTCACTGAAGGCATCCTGGAGTCGCCGTCCGAGCTGTACGGCGTCGAGGTGGTTTCCGGCTGCCAGGGCCTGGAAGTGCATCTGGAAATTTCCTCCCGCCGCTTCGTCGCCCTGAAGGAGCGTCGCCGCAACCTGGCCGGCCGCACCGGCTGCGGCCTTTGCGGCGTCGAGAGCCTGGACGCCGTGGCCCGGCCCTACAAGCCCCTGCAGCGGGGCCTGCTGCTGCCCGTGGCCGCCGTGGCCCGGGCCCTGGACCAGCTGCCCGACTGGCAGCAGCTGCACCGCATCACCGGCGCCGTCCATGGCGCCGCCTGGGTGGATAACCTGGGCAACATCCGCACCCTGCGCGAAGACGTGGGCCGCCACAACGCCCTCGACAAACTGGTGGGCTGGCTGGCCAAGAGCCGCATCGACCCGGCCGCCGGCTTCGTCCTCACCTCCAGCCGGGCCAGCTACGAGATGGTGCAGAAATGCGCCGCCGCCGGCATCGGCTGCCTGGTCGCCATCTCCGCCCCCACCGGCCTGGCGGTGCGCCTGGCCGAAGAAAGCGGCATCACCCTGGCCGGTTTCGCCCGGGGTTCCCGCCTGGTCATCTACAGCCATCCGGAATACCTGGCCGCCGAAGGCGTGGCTGCGACCCGCCCCCTGGGCCAATCCCAGGGCAGTGCCAGCCAGGAGCCGCTGCCGCCGCGCTCCGGCGGCCGTACCCTGATGTAAGGCCCGCCCGGCAATGATTTCAGAGCAGGCGCCCCCTGGCGCCCCGCTGCACCTGCCCCCTGGCGGCCTGGTGGACCGCTTCGGCCGCCGCATCACCTACCTGCGCCTCTCCATCACCGACCGCTGCGACTTCCGCTGCACCTACTGCATGGCGGAAGAGATGCAGTTTCTGCCCCACAGCGCCGTCCTCAGCCTGGAGGAAGCCCTGCGCCTGGTGCGCATCTTCGTCTCCCTCGGCGTGACCAAGGTGCGCATCACCGGCGGCGAGCCCCTGGTACGGCGCAACGCCCTCTGGCTGCTGCAGGAGATCGGCAGGCTGCAAGGCCTGAAGGAACTGGTGCTCACCACCAACGGCTCCCAGCTTGCCCGCCACGCCGCAGACCTGCGCCGGGCCGGCGTCAGCCGCCTCAACATCAGCCTGGACACCCTGCGCCCCGAGCGCTTCCGCGCCATCACCCGCATCGGCGACCTGACCAAGGTGCTGGACGGGGTGGAAGCGGCCCTGGCCGCCGGCTTCTCCCGCATCCGGCTGAATGCCGTGATGCAGCAGGGCGTGAACGACGACGAACTGGGCGACCTGCTGGCCTACGCCGTGGCCCGCAACATCGACCTGGCCCTGATCGAGGAAATGCCCCTCGGCGACACCGGCCACGACCGCAGCGCCACCTATCTTTCCAGCGATGCCGCCCGGGCCCGTCTGGCCGAGCGCTTCGAGCTGATCCCCACCCTGGAGAACAGCGGCGGCCCCGCCCGCTACTGGCGGGTCGGCGGCAGCGACAGCCGGGTCGGCTTCATCTCCCCCCATTCCCACAACTTCTGCGACACCTGCAACCGGGTGCGCATCAGCGCCCAGGGCACCCTCTACCCCTGCCTCGGCGACGACGGCGCCATCCCCCTCCTGCCCCTGCTGCGCGCCCATCCCCAGGACGACGCCCCCCTCGGCGCCGCCATCGCCACCGGCATGGGCCTCAAAGCCCAGGGCCACGACTTCACCGCCGCCATGGCCACCCCGAAGATCGTGCGCTTCATGTCCAGCACGGGCGGCTGAAGACTTCCATTAGGTAGTTCTGCGGTTGATGGCTGGAGACGGCCATCAGTGGGCGTAAGGGAAATCGCGCCATTGCAGCCGTTCGCAAACATTCCGCGTGCATGACATTTGGCTGGCCGACTGGCAAAATTAACGCGACATTGAACCGGGCCGCGTATGACTGCCATCTATCCCCGAAGATACTGCCGTCAATTTAGCGGAAGCCGCTATTGGGAAGCCTCCCAGGCCGCCGTCTTTCCCAGCTTATACGGCGGTTGGCCTGCTTATACGGCAGATATGTTCATTTACTTCACGTTAGACCGCTTGTGAGCATTTCCGAATTTTCCGAGGTTTACCTGCAAGACACATTTGTCTTTGCTTGGCACGCGTCCTCAGACGAAGTTGTGTTCCATGTGCTGGCTCACCTAAGCCAGGGCCATCCCTTGGCCACACTGCCCAGCAAAGGGGATTGGGCCTGCTATCGCCCGGGGCTTATTGTGTTCCAGTCGGTCACCTCCGTAGTCGGGCTCCAGCCACAAAGCTCCGTCATCTCTACTCAAGACGCAGACGGCTCGTTGGACTACGGCACGATCGACAGCCTATCGGTTGGGCCGAACGGCGAGTTCCAAATCTGCGGCGAGTTCGGGGACGTTACTATCCATGCAGAGTCGCTGCGCCTACTTCTGGCGCCTGCGGCCTAACCAATCATTTAAGAAGCCGACGCCACTTCGCGGCTCTCCTTAATTCAGGCGTTATGCGCCATGAGAATCCTGATTACAATTCTTTCGTTGCTGTATTCACTGGTCGTTGGAGCACAGGATATGACGAAGTCAAAGTCTGAGTGCGAAAACCTCATGAACGCAGCCCTCCCATTTGCTGAGCAAATGCTTCGGAAGCACGGAGAGTTTTTTCCTTACGGAGCTGCACTCAAAGTTAACGGCGAGATTGCGAGTGTGGCGGGATACGATGGCCGCGAGCAACCGCTATCCAACGATATCGTTCGCCTGCTAAAGGATGGGTTTGTTAAGGCAGCCAAGTCAGGGGAGTACAAAGCGACAGCTTTGGTTTACGGCGTGAAGGTCGTCTTGCCTTCAACCGGCAAGAAGTCTGACGCCATCGCCGTTTCTCTCAATCACCGTGACAAATATTCGGTGACTGTCTTCTTCCCGTATCAGTTGTCTAATGGCCAACTCTCCTTTGGTGATGTTTTTGCACAGAAGGGAGAGGCAGATGTTTTCTCTTCCAAATAGCCGCATAACTAGTCGTTCCAGCGGACCGGCAGAAGCTGCGCTTTTGCCGTCCGCTGAAGTCCAACTTTTGGTGTCGTGAGAAAAGCCTGTCGCCTGATAGTTGTTTTGCTTAACGGCCAGCGATAGCCCCGCATAGCCGTAGGCCGGGGCAGCACGGTGGAGCTTCGCTATACTCCCAGTTCTCTCTTCCCTCCGCCTTCCCATGCAAGTCGTCATCGTCGGTACCGGCAAGCTCGCCAGTGAGCTCCTCACTTCCCACCAGTTGGGCCATCCCTTTCAGGTCGTGCCCTGGGGCCGGCAGGCCGGAGGCGAACCGGCCATCGTTGTCCATGCCGGTTCGGGGCGGGAGCTGGAGGCGGTGGCGGCTTTCTGCCGCGCCACGGCGTCGCCCCTGATCGAGCTTTCCACCGGCTCCGCCCTGGAGCGGGAGGCGCCGGAGTTCCCGGTGCTGCTGTGTCCCAACACCAATATCCTGATGCTCAAGTTCATGGCCATGCTGGAGGCCAGCGGCTATTTCTTCCGCGGCTACGAGATGGAACTGGTGGAGTCCCACCAGGCGAGCAAAAGCTCGGTGCCGGGGACGGCGGTGAATCTGGCGGCTTCCGTCGGCCTGGGTCCGGAGGCGATCCGCTCGGTGCGGGACCCCCGGGAGCAGCGGGAGGAACTGGGCATTCCCGAGGCCGACCTGCCGCGCCATGCCTTCCACCGCCTCAGCATCAGCGACGGTGCCTGCAGCCTGCGCCTGGAAACCCGGGTCCAGGGGGAGGCGCCCTACGCCGCCGGGGTGTCGCGCATCGTCGAGGCGGTGCATGGCAAGGCGCTGGAAAAGCGCCTCTACCCGATCATGGAATTCATCAACCGGGGCTGGCTGTAGTGCCTGCCAACCGGGCGGGGTGGCGGGGCCTACAGGCCTGAACTCCCCGTCGGGCGGCGCGGTCGAAGCGCCGCCGCCATTGCCGCCGCCAACATTGCCGGAGGCGTCGGGCCTGTGGCCCCTGCCTTGTTCCTCCGGCGGCATGGGGGATAATGGCGGCGGTCCCACATTCCCTCAGTTCATGGGTGCTTCCAAGTGCAAAAGATCATTGATGGTTTTCTCAAGTTCCAGAAAGAGGTCTTCCCGGCCCGTTCGGAACTGTTCCGCCATCTGGCCGACGGCCAGAGTCCCAAGGTGCTCTTCGTCACCTGCTCCGACAGCCGGGTGGTGCCCGAGCTGCTGACCCAGCAGGAGCCGGGCGATCTTTTCGTCATCCGCAACGCGGGCAACATCGTGCCCTCCTACGGGCCCGAGCCCGGCGGCGTTTCCGCCACCGTGGAATACGCCGTCTCCGTGCTCAAGGTGACCGACGTGGTCATCTGCGGCCACTCCAACTGTGGCGCCATGGCGGCCATCTCCAGCTGCCAGTGCCTCGACCACCTGCCGGCCGTGGCCCACTGGCTGCGCTATGCGGATGCGGCCAAGGCCATCATCTCCGCCCGGGAATACGCCACGCCCCGGGAGCGGGCCGACGACCTGGTGCGGGAGAACGTCATCGCCCAGCTGGCCAACATCCGCACCCATCCGGCGGTGGCCCTGGCCCTGGCCCAGCGCAAGCTGAACCTGCACGGCTGGATCTACGACATCGAGAACGGCGCCATCGACGCCCTCGACGGTCGTACCATGTCTTTCGTCTCCCTCTCCGACAATCCCGAGGTTAATGCCACCTGAGACCGGCCCTCGGCAGGGAACGAAAAAGGCGCCCGCGGGCGCCTTTTTTCGTGGTGGTGGCGGTCTGCCGGCCCGGCACCGTCAGCGCAGGCTGGCGCCCGCCAGCTTCACTCCGAAGCCGATGAAGAGGCCGCCGACGGCGCCGGTGGCCCCGGCGGAGAGACGGCGGCGCCGGCGGAAGGCATCGGCCAGATAGCTGCCGCCGAAGATCAGGGCGGAGAGGTAGAGGGCGCTGCAGAACTGGACGATGGCGCCGAGGATGAGGAAGGACAGGGCCGGGTGGGGGTAGTCCGGGGAGACGAACTGGATGAAGAAGGAGACGAAGAAGAGGATGGCCTTGGGGTTCATCAGGCTGATGACGAGGGCGGTGCGGAAGGGCTGGCGGGCGTCGCCTTCGCTCAGGCGGCTGGCGGGCGCCTCGATGCCGCGCCAGCGCTGCACCGCGGCCCGCAGCAGGCCGATGCCGAGCCACACCAGGTAGGCGCCGCCGGCGTACTTGAGCACCATGAACAGGGCCGGCACCGCCACCAGCAGGGAGGCGACGCCGGAGGCGGCCAGGGTCATCAGGATCAGGTCGCCGAGGAAGATGCCGCAGGCGCCCCGGTAGCCGGCGGCGATGCCCCAGCGGGAGGCCACCAGGGTGACGTACATGGAATTGGGCCCGGGCAGCAGGACGATGAAGATGGTGCCGAGGATGAAGGTGGCCAGGTCGGTGATGCCGTAGGTCATGGTGGAGCCTTTTGCGCTTACTTGTAGTAGCTGGGGTCTTCGAAGAGGGACTTGATGACCACCTTCTTCACTTCCTTGTGGTCGGGCACGGCGTAGAGCACCGGGGTCAGCAGTTCCTCGAAGATGCCCCGCAGGCTGCGGGCGCCGGTCTTGTACTCGAAGGCGATTTCGGCGATCTGCTGGAACACCGCCGGCTCGATCTGCAGTTCCACCCCCTCGCTTTGCAGCAGCAGGCGGAACTGGTTGTAGAGGGAGTTCTTCGGCTCGGTCATGATCCGCACCAGCATGGCCTTGGAGAGGTCCTGGAAGCGGGCCACCACCGGCAGGCGGCCGGTGAATTCGGGGATCAGGCCGAATTCGAAGAGGTCGGTGGGCTTCACCCGGCTGTTGAGGCGGTCCAGGATGTTCTGGTTGTCGTCCTCGCCGGTGCCGATGTAGCCGAAGCTGTGGCTCTTCTCCATGATCTGCTCCAGGCCGACGAAGGCGCCGCCGCAGATGAAGAGGATGCCCGAGGTGTCGATGCTGCGGTTGTCCGGCAGCCGCACCGGATAGCCTTCCATGATCTTCAGCAGGGCGTGCTGCACGCTCTCGCCGGAAGTGGCCTGGACCCGGGCCGCTTCCCCGGGGCGGGCCTTGAGCTTGTCGATCTCGTCGATGAAGACGATGCCGCGCCCGGCCCGCTCCGTGTCGCCGCCGGCCTTTTCCAGCAGGCGCAGCAGGATGGCCTCGATCTCCTCGCCGACGTACTTGGTCTGGGCCAAGGAGGTGGCGTCGGTGGTGACGAAAGGCACCTGCAGGAAGCGGGAGAGGGTCTCGCACAGCAGGGTCTTGCCGGTGCCGGTGGGGCCGATGATGAGGACGTTGCTCTTGTCCAGGCGCACCGTCTCGCCGGCGGCGGTGAGCTTGCGGTAGTGGGCGTAGACCGCCACCGCCAGCACGCGCTTGGCCTCTTCCTGGCCGATGACGTACTGGTTGAGGTATTTGACGATGGCGCTGGGAGTGGCGTTCTCGGGCAGCACGGTGGTATCCGGGGCAATGACGTTGCCGTGACTGTAATCCAGCCGGGCGCCGGCGACTACCCGGCGGCGGTTAAAGCTGGGTAAAGAGCCCGGCCAGGGCTTGCGCTTCCGCATCCAGGCGCCGCTGCTGCAGGTCGAAACGGGCCACGGTGTGCAGGGGGCCGCCGATGGTGTCGGCGGCGTAGGTCATCAGGTCCAGGTGGCGCACCGGCAGCGCCAGGCCCGGCTCCGGGGCGAGCCCCTGCAGCCGAGCCTGCATGGGCGCCAGGGGGTAGGTGTCGCCGTAGAGGCCCAGGGTCAGGTGGGGGGTGTAGGGGAAGTCATCCCGCTCCGGATGGGAGTCGAGCAGGGCCTGGCGCAGTTGCAGCAGGCTGGGGCCGTCGCCGCCCACCGCCAGGTAGGGGGCCGAGGCGAAGGTGGCGCAGGGGCCCAGTTCCAGGTTGAAGGGCGGCGGTGCTGCCCGCTCCAGGGCCGCCACCTGGGCGGCAAGGCAGGCGGGGCTGTAGTCGTCGGCCCGTCGCCGCGCCGGGGCGGGAAAGCCGCCCAGGGCCACCGTGATGTGGGGCTGGCGCCGGTAGCCGGGCAGCAGCCAGGGTGCCAGCTGCGCCTTGAGGCTGTCCACGGCGGCCGTCAGCGCCGGGGTGTCGGCGGTAATGGCCCACACGGCGTAGCGGCGCCGGCCCTGGTGCCAGTCGCTGAAATCGTCGTGGCGGCAGGCCAGGGTGAAGGCGTCGGTGGCTTGTTGCATGATTGCTAGAAAAATCCGGGCATAAAAAAACGGGACTGTTGCCAGTCCCGTTTTGCGGCCAGATCAGCTGATCAGGCGAAGTTCTGGGCAGCGAAGTCCCAGTTGGCCAGGGAGGCCAGGAAGGTCTCGACGAACTTGGGACGGGCGTTGCGGTAGTCGATGTAGTAGGCGTGTTCCCACACGTCGATGGTCAGCAGGGGCTTGCCTTCGCCGGTCTTCAGGGGGTTGCCGGCGGCGCCGGTGTTGACGATGTCCACGGAGCCGTCGTCCTTCTTCACCAGCCAGGTCCAGCCGGAACCGAAGTTGCCCACGGCGGAGGCGGTGAAGGCCTTCTTGAACTCGTCGAAAGAACCCCACTTCTTGTTGATGGCGTCAGCCAGGGCGCCAGCAGGAGCGCCGCCGCCGGCGGGCTTCATGGAGCTCCAGAAGAAGGTGTGGTTCCACACCTGGGCGGCGTTGTTATAGATGCCGCCGGCGGGAGCCTTCTTGAAGATTTCTTCCAGACCCAGGTTCTCGTACTCGGTGCCCTTGATCAGGTTGTTCAGGTTGGTCACGTAGGCCTGGTGGTGCTTGCCGTAGTGGTAGTCGAAGGTTTCTTCGGAAATGTGGGGAGCCAGGGCGTTCTTGGCGTAGGGCAGGGCGGGCAGTTGATGTTCCATCTTATTCTCCGTTTAGTAGGCGGGTTGGTTGGGGTAACCGTCAATTCTAGACAGTCGCATCGCCACAGACAACGCAAGTCGGCGGCGGTTCCCCGGGATTGTTCAGTTCGCTCCGGCGGCGCTGTCGGATTCGCCCCGCACTTCCACCTGGCGTTCGCCCCGGTGCAGGCGCAGGGTCAGGCGCTGGCCCGCCGCCAGTGCCCCGGCATCGTGGACCGCCTGGCCCTGCTGGTCGAAGGCGATGGCATAGCCCCGGGACAGCACGGCCTCCGGATTGAGGTGGGTGAGGCCGGCGGCGAGGCGCTCCAGCTGGCCGCGGCGGGTCTGCAGGGCGCGCTGCTGGGCGTTGGCCAGGCGGCGCTGCAGGGCGTCCAGGCGGGCGGCCTGGGCCCCCGGCTGGGGCCGGGCCAGGCGCAGGCGCTGGCGGGCCCGCTCCAGATCGAAGCCGGCCCGTTCCAGGCGGCGGCCCAGGGCGTGTTGCAGGCGCTGGCCCAGGGCATGGAGATTCTGCTGCTGCAGGGCCAGGCGTTCGGCCGGGTGCTTGAGGCGGCGGGCGGTCCAGTCCAGGCGCTGCTGGGCTTCCTCCAGGCGGCGGTGCATGCGGCGGGAGAACTGGCCGGCGAGGCGTTGCAGGTGGTCGCGCAGCGCATCCCGGTCCGGGCTGGCCAGTTCGGCGGCGGCCGTGGGGGTGGGGGCGCGCAGGTCGGCGGCGAAGTCGGCGATGGTGAAATCGGTCTCGTGGCCGACGCCGCTGACCACGGGCATGGGGCAGGCGGCGATGGCCCGGGCCACGCCTTCGTCGTTGAAGGCCCACAGGTCCTCGATGCTGCCGCCGCCGCGCACCACCAGCAGCACCTGGCATTCCCGGCGGCTGGCGGCGGTCTCGATGGCGGCGGCGATCTGGCGCGGCGCCTCCTCGCCCTGGACCAGGGTGGGGTACAGCACCACCTTCACATGGGGCGCCCGCCGCGCCAGGGTGGTCAGCACATCGCGCAGGGCGGCGGCCTGGGGACTGGTGACGATGCCCAGGGTGCGCGGATGGGCGGGCAGGGGGCGCTTGCGCTCGGCGGCGAAGAGGCCTTCCGCCTCCAGCTTGGCCTTGAGCCGCAGGAAGCGTTCGTAGAGGTCGCCCTGGCCGGCCCGGCGCATGCCTTCCACATTGAGCTGGAAGTCGCCCCGGGGCTCGTAGAGGGAGACCAGCACCCGGGCCTCCACCTGGAGGCCGTTCTCCAGGCGGAAACCCAGGGTCTGGGCCTTGTTGCGGAACATGACGCAACGCACCTGGGCCTGGGGGTCCTTGAGGGAGAAATAGGCGTGGCCGGAGGCGGCCACGGTCAGGTTGGAGATTTCGCCGCTGACCCAGCACAGGGGAAAGGCGGATTCCAGCCGCTGCCGGGCCAGGCGGTTGAGGCTGCTGACGCTGATCACTTCCCGGCTGCCGTCGGCGGCAAAGGGCTCCTGGCGGGCGGGGGAATAGGCGGGACGGGCAGGGTAGTCGGGCATGGGCGCCATTTTACGTCAGCCGGCCCGCCGCCGAGCCGGGGGGAACGGCGGAAAAATATCCCTTGCCTGTTCTGGATTTATCTTATCTCCATGTTTTTAAATGAATTGTTGTGGAGTGCCCCTTTTTGCGGCAGAGCAAGAAAAACCCTTGTCCCAGCCCGACTTAGACAATTTGATGACAGGCTATCCACAAAGTTATCCACAGGTTTTGTGGATAAGCCGGGATAAGCCCGCCCCGCGCCTGCCATGCCGGTGGAAAATTCCTCCGGGATGCCGGGCCCGGGGCGGGCCGGGCAAAGGGACGATCCGGCGGGGCTGCCGCCGGGCGGGCGGGACTTGCCCGAAGCATGAGGGGCAGGCTAAAGTTGCGGGCTTAAAAAGACCCTTCGGAGGTTCCGTGTTCGCCATCATCCAGGCTGCTGGCTGGCCCATCTGGCCCCTGCTGTTCGCATCCATCATCGCCCTTGCCCTCATCATCGAACGTCTGGTGGCCCTGCGCCGCAGCAAGGTGGCTCCCGAAGGATTGCTGGCCCGGGTCGTCGGCGAAGTGCGCCAGGGAACCGTCAATGAAGCCGCCATCAACGCCCTGGAGCAGGGTTCGCCCCTGGGCCGGGTGCTGGCCGCCGGCCTGCGCAACGTCAAGAGCAGCCGCGAAGTGATGAAGGAATCCATCGAGGAAGCCGGCCGCGGCGTCACCCACGAGCTGGAGCGCTATCTCACCACCCTCGGCACCATCGCCTCCATCAGCCCCCTGATGGGCCTCTTCGGCACCGTCGTCGGCATGATCGAGATCTTCGGCTCCCAGGCGCCCACCGGTGCCAACCCCATGCAGCTGGCCCACGGCATTTCCATCGCCCTCTACAACACCGGCTTCGGCCTGGTGATCGCCATTCCCGCCATGATCTTCTGGCGCCACTTCCGCGCCCTGGTGGACAGCTTCGTCATCGAGATGGAGCAGCAGGCGGTGAAGCTGGTGGAAGTGGTCCACGGCGAACGTAACTGAACGGGCGCCCGATCATGCAATTCCGTCAAGGCCGCCACCGGGAGGAGCCGGAGATCAACCTGATTCCGTTGATCGACGTGCTCCTGGTGATCATCATCTTCCTCATGCTCACCACCACCTACGCCAAGTTCTCCGGCCTGGAAATCAATCTGCCCACCGCCGATTCCTCCCAGAATCCGGAGCAGCCCCAGGAAGTCAGCGTGGCCGTCACCGCCAGCGGCCAGGTGCTGGTCAACAAGTCGCCCCTGAGCACGCCCGACGTGCCGGTCATCGCCGAGGCCCTGCGCCGGGCCGCCGGTAGCCAGAAGGACCCGGTCATCGTCATCAATGCGGACGCCAAGGCCACCCACCAGAGCGTGGTGGACGTGATGCAGGCGGCCCAGAGCGCCGGCTATCCCCGCATCTCCTTCGCCACCCAGGCGCCCCAGAAATAAGGCATGGCCCTAGGCCCGCGACTGCAGAAGTTCTGGTTTCGCGGCGCCTTGCCGCGCCGGGGTGATGGCGCCCCGGCCTGGTTCGACACCCTGCTGTTCAACCTGCTGACCCCCATCTCCTGGCTGTTCCGGGGCCTGACGGCCCTGCGCCGCCTGGCGTTCCGCCACGGCTGGCTGGGGTCGGCGCGCCTGCCGGTGCCCGTGGTGGTGGTGGGCAACATCATCGTCGGCGGTGCCGGCAAAACTCCCCTGACCCTCTATCTGGCCCGGCAGCTGCGGGCTGCCGGCCTGCGTCCGGGCATCGTCAGCCGCGGCTACGGTAGCGTCCAGGAAGGCGTGGCGGCCGTCAGCCCCGAGGCGACGCCCGCACAGGTGGGCGACGAGCCCCTGCTGCTGGCCCGGGAAAGCGGCTGTCCGGTATGGATCGGCCGGGACCGGGCGGCGGCGGCCCGGGCCCTGCTGGCGGCATCCCCCGATTGCAACCTGATCCTCTGCGACGACGGCCTGCAGCACTACCGCCTGGCCCGGGACGTGGAAATCGCCGTGTGCGACGTGCGCGGCCTGGGCAACGGCCGCCTGCTGCCGGTGGGCCCCCTGCGGGAGCCGCGGCAGCGCCTGGCCCAGGTGGATGCGGTGGTGGGCAACGGCATGGCCGCCGAACTGCTCTTCTCCGCCAAGGCGGCGACGCCGCCCCTGTTCCGCATGGACCTGCGGCCCGCATCGTTCCATGCCCTGCAGGACCCGTCCCGGCAATGCAGCGCCGCCGACCTGGCCGGCAAGCGGCTCTACGCCGTGGCCGGCATCGGCCATCCCCAGCGCTTTTTCCGCACCCTGGCCGAACTGGGTCTGACGGTGGAGGCCCGGGCCTTTCCCGACCACCACGCCTACACCGCCGCCGACCTGGCCTTCGCCCGGGACGGCGTGCTCCTTACCACCGCCAAGGATGGGGTAAAATGCGCGGCCATCTACGGGGGCGAAGCCTGGGTGTTGCCGGTGGACGCCCAGCTGACCCCCGACCTATCCGCTTTTGTTCTGGAGAAAATCAATGGACGCACGGTTGCTGGACATCCTGGTCTGCCCGGTGTGCAAGAGTAGTCTGGAGTACCGCAAGGAGCAGAAGGAACTGGTCTGCAAGCCCTGCAAGCTGGCCTTCCCGGTGCGGGACGACATTCCCATCATGCTCGAGGAAGAAGCCCGCACCCTGGGCCAGGACGAAAACTGAGCCCTGCCCGGAATCCCGCCATGCAACGCTTCAAGGTCGTCATTCCCGCCCGCTACGCTTCCTCCCGCCTGCCGGCCAAGCCCCTGCTGGACCTGGGCGGCAAGCCCATGGTGGTGCGGGTGGCAGAACGGGCGGCCCTTTCCGGCGCCGAGGAAATCTGGGTGGCGACCGACCACCGGGAGGTGGAGGCGGCCTGCCGGGCCCACGGCCTCAATGTGCTGCTGACCCGGGACGACCATCCCACCGGCACCGACCGGCTGGCCGAAGTGGTGGCCCTGCAGGGCTGGAGCGACGACACCCTGGTGGTCAATGTGCAGGGCGACGAGCCCCTCATCGAGCCGGAACTGATTTCCGCCACGGCGAACCGCCTGGCCGAGAGCGGGGCCGACATCGCCACCGTGGGCCACGGCCTGTCCGAGGCCGCCGAGTTCTTCAATCCCAATATCGTCAAGCTGGTGTGCAAGGCCGACGGCGACGCCCTGTATTTCTCCCGGGCGCCTATCCCCTACGCCCGGGACCATTTCGCCCGGGAAGGCGGCGGTGAAACCCTGCCGACGGACTTCCCCGCCTACCGCCACATCGGCCTCTACGCCTACCGGGCCGCCTTCCTCAAGGCCTACTCCGGCCTTGCCGTCTCGCCCCTGGAGCAGTTCGAATGCCTGGAGCAGCTGCGGGCCCTGTGGCACGGCTACCGCATCAGCGTGGCCATTTCCGACAGCCTGCCGGCCCCCGGCGTGGATACCCCGGAAGATGCGGTGCGCATGCGCAAATGGTTTGACCGAGAAGGAATTTCCGAGTAATTTTCGCTCCTTAAAAAGAGGGGTGAACACAACCCCAGCGGCTTCCCCAAGGCCGCCGCCAGAACAGCGCCAGACCTGTACAAAAACATAAATTCAATCAACGCACTTCTGACTGACATCACGTCATCGCACACATTCCGAGGACTCCATGCGACTGATTCTCCTCGGCGCTCCCGGCGCCGGTAAGGGCACCCAGGCCCAATTCATCCGCGAAAAATTCGGCATCCCCCAGATTTCCACCGGCGACATGCTGCGTGCCGCCGTCAAGGCCGGCACCCCCCTGGGCATCGAAGCCAAGAAGGTGATGGACGCCGGCGGCCTGGTTTCCGACGACATCATCATCGGTCTGGTGAAGGACCGCCTGCAGCAGGACGACTGCAAGGCCGGCTACCTGTTCGACGGTTTCCCCCGCACCATTCCCCAGGCCGAAGCCATGAAGGCTGCCGGCGTGGCCATCGACTTCGTGCTGGAAATCGACGTGCCCGACAGCGACATCATTTCCCGCATGAGCGGCCGTCGCGTGCATGTGGCCTCCGGCCGCACCTACCACGTCACCTTCAACCCGCCCAAGGTGGCCGGCAAGGACGACGAAACCGGTGAAGACCTGATCCAGCGCGACGACGACAAGGAAGAAACCGTCAAGAAGCGCCTGGACGTGTATCACTCCCAGACCAAGCCCCTGGTGGATTACTACGGCAAGTGGGCCGCCACCGGCGACGCCAACGCCCCCAAGTACCGCAAGATCGCCGGCGTCGGTTCCGTGGAAGACATCAAGAACGCGGCTTTCGCAGCGCTGAAGTAAGGGGAGGCGGATCACCATGGCGGTGAAAAACGCCTTCTACGCCCAGTCCGGCGGGCCCACCGCCGTGATCAACGCCTCCGCCTGCGCCGTCATCGAGACGGCGCGGGCCCATCCGGACAAAATCGGCAAGGTCTTCGCCGGGCGCAACGGCATCGTCGGCGCCCTCACCGAAGACCTGATCGACACCAGCCTGGAGTCCCCCGCGGACATCGCCCGGCTGCGCACCACCCCGGGAGCCGCCTTCGGCTCCTGCCGCTACAAGCTCAAGTCCATCGAAGAGCACCGGGCCCAGTACGAGCGCCTGATCGAGGTCTGCCGCGCCCACGACATCGGCTATTTCTTCTACAACGGCGGCAACGATTCCATGGACACCGCCTGGAAGGTTTCCCAGCTGTCCGAGAAGATGGGCCACCCGCTCATCTGCGTCGGCGTACCGAAGACGGTGGACAACGATCTGCCTCTCACCGACTGCTGCCCGGGCTTCGGCTCCGTGGCCAAGTATGTCGCCACCTCCATCCGCGAAGCGGGGCTGGACGTGGCCTCCATGGCCCGCACTTCCACCAAGATTTTCGTCCTCGAAGTCATGGGCCGCCATGCCGGCTGGATCACCGCCGCCTGCGGCCTGGCTTCCGGCAGCGGGGCCGATTCCGGCCAGCCGCCCCACATCCTGCTGTTCCCCGAAGTGCCCTTCGACGAGGCCGCCTTCCTGGCCCGGGTGCAGCAGTGCGTGGACCGCTACGACTATTGCGCCATCGCCGTTTCCGAAGGCCTGAAGACGGCCGACGGCAAGTTCGTTTCCGAGCAGGGCGGCAAGGATGCCTTCGGCCATTCCCAACTGGGCGGCGCCGGCCAGTGGATCGCCCAGCTGATCAAGGACAAGTTGGGCCACAAGTACCACTGGGCCCTGGCCGACTACCTGCAGCGGGCCGCCCGTCACATCGCCTCCAAGACCGATGCCGACCAGGCCTATGCCCTGGGCAAGGCGGCGGTGGAGCTGGCCGTGGCCGGACGCAATGCGGTGATGCCCACCGTGCAGCGCCTCGCTGACGCGCCCTACCGCTGGGAAGTGGGCGTGGCCGAACTGAAGGACGTGGCCAATGTGGAACGCAAGATGCCGGCGGATTTCATCAGCGCCGACGGTTTCCACATCACCGACAAGTGCCGTGCCTACCTGGCGCCCCTGATCGAAGGGGAGGACTATCCGCCCTACCGGCACGGCCTGCCCGATTACGTCAGTCTGAAGAATATTGCCGTGCCCCGGCAGCTGGGAGAGTTCAAGGTGTAAGACCCAGCATCGCCCCGGCGCGGCAGGAAAGGTTTGTTTCTCTGTAGCAAACCGGACCGTAAGGACGGACCATCGCCCGAACGGCCTGAGCTTTACCACTATCTAGGAGGGAGTTCATGTCATCAGGTCTGTTGTTAGCGCTAGTGTGTGCGGTGCTGGCGGTGCTTTACGGCGCCATTTCCAGCAAGTGGATCCTCAGCCTGCCCGCCGGTAACGAGCGGATGCAGGAAATCGCCAAGGCCATCCAGCAGGGGGCATCCGCCTATCTCAACCGGCAATACACCACCATCGGCATCGTCGGTGCGGTGCTGTTCGTCGTCATCGGCATTTTTCTCGCCTGGAGCACCGCCATCGGTTTCCTCATCGGTGCCGTGCTCTCCGGTGCCACCGGCTTCATCGGCATGAACGTCTCGGTGCGGGCCAACGTGCGCACCGCCGAGGCTGCCCGGGGCGGCATCGCTCCGGCCCTGGATGTGGCCTTCAAGGGCGGCGCCATCACCGGCATGCTGGTGGTGGGCCTGGCGCTCCTGGGGGTGGCCGGCTACTACGCCGTGCTCAAGGCCGGCGCTGCGCCCGGCACGGAAATCCACCACATCGTCGAGCCCCTGGTGGGCCTGGCCTTCGGCGGCTCCCTCATCTCCATCTTCGCCCGTCTCGGTGGCGGTATTTTCACCAAGGGCGCCGACGTGGGCGCCGACCTGGTGGGCAAGGTGGAAGCCGGCATTCCGGAAGATGACCCGCGCAACCCCGCCGTGATCGCCGACAACGTGGGCGACAACGTGGGCGACTGCGCTGGCATGGCGGCCGACCTGTTCGAGACCTACGCCGTGACCGTGGTGGCCACCATGGTGCTGAGCGCCCTCATGCTCAAGGGCGTGCCGGCGGCCAACGACAACCTGGTGGTCTATCCCCTGGCCCTGGGCGGCGTCTCCATCATCGCCTCCATCATCGGCTGCTTCTTCGTCAAGACCACGGAAGGCGGCAAGATCATGGCCGCCCTCTACCGCGGCCTGGCGGTGGCCGGCGTGCTGGCCCTGATCGCCTTCTACCCGGTCACCACCTGGATGCTGCCGGAAGGCGTGCCCCTGGCGGACGGCAAGGTCATCGGCGTCAATGCCATCTTCGGCGCCTCCGTCGTCGGCCTGGTGCTGACCGCCGTGCTGGTGTGGATCACCGAGTACTACACGGGCACCGACTATGCGCCGGTGAAGCACGTGGCCTCGGCCTCCCAGACCGGCCATGCGACCAACATCATCGCCGGCCTGGGGGTGTCCATGAAGTCCACGGCCCTGCCGGTGCTCTCGGTGTGCGTCGCCATCCTGGTCTCCTACGGCCTGGCCGGACTCTACGGCATCGCCATCGCCGCCACCTCCATGCTCTCCATGACCGGCATCGTCGTCGCCCTGGACGCCTACGGCCCCATCACGGACAACGCCGGCGGCATCGCCGAAATGGCCGAGTTGCCCGACTCCGTGCGCGGTGTCACCGATCCCCTGGATGCGGTGGGCAACACCACCAAGGCCGTGACCAAGGGCTACGCCATCGGTTCCGCCGGCCTCGCCGCCCTGGTGCTGTTCGCCGACTACACCCACGCCCTGGAGACGGCAGGCCTCAAGCTTTCCTTCGACCTTTCCGACCACATGGTGATCGTCGGCCTCTTCATCGGCGGCCTGATCCCCTACCTGTTCGGCGCCATGGCCATGGAGGCCGTGGGCCGGGCTGCCGGTTCGGTGGTGGAGGAGGTGCGGCGCCAGTTCCGCGAAGTGAAGGGCATCATGGAAGGCACGGCCAAGCCCGATTACTCCCGGGCGGTGGACATGCTGACCAAGTCCGCCATCAAGGAAATGATCATTCCCTCCATCCTGCCCGTGGCAGTGCCGGTGCTGGTGGGCCTCTTCCTCGGTCCCAAGGCTTTGGGCGGGGTGCTCATGGGTACCATCGTCACCGGTCTCTTCGTCGCCATCTCCATGACCACCGGCGGCGGTGCCTGGGACAACGCCAAGAAGTACATCGAGGACGGCCACTTCGGCGGCAAGGGTTCCGATACCCACAAGGCAGCCGTCACCGGCGATACCGTGGGCGACCCCTACAAGGACACCGCCGGCCCGGCGGTGAATCCCCTGATCAAGATCATCAACATCGTGGCCCTGCTGATCGTGCCCCTGGTGGTGAAACTGATGGCCTGAGGCTTTCCTCCGGCAAGCAAAAGGCGGCTGCGGCCGCCTTTTTTCATGGCCGTGCCGGCGGCGGACTAGCGGCCGCCGGCCACGTCCAGGATGGCGCCGGTGGTGTAGGAGGCGTCTTCCGACAGCAGCCAGAGGATGGCCTTGGCCACTTCCTCCGGTGTGCCGCCCCGCTGCATGGGAATGCCCGTTCGCAGCCGCTCCACCCGGCCCGGCTCGCCGCCGCTGGCATGGATGTCGGTGTCGATGAGGCCGGGAGCCACCGCATTGACGCGGATGCCTTCTGCCGCCACCTCCCGGGCCAGACCCAGGGTGAGGGTGTCGATGGCGGCCTTGGAGGCGGCGTAGTCCACGTATTCCCCGGCCGCGCCCAGGCGGGCGGCGCGGGAGGAAAGATTGACGATGGCGCCGCCGTGGCCGCCATGGCGGGTGGACAGGCGGCGCACTGCTTCCCGGCAGCAGAGGAAGGTGCCGGTGACGTTGGTGGCGAAGATGCGCTGCAGGCGATCCCCGTCCATGTCCTCGACCCGGGTCTGGTGCTCCAGGATGCCGGCGTTGTTGACCAGGGCTGTGAGGGGGCCGAACCGCTGTTCCGCCGCGGCGAAGAGGGCCCGGATTTCCTCTTCACGGCTGATGTCGGCCTGGAAAGCCAATATCGGCGCGCCTTCCCGGCCACTATCCCGGCCACTCTCCCGGGTCACTTCCGCCACCAGCTGTTGCGCCGCCGCCGCATCCTGGCGGTAGCTGAAGCACACCGCGTAGCCGGCCCGGGCCGCCAGGCGCACGGTGGCGGCACCGATGCCGCGGGAACCGCCGGTGATGAGGAGGGTCTTGTGCATGGGCTGACTCCTTGTGTCATGGGGCGGCTATCGCCCCGCCGGCCCAGCTTAGCGGGCCGGACCGGCGGCGTCCATGGGCGTTTCCCCGGGGGGCGGGTCTGTGGCAGCATGCTTCCTCCGCCACGCCCGACTGCCGCCATGAGCCCTGTCTTTCATACCGCCCGCGCCGACATTCCCGCCTACCGCACCAAGGACGGCTCGGAAATCCGCGAACTGATGCATCCCGACGTCCACGGCAACCGCCAGCAGAGCCTGGCCGAGGCCACGGTGCCGCCGGGAACGCGCACCCTGCTGCACCGGCACCGCCTGAGCGAGGAGCTGTACCACGTCACCGCCGGCCACGGCGTCATGATCCTGGGGGAGCGGCGTTTCCTCATCGCCGTCGGCGATACCGTGCATATCGCCCCGGGCACCGCCCATGCCCTGGAGAACAGCGGCGACCAGCCCCTGGTGGTGCTGTGCGCCTGCAGCCCGGCCTACCGCCACGACGATACGGAACTGCTGGAAGCGGAAGCGGGGAGCGGCGTCTGACCATGGCCTTCGATTTCGATACCCCGGTGGAGCGCCGGGGCAGCGACAGCTTCAAGTGGGGCCGCTACGCCGGCCGGGACGTGCTGCCCCTGTGGGTGGCCGACATGGATTTCGCGGCACCGCCGGCGGTGCTGGAAGCCCTGCGGCAGCGGGTGGATCACGGCGTCTTCGGTTACGGCGGGGCCACGCCCGAGGTGACCGGGAGTGTGCTGCAGGCCCTGGACCGGGATTACGGCTGGCAGGTGCAGGCCGAGTGGCTGGTGTGGCTGCCCGGACTGGTCACCGGCCTCAACGTGGCCTGCCGGGGCCTGGCGGGGCCGGGGGAGACGGTGCTCTCGGCAGTGCCCGTCTATCCGCCGTTCCTCTCCGCTCCGGCCCTGTCGGAGCGGCGCCTGGCCACGGTGCCGTTGCACTGCCAGGAGGGGCGCTGGTGCTGGGACTTCGCAGCCCTGGAAGCGGCGCTGCAGGCCGATCCCCGGCCGTCCCTGCTGCTCCTCTGCCATCCCCACAATCCGGTGGGCCGGGCCTGGAGCCGGAGCGAACTGGAGACGGTGGCAGAGCTGTGCGGGCGTTACGACGTGCTGGTCTGCTCCGACGAAATCCACGCCGACCTGCAACTGGAACCCGGCGCCCGCCACCTGCCTTTCGCCTGCCTCGACGCCGAAGCCGCCCGGCGCAGCGTCACCCTCATGGCGCCCTCCAAGACCTACAACATCCCGGGGCTGTCCTGCGCCTTCGCGGTGATTCCCGACAGCGCCATCCGTCGCCGCTTCACCCGGGCCATGGCGGGCATCGTGCCACATGTCAATGTGCTGGGACTGGCCGCCTGCGGTGCCGCCTACGCCCATGGCGAGCCGTGGCGCGAGGCCCTGCTGGCCTATCTACGGCAGAACCGGGAGCGGGTGGTGCAGGCGGTGGCCGGCTGGCCGGGGCTGGAGATGGTGGCGCCGGAAGCCACCTATCTGGCCTGGATCGACGCGCGGCAGAGCGGCCTGGAGGAGCCGGCCCGGGCTTTCGAGGCCGCCGGCGTGGGGCTGTCGGACGGCCGGGAGTTCGGCGCCCCCGGTTTTGTCCGTCTCAATTTCGGCTGCCCCGGGGCCACCCTGGAGGCAGCCCTGGAGCGCATGGGGCGGTTGTTCAGGCCTTGAGGGCAGGGTTGAGGCTGTAGGTGCCGGTCAGCTGGGCCTGGGCCAGGATGTGGCCCTCCATGGCCTGACGCAGGTCGGCGCCGCTGAAGCGGCCCGTCACCGGCAGCTGTTCCACGTCCAGGGCGTAGATGGTGAATACGTAGCGGTGCCGCAGGGCATCGTTCCAGGGCGGGCAGGGGCCATCGTAGCCGTAGTAGTCGCCGCTCATGTCGCCGTCGCCGGCGAACCAGCCGGTGTAATCGTTGATGCCGTGGCGGCTGCCTTCCAGGCTGGCGGGGCCGGGCTTGCCCCGGGGCGTCACTTCGCTGCAGAACTCGCCGGCCCGGATTTCCCGGCGCATGGCGGAGATGTCCGTCAGCACCCAATGGAAGAAATCCACCCGGGGCAGGTCGGCCGGCACGCTGCGGCCTTCCTGGTTCACGTCGTCGCCTGTGGACGGCACGTCGGGGTCGTGGCAGATGAGGGCGAAGGAGCGGGTGCCGATGGGCACGTCGCTCCAGCGGAGGTGGGGGTTGTGATTACCCCCGAGGCAAACGTGGTGCTGGGCGTGGGGGATACAGAAGGCGAATTCCCCGGGAATCGGCTGGCCGTCGCTGAAGCTCTTGCTTTCCAGTTTCACGTTGCACTCCTCCTTGAAAAGTGCCGGTCGTCGGACTATTCCGCGGCCCGGCGTTTGAAGTCCCTCATTCTAAAGCCAAGAGCATAAAGGGTGGCGAAGTAGGCGAAGATGCCGCCGGCCACCAGGGCTCCCAGATGCAACAGGCGTTGCAGGGTGGAATAGAGCAGCCAGTCTGCCTCCCGGCCCATGCCCAGCCACAGGGCGGTGCCGAGCACCGCCAGGGCCGCCAGCAGCTTCAGCAGGAACGGCAGCCAGCCCGCCTGGGGTCGGTAGATGTCGTGCCGGCGCAGGCCCTGATAAAGCAGGAAGGCGTTGAGGCAGGCGGCCAGGCCGATGGAAAGGGCCAGGCCGGCATGTCCCAGGTCGAAGATGACGACAAAGAGCAGGTTCATGGCCTGGGTGGCGCCGAGGGAGGCCAGGGCGATCTTCACCGGGGTGCGGATGTTCTGCCGGGCGTAGAAGCCGGGCGCCAGGACCTTGACCAGGATCAGGCCGGTGAGGCCCACGGCGTAGGCCGCCAGGGCGTCCCGGGTGTGGAACACGTCGGCGCCGGTGAAGGCGCCGTGGTGGAAGAGGGTGGCGATCAGGGGGACGCCCAGGATGGCCAGGGCCAGGGCTGCCGGCAGGGTCAGCAGCAGGCACAGACGCAGGCCCCAGTCGAGCAGGCGGGCATAGTCCTCACCCTTGCCGTCGGCGTGGTACTTGGCCAGGGAAGGCAGGAGGATGGTGCCCAGGGCGGCGCCCAGCAGGCCGGAGGGGAATTCCATGAGCCGGTCGGCGTAGTAGAGCCAGGAGACGGAGCCGCTCTGCAGGAAGGAGGCGAACACGGTGTTGATGAGCAGGCTCACCTGGCTGACCGAGACGCCGAGTACTGCCGGGGCCATCAGGCGCAGGATGCGGCGCACCCCCTCGTCCTTCCAGTCGAAGCGGAAGCGGGGCAGCATGCCGATGCGGCGCAGGGCCGGCAGTTGCAGTCCCAGTTGCAGCACGCCGCCGACAAAGACGGCCCAGCCCAGCACCAGGGCCGGCTGGTCGAACCAGGGCGTGGCGAAGAGGGCCAGGGCGATGAAGCTGACATTGAGCAGCACCGGCGTGAAGGCCGGCAGGGCAAAGCGGCTCCAGGTGTTGAGGATGCCCCCCGACAGGGCCACCAGGGACATGAACAATATGTAGGGGAAGGTGATGCGGGTCAGGGTCACCGTCAGTTCGAACTTTTCCGCCTCGGCGGCAAAGCCGGGGGCGGAGATGTAGACCAGGATGGGGGCGCCGGCAACGCCGAGGGCGGTGACCAGGGTCAGGATCAGGAAGAGCAGGGTGGCGACCCGGTCCACCAGATGGCGGGCCTCTTCCTCGCCGCGGCGATTCTTGTATTCCCCCAGGATGGGGACGAAGGCCTGGGAGAAGGCCCCCTCGGCAAAGAGGCGGCGCAGCAGGTTGGGCAGCTTGAAGGCGACGAAGAAGGCGTCGGTGGCCAGGCCGGCGCCGAAGGCCCGGGCGATGACGAAGTCCCGGACGAAGCCGAGCAGGCGGGAGAGCAGGGTCATGCCGCTGACGGTGACCAGGGCGCGAAGCAGATTCATAGACGGGAAGCGTGGGGCCGGGGTGCCGGCGGCGTGGCGAAGGCGCTATATTAGCCCGTCCCCGGGCCGCGGGCGGGGCGAAAAGGTCAATTGCATGTAGTGCTTGCCTTTTTCCTGACGAACCGGTAAACTCGCGCCCTTTCGATTAACCCCCGTTTTCAGGAAGAATTCATGGCCAACAGCGCTCAAGCCCGCAAACGCGCGCGCCAGTCCGAGAAGCAACGCGCTCACAATGCCAGCCTGCGCTCCACGCTGCGTACGGCTATCAAGCGCGTCCAGAAGGCCGTTCTGGCCGGCGACAAGGCTGCCGCACAAACCGTATTCCAGCAATCCGTCGCCGTTCTGGACCGTATTGCCGACAAGAAAATCATCCACAAGAACAAGGCCTCCCGTCACAAGAGCCGCCTGTCCGCTGCGATCAAGGCCCTGGCTGCCTGATCTCCCGGTCTCCGGATGAAAAAAACGGCACCTGCGGGTGCCGTTTTTGTTTTCTGGCTCCCGGGGAGCCGGTATTCGTGGTCTTGCTGGTGTCGGGTGTGGAGTAAGCGTGCTTCGGCGGCGGGATGCCGGCCGATACCGGAGCGTCAGTTGTGGGGGCGTTCCGCGCCTTCGACGACCTGCAGTTCGTTGTCGTTGGCAAAGTTGAGCATGAACTTGTAGGCCATGGGTTCGAGGCGGCCCAGTTGGGCGTCCACGAACACGGCTTTTTCGCCCTGGAAGGTACAGGGGCCGACGAAGGGGGAGTATTTCATCTTCTTTTCGGCGCCAAAGGCAGACATGACGCCGCACAGGCGTTCAGCCCAGTCGCTGGGGCGAAATTTTCGCCCCTCCCGGGTCAGGCCGACAATGATGAAGTTGGGGGCTGCGTCTGTTGTCATGTCTCCACGTATTCTTATCGACTCGCCGGTGCCTTGTGGGTGCCGGTCGGGGTGGTGTGGATGTCGGGATGATGTCCGACTGCATCGGCGGGGAGGCTCCTCCGTGCGCCGCCAAGCATTCTAGCAGAAATGCCGCATTCGTCGTCGCTGGCGGCGGGCGGATTTTCCCGGGAGCGGGTGTCGGCAGGTTTTGCTTTCGAGAATGTTCAATGAAATTATGGTGGTGCGTTGCATAGTTAAATGTCTGTGCATATACTGCATCCCATCCCATTGAATTAAAGGGGGTCGTCGTGACGCCCGTCTTTTTCACCAAGTTCAGTTTCCGCATCCGCACCCGTACCGGTGCGGTGGTGGATCATCTGACCATTCAGGGACGCGATGAGGGTGAAGCCCAGCGCAAGCTGCGCCAGATGTACCGGGACTGCGAGGTGCTGGAGGCCCGCCGTCTGGCGGTGACCGGCCGGGCCGGGGCCAGCTTCGAGGAGGTGGTGGATTTGCTGTCCGGTTGAGCGGACGGTATTCCGGTAACGAGGGGCGCTGCGGCGCCCTTTTGCATTTCAGAGGAAGTCGCTGCCCCGCAGTTCGTCATGCAGGGCCAGGTAGTCCTGGGCGCCGTTGCTGGCAAAGGAGTGGGTGAACACGTCCTGGTTGAGGGAGGGGCTTTCGGCGACCGCCACGTTCTCGGAGATGGCGGTGCGGCAGACCTCGTCGCCGAAGGCGGCGCAGAGGCGCTGGCGGATGTCCTCGCTCATGCGTCGGCGCCTGTCGAAACGGGTGAGCACGTAGCGCCGCGCCACGCGCCGCTTCAGCACCGGCTCCAGGATGTCCAGGGTGCGGGCCATGTGGAAGGCGGCCTGGAGCGAGAGGAAGTCGGTGGAGACGGGGATCAGCACCCGTTCCACGGCAAAGATGGCGTTGAGGGCCAGGACGCCCACGTAGGGGCAGCAGTCGATCAGGGTGACCCGTTCGCCCTTGCTCTCTTCCAGGTGGTTGAGCCCCAGGCGCAGCTTGTTGAGGATGGTGGGGCCCTTGCCGTAGATGGAGTCCACCTTGATCAGCTGCTGGTGCGAGGGGATCAGGGTGCCGATCTCCGGCCAGGGCTGTTCCAGGTCGCCCAGGGGGCGGTTGTCCTGGTAGAAGGAATAGAGGGTGTGCTCCACCTGGTTGGGGGCGCCGCCGTGGATGCTGGAGAGGTGTCCCTGGGGGTCCAGGTCCAGGAGCAGGGGCGGGCGGTTGTGGCGGATGCTGGCGGCGGCAAGGTTGAGGGTGGTGGTCGTCTTGCCGACGCCGCCTTTCTGGTTGAAGATCGCCAGCCGGGGCATGTTGGAGTCCTGTTCGGTCTAGGTTTTACGGCACTCTCGGGCCGGGTGTCGCCTATACAAGGCGGCGTTTTTCGCTTAGTATTCAACCTTTAGCAACCCCGTATTTCTGGGCTTTTCACTACAGCACAGCACCGGGTACGGGGGCGCCACGGCGGCGGCACTGGCCGCCGTTTGTCATTCTCGCGCCCCTCGCCCGTCACTTCAAGGCAAGGTCATGCCCCACCTGATGAATACCTACGCCCGCCTGCCGGTGGCTTTCAGCCATGGCGAGGGGAACCGGATCTACGATACCGACGGCAAGTGTTATCTGGACGCCCTGTCCGGCATCGCCGTCAATACCCTGGGTCACAACCATCCCAAGCTGGTCAATGCCATCGCCAGCCAGGCGGCTCGGGTGCTGCACACCTCCAATCTATACCGGATTCCCCTGCAGGAGGAGCTTGCCGATCGTCTGGCCGGGCTTTCCCGCATGGAAGAGGTCTTTTTCTGCAACTCCGGTTGCGAAGCCAACGAGGCCGCCATCAAGCTGGCCCGCTTCTTCGGCCATCAGAAGGGCGTCGATGCGCCGGTCATCATCGTCATGGAAAAGGCCTTTCACGGCCGCACCCTGGCGACCCTGTCGGCCACCGGCAACCGCAAGGCCCAGGCCGGCTTCGAGCCCCTGGTCTCCGGTTTCGTGCGGGTGCCGTACAACGACCTGGACGCCATCCGCGCCGCCGCCGAGCTGAATCCGAATGTGGTGGCCGTGCTGCTGGAAATGGTGCAGGGCGAAGGCGGCATCCATGTGGCTGACCCCGAATTCCAGCGTGGCCTGCGCAGTTTGTGCGACGAGAAGGACTGGCTGCTGATGTGCGACGAAGTGCAGTGCGGCATGGGCCGTACCGGCACCTGGTTCGGCTTCCAGCACGCCGGCATCCTGCCCGACGTGGCCACCCTGGCCAAAGGCCTGGGCTCCGGTGTGCCCATCGGCGCCTGCATGACCGCCGGCAAGGCTGCCGGTCTGTTCAAGCCGGGCAACCACGGCTCCACCTTCGGCGGCAATCCGCTGGCCTGTGCCGCGGCCCTGACCACCATCGCCTGCATCGAGGAAGAAAAGCTGCGGGAAAACGCCGTGGCCCAGGGCGAGGCCATCCGTCGCGGGCTCAGTGAAGCCCTGGCCGGTGTCGGCGGCCTGGTGGAGATTCGCGGCAAGGGCCTGATGCTGGGCATCGAGCTGGACCGTCCCTGCGGTGAACTGGTGGCCAAGGGCCTGGAGGCCGGCCTGCTGATCAACGTCACCGCCGAGAAGGTGGTGCGCCTGTTGCCTGCATTGACTTTCAGCGCGGCGGATACCCAGGAGCTGGTGCAGCGCCTGGCCGCCCTGATCAAGGAGTTCCTGACGGCCTGAGGCAGTCGGGGAGGGGAGACCACTATGTCGTCAATCAAGCATTTTCTGCAGTTCAAGGATTTCACCCGGGAAGAGTTCGACTACCTGTTCGCGCGCACCCGCTGGATCAAGGACCAGTTCAAGAACTACAAGCAGTACTGGCCCCTGACCGATCGCACCCTGGTGATGATTTTCGAGAAGGCCAGCACCCGTACCCGCCTCTCCTTCGAGGCCGGCATGCAGCAGCTGGGCGGTTCCGCCATCTACCTCAACACCCGCGATTCCCAGCTGGGCCGCGGCGAACCGGTGGAAGATGCGGCCCAGGTCATCTCCCGTATGAGCGACATCGTCATGATCCGCACCTTCGAGCAGGAGATCATCGAGCGCTTCGCTGCCAACTCCCGGGTGCCGGTGATCAACGGCCTGACCAACGAATACCACCCGTGCCAGATCATGGCCGACATCTTCACCTACATCGAGCACCGGGGCCCCATCCAGGGCAAGACCGTGGCCTGGATCGGCGATTCCAACAACGTCTGCAACACCTGGCTGCAGGCGGCCGAAGTGCTGGACTTCAACGTCCACGTCTCCACGCCCCCGGGCTATGAGGTGGAGGCGGAACGGGCGGGCCTCTATGGCACCGCCAATTTCGAGCAATTTAGCGATCCCATGGAAGCGGCCAAGGGGGCCGACATCGTCACCACCGACGTGTGGACCTCCATGGGCTTCGAAGCTGAAAACGAGGAACGCCTGAAGGACTTCGCCGATTGGCAGGTCGACGGCGACATGATGCGTATCGCCAAGTCCGACGCCATTTTCCTCCATTGCCTGCCGGCCCACCGTGGCGAGGAAGTGACCGCCGAAGTGATCGACGGTCCCCAGTCCGCAGTCTGGGATGAGGCGGAGAACCGGCTGCACACCCAGAAGGCCCTGATGGAGTATCTGCTCCTGGGCCGCGTCAATTCTTAATCTTTGCAGGGAAGCATCATGAGCGACATCAAGAAAGTGGTTCTCGCCTACTCCGGCGGCCTCGACACCTCCGTCATCCTCAAGTGGCTGCAGGATACCTACCAGTGCGAAGTGGTGACCTTCACCGCCGACCTGGGCCAGGGCGAGGAACTGGAACCGGCCCGCACCAAGGCCCTGAAGTTCGGCATCAAGCCCGAGAACATTTTCATCGACGACCTGCGCGAAGAGTTCGTGCGCGACTTCGTCTTCCCCATGTTCCGCGCCAACACCGTCTATGAAGGCGAGTACCTGCTGGGCACCTCCATCGCCCGCCCCCTGATCGCCAAGCGCCTGATCGAGATCACCAACCTGACCGGTGCCGATGCCATCTCCCACGGCGCCACCGGCAAGGGCAACGACCAGGTGCGCTTCGAGCTGGGCGCCTACGCCCTCAAGCCCGGCGTCAAGGTCATCGCCCCCTGGCGCGAATGGGACCTGCTGTCCCGCGAGAAGCTGCTGGCCTATGCCGAGCAGCACGGCATCCCTGTGGAAATGAAGCACAAGCAGGGCGGTTCTCCCTACTCCATGGACGCCAACCTGCTGCACATCTCCTACGAAGGCCGTCACCTGGAGAACCCCGCCGCCGAGGCCGAGGAAGACATGTGGCGCTGGACCGTCTCCCCGGAGAACGCTCCCGATGCCGCCGAATACCTGGATCTGGAATTCGTCCAGGGCGACCTGGTGGCCATCAACGGCCAGAACATGAAGGCCCACGAACTGCTGGCCAAGCTCAACGAGCTGGGCGGCAAGCACGGCATCGGCCGCCTGGACCTGGTGGAAAACCGCTACGTCGGCATGAAGTCCCGCGGCTGCTATGAAACCCCGGGGGGCACCATCCTGCTGCGCGCCCACCGCGCCATCGAATCCATCACCCTGGACCGGGAAGTCGCCCACCTCAAGGACGACCTCATGCCCCGCTACGCCAGCCTGGTGTACAACGGCTACTGGTGGGCGCCCGAGCGCAAGGCCCTGCAGACCCTGATCGACCACACCCAGCAGACCGTGAACGGTACCGTTCGTCTCAAGCTGTACAAGGGCAACGTCATCGTGGTCGGCCGCGATTCCAAGACCGACTCCCTGTTCGACCCGACCATCGCCACCTTCGAGGACGATGCCGGCGCCTACGACCAGAAGGATGCGGGCGGCTTCATCAAGCTCAACGCCCTGCGCATGCGCATCGCCGCCAACCTCAAGGCACGCAAGGGTTAAGCGGAGGGTTTGGTGGAAAGCACCCTCTTCGGCTTTACGGAAGCCCAGATCTCCGAATTCGGCGTCACTTTCGGGATCGGGGCTTTCATCCTCTACATGCTGTTCATCATCGGCGAGCTGGCCTACAAGTCCAAGGCCGGCAAGGTCGGTACCTTCGTCCTGTTTTTCGTGCTGTCTCTGGGGATGCTCGGCTTCATCTCCAAGACCTTCATCCAGAAATTGTGGGGAATCTGATGTCTCAATTCGATAATGTTTCCGTGGTCAAGGCCGCCAACGTCTACTTCGACGGCAAGTGCGTCAGCCACACCGTGATTTTTGCCGACGGCTCCAAGAAGACCGTGGGCGTGATCCTGCCCGCCAGCCTGACCTTCAACACCGGCGCTCCCGAAGTCATGGAAACCGTGGCCGGTGCCTGCCGCTATCGCCTCAAGGGCGAGACGGAATGGAAGACCTCCGGTGCCGGTGAGTCCTTCAACGTGCCGGGCAATTCCAGCTTCGACATCGAAGTGACCGGCGAGCCCTACCACTACGTCTGCTACTTCGGTTAAGCGAGGATCGTCATGCCGTCTTTCGATTTTTCCTCTGAAGTGGACATGGTGGCGCTGAAGAACGCCGTCGATGCCACCGGCAAGAAGATCGTCGGCCGCCACGACTTCAAGGGCACCACCGCCAAGGTGGAGCTCAACGAGAAGGACAAGGTCATCACGGTCTACGGCGACTCCGACTTCCAGCTCGACCAGATCAAGACCATCCTCTTTCCCGAAATGGAAAAGAAGGAGCCGGACTGCGTCAAGCGTCTGGACCAGCAGGCCGTGCAGAAGGTCTCCGGCGACAAGGTGAAGCAGGACCTGAAGATCAAGATCGGCATCGAGAGCGAGCTGGCGAAGAAGATCGTCAAGCTGGTGAAGGACTCCAAGCTCAAGGTGCAGGCCGCCATCCAGGGCGACACGGTGCGCGTCACCGGCGCCAAGCGCGATGTGCTGCAGGAAGCCATTGCCCTGGTGAAGAAGTCCATTACCGACTTCCCCATCAAGTACGGCAATTTCCGCGACTGAACCGGCGTTCTCCGCCTGCATGAAAAATGGCGCCCGCGGGCGCCGTTTTCTTTTGCCGTAGTCCTGTCAGCGGCGCAGGTTGGCGATCCAGGCCCCGTACAGACGGTCGGCCAGCTGCCGCATGGCGGGCAGGCGCCATTCGATTTCGGCCACCATCTGCTCGGGCGTCTGGCCGGCAGGATGCCGGGCGGCGGCCCGGGCTTCGTCCGCCCAGTCGCTGCTCCAGGTGGCGATCAGCTCCGGCGTCATTTCCACATGGCACTGCATGGCCAGGTGGGGCCCCAGGGCGAACATCTGGTTGGCGCAGAAATCGTTGGTGAGCAGGCGCACGGCCTGGGGCGGCAGGGAGAATGTTTCGCCGTGCCACTGGAAAACGGTGACTTCGCCCCCCAGGCCGTTGAACCAGTGGCCGGGAATTTCACCCTCCTCGATGCGGGCTGTGCCCCAGCCGATTTCCTTGATTGGATTAGGCGTCACCCGGCCGCCCAGGGCTTTGGCCATGAGCTGGCCGCCGAGGCAGTGCCCCAGCACCGGGATGCCGGCAGCGACGGCGCTGCGGATCAGGGCACAGGTATGGTCGATCCACGGCAGGGGGTCGTTCACACTCATGGGGCCACCCATGAAACAGAGGCCGGCATAGGCCTCCGGCGAGGCCGGCACGGGGGCGCCGGCATCCACGGGGATCAGCTCCCAGGCGATGCCGTGGCCTTCCAGGAATGTGGCAAAATAGCCCGGACCTTCTGTCGGAGTATGGCGAAAAATGGCAACGGGACGCATGGCAGGGAAATGGGGCGGAAGGATGGCGACGGGGCATTCTAGTCTGGGCTGGCTGTCATGCCTATGTCTTTTGCTGGCATCGCCCCTGCAGGCTGTCGAAGTCGGCATTGCCGGCGTCTTCCCCAACAAGGCCCTGCTGGTCATCGACGGCGCCCCGCCCAAGGGCGTGGCCGTGGGCCAGAAGACGGAGCAGGGCGTGAAGCTGGTGGCGGTGGAGGACGGTGCCGCCATCATCGAGGTGGACGGCAAGCGGCGCACCCTGCGGGTGGGCCAGAGCGTCGTCTCCCAGCAATCTTCCGACCGCACCCCCACCCTGACCCTGTCTTCCGATGCCAGCGGCCATTTCTACGCCACCGGCAACATCAACGGCGGCACCATCCGCTTCCTGGTGGACACGGGTGCTACCATGGTTTCCATCGGCGCGTCCGATGCCCGCCGTCTGGGCCTCGACCTGCGTAATGCCCAGGTCGGTTATACCCAGACAGCCAACGGCACGGCGCGGGTGTATAAGGTACTTCTGTCCACCGTGCGCATCGGTGACGTCACCCTGACCGATGTGGATGGCCTGGTGCACGAGAGTGACATGCCCATCGCCCTGCTCGGCATGAGTTTTCTCAACCGCATGGAAATGCAGCGGGACGGGCAGCGCATGATTCTAAAAAAACGTTATTGATTCCCCCTGGAGGAACCCCCAATGCCCCAACGTGATCAGGAAATCGCCCTGTTGCGCGAAGAACTGGAACTGCTCATGGGCGAGCGTCACTTGCTGCTGCAGATCGTCGGTGCCGCCGCCAGCCTCATCGCCGGCCTGGACAGCAAGCGCCTGCCGGTCGGCGCCGTGGAGGCCGCCGATCTGGTGGCAACCCACATCAACCGCCTGCCGGAAGAAACCCTGCAGGACGCCCTGCAGGCCGTCAGTGCCGAGATCGAGGAAAGCGGTGCTGAAACCCATTGACGGTCCGGCCGGCGTGGTGGACCTGGAGCGCCTCCGTGCCAGCCTTTCCGCCGAACCCCTGGCGGCCCCGCCGATCCTGGAAGACGGCATCGGCAACGAAACCCTGACGCCGGCTGCTGTCCTCTTTCCCATCGTGCTGCGGGAGAGCCATCCCACGGTGCTGCTGACCCAGCGCACCTCCCACCTGCGGGACCATGGCGGCCAGGTCAGCTTTCCCGGCGGCCGGGTGGAGGAGGTGGACCAGTCCCCCATCCACACCGCCCTGCGGGAGACCGAGGAAGAGATCGGCATGTCCCCGGAGCTGGTGGAAGTGCTCGGCTACCTGCCGGAGTACCGCACCAGCACTGGCTTTCGCGTCACCCCGGTGGTGGGCCTGGTGCGCCCGCCCTTCACCCTGCGGCCCGACCCCTTCGAGGTGGCCGAAGTTTTCGAAGTACCCCTGGCCTTCCTCTTGGACCCGGCCAATCGCCAGCGCCACTCCCGGGAGTGGCGGGGGCGGCTGCGCCACTATTTCGCCATGCCCTATGGCGACTACTTCATCTGGGGCGCCACCGCCGGCATGATCGTCTCCCTGGCCGACCGTCTCGGCTACCCGGCGACACCGCTGTAGGATGCCTGCCGCTCCCGGCTGTCATCTGCAGGCCGGGGCGAAATGTGTTATCTTGGACCTTCTCCGACAGGGGCGCTGGCAAAGCATTTGGCGGTTGCGTGGTTTCCGCGCCGAGCCACCTGCCAGGCGGCTCCCTGCTTCCGATCAACATCGCGCCTCAAGTTCGGGATGAGCCTTTTTTCCCTGATCGCGGCCCTGTTCCTCGAACAGTTCCGGCCGCTACCCAATCGCCTTTTGCTGGAACCGGTGGGTCGCTATGCCGACTTCCTGGAGTCGCGCCTCAACGCCGGCGACTCGCGGCATGGCCTGATCGCCTGGCTGGCCGCCGTGCTGCCGCCGGTGCTGCTGGCGGCCGGCATCTATTACCTGCTCTGCGCTGTGACGCCGCTGCTGGGGTGGGCCTGGAACGTCCTGGTGCTGTATCTGACCATGGGCTTCCGCCAGTTCAGCCACCATTTCACCGACATTCACCTGGCCCTGCGCATGGGCGACGTGCCCCGGGCCCGACAGCTTCTGGCCGAATGGCGGGGCCGTTCCGCCGAAGGGCTGTCGTCCAGCGAGGTGGCCCGCCTGGCCATCGAGGAGGCCCTGGCCGCTTCCCATCGCCATGTTTTTGCGGTGATCCTCTGTTTCGTCCTGCTTCCCGGTCCCTGCGGTGCGGTGCTGTACCGCCTCGCCGGCATTCTGGCCGAGCGCTGGGGCCAGCGGCAGGATGAAGAATTCGGCGACTTTGGCAAATTTTCGCAACAAATCTTTGCCATCATCGACTGGCTGCCCCTGCGGGCCACCGCTGCCGCCTTCGCCGTGGTCGGCGATTTTGAGGATGCGGTCTATTGCTGGCGCACCCAGGCCGGCCAGTGGGCTGACCACGAGTTGGGCATCGTGCTGTCCAGCGGTGCCGGTGCCCTCGGCGTGCGTCTCGGCCAGCCCCTGGTGGAAGGCGGTGAGGTCACCGACCGGGCCGAACTGGGGGTCGGCGAAGAAGCCGATGTGGATTTCATGCAGAGCACGGTGGGCCTGGTTTGGCGGGCCCTGGTGCTGTGGCTGTTGCTGTTGCTGTTGATCGGGCTCGCCACTTGGGTGGGTTGATAAGTCAGTTATAACAAGGAGATGCTCATGAGCAAGGAAATCGTAGTTCTGTCCGCCGTTCGTTCCGCTGTGGGTGGTTTTGGCGGTTCCCTGGCTGGCATGGAGCCCGCCGAGCTGGGTGGTCTGGTCGTCAAGGAAGCCATTGCCCGTGCCGGTGTGGACCCCAAGGCCGTGACCTTTGCCACCGTCGGCAACTGTATCCCCACCGAAACCCGCTACGCCTACGTCGCCCGCCTGGCCACCATCCAGGGCGGCATGTCCATGGATTCCGTGGCCTTCGCCGTGAACCGCCTGTGCGGTTCCGCCATGCAGGCCATCGTCTCCTCCGCCCAGGCCATCATGCTGGGTGACGCCGACTACGCCATCGGCGGCGGCGTCGAAGTCATGTCCCGCGGCGCCTACCTGCTGCCGGCCCTGCGCTCCGGCGCCCGCATGGGCGACACCAAGGCCATCGACGCCATGGTCTCCGTCCTCACCGACCCCTTCGGCGTCGGCCACATGGGCATCACCGCCGAAAATCTGGTGACCAAGTGGGGCCTGACCCGGGAAGAGCAGGACGCCTTCGCCCTGGAATCCCAGAACCGCGCCGCCAAGGCCATCGCCGAAGGCCGCTTCAAGAGCCAGATCGTGCCCATCACCTTCCAGACCAAGAAGGGCGACGTGGTCTTCGATACCGACGAGCATCCCCGCGCCACCACCATGGAGGCCCTGGCCAAGATGAAGGCCGCCTTCAAGAAGGACGGTTCCGTCACCGCCGGCAACGCTTCCGGCATCAATGACGCCGCTGCCTTCCTGGTGCTGGCCGATGCCGCCAAGGCCGCCGCTGCAGGTCACAAGCCCATCGCCCGCCTGGTGTCCTACGCCATCGCCGGCGTGCCCAACGAAATCATGGGCGAAGGTCCGATCCCGTCCTCCAAGCTGGCCCTGCAGAAGGCCGGCCTGACCCTGGACCAGATCGACCTGGTCGAGTCCAACGAAGCCTTTGCCGCCCAGTCCCTGGCCGTGGCCAAGGGCCTGGGCCTGGACCCCGCCAAGACCAACGTCAATGGCGGCGCCATTGCCCTGGGGCACCCGGTTGGTGCAACCGGCGGCGTCATTGTCACCAAGTTGTTGCATGAAATGCAGCGTACCGGTGCCCGTTACGGCATGGCGACCATGTGCATCGGCGGCGGCCAGGGTATCACCACCATCTACGAACGCATCTAAAACAACGGCTTAGGCTGAAAAGCCCGACGGGAGCCATCCCGTCGGGCTTTTTTTCGTCTACCGGGCACGATCTGTGATTCATGCTAAGGGCAAATGTAATGAAGTTGAGATAACATCGCGAGGCCATCCAAATGAGAGTGGCTCTCAGGGAGTAGTAGGGAAACATGAAAAACAATCTTCCCGTCACACAAGTTGAAGTGCCCTTCATCAAGGGCAAGTACATCGTTTCGAAAACCGATCTGAAGGGGATCATCACCTACGCCAACGACACCTTCGTCGAGCTGAGCGGCTTCACCCGGGATGAACTGATCGGCAAGAACCACAATCTGGTGCGCCACCCGGACATGCCGCCGGCCGCCTTTGCCGACCTGTGGATCTCGGTGAAGGAAGGGCGCCCCTGGCGCGGCATCGTCAAGAACCGCTGCAAGAACGGCGACCATTACTGGGTCGATGCCCTGGTGGTGCCGGTGCGGCAGAAGGGTCAGACCATCGGCTACATGTCGGTGCGCACCGAGCCCTCCCGGGCCCAGGTGCAGTCTGCCGAGGCTCTTTACGCCAAGCTGGGCAAGGGGGGCGGCGCCATTCCCCGGCCGGGCGGCTGGCGCAAGGTCAGCCTGCGCAAGAAGATGGCCGGCCTCACCCTGTTCGTCATGGCGGCCCAGTTGCTGACCGGCATCGGCGTCTGGTTCGGCAGCGGCATCGGCTTTTCCGCCGACAGCATCGTCGCCCTGGTGCAGATACTGAGTCTCACCGGCCTGGTTGCTGGCGCGGTGCAGATCGGCCTGCAGCAGGGTATCTTCCGCGCCATCGATGCCACCAACAGCAGCCTGGACCGGGTAGCCCAGGGCGACCTGTCGGAAGATCTGTGGCACGACCGTCTGGACGAGGTGGGCAAGCTGCAGGATTCCCTGCTCACCACCCAGGCTCACCTCAAGGTCATGCTGGCGGAGATTGCCGAAGCGGCGAACCGGGTCAGCGGCAACACCACCCAGCTCAACCTGGAGATGTCCAGCGTCTCCTCCCAGTCCGAGTCCCAGTCCGACTCGGTGAGCCGCATCGCCGCCTCCATGGAAGAGATGAGCGCCACGGTGGAACAGGTCTCGGCCGATGCCCAGGAGACGGCCAGCGCCGTGGGCACTACCCGGGAGCGCATCGCCGGGGTGGAGCGGCGCATGATCCAGGGCCGGGAGGCCTCCCGGGCCGTGGTTTCGGCGGTGGATACCGCCTCCAACACCATGGCCACCCTGTTCCAGTCCCTCAACCGTATCGGGGTGGTGACCCAGGGCATCCAGGAGATCGCCGACCAGACCAACCTCATCGCCCTCAACGCCGCCATCGAGGCGGCCCGGGCCGGCGAGGCGGGGCGCGGTTTCGCCGTGGTGGCCGACGAGGTGCGCAAGCTGGCCGAACGCACCCGCCTGCAGACTGCCGAAATCGCCGAAATGGTGACGGAGATCCAGAAGATCACCGAAAGCGCCGTCGGCAGCATCGAATCCGCCGGCGCCCAGGTGGGGCACAACGACGAGGCCATGGGCGAGACCGGGGTCAGCCTGGCCGAAGTGGTCCAGGACGGGCAGCACATCGACGAGATGGCGCGCCACATCGCCCAGGCCACGGTGCAGCAGTCCCAGGCCAGCCAGGACGTGGCCATGAGCGTCTCCGAGATTGCCGCCCTGATCGAGGAAAACGCCGCCGCCATCGGCGAGGCGGAGCGCAATGTGCAACAGCTGCTGGCCACCGCCGGCGAACTGCGCAACCTCATCGCCTACTTCCAGTTCCAGCCCGGGCGCTAAGCCGGTCGACGAGGTCCACAAAAAAAGCCCGGGGCCGAAGCTCCGGGCTTTTTTCATTGGGCGTTGCCGGCCTCAGGTCTGGAAGCGGTTCACCAGGCCCTTCAGGTTGTGGGCCACCCGCTCCAGATCCTGGGCAGAGGTCATGGTGTTGTTCATGGTGGTGCTGGTTTCTTCCACCGTCTGGGCAATGGCTTCGACGCGCTGGGCGATGGAGGTGCTGGCGGCGCTCTGTTCGCGGATGGCATTGGCTACTTCCTGGATGTGCTCCAGGGTGCGCAGGGCGCCGGCCTCGATATTGGCCAGGGATTCGGCCGCCGCCTGGGCCAGGCTGACCCCCTGTTCCACCTGGGGCAGGGCGTCGTCCATGGACTGCACCGCGTTGTTGGTCTCGCTCTGGATGCTGGCGATCATCTGCTCGATTTCGATGGTGGCGGAGGACGTCCGTTCCGCCAGCTTGCGCACCTCGTCGGCCACCACGGCGAAACCACGGCCCGCCTCGCCGGCCCGGGCCGCCTCGATGGCGGCGTTGAGGGCCAGCAGATTGGTTTGCCCGGCGATGTCCTTGATCACGCCGGCAATGGAGGAAATCTGGTTGGCCTGCTGATCCAGGGTGCGGATGCGGGTGGAACCTTCGGATACCGTGGCGGCGATGCGCTGCATGGCCTCGGCGGCCTGCTCTGCCCGTTCCCGGCCCTGTTTGGAGAGATCCACGGCTTTGTGGGAATCCCCCTGGGTCTCCTCGGCGCTGTCGGAAATGTGGCTGGAACTGACCGTCAGCTGTTCAATGGCGGCGGCCATGGAGGAGGTGGCATCGGCCTGGGCACCGGTGGTGTCGGCCAGCTGGCTGGAGGCGGAGCTGATCGCCTGGGAGTTGCTGGCCAGGGTTTCCGCGTCCTGGCGGATTTCGGTGAGCATCTGGCGCAGGGAGAGCACCATCTGGCTCAGGGCATGGAGCAGGCTGCCGGGCTGGGTCTGGCCGATGGCCGCATGCAGGTTGCCGCCGGCCACCTGCTGCATGATGGCCGTGGCGGCTGCCGGCTCGCCGCCGATCTGCTTGAGCACGCTGCGGGTCACCAGGTAGCAGATGCTGCCGATCAGGGCCAGCACCACCAGGGCCAGCAGGCCCTGGTAGATCAGGGTTTGCTGGAACTCCCGGTCCACTTCGTCGATATAGACGCCGGTGCCGATGATCCAGTCCCAGGCCGGGAATTTCTGGGCGTAGAGCACCTTGGGATACATGGTGGGGTCGCCCGCCTTCTTGACGAACTGGGTGTCCATGTAGGTGGTGGCCTGGTTCTGCAGCAGGCTTGCCAGTTCCCGGATGATCAGCTTGCCGCTGCCGTCCTTCACCTGGTCGCCCATGGGCTTGCCTTCCCATTCCGGCTTCAGGGCATGCATGACGCTGATGCCGTCGGGGGTCCAGATGTAGAAATAGTCGCTCTTGCCGTCGGGGCCGTTGAAGCGGATCTGCCGCACGGCCGCCTTGGCGTGGGCCTGGGCCTCGTCGCGGCTGAGGTTGCCGGCGGCTTCCTGGCTTTGATAGTAGGCGACCACGTTGTAGGCGCCCTGGGTGATGGCGCGAATCTGTCCCTTTCTCTCATCCAGCATGAGGGAGCGGGTATTGAAGGCGGCGATGGCCGCCAGTGCCAGGACCCCCAGGAGCGCCACCAGCACCACCGCCAGGAGTCGGGTACGCAGGGAAAGTTGATCAAGCATGGGATTGTCCAAACTATATGAAACATGAAGTGCGCATTATATTTCCGCCACCAGCCATGCTGTGAAGGAAATCACACTTTTCTGCTTCAAATTGGTGCGCCCGCTTCTGCCCATGGTGCATGGTGGCACCGTTTTCTGGCGCCGCTTCCGCCAATTCCCCGGAAGTCCTTTAAGGATCAAGCGATTATGATCCTGGCACAACCCCTGCTATTTGATTGTCGCCCTTCCTCATGGCGCGACCATCATGAACAAGCCCAGCTTCTTCGACGAAATGAACGGTGCCGACGGCGCCGTCCGCTCCCACTACCAGACCTACCGGCGCTGGCTTTCCGAAACCCCTGACGAACGCATCGCCCGCAAGCGGGCCGAGGCCGACATCGCCTTCCGCCGCGTCGGCATCACCTTCGCCGTCTATGGCGAGGAGGCCGGCACCGAGCGGCTGATCCCCTTCGACATCATTCCCCGGGTCATCCCGGCAGATGAGTGGAAGGCCCTCAAGGCCGGCCTCAAGCAGCGGGTCAAGGCTCTCAACCTGTTCCTCCACGACATCTACCACGACCAGGAAATCCTCAAGGCCGGGCGCATTCCCCGGGAGCAGGTGGAGGGCAACGCCCAATTCCGTCCCATCATGCGCGGGGTGGACGTGCCGGCCGGCATCTATGCCCACATCGCCGGCGTGGACCTGGTGCGGGCCGGGGCCGGCGAGTTCTACGTGCTGGAAGACAACCTGCGGGTGCCCTCCGGCGTCTCCTACATGCTGGAAGACCGCAAGATGATGATGCGGCTCTTCCCCGAGCTGTTCTCCAAGCACAAGGTGGCCCCGGTGGAGCATTACCCGGACCTGCTGCTGGAGACCCTGCGGGCCTCCGCCCCCAACGGTGTCTCCGATCCCACGGTGGTGGTGCTGACTCCGGGGGCCTACAACAGCGCCTACTTCGAGCACACCTTCCTGGCCCAGCAGATGGGGGTGGAACTGGTGGAAGGGCGGGACCTTTTCGTCGATAACGACACGGTCTACATGCGCACCACCCAGGGCCCCCAGCGGGTGGACGTGATCTACCGCCGCATCGACGACGACTTCATCGACCCGCAGGTCTTCCGTGCCGATTCCATGCTCGGCGTGCCCGGCATCCTGCAGGCCTACCGGGCCGGCAAGGTGACCCTGGCCAATGCGGTGGGCACCGGGGTGGCCGACGACAAGTCCATCTACCCCTATGTGCCGGAGATGGTGCGCTTCTACCTGGGGGAGGAGCCCATCCTCAACAACGTGCCCACCTACATGTGCCGCAAGCCCGACGACCTGGCCTACACCCTGGCCCACCTGCCGGAACTGGTGGTGAAGGAAGTCCATGGCGCCGGCGGCTACGGCATGCTGGTGGGGCCGGCCTCCACCCAGGCCGAGATCGAGGACTTCCGCCGGCGTCTTGTCGCCAACCCGGAAAAGTACATCGCCCAGCCCACCCTGGCCCTCTCCACCTGCCCCACCTTCGTCGAATCGGGGGTGGCGCCACGCCACATCGACCTGCGCCCCTTCGTCCTCTCCGGCAAGGAAGTGACCATGGTGCCCGGCGGCCTCACCCGGGTGGCCCTGCAGGAAGGCTCCCTGGTGGTGAACTCCTCCCAGGGCGGCGGCACCAAGGACACCTGGGTGCTGGAATGAGAAACCTTGCCACAGAGGGCACAGAGAACACAGAGGGTAAGACCGTGGCTGCGGCCGGCGTGTTGCCGCGAAACGTGCGGACCCGGAACGTTTCTGCTTGTTCTCTGTGATCTCTGTGTCCTCTGTGGCTAAAAAAGACTAGGAAACCATCATGCTCAGCCGAACCGCCGATCACCTCTACTGGATGGCCCGCTACATCGAGCGGGCCGAGAACCTGGCCCGCCTGCTGGACGTCACCTACCAGATGTCCCTGGTGCCCCAGTCGCCGGAAGCGGCGAACCAGAACTGGAACGCCATCATCGTCCTCAACAGCCTGGAAGAGCCCTTCGCCAAGGCCTACGGCGAGCCCAGCGCGGAAAACGTGCTGCGCTTCATGGTGCGGGACGAAAGCAACTTCTCCTCCATCTACAGCTGCCTGCGGGCGGCCCGGGAAAACGCCCACGCCGTGCGCGGCACCCTCACCACGGAGATGTGGGAGACCATCAACGCCGCCTGGATCGACCTGCGGGCCCAGAGCTTCGAGCAGATCATGGCCGGCGGCATCACCGAGTTCTTCGAATGGGTCAAGCTGCGCTCGGCCCTGACCCGGGGCGTCACCTTCGGCACCCTGCTGCAGGACGAGGCGGCCCACTTCATCCGCATGGGTGGCCTCCTGGAGCGGGCCGACAACACGGCCCGCATCCTGGACGTGAAATACCACTTCCTGCAGCCCAACGGTGAAGGGGAGGAGGGCGGCGTCACCGACTTCTACCAGTGGGGCGCCCTGCTGCGCTCCCTTTCCGCCTTCGAGGTGTACCGCAAGGTGTACCGGGACGTCATCACCCCGGCCCGGGTGGCGGAGCTGCTGATCCTGCGCATGGACATGCCCCGTTCCCTGCACCACTGCCTGGACAAGGTGAATCACCTGCTGGGCCTGGTGGGCAACCGCCAGTCCAGCGAGACCCTGCGCCGGGCCGGCCTGCTGCATTCGCGCCTGCACTACGGCCGCATCGACGACGTGCTGGAGGATGGCCTGCACGAGTACCTGACCGAGTTCATGGACGACATCTACGACCTGGGCAACCGCATCTCCCAGGACTTCCTGGTGCCGGCCTGAGGCGCACCAGTCGGGGAGGCGCCGGCGGCAGCTGCCGCCGGCCTTTATTCACCATCATAAAAACAGCGACGACGACATGACTTACTGCGTGGCAATGCGGCTCGATGCCGGCCTGGTCTTCCTTTCCGATTCCCGCACCAACGCCGGGGTGGACCACATCAACACCTTCCGCAAGATGACCGTGTGGGAGCGCCCGGGGGAGCGCATGCTGGTGCTGATGACCTCGGGCAACCTCTCCATCAGCCAGTCCGTGGTCAATGTGCTGAACGAGCACCTGGCGGCCACTGACAAGCCCAATCTCTACAACGCCCCCAACCTGTTCGAGGCGGCGCGCCTGGTGGGCGACGCCCTGCGCGAGGTGCACCAGCGGGATGCGGCGGCCCTCAAGGAATTCGGCGTCGATTTCGCCGCCGCCTTCATCCTCGGCGGCCACATCCACGGCGAGGAGCCGCGCCTGTTCCAGATCTACGCCGCCGGCAACTTCATCGAGGCGACCCACGACACGCCCTATTTCCAGATCGGCGAATCCAAGTACGGCAAGCCCATCATCGACCGGGTGGTGAAAAAGGCCACCAGCCTGGAGGAGGCCTCCAAATGTGCCCTCATCTCCATGGATTCCACCATCCGCTCCAACCTTTCCGTGGGCCTGCCCCTGGATCTGCTGGTCTACGAGAGGGGGGACTTCAAGGTCACCCACCAGATCAAGATCGGCGCCGACGATCCCTACTTCAACCAGATCCGCACCCAATGGGGCGAACGCCTGCGCCAGGTCTTCGCCGAACTGCCCGACCCGGCCTGGGACTAAGGCCGGGAGCGGGCCGGCAGGCAACAAAAAAGGCGCCCGCGGGCGCCTTTTGCTTGGGCCGGGAAACGGCTCAGGGCTTGTTCACTTCCACCGCCGGATAGACGTAGGAGAACTTCTCGTTGCCCTTGAACAGTTCCAGGACGAAGGGCTGGGCCAGCTGGTAGAGGTCCAGGCGGGTGTAGTCCTGGCCCGGCACGGCGCCGCCGTTGAGCAGGGAGGTCTCGATGTTGTAGGCGATGGCGTAGAACTCGTCGGCCAGGTCCAGGGCGCCCATCAGGTCGGCGGCACCCAGCAGGCGCTGGGGCGCGGCGCTTTTGGTTGCCGGCTTGGCGGCAGCAACGGGCTTGGTGGCGGGCTTGGTGCTGGCGGCCGGCTTGGCGACGACCGGCTTCGCTGCCGGCTTGGCCACGGGTTTGGCAGCAGCTTTGGCCACGGGCTTGGCTGCGGGCTTCGCTGCCGGTTTGACGGCGGCTTTGGCGACGGGCTTGCTGGCGGGCTTGGCGGCGGTGGCGGCTTTGACGGGGGCTTTGGTGGCCATGGCGGTTTTCCTGTTTATTTGCGGCCGAATTTTTCGGCCAGGGCGGTGAGCTTGGCGGCGCGCTGGGCTTCCGCCTTCTTGGCATCTTCTTCGGCCTTCTTGGCGGCGGCTTCGGCGCGGCGTTGTTCGGCCTGTTTCTTGAAGCGTTCCTTCAGCACTTCGGCGGCGTGCTGGCGGTGTTCCTCGGCCACCTCGCCGGCGGCGTTGCCCTGCAGGTCGTGGCGCTGGGTGGCCTTCTCCATGTTCTTCAGGTAGCGGACCGAGTTGGTGTGGCGGAACAGGCTCACCTTCAGCAGCTTGGGGTCGATTTCCGGATACAGGGCGGCCAGTTGCTGGTTGATGCCGATGGCCAGGGGCAGGTGGTCGCGGAAAACCTGGAATTTTTCGCTCAGTTCGGCGAGGAATTCGCGGGGCGTGCTGAAGGCGGGAGAGGTCATCTGGGTGTTGGGTTGAAATGCGGAAGGGTGGGAGGTTATCACGCAGGGAAAATGCTGCAACTGGGCTGTAACAGGGGGCTGGGGCTCCCGTTCCTGGTGCGCCAGGGGCAGATGTGCTCCGGGATGGTGCGGATGATGGCCGGCGGCCGGCCCGGGGCCCAGTATCCATGCGCTTCTCCAGGGGGTGACCCGTCCTGGGGCATGGCCCGTCTCTTGCTAAATCCGGCTATCGCCCATCGCCCGGAGCCGCCCCGTGTCCATCCACGTCGCGCTGAACCACGTCACCCATTACCGCTACGACCGGCCCATCGCCCTGGGGCCCCAGGTGATCCGGCTGCGTCCGGCGCCCCACAGCCGCACCCCCATCCTCTCCTATTCCCTCAAGGTGACGCCGGGAGAGCACTTCATCAACTGGCAGCAGGACCCCCAGGCCAACTGGCTGGCCCGCCTGGTTTTCCCGGAGAAGACCCGGGAGTTCCGGGTGGAGGTGGATCTGGTGGCCCAGATGTCGGTCATCAATCCCTTCGACTTCTTCCTCGAACCCTATGCGGAGGAGGTGCCCTTCGCCTATGAGGCCTGGCAGCGGCACGAACTGGCACCCTATCTGTACACCCTGCCGGCGACGCCGAAATTTCAGGCCTATCTGGCTTCCATCTCCCGGGAGAAGTGCCGCAGCGTGGATTTCCTGGTGGCCCTCAACGCCCGCCTGGCCCGGGACATTTCCTACCTGATCCGCCTCGAGCCCGGGGTGCAGACGCCGGAAGAGACCCTGGCCAAGGGCTCCGGTTCCTGCCGTGACTCGGCCTGGCTGCTCTGCCAGCTGCTGCGCCACCTGGGCCTGGCGGCCCGCTTCGTTTCCGGCTACCTGATCCAGCTCACCGCCGACGTCAAATCCCTGGACGGTCCCTCCGGTCCCGCAGCCGATTTCACCGACCTGCACGCCTGGTGCGAGGTGTACCTGCCCGGCGCCGGCTGGATCGGCCTGGACCCCACCTCCGGCCTCTTCGCCGGCGAGGGGCACATTCCCCTGGCCGCCTCCCCCGAGCCTTCCTCGGCGGCGCCCATCAGCGGCGCCCTGGAGCCGTGCGAATGCGAGTTCGGCCACACCATGGGCGTTACCCGCATCTGGGAAGCGCCCCGGGTGACCAAGCCCTACAGCGAGGAACAGTGGTCCCGCATCGAAGCCCTGGGGCAGACGGTGGACAGCGACCTGGCGGCCCGGGACGTGCGCCTGACCATGGGCGGCGAGCCCACCTTCGTCTCCATGGACGACCCGGACGGGGCCGAGTGGAACACCGAGGCCCTGGGGCCGAAAAAGCGCCTGCTGGCGGCCGACCTGTTCCACCGCCTGCGGCAGAAGTACGCCCCCCGGGGCTTCATGCATTTCGGCCAGGGCAAGTGGTATCCGGGGGAACAGCTGCCCCGCTGGTCCCTCAACTGCTACTGGCGCCAGGACGGCGAGCCCCTGTGGCAGCGGCCCGAGCTGTACGCCGACGAGTCCCGGGACTACGGCGTCGATGCCGCCCGGGCCGGCGCCTTCCTCGGCGAAGTGGCGCGGCGCCTGGGCCTGGAGGAAAAGCATGTGTTCCCCGCCTACGAGGACGCCTTCTACTACCTGTGGCGGGAGCGGCGCCTGCCGGCCAACGTGGATCCCTTCGACGCCCGCCTCGACGATCCCCTGGAGCGGGCGCGCCTGGCCAAGGTGTTCACCCGGGGCCTGGAGCAGGCCGTGGGCCAGGTGCTGCCCCTGGGCAAGACGGCCGCCGGCCGCTGGCAGAGCGGTTCCTGGTTCCTGCGCAGCGAGCGCTGCTACCTGATCCCCGGCGACTCTCCGGTGGGCTACCGCCTGCCCCTGGATTCCCAGCCCTGGGTCAGCCAGTCCGACTACCCCTACCTCAATCCGCCGGACCCGGCGGCGCCCCGGGCGCCCCTGGCCCGCCACGCCGAACTGCGGCGGCAGGTGCCGGGCATTCCCACGAAGGTCATGCCTGGCAGGCAGGCAGCAAGCGCTTCTCCGGGTGGCCTGCCTGGAGAAGCAAGTGGGGAGCGGGCCCCGGGGCATCACCAATCCGCCGCCTGGATCACCCGCACCGCCATGTGCGCCGAGCCCCGTAACGGCGTGCTCTACATTTTCATGCCCCCCGTGGGCTGTCTGGAGGACTACCTGGAAGTGCTGGCGGCGGTGGAAGCCACCGCCGAGGCCCAAGGCCTGCCGGTCATGTTCGAAGGCTACGAGCCGCCCCGGGACCCGCGCCTGGAAGTGTTCCGGGTGACGCCGGACCCGGGGGTGATCGAGGTGAACATCCACCCGGCCAAATCCTGGGACGAACTGGTGGAGCGCACCAGCCACCTCTACGAGGCGGCCCGGGAAACCCGCCTCTCGACCGAGAAGTTCATGCTCGACGGCCGCCACACCGGCACCGGCGGCGGCAACCACTTCGTCCTCGGCGGCGCCACGCCGGCCGACTCCCCCTTCCTGCGCCGGCCCGACCTGCTGCGCAGCCTCATCTCCTACTGGCACAACCACCCCAGCCTGTCCTACCTCTTCTCCGGCCTCTTCGTCGGCCCCACCTCCCAGGCACCGCGGGTGGACGAGGCCCGCAACGACAGCCTCTACGAGCTGGAGACCGCCTTCCGCCAGTTCCCGCCGCCGGGGGAGGGAGGCGCCCCCTGGCTCACCGACCGGCTGCTGCGCAACCTGCTCATCGACGTCACCGGCAACACCCACCGGGCCGAGTTCTGCATCGACAAGCTGTTCTCCCCCGACGGCCCCACGGGGCGCCTGGGCCTGCTGGAACTGCGGGCCTTCGAGATGCCGCCCCACGCCCGCATGAGCCTGACCCAGCAACTGCTGCTGCGGGCCCTGGTGGCCCGCTTCTGGGCCCGTCCCTACGCCCCGGAGCGGCTGGCCCGCTGGGGCACGGAGCTGCACGACCGCTTCATGCTGCCCCACTTCATCGCCCAGGATTTCGCCGACGTGGTGACGGAAATGCAGGCGGCGGGCTACGCCTTCGACCCGGCCTGGTTCGCGCCCCACCTGGAATTCCGCTTCCCCCGCATCGGCGACTTCGCCGTACGCGGCGTCGCCGTGGAGCTGCGCCACGCCCTGGAGCCCTGGCACGTCATGGGCGAGGAGGGCGCCGCCGGCGGCACCGTGCGCTATGTGGATTCCTCCGTGGAGCGGCTCCAGGTCAAGGTCACGGGCCTGCCGCCGGACCGCTACCGCCTTACCTGCAACGGCCATGCCGTGCCCCTGCAGCCCACCGGCACCGTCGGCGAGTTCGTCGCCGGGGTGCGCTACCGGGCCTGGCAGCCGGCCGCCTGCCTGCATCCCACCATCGGCGTCCATGCGCCCCTGACCTTCGACCTGGTGGATACCTGGATGGACCGCTCCCTGGGCGGCTGCCAGTACCACGTGGCCCATCCGGGCGGGCGCAATTTCGAGGCTTTTCCGGTCAATGCCTTCGAGGCCGAGAGCCGGCGTCTGGCCCGCTTCTTCCCCATGGGCCACACTCCGGGTCCCCTGGCGGGCCGGGGCCAGGCGGCGGCGCCGCAGAACCCGGAATTCCCGTTTACGCTAGACTTGCGCCGCCAGGGCCGGCCCTAGTCCCTCCCTGGAAAAAACCACCAGCGCGGCGCCCCTTTTCCCCGCCGCGCTTTTTTGCGGAACGCCATGGCGCGCACCCTTCTCTCCATCTATCCCGATTCCGCCGGCCGCTACGACGAAATGCTCGCCGCCGGCGGCGCGGTGCGTCCCCACTGGCAAGCCTTCTTTTCCCACCTGGACGCCGCCTCGCCGGAGCAGATGCGGGCCCGCCTGGCCTTCGTGCAGCGGCGCATCCAGGAAAACGGCGTCACCTACAACGTCTATGCCGACCCCAAGGGCACCGACCGGCCCTGGGAACTGGACCCCCTGCCGCTGATCATCCCCGCCGACGAGTGGCGCCAGCTCGCCGCCGCCGTGGCCCAGCGCGCCACCCTGCTCAACGCCGTCCTGGCCGACCTCTACGGCCCCCAGGACCTGCTGGCCTCGGGCCTGCTGCCGCCGGCCCTGGTGTACGGCCACGGCGGCTTCCTCTGGCCCTGCCGCCAGGTGCGCCAGCCCGGCGACACCTTCCTCCATTTCTACGCCGTGGACCTGGCCCGCTCGCCGGACGGCCGCTGGTGGGCCATCGCCGACCGCACCCAGGCCCCCTCCGGCGCCGGCTATTCCCTGGAAAACCGGCTGATCGTCTCCCGGGTCTTCCCCGACCTCTTCCGCGACCTGAAGGTGGAGCATCTGGCCGGCTTCTTCCGCAGCGTCCAGGAGAGCCTGGCCCACTACGCCCCGGACAGCGGCGAGGGCGGCGAGCCGCCCCTGATCGTGCTGCTCACGCCCGGGCCCTACAACGAAACCTACTTCGAGCACGCCTACCTGGCCCGCTACCTGGGCTTCCCCCTGGTGGAAGGGCCCGACCTGACGGTGCGGGGCGAGACCGTCTTCCTCAAGACCCTCACCGGCCTGAAACGGGTGCACGCCATCCTGCGCCGCCAGGACGACGACTTCTGCGACCCCCTGGAGCTGCGCGGCGATTCCGCCCTCGGCGTGCCCGGCCTGCTGCAGGCGGTGCGGGCCGGCCGGGTGCTGGTGGCCAATGCCCTGGGCAGCGGCGTGGTGGAGTCGGGGGCGTTGCCGGGCTTCCTCCCGGCCATCTGCGAGCGCCTCCTGGGGGAACCCCTGCAGATGCCCTCGGTGGCCACCTGGTGGTGCGGCGAGGCGCCGGCCCTCAAATACACCAGCGAACACCTGGACCAGCTGGTGATCAAGGCGGCCTTCCCCGGTCGCCGCTTCGACCCCATTTTCGGCGCCGACCTGAAGGGTGCCCAGCGGGAGCAGCTGCTGGCCCGCCTGCAGGCCGAGCCCCAGGCCTACGTGGCCCAGGAGCTGGTGCAGCTGTCCCAGGCCCCCACCTGGAGCCGCAGCCACGAGCGGCGCCTGCTGGCCCGGCCGGCGGGGCTGCGGGTCTATGCCGTGGCCACGCCCCAGGGCTACCAGGTGATGCCCGGCGGCCTCGCCCGGGTGGCCGGCGGTGCCGGTGCCCGGGTCATTTCCATGCAGCGGGGCGGCGCCTCCAAGGACGCCTGGGTGCTGTCCGACGAGCCGGTGTCCACCTTCAGCCTGCTCAAGCCCTCCATCGGTGCCCGGGACGTGGTGCGGGGCGGTCGCAGCCTCTCTTCCCGGGTGGTGGAAAACCTCTTCTGGCTGGGCCGCTATTCGGAGCGCTGCGACCATACCAGCCGCTTCCTGCGGGTGGCCCTGACCCGGCTCATCGACGCCGGCGGCGAGCCGGGGCCGGAGCTGTTCGCGGCCCTGGCGGTGGGCGAGGCCATGGGCCTGCTGCCGCCCCGGGACGAGGCCGGGGAACAGGCGGCGGCCCGGCCGCCGGCCCCGCCCCCGACCCTGGCCGAGCGGCTGACCCGGGCGGTCTTCGACGACGCCTGGGATACCGGCCTGGCGGCGGGCCTGAAGCGCCTGCAATGGTCCGCCACCCAGGTGCGGGAGCGCCTCTCCATGGACCACTGGCACGCCATCAACCGCCTCAACCACGACATGCAGGCCAGCAAGGAAAGCCGGCCCGAGCCCGGCGAGACCCTGGCCTGCCTCGACCAGGCCCTGCTCTCCTGTGCCTCCCTGGCCGGCTTCACCATGGACAACATGACCCGGGACGACGGCTGGCGCTTCCACGTGGTGGGCCGCCGCCTGGAACGGCTGCACTTCCTGGCCTCGGCCATCGCCGGCTTCCTCGCCCTGGAGGGCAAGGACCGCTCCCAGGGCCAGGGCGGCCTGGAGTGGCTGCTGGAACTGGCCGACAGCACCATCACCTACCGCTCCCGCTACCTCTCCCAGCCCGAGCTGCTGCCGGTGATCGACCTCCTGGTGCTGGACGAGGACAACCCCCACTCGGTGGCCTTCCAGGCCCAGGTGGTGGGGCGCTACCTGGGCCGCCTGCAACAGTCCCTGGGCGGCGGGGCCGGGGAGGCGGGCGCCCCCTTCACCGACGACCTGGAACTGCTGTTGGCCCGCCTGCGCAGCGTGGACCTCTCCCGCTTCCAGGGTGACGTCTGCGGCGACTGCATCGGCTGCAATGCCTGCGAGGACCTGGCGGCCGTGCTGTGGGCCCTGGCGGCGGCGGTGCGGGAGCTTTCCGACCGCCTGGCCATGCGCTACTTCACCCACGTGGGCGACGTCAGCCATCAGACGGTGGCGGCCTGAACATGCCCTTGCACGATCCTGTTCCGGCCCTGGAGGCGCTCCTGGCGGCGGCCTACCGCATCACCCACGCCACCGAATACCGCTACGGCGCCCCGGTGGCCCTCTCCCAGCAGCTGCTGCACCTGACGCCCCGGCCCCTGCCCTGGCAGACGGTACGGGAACACCGGCTGGAGGTGGAGCCCCTGCCGTCCCTGCGCCTGGAGCGCTGGGACGCCTTCGGCAATCCGGTCACCCAGCTGGCCTTCGACGGTCCCCACGACAGCCTCACGGTGCGGGCCGAGACCGAGATCGAGGTGCTGCCCCGCTTTGCCGGCGAACTGCCCCCGGGCCAGCCCTGGGAAGGCTGGCGCCAGGCCCTGGTGTACCGGGGCGCCCTGCCGCCGCCGGCGGAACTGCTGGAGGCGGTGCAGTTCGCCTTTCCCTCTCCCTTCGTCAGTCTGGGGCCCGCCTTCGCCGCCTATGCGGCGCCGTCCTTCACCCCCGGCCGGGGCCTGCTGGCGGCGGCCCGGGACCTCATGGGGCGCATCCATGCCGAGTTCGAATTCGACCCCCAGGCCACCAGCGTCGCCACCCCGGTGGCCGAGGTGCTGGCCCGGAAGCGGGGCGTCTGCCAGGACTTCGCCCACCTCATGCTGGCCTGCCTGCGCTCCCTCGGCCTGCCGGCCCGTTACGTCAGCGGCTACCTGCTCACCGAGCCGCCCCCGGGCAGCCCCCGGCTGATCGGGGCCGACGCCTCCCACGCCTGGGTTTCCCTGTTCTGTCCCGGCCTGGGCTGGGTGGATCTGGACCCCACCAACGACCTCATTCCCGACAGTCGCCACATCACCCTGGCCTGGGGCCGGGACTTCGGCGACGTTTCCCCCATGCGCGGCGTCATCCTGGGCGGCGGCGCCCACGAGCTGGAGGTGGCGGTGACGGTGCTGCCCCTGGCTGCACCGGCCTAGCCGCCGCAGCCATTGATAAAAAAAGAAGGGGCCCTCGGGCCCCTTCTTTTTTGCCCCGGGCGGGGCTAGGGCCTCAGGCGGCCACGGCCAGGGTGTTGCGGTCGATGACCCGGCGCAGGACGAAGCTGGTATGGACGCCGGTGACCCCGGCGATGCGGTTGATGCGGTTGAGCAGCAGCTCCTGGTAGGCGTCCATGTCCTGCACCGCCACCTTCAGCTGGTAGTCGGACTGCTGGCCGGTGATGAGCAGGCATTCCAGGACTTCGGGCACCTGGGCGATGGCCGCCTCGAAATTGGTGAAGCGCTCCGGCGTGTGCTGGTCCATGGAAATGCCGATCAGGGCCATCAGGGACAGGCCCAGCTTTTTCGCGTCCAGCTGGGCCCGGTAGCCGGTGATGAGGCCCGCCTCCTCCAGGGCCCGCACCCGGCGCAGGCAGGGGGAGGGGGAGAGGCCGATGCGGTCGGCCAGGTCCTGGTTGCTGATGCGTCCGTCCTCCTGTAGCAGCTGCAAGATCTGGCGGTCGTAGCGGTCGATTTCCATAAAATTCCCAGGGTTTGTGAATGTGTGAAATTATTATTGTTCAATAGGTGATTTATCGCAATTAAATTGCTGTAAATGTCATTTTCGGGCTGAAGAACGCAAGCACCTGCGGGGCCGGATTCTCTAACATTGCTCCATCGTTTGATTCATTCAGGAGCCCGCCATGTTGTCCAACCCGTCTAGCAAATATCGGCCTTTCGCCCCGGTGCAGCTCGCCGACCGCCAGTGGCCCAGCCGGGTCATCACTACCCCGCCGATGTGGATGAGCACGGACCTGCGGGACGGCAACCAGTCCCTCTTCGAGCCGATGAATGTCGAGAAGAAGATGCGCATGTTCAAGACCCTCTGCCAGGTGGGCTTCAAGGAAATCGAGGTGGCTTTCCCCTCCGCTTCCCAGACCGACTTCAATTTCGTGCGCAGCCTCATCGAAGACGGCCACATCCCCCAGGACGTGACCATCGAGGTGCTCACCCAGGCCCGGGAACACCTCATCCGCCGCACCATGGAGTCCATCAAGGGTGCCCCCCGGGCCATCGTCCATGTCTATAACGCCACCTCCCAGCCCTTCCGCGACTTCGTCTTCGGCATGAGCAAGGCCGAGGTGGTGGCCATGGCGGTGGAAGCCGTCACCCTGATCAAGCAGTTGGCCGCCGAGATGCCGGAAACCGAGGTGGTGCTCGAGTACAGCCCGGAAACCTTCACCGCCACCGAACTCGATTTCGCCCTGGAAGTGTGCGACGCCGTCACCGCCGCCTGGGGCGCCACCCCGGACAACAAGGTGATCCTCAACCTGCCGACCACGGTGGAAATGGCCACGCCCAACATCTACGCCGACCAGATCGAGTGGATGCACCGCCACCTGGCCCGCCGCGACAGCGTCATCCTCAGCCTCCATCCCCACAACGACCGGGGCACCGCCGTGGCCGCCGCCGAGTTGGGCCTCATGGCCGGCGCCGACCGGGTCGAGGGCTGCCTCTTCGGCAACGGCGAGCGCACCGGCAATGTGGACATCGTCACCGTGGCCCTCAACATGTACACCCAGGGCGTCCATCCCGGCCTCGACTTTTCCGACATCAACGCCGTCGCCCGTACCGTCGAACACTGCAACCAGTTGCCCATTCACCCGCGCCATCCCTATGTGGGTGATCTCGTCTTCACGGCCTTCTCCGGCTCCCACCAGGACGCCATCAAGAAGGGTTTTTCCGCTCAAAAGGCGGATGCGCCGTGGAACGTTCCCTACCTCCCCATCGATCCCGCCGACGTGGGCCGCAGCTATGATTCCGTGATCCGGGTGAATAGCCAGTCGGGCAAGGGCGGCATCGCCTACCTGCTGGAGACGGAGTACGGCGTGGTCATGCCGCGCCGCCTGCAGGTGGAGTTTTCCGGGGTGGTCCAGCAGTATGCCGACAGCCACGGCAGCGAACTCACCGCCGCCGACATCTGGCAGCTCTTCTGCCGTACCTACCTGGAACCGGTGGCGCCGGTGCATTACCGGGAGCACCACCTGTTCGAGCACGGCAGCGCCCAGGGCATCCGTCTCTCGGTGGACATCGACGGCACCGCCCACCTGCTCAGCGGCGAAGGCAACGGCCCCATCGATGCCGCCATCCACGCCCTGCGCGGCGCCGGCATGCAGGTCCAGGTGCGCAGCTACGAGGAGCGCTCCATGGCGCCGAGCCAGGACGGCGGCGAGGCCCGGGCCTGCGCCTTCGTCGAGATGGCCTGCGACGGCCGGGAGTTCTACGGCGTCGGCATTGACGGCAACATCGTCACCGCTTCCCTCAAGGCCATCGTCAGCGGCCTCAACCGCAGCGGCCAGCAGTTCCGCACCCACCAGGCGGCCTGAGGCCGGCGGCCATCGCCGCATGCAAAACGGGGCCCGCGGGCCCCGTTTTTTTTTCGTGCTGCCGGCGCGGCTGCCTTAGCCCCAGCGGGCCAGCATCCACTTCTGCCGCTCGGCCCGGCCGACGAAGCTCCACACCGCCAGGCGGCTCTGCTTCTGTCCCTGGCTCATGGCAATGATGCGGCTGGCGGTGGGCTTGACCTTGGCCAGGGCCGCTTCCACATGGCGCAGGTTTTCCGCCTTGGAGATGAGGGCGGAGAACCACAGGGCCCGCTTGGGGATGCCGGCGCTCTGCTCGATCAGGCGGGTGAGGAAGGCCCGTTCGCCGCCGGGATACCACAGCTCGTTGTCCTGGCCGCCGAAGTTGGAGCCGCCCTTGCCCTGGGTCTGGCCCAGGTTCTTCTGCTTGCGCTCGCTGGCGAAGCGGGCGTCGGCGGCGGAGGCGTGGAAGGGCGGGTTGCACAGCGTCAGGTCGAACTTCTCGCCGGAGCGCAGCACGCCGACGAAGATGTTGTCCGGCACCGGCTGGTGGCGCAGCTCGATGGCGCCGGCCAGGTGCTCGTTGGCGGCGACGATGCGGGCCACGTTGTCCAGGGACTTCTGCTCCGTATCGACGCCGACGAAACGCCAGCCGTATTCGGCGTGGCCGATGAGGGGATAGACGCCGTTGGCGCCGACGCCGATGTCCAGCACCCGCACCCGCTCCCCGGTGGGGATGCGGCCCTCGTTGCCTTCCGCCAGCATGTCGGCCAGGTGGTGCAGCAGGTCGGCCCGGCCCGGGATGGGCGGACACAGGTAGCCGGGGGGGATGTCCCAGCCGGAAACGCCATAGTCCGCTTCCAGCAGGGCCTTGTTGAGGGCCTTGACCGCCTTCGGGTTGGCGAAGTCGATGCTGGGGCTGCCGGCGGGCGTGGTGACGATAAAGCGGGCCAGCTCGGGCGTGATGGCCGCCAGGGTGGCGAAGTCGTAGCCGTGGGCGTGGCGGTTGCGCGGATGCAGGCCGGGCTTGGGGCTGGCGGGGGCGGCGGGATTGGTCATGGGCGATGGGCGGTGAGAGAGGGGGCGAGTATCCCACGGATCGGCGACGGCGCCGGGGAAAGGGTGGGGAAGGCCATGAATGGCCGTTGGGCTGGCGGCGGCAAGAGAGGTGATCGGTTTGAAGCGGGATTTCCGGCCGGGGCGGCGGTTCGGCGGCGGGCCCGGATTCTACCGATACCACCGCCAGGACGCCCGTCCCGCCTGCCTTTCCGTCATGGCATGCCCGGGATGGCCGTCCTGCCTGGCCCCTGGCCTGCCTAGCTGCTGGCGCCCTGGTACAGGGTGCGGAACACGGCCCAGCGGCGCGGGTCGATCTGGCCTGCTTCGAGGGCGCTGCGCAGGGCGCAGTCCGGCTCCCGGTCGTGGCGGCAGTCGCGGAAGCGGCATTGGCCCAGATGGGGCGCCAGTTCGGCGAAGGCGTGCTCGATGTCGCTGCGGGAGAGGTGCCGCAGGCCGAAATCCTGCAGGCCGGGGGAGTCGATCAGGTCGCCGGCTTCGGGCTTGGCCGGGTCCAGGTGATAGAGGCGGGCGTGGGTGGTGGTGTGCTTGCCCGAATCCAGGGCTTCGGAAATTTCCCGGGTGGCGGCGCGCGCTTCGGGAATGAGGGCGTTCACCAGGGTCGATTTGCCCATGCCGGACTGGCCCACCAGCAGGCTGGTGTGGCCGGCCAGGAGCGGGCGCAGGGCCTCGGCCCCGTGCAGGGCGGAAAGCTCCAGCACCGGCACGCCGAGGGCGACGAAGGGGGCCAGGGCCTGGCGGGCCGGGGCGATCTTGTCCGCCAGGTCGCACTTGTTGAGGATGATGCGGGCGGCCACGCCCTGGTCCTGGGTGGCCACCAGGGTGCGGCAGACCAGCTCGAAGCTGAAGCCCGGCTCGGTGGCCACCACGATCAGCACCTGGCTGACGTTGGCGGCGATGAGCTTCTGCCGGTATTCGTTGGAGCGGTAGAGTAGGGAACTACGCGGCGTGATGGCCTCGATGGCGCCCTGGTCCTTGGCCGGACGGCTGATCTCGACCCGGTCGCCGCAGGCGATGTCGCTCTTCTTGCCCCGGGGGAAGCACAGCAGGGTTTCCCCGCTGGCCAGTTCCACCATGTACTGGCGGCCGTGGGCGGCCACCACCTGACCTGGGATGCGCTCGCTCATAGGGCCGCCAGCGCTTCGATCTTGGCGGCGCAGATGAAGTCGTTGCGGGAGAGGCCGCCCACGTCGTGGGTGCCGTAGGTGACGCGCACGGTGTTGTAGTTCACTTGCAGTTCCGGGTGATGGTTTTGCCGTTGGGCCAGCCAGGCGACGCCGTTGGCGAAGAGCATGGCCGCCTCGTAGCCGGTGAAATGGAAAGTCTTGGCGATATGGCCGTCCTCCCGGCTCCAGCCGGGCAGCAGGGGCAGCAGCATGGCCACCGTGGCGTCGTCCAGCCGGTGCTGGGGGCCGGAGAGGTGACGGCAGGTGTCGCGGGCCAGATCGTCCAGAAGCATGGCGCTTTCCTTCAGGCGGTTGCCCCGGCGCCGGTCCGGCGCTGGCTCAGGCGGGTGATGTGAGCGATGCGCAGGGCGGCGGGCGGGTGGGAATCGTAGAACAGGGAATGGAGCGGGTCCGGGGTCAGGGTGCTGGCGTTGTCCTCGTACAGCTTGACCAGGGCGGCCACCAGCTGCTCGCCGTCGGCGTGCTCCACCGCGTAGGCGTCGGCCTCGTATTCGTGGCGGCGGGAGAGCAGGCTGGAAAGGGGCGTCAGCAGGAAGGTGAACACCGGCGCCACCATGAAGAAGAGGATCAGGGCCAGGGCAGTGTTCCGGGCCGAGACGCCGAGACCGGCATAGAACCAGGGCGCTTCCATGAGCTGGCCGAGGAGCCAGAGGAAGCCCAGGGACATGGCAAAGAGCAGGGCGATGCGCTTGACGATGTGGCGCCGCTTGAAATGGCCCAGCTCGTGGGCCAGCACCGCTTCGGCCTCCACCGGGGAGAGGCGGGAGAGCAGGGTATCGAAGAAGACGATGCGCTTGTTTTTGCCGAAGCCGGTGAAATAGGCGTTGCCGTGGGCGCTGCGTTTGGAGCCGTCCATGACGAAGAGGCCGGAGGCGGCAAAGCCGCAGCGGGCCAGCAGGGCCTCGATGCGGGATTTCAGCTCGCCCGCTTCCAGGGGCGCGAACTTGTTGAAGAGGGGGGCGATCCAGGTCGGGTAGATGAACAGCAGCAAAAGATTGAAGCCGGACCAGAAGAGCCAGACGTAGAGCCACCAGTTCTCGCCCATGGAGCCCATCAGCCACAGCACCGCCAGCACCACCGGGGCGCCGATGGCGGCGCCCAGCAGGGTGCTTTTGAGCAGGTCGGTGAGGAACAGGGCCGGGGTCATGCGGTTGAAGCCGAAGCGCTCCTCCAGCACGAACTGGCGGTACCAGGCGAAGGGCAGGTCGATGGCGCCGGAAATGAGGGTGACGCTGCCGATCAGGCCCAGGCCGTAGCCCAGGGGGCTGTCCGGCAGCCAGCCCTGCCACAGGCCGTGCAGGGCCTGGATGCCGCCGCCCAGGGTGAAACCGAGCAGGACCAGGGCTTCCAGGAGGGTGGCGGCCATGCCGAAGCGGTTGCGGGCCACGGTGTAGTCGGCGGCCTTCTGGTGGGCCTCCAGGGAGACGCGGGCGGAGAATTCGGCCGGCACCGCCCCGCGGTGGGCCTGGACGTGGGCGATCTGGCGCCGGGCCAGACCCAGGCGCAGGGCCAGGCTGAGGAGGAGGGCGGCGAGGAATACGAGGGTGAAGGTCACGGCAGGAAAGTCGTCTCGACAGGGAAAAAGCGGATTCGGGGCTGGTCCGGGGCAGGTTCGGCAGGCCGATGATGCAGGAAGGCAGTCAGCCGGCATGAAGCTGTGACAAAATAGAGGCTTCGCAAGTTTCTCCTCGGATTATGGCACAGGACGCAAACCACCTCGTCTGGCTGGACATGGAAATGACCGGCCTCAACCCGGACCAGGATCGCATCATCGAAATGGCCATGGTGGTCACCGACGTCAATCTCAACGTCCTGGCCGAGTCCCCCGTGTGGGCCGTGCACCAGGCCGAGGCGGTGCTGGACGGCATGGACGACTGGAACAAGAACACCCACGGCAAGTCCGGCCTGATCGACCGGGTGCGCGCGTCCGCCACCGACGAGGCCAAGGTCGAGGCCGAGGCCCTGGCCTTCATGGAACAGTGGGTGCCCCGCCGCGCCACGCCCATGTGCGGCAATTCCATCGGCCAGGACCGCCGTTTCATGGCCCGCTACATGCCGGCCCTGGAAGACTATTTCCATTACCGGAATCTGGATGTGAGCACCCTCAAGGAGCTGTGCCGGCGCTGGGCGCCCGAGGTGGCCCAGGGCTTCGCCAAGAAGGGCCTGCACACGGCCCTTTCCGACATCCACGAATCCATCGAAGAATTGCGGTACTACCGCGAAAAATTCCTGCGGGTCTGAGAATCCGCGGAAAAAACATTTACCACGTTGGGAGGAACAATGAGAAAAATTCTGGGAATGGCATTTCCCCTGCCCCTTGCCCTGAGCCTGTCCCTGGGTCTGCTGGCGGCGCCCGCGCACGCCGCGCCGCCCAAGAAGGAAGCCGCCCCGGCCCCCGCCGCCGCGCCGGCCCCGACCACGCCGGAAGAAAAGCTGGCGGCCATGAAGATCAACATCGCCGCCGCCGTCGCCGCCGGCAAGAAGGCCTCCTTCTTCTGCGCCAACTGTCACGGCGAGGACGGCAACAGCAAGTACCCGGAAGTGCCCAACCTGGCGGGCCAGAACCCGGCCTACCTGCTGGAGCAGATCCGCAAGTTCGGCTCCGGCCAGCGCAAGGATGAATTCATGCAGGGCCTGATCAAGGTGCTGTCCGACGACGAGCGGGTGCAGATTTCCCTGTTCTATTCCGAGTCCAAGGTGGTGCCGGGCAATGCGGATGCCGCCCTGGTGCGCCGCGGCCAGGATACCTTCGCCAAGCTGTGCGTGCGCTGCCACGGCGAGGACGCCCGCGGCAATGAGAAAATCGCCCGTCTGGCCGGCCAGCAGAAGGAATACCTGATCCGCTCCATCACCCGTTACCGGGACAAGACCGGCGAGCGCATCGATCCCCTGATGCAGATCGCCACCGCGCCCCTGACCAACGACGACATCAAGGCCGTGGCCGCCTACCTGACCACCAAGCGCTGAGCTGCTTCAGCCCGCGTCTGGCGCCGTCAAAAAGCCCGGGCCCCTCTCCTTTGCAGGAGCAGGGGCCCGGGCTTTTTCTTGTCTGGAAAAAGGCGATCCTTGCGGCGGCCTCAGCCGGCGCGGCGCTGGTACAGACGCAGCCTTTCCGTCTTGTCGCCGGGACGGGCCCCTTCCCAGACCCGTTCCCAGCCGGTGCCGGCGGTGCCGCTGCTCTTCACCGGCACCAGGGCCAGCATCCAGTCGCAGCGCTTGCCTTCGCTGCTGGCCAGGGGCAGGGGACGCAGGTCGCCGAAGATGTCGAGGGAGGCCTTCAGGGCCGGCGACAGTTCGCCCCGCACCGCGACGCAGCCGTGCTTGGTCGGCAGGGCCTGGGTCAGGCCGGCCACCACTGGGCGGTAGCTCTTGCCGTAGTCCACCCAGGGGAACCACAGGGCGGCCACCAGCCCCCACAGCAGGGTGACGCCGGCGGTCCAGTGGGTCAGGCCCCGGTAGGGCGAACGGGGCGAGGAGAAAATGAGCCAGAACCAGGCGGCGCTGAGGGCCAGGGCAAAGAGCACGGGGAACAGGGCGAAGCTGCCTTCGAAGCCCGGCGCCAGCTTGACGAAATTGCGGGCGATCTTGGGCGGCAGGCCGAAGACCATGGCGCTCCAGCCCAGCCAGATGAGGGCGGCGGCCACGGTGAAGGTCATCATGCCGAACCAGTCGAAAAGATTGGTGGCGCCCCGGCGCAGGGTCTTGATGCCGCCGGCGCCGAGCAGGGCCAGGGGGGCCAGCAGGGGCAGGGCGGCCACGCTCTTGGCATCCACCGTGCTGACCACGGTGAGGAAACTGGCGAGGAAGGCCGCCAGGGGCAGCAGCAGGGCCGGGGCGGGGGCTGCGGTCAGCCATTCCCGGCGCCGGGCCCACAGGGTCCACAGGGCCAGGGGCAGGGCCGGCCAGGCGTACCAGGGCAGCATGTTGAGCAGGACCAGGGCGTTGCGCCAGCCGGCTTCCAGACTGCGCAGCTGGGCCAGTTCGCCGTTCCACCAGACGCCGGCCTGGGCCGGGGTCAGCAGCACGGACCATAGCAGGGGACCGGTGGCGGCCAGGGCCAGGGACAGCAGCAACAGGGGGACGACCAGGGTTTTTCGCGGCGCCAGCCAGGGCAGCAGCACCAGGGGCAGGAGCAGACCGGGCAGGGCGGCCAGGCCGGCGGCGAGGAAGGCCGTCAGGGCGCCGCCGCCGAAGACCAGGGTGCCGCTCCAGGGGTGGCGCCGCAGCAGGGTGAGGCCGGCCAGGGTGGCGGCCTGGCCGGCGAGGAAGGCGATGGCCGGCTGGGCTTCGTGGCTATGCACCAGCAGGCCGATGCAGCCGGCCAGCAGCAGGGGGGCGGAGGCGCTTTCGTCGCGGCCATGCAGCTCCCGGCTGGCCAGGGCGAGAAAACCCAGGGTCAGGGCGGCATAGAGGGCGGTGGCCAGGCGCGCCCCGTCGAACCAGGGCAGCAGCCAGGCGAAGGCCTTGGCGGCCAGGGCCGCGGTCCAGTAGTAGAGCGGCATGGCGTCGGGCCAGGCATCCCGCCCCAGTTGCAGGACCAGGCCGCCGTCGCCCTGCAGCAGGCGCCAGACGATGCCCAGGTGGGTGGCGTCCTCGGCCTTCCACGGATCGTGGCCCACCAGTCCCGGCAGCAGGAACAGGGCGAGCAGCAGGAGCAGGGGCAGTCCCCGGAAAGGGACGGGGTAGCGCGTGGCGGGGCCGGGGAAGTGGCGGTCGATCATGGCCGATAGGTGACTGGAGGTAAGGGCGGTCAAAGCAAAAAAGGCAGCCCGTGGCTGCCTTTTTCATTGCGCGGCGCCAGGCGCCGGATCGTCCGCAGAAGCTTAGGCGGACTTGCGCAGGTTGCCGAACTTCTGGTTGAACTTTTCAACGCGGCCGGCGGTGTCCATGATCTTCTGCTTGCCGGTGTAGAACGGGTGGCAGGAGGAGCACACTTCCACGTTCAGGGGCTTGCCCATGGTGGACTTGGTGGTGAAGGTGGCGCCGCAGGAGCAGGTGACCTGGATGTCGTTGTATTCGGGGTGGATACCGGGCTTCATGGTGTGTCCTTTCGAGTCTCTTGGCCGGCGGTTGTGACCGGCCCCTGGAAAACGCGGGATTATCCCTGAACTTTCCAGTAGTTGCAAATGTTTTGTCGGGGCGCCGCCGGGCCTCAGCGGCCGCTGCGCATGGCGTCGAAGAACTCGGCGTTGGCCTTGGTGGCCTTGACCTTGTCCAGCAGGAATTCCATCGCTTCCAGGTCGTCCATGTTGTACAGGAGCTTGCGCAGCACCCACATCTTCTGCAGCACGTCGGGCTTCAGCAGCAGTTCCTCGCGGCGGGTGCCGGAGCGGTTCACGTTGATGGCCGGGTAGATGCGCTTCTCGGCCATGCGGCGATCCAGGTGGATTTCCATGTTGCCGGTGCCCTTGAACTCTTCGTAGATCACGTCGTCCATGCGGGAGCCGGTTTCCACCAGGGCGGTGGCGATGATGGTGAGGGAGCCGCCTTCCTCGATGTTGCGGGCGGCGCCGAAGAAGCGCTTGGGCTTCTGCAGGGCGTTGGCGTCCACACCGCCGGTCAGCACCTTGCCGGAGGCGGGCTGCACGGTGTTGTAGGCGCGGGCCAGGCGGGTGATGGAGTCGAGCAGGATGACCACATCCTTCTTGTGTTCCACCAGGCGCTTGGCCTTCTCGATGACCATTTCGGCGACGATGACGTGGCGGGTGGCCGGTTCGTCGAAGGTGGAGGCCACCACTTCGCCGCGCACGGTGCGCTGCATTTCCGTCACTTCTTCCGGACGCTCGTCGATGAGCAGGACGATCAGCTGCACGTCCGGATGGTTGGCGGTGATGGCGTGGGCGATGTGCTGCAGCATCACGGTCTTGCCGGACTTGGGCGGGGCCACCAGCAGGCCGCGCTGGCCCTTGCCGATGGGGGCGATCATGTCGATGACGCGGGAGGTGGTGTTCTCCTCGGCGCGGATCGGCCGCTCCAGGTGCAGGTGGGAGGAGGGGTGCAGGGGCGTCAGGTTCTCGAAGAGAATCTTGCTCTTGCACGCTTCCGGGGACTCGTAGTTGATCTTGTCCACCTTGACCAGGGCGAAGTAGCGTTCTCCGTCCTTGGGGGTGCGGATCTCGCCCTCGATGGTGTCGCCGGTATGCAGGTTGAAGCGGCGGATCTGGGAGGGGGAGACGTAGATGTCGTCGGTACTGGCCAGGTAGGAGGTTTCCGGGGAGCGCAGGAAACCGAAGCCGTCGGGCAACACTTCCAGGACGCCGTCGCCGAAGATGCTCTCGCCCTTCTTCGCATGCTTCTTGAGCAGGGCGAAGATCAACTCCTGCTTGCGCAGCCGGTTGGCGCCCTCGATTTCGTTGGTCGTCGCCATTTCCAGCAATTGGCTGACGTGGAGGTTTTTCAGTTCGGATAGATGCATGGCGTAGGGGGAGTGTCGAGTTTCAGGAAGGGCGGACGGAAGCCGCGTTGAAACGACAGGCAGTGGAAGGCAGACAGAGAAAGTGTCGGGAATCGAAGGTGCGGCGTGCGGGCCGGACCCGGTCAGGGCTGAAACGAAAACGGTCAGGGCGGGGGAGAGCGACGGTGCTTCTTGGCCCGGAGAACCCGGTGTGTTGCAGCCTGAAAGTCCAACCCTTAATCGCGCAGGTTTTTAGTGTTCGTATGCGCTAGGCGCCCTGGTGCGGCGCGGCCGGAACTTTCAGGCAGGCAGCCTAAAGACTTTACAGGTTGCTGTCAATAAAGGCGGTGAGCTGGGACTTGGAGAGGGCGCCGACCTTGGTGGCCTCGACGTTGCCGCCCTTGAACAGCATCAGGGTGGGGATGCCGCGGATGCCGTACTTGGCCGGGGTCTTCTGGTTGTCGTCGATGTTCAGCTTGGCCACCTTGAGCTTGCCGGCGTATTCGGTGGACACCTCGTCCAGGATCGGGGCGATCATCTTGCAGGGACCGCACCATTCGGCCCAGTAGTCCACCAGCACGGGTTGCTCGGACTGAAGAACTTCGGCCTCGAAGCTGTCGTCGGTGACGTAATGGATGTGTTCGCTCATGGAAAAAGCCTCGTTGGGAATCTAAGTCTTTGGAGATTGGGGGAAATGTGTCCGGCGCCGGAAGGGGCGGACAGGTTGGAACGGGCCTATCCTAACGAAAAACCACGGGCATGGGAAGTTGCCGTAAACTTCGTCTCCCGGGAATCCGGCGCCACGGCCCGACTTCAGGCGAAGGCCGGTTGCGTCTGGCAATTCCCGATTCCGCATGCCGATATTATTTCGAGATTCCCATGGCCTACGTCGTCACTGAAAACTGCATCCGCTGCAAGTACACCGATTGCGTCGATGTCTGCCCCGTAGACTGCTTCCGCGAGGGGCCCAACTTCCTCGCCATCGACCCCCAGGAATGCATCGACTGCTCCCTGTGCGTGGCCGAGTGCCCGGCGGAGGCCATCTTCGCCGAGGACGACGTGCCCGTGGAACAGCGGCACATGATCGAACTCAACGCCGAGCTGGCCCGCCAGTGGCCGGCCATCACCCAGCGCCAGCCGGCGCCGGCGGATGCGGACGAGTGGAACGGCAAGCCGGACAAGCTCAAGCTGCTGCAACGCTGAGCCGGGTCCGCCTCGATGCCCTCCCTGCAAATCCTGCCCCTGCCCGCCGGCCCAGGTTTTCTGCCGGCCGTGGCCCAGGGCGTCCTGGCCCTGGGCGCCGAGTGCGGCCTGGGCCTCAACCTGGCGTCCCTGCACGTCTGCGTCCCGGGCCTGCCCCTGGCCTCCCTGCTGCGCCGGGAACTGGGCAGGGTGGCTGCCCAGCCCCTGCTGCTGCCGGTGTGCGACACCCTGGCCCGCTGGGCCGGGACCCAGGTGCTGCAGCCGGCCCCCCTGCCGGAGAGCGAGCGCCTGCTGCTGCTGCGGGCCGCCCTGGCCGAGCGCCGCTGGTTCGAGGAGGGCGCCCTGTGGGGCGTGGCCGGGGAGATGGCGGCCCTCTTCGACGAACTCACCGAGAATGCCCTGGCCCTGCCGGCGGACGAAGCCGCCTTCGTCGCCGAGCTGGAGGCGGCCTACGCCATCCGCCATAGCGTGCCCCTGGCCTTCGAGGCCCGGGTGGTGCATGAACTGTGGCGGGTCCTGGCCGGCCTGGGGCGGCCCGACGCCCCAGGCGCCTACGCCCTGCAACTGGCCCGCCTCGCCGAGGCCGCCGCGGCGCCTCTGGTGGCGGTGCTGGACGGTCCGCCGGAAACGGCCCTGAAGCCGGCGGAAAAAGCCTTCTACCAGCGCTACGCCGAGCGCCAGCCGGTGTTCCTCTACTACCCCATGCCGCGGCAGCAGGATGAAGCGCCCCTGATGCGCACCCTGGCCGCCGCCTGGCCCCTGCCCGATCCAGCCCAGGAGATGGCGCCCCTGCTGGAACGGGCCCAGGCCCTGCCGGCCCGGGTACCCGCCAGTCCCCTGGCCGAGGGCCTGCAGATACTTGCCGCCCGGGGTCGGGAACAGGAGGCCCGGGGCGCTGCCGCCCTGGTGCTGCAATGGCTGCAGGAGGGCAAGCGGCGCATCGCCCTGATCGCCCAGGACCGCCTGGTGGCGCGCCGGGTGCGGGCCCTGCTGGAGCGGCGCGAGGTGCTGGTGGCGGACGAGACCGGCTGGAAGCTGTCCACCTCCCGGGCCGGCGCCGTCCTCGACGGCCTCCTGGAGACCGTGGCCGGCGCCGCCTATTACAAGGACGTGCTGGACCTCTTGAAGTCCCCCTTCCTCTGCGACGACCTGCGGGACAACGCCCGCAAGGGCGCCGTCTTCGCCCTGGAGCAGGCGGTGCGCCGGGGCGGCGTCAAGGCCGGCTTGGCCGGCATGCGCCGGGTGCTGCAGGCTGTGGACCAGCCCACCGCCGCCCAGGAGCGGGCCCTGGCCCTGCTTGATCGTCTGGAAGCGGCCCTCAAGCTGCTGGCCAGCCGCGATGCCACCCTGCCCGACTGGATCGCCCGCCTGGAAAAGGCGGTGGACGCCCTGGGCGCCCGCCAGCGACTGCTCAAGGACGCCGCCGGGGCGGTGATCCTGGACCTGCTGGCCCAGCGCCGGGAGGAACTGGCGGAGAGCCGGGACCGCTTCCCCTTCCACGTCTTCCGCGACTGGCTCAACCGGGAGCTGGAAAGCGAAGTCTTCCGCGACCTCTCCATCGACAGTCCGGTGCTCATGACCCACCTGGCCGCCACCCGCCTGCGGCCCTTCGAGGCCGCGGTGTTGCTGGGCGGCGATGCGGGGCGCCTCAAGCCGGCCGAGCCGGCCGCCGCCTTCTTCAACCAGAGCGTGCGCCAGGAACTGGGCCTGCCCACCCGGGCCGTGGCCCAGGAGCGCCTGCGTGCCGACCTGGCCCTGCTCCTGGCCAGTGTGCCCCAGGTGGCGGTGACCTGGCAGGAGGAACGGAACGGGGAACCCCAGCTGCTGGCGCCGGAGCTGGACCGCCTCGCCGCCCTGCACCGCTTCGCCTGGGGGATCAGCCTGCAGGGCGCCGTGGCCGCCCTGGCCGATCCGCCGGAAGGCGACGCGGCGCGCCCCGGCCCCACCCGGCGGCCGGCGCCGGTGCTGGCGCCGGAATCAGTTCCCCTCAAATATTCGGTCAGCGCTTACACCGCCCTGGTGGGCTGCCCCTACCGTTTCTTCGCCCGCCACGTGCTGCGCCTCAACGAGCTGGACGAGGTCAGCGAGGAAATGGAAAAGCGGGACTACGGCCTGCTGGTGCACGAAGTGCTGGAACGTTTCCATAAACAATACCCGGTGCTGACCCCGGTGCCCGAGGCCGAAGCCCTGGCGGCCCTGCAGGCGCTCACCCGGGAGGTCTTCGCCCGGGCCCTGGCCGACAACTACCTGGCCCTGGGCTGGCGCCTGCGCTGGGAAAAGCGCCTCGCCGCCTATCTCGTCTGGCAGCGCCAGCGGGAGGCCGAGGGCTGGTACTGGCACAACGCCGAAACCAAGCAGAGCCGCCTCTTCCCCCTGGCCGACGGGGCCCAGGTGGAACTGCACGGCCGCATCGACCGCACCGATACCGGCCCCGACGGCTATTCCCTGCTCGACTACAAGACCCGCAGCCGCCAGGCCATCAAGTCCGGCCTGGAAGAGGACCTGCAGCTGGCCGCCTACGCCGCCCTGGTGGGCGAGGACGCGGAAGAGGCCGCCTACGTGGTGCTGGACGACGACAAGGTGGAAGCCCTCTCCGCCAGCGACGACCTGCAGGCCGACGCCCAGGCCCAGGCCGCGCGCCTGGTGCGGACGGTGCAGGCCATGCGGGCCGGCGCCTCCCTGCCGGCCCACGGCGTCGCCGCCCTGTGTACCTATTGCGAAATGTCCGGCCTGTGCCGCTACGAACACGTGGATGAAATGAACGACGGCGTGAATGCCAGTGCCCCGGGGGAGCCCCACCATGACTGATCCCCGCCAACTGGTGCTGGACGCCCTGGACCCCCGCCGCTCGGTGGTGGTGGAGGCCTGCGCCGGCAGCGGCAAGACCTGGCTGCTGGCTTCCCGCATCGTGCGTCTGCTGCTGGAGGGCGCCGCCCCCGGCGACATCCTGGCCATCACCTTCACCCGCAAGGCGGCCCGGGAAATCGAGGAACGGGTCATGGGCTGGCTGCGGGACCTGGCGGCCATGCCCGATGCCGAGGCCACTGTTTTCCTTGCCGAGCGCGGCATGACGGCGGACGCCGGCCTGCTGCGCCGGGCCCGGGGCCTCTACGAGCGGGTGGCGGACGCCCAGCCGCCCCTTTCCGTGCATACCTTCCACGGCTGGTTCCTCCAGCTCATCGCCGCCGCGCCCCTGGTCTCCGGCCTGGCCGGCAGCAGCCTGGTGGAATCCACCGGGCGCCTGCTGGAAGAGCTGTGGCAGAACTTCGCCGCCGAACTGCAGGCCGATCCGGAAGGCGAACTGGCCGGCCACTTCACCGCCCTGCTGCAGGGCGCCGGCCTGGACAGCACCCGCAGCCTGCTGATGCGCCTGGTGGGCCGCCGCGCCGAATGGCTGGCCTATACGGGAGGCACCGAAAACGGCGTCGCCCATGCCCTGGAGCAATTGCAGGCGCTACTCGGCGTCGGCGAAGCAGGGGAGGGGCTGAAGGCCTTTTTTGCCCCGGGCTGGGAAGCGGATTACCACGCCTACCTGGGCTTTCTCGAACAGAGCGAGACCAAGACCGACCAGGCCCTGGTGGCGCCCCTGCGCGCCGCCCTGCAGCCGGGCGCGGCGCCGGAAGCGGCCTTCGCGGCCCTGGGCAGTGTGTTGCTGACCCAGACCGGCACCCTGCGCTCGCGCAAGCCCTCCGGCGCCCTCGACAAGCGCTTCGGCAGCGACGGCGCTGCCCGCTTCCTCGACCTGCACCAGCGTCTCGGTCAGTCTCTCCTGGCCACCCGGGAAGTGCTGCGGGCCGAACAGATTCTCGAGTTCAACCGCCACGGCCTCAGCCTGGGGGCCGCCTTCCTCGAGCGCCTGGAAAAGCACAAGCAGGCCCGCCGCCTGATCGACTTCGTAGACGCGGAATGGCAGGTGCTGCAACTGCTGCAGGACGAGGGCCACGCCGCCTTCCTGCAGGCCCGCCTGGACGCCCGCTACAAGCACATCCTGCTGGACGAGTTCCAGGACACCAACCCCCTGCAATGGCAGATTCTCCTGGCCTGGCTCGACGCCTACACCCATGGCGACGGTGGCGAGGCGCCCTGCCTGTTCCTGGTGGGGGACCCCAAGCAGTCCATCTACCGTTTCCGCCAGGCCGAGCCCCGGCTTTTCGCCACGGCGGCAGATTTCCTCGAACACAACTTCGGCGCCCGCCGCCTGGCCCAGGACGCCACCCGGCGCAACGCCCGGTCGGTGGTGGAGGTGGTCAATGCCCTCTTCAGTGTCGAGCCCGCCTTCACCGGCTTTCGCCCCCAGAGTTCCCTGGCCGGGCAGTTGCCGGGCCGGGTGGAGCTGCTGCCCCTGGTGAGCCTGGCGGAAGAGGAGGAGCAAAGCGCCGGCGCCGCCCTGCGCGATCCCCTCACCACCCCGGCGACGGAAGCCACGGACCCGCGGCGGGACGAGGAGGCGGCCCGCCTGGCAGCCCGCCTGCAGCAGTTCATGGCCACGCTGCGGGTCAAGGAAGGGGAGGGCGAACGCCCGGCCCGCTGGGGCGACGTCATGCTGCTGGTGCGCAAGCGCACCCAGCTGGCCGCCTACGAGCGGGCCCTCAAGGCCGCCGGCATCCCCTATCTGGCGGCCTCCCGGGGCGGCCTGCTGCAGACCCTGGAAGCCCGGGACATCGCCGCCCTGTTCGAATTCCTGGTGCTGCCCTCCGCCGACCTGGCCCTGGCCCAGGTGCTGCGCACGCCCCTCTTCGCCGTGGGCGACGACGACCTGCTGCAACTGGCCGCCGCCGGCCCCGGCCCCTGGTGGGAACGCCTCATGGGCCTGTGCAACCGGGGCGAAGCGCGGCCGCGCCTGGCCCGGGCCTTCGCCCTGCTGGACGGCTGGCTGAAGGCAGCCGACGTGCTGCCGGCCCACGACCTGCTGGACCGGGTCTTTCACCAGGGCGAGCTGCTGGCCCGCTACCGGGAAGCCGTGCCGGCGGCCCTCTGGCCCGGGGTGGAGGCCAATCTGCTGGCCCTGCTGCAACTGGCCCTGGACCTGGACGGCGGCCGCTACCCCAGCCTGCCCCGCTTCATCGACGAGCTGTCCCGCCTGCGCGATGCGGATGCCGACGAGGCGCCGGACGAGGGCATCGTCGAAGGTGACAGCAACGACGGCCAGGGCCGGGTGCGCATCCTCACCATCCACGCCGCCAAGGGCCTGGAAGCGCCCATCGTCTGGCTGCTCGACGCCAACGCCGAGGGCGGCGGTCCCGCCGACGCCTGGAGCCTGCTGGTGGACTGGCCGCCGCAAGCGCCCCGGCCCGAGCACCTTTCCCTCTACGGCATCAAGGCCGACCGGGGGGCGGCCCGGGAGCCCCTGTTCGAGGGGGAGGCGAAGCTGGCGGAGCGGGAGGAACTGAACCTGCTCTACGTCGCTATCACCCGGGCCAAGCAGGTGTTCGTCGCAAGCGGCAGCGCGCCGAAGAAGGGCGACTCTCCCGAGAACAGTCCCTACCAGCGCCTGGCCCGGGCCCTGGTGGCCCAGGGGGCGACGGCGGACGAGGCCGGCACCCTGGCCTACGGCGATCTTGCTCTGGATGCCATGGCCGGGAGCCAGGCGGGAAGCCAGTCTTTGCCGGGTCTGCCTGAACAATGGCGTCCTGCGCCGTTCCTGGCGGTGGAACCCGTGGGCGAGCGGCGCCTGGGGCCGGGGGAGGACGCCCTCTTCGGCATCCTCCTCCACGGCTGCCTCGAGCGCCTTACCGCCGGCCTTGCCCTGGAGCCGGACTGGTGGCGCAAGGTGGGCGGCGCCACGGCCAGCGAAGCCGGCGGCGAGGAAGCCGAGGCCGCCGCCCGGCGCCTGATGGCCCGGCCCGAGCTGGCCTTCCTGCTCGACCCGTCCCTGGTGGCCCGCAACGAGGCCGAGATCAGCAACGCCGAAGGCCAGGTGAAGCGGGTCGATCGTCTGGTGGAAACGCCGGAGGCGGTGTGGGTGGTGGATTACAAGAGTTCCCGCGCCGACACCAAGCGCCTGGCCGAGTACCGCCGCCAGGTGGCGGAGTACCGGGAACTGCTGACCCCCCTCTATGGGCAGAAGCCCGTACGCGCCGCCCTGGTGTTCGGCGACGGCACCCTGCTGGAGGTGCAAGAAATGCTGTCCGATTTGGGGTAAACGCCACTTTCCCTATTGCAGGGGATGAACTAACATCCGATCACTAATCCGGGTCCGGCCCTCCCCAGGTGCCGGAGACAATGAGACAGCGACGACAGCGAACATAAGCGACAAGGGGAACAGACATGCATGTGCGGGATATTCTGGCGATCAAGGGAACGGTGCTGTTCACGGCCATGCCCCAGCAGACCCTGGACAACGCCGTGGCCGCCATGGCCGAAAACGACGTGGGCTCCCTGGTGGTCATGGGCGGCGGCAAGATGGTCGGCATGCTGACCTTCCGCGAAGTGCTGAAGGCGGTGCACCGGCACAAGGGCAACCTGGCCAGCGTCAAGGTCGAGGACGTGATGCTCTCCGCGCCCATCACGGCCAGCCCCGATATGGAAACCAACGAGCTGCGCCACCTGCTCATCGAAAACCACCAGCGCTACGTGCCGGTGATGGACGGCACTACCCTGATGGGCGTGCTCTCCTTCCTCGACGTGGCCAAGTCCGTACTCGAGGAACAGAACTTCGAGAACAAGATGCTGAAGAACTACATCAAGAACTGGCCGGACGAGGAAGGCTCCGCCTGATCCGCCGCCGTAGCCTCCCATGCCAAGCTGCCCGCCGCGCCTTCCAGGTCCGGCGGGCAGCGGCGTTTACGGCCCGGGAAAAGCCCGGGAGGTGCTCCGGAGCGCAGCCGGAGGAGCCTTTGCCGGGGCTGGCGGCGGGGCCGTGGCGATGGCCGCCGGGGGCCGGGTGAGGCGATGAATCGGCTGGGCCTAGGGGATTTCCCCCAGGCCTCGGCTGTCCCACTACCAAGGGGGTGAAACTCAGGTTACAATGATTTCAAACGGTCGTTTGAACCGTCAATAAGAAAACCCACAAGACCCTTGGCCACTGCCATAGGAGGAGACCAAACCATGGAAAAGATCTGGCTGCGGAGTTACCCGCAAGGCGTGCCGGAGTTTGTCGACGTCAACGAATTCAAGTCCCTGGGCCAGCTTTTCGAGCAGAGCTGTGCCCAGTACCGGGACCGGGTGGCCTACATCAATATGGGCGTGGGCATCACCTACGGCGAGCTGGATCGGCTCTCCCGGGACTTCGCCGCCTATCTGCAGGACGTGCTGAAGCTGCCCCAGGGCGCCCGCGTCGCCCTGATGATGCCCAACCTGCTGCAGTATCCGGTGTGCATGTTCGGCGCCCTGCGGGCCGGCTACGTGGTGGTGAACTGCAACCCCCTCTATACCCACCGGGAACTGGAACACCAGCTGAAGGATTCCGGCGCCGAGGCCATCGTCATCGTCGAGAACTTCGCCCACACCCTGGAGCAGGCCCTGCCCCTGGTGCCGGGCCTGAAGCACGTCATCGTCACCTCCCTCGGTGACATGCTCGGCGCGCTCAAGGGCACCGTGGTCAATCTGGTGGTGCGCCACGTGAAGAAGATGGTGCCGGCCTGGAAGCTGCCGCGCCACGTCAAGTTCAAGGCCGCCATGGCCCGGGGCAAGGGCGCCACCCTGCGTCCGGTGCAGGTGGGCCACGAGGACATCGCCTATCTGCAATACACCGGCGGCACCACCGGCGTGGCCAAGGGCGCCATGCTGCTCCACCGCAACATCATCGCCAACCTGCAGCAGGCCCACGCCTGGATCGAGCCTTTCCTGCACAAGGACCAGCAGCTGATCATCACCGCCCTGCCGCTGTACCACATCTTCTCCCTGACGGCGAACTGCCTGACCTTCCTCAAGATCGGCGCCACCAATGTGCTGATCACCAATCCCCGGGATATTCCGGGCTTCGTCAAGGAACTGGCCCAGTACAAGTTCACCGTCATCACCGGGGTGAACACCCTGTTCAACGCCCTGCTCAACAACCCGGACTTCGCCAAGCTGGATTTCTCGGCCCTGCGCGCGGCCCTGGGGGGCGGCATGGCGGTGCAGAAATCAGTGGCCCAGAAGTGGCGCCAGGTCACCGGCAAGCCCCTGATCGAAGCCTACGGCCTGACCGAGACCTCGCCGGCGGCCACCATCAATCCCCTGGACCTGGGCGAATTCAACGGCGCCATCGGCCTGCCCATCTCCTCCACCGAGATCGTCATCCGTGACGACCTGGGCAACGACCTGCCGGTGGGCCAGGCCGGCGAAATCTGCATCCGCGGCCCCCAGGTGATGAAGGGCTACTGGCTGCGCCCGGATGAAACCGCCACGGTGTTCTACGCCGACGGCTTCCTGCGCACCGGCGACGTGGGCGTCATGGACGAGAAGGGCTTCGTGCGCATCGTGGACCGCAAGAAGGACATGATCCTGGTGTCCGGCTTCAATGTGTATCCCAACGAGGTGGAGGCCGTGGTGGCCATGCATCCGGCGGTCATGGAAGTGGCCGCGGTGGGGGTGCCGAGCGAGCATTCGGGCGAGGCGGTGAAGATATTCGTGGTGCTCAAGGACAAGTCGGTGACCAAGGAGCAGCTCATCGCCCACTGCAAGGAGAACCTCACCGGCTACAAGGTGCCCCATCTGGTGGAGTTCCGCGACGACCTGCCCAAGACCAACGTGGGCAAGATCCTGCGCCGGGCGCTGAAGGAAGCGGCCTGATCCGCCGCACCTGGTCCCATGAAAAAGGCCCCGCATGCGGGGCCTTTTGTTTTGGTGATGGCGCCGGGATCAGACCACGCCCTGGGCCAGCATGGCATCGGCCACCTTGACGAAGCCGGCGATGTTGGCGCCGGCCACGTAGTTGATGCTGCCCCGCTGGCCCCGGCCGCTGCCGTGGCCGACGCAGGCGGCGTGGATGGAGAGCATGATCTGCTTCAGGCGCTGGTCCACCTCGTCCCGGGTCCAGGACAGGCGCAGGGCGTTCTGGCTCATTTCCAGGCCGGAGACGGCGACCCCGCCTGCATTGGAGGCCTTGCCCGGGGCGTAGAGGATGCCGGCCTCGAGGAAGGCATGGACCGCTTCCAGGGTGGAGGGCATGTTGGCGCCCTCGGCGACGCAGCGCACGCCGTTCTGCAGCAGGGTGCGGGCGTCGTTGCCGTCCAGCTCGTTCTGGGTGGCGCAGGGCAGGGCCACGTCGCAGGGAATGGACCAGGGCCGCTGGCCCGGGAGGAAGGTGAGGCCGAACTGGCGGGCATAGTCCTCGACCCGGCCCCGCTGCACTTCCTTGATGTGGTGCAGGGCCGACCACTTCTCTTCGGTCATGCCGTCCGGGTCGTGCACGGTGCCGCCGGAGTCGGAAACGCTGATGACTTTGGCCCCCAGGCGCATGGCCTTCTGGGCGGCGAACTGGGCCACGTTGCCGGAGCCGGAGACAGTGACGCGCAGGCCTTCCAGGCCCATGTTGCGGGTGGCCAGCATGTTCTCGACGAAGTAGATGGTGCCGTAGCCGGTGGCTTCGGGGCGGATCAGGCTGCCGCCGTAGTCCAGGCCCTTGCCGGTGAGGACGGAGGAAAACTCCCCTTCCAGCTTCTTGTACATGCCGAACATGTAGCCCACCTCCCGGCCGCCGACGCCGATGTCGCCGGCCGGTACGTCGATGTCGGCGCCGATGTGCTTGTGCAGTTCGGCCATGAAGGCCTGGCAGAAGCGCATCACCTCCAGGTCGCTCTTGCCCTTGGGGTCGAAGTCGGCGCCGCCCTTGCCGCCGCCCATGGGCAGGGTGGTGAGGGAGTTCTTGAACACCTGCTCAAAGGCCAGGAACTTGAGGATGGAGAGATTGACCGAGGGGTGAAAGCGGATGCCGCCCTTGTAGGGGCCGATGGCCGAACTCATCTGGATGCGGTAGCCCCGATTGACCTGGACCTGGCCGGCATCGTCCACCCAGGGCACGCGGAACATGATGGCCCGTTCCGGCTCGACGATGCGATCCAGCAGGCCCAGGCGGCGGTAGCGGGGATTTTCCTGGAGGAAGGGCCACAGGGTTTCCAGGACCTCCTTCACGGCCTGGAGAAACTCCGGCTGTTGCGGGTCCCGGAGCTGCAGGCGGGCAAGAAAGGAATCCAGGGTGTCGTTCATGGCGTGCTTTCGGAAGATGAAAAAAACGCCGGGAATTATGCACCAATTTGGTGCACGTAGACGCCAAAAGCTCGGAATGCCCCTGGCCAGCAGGGCTCCGGGGTTTCCTGTCGGGGCAAGGCAGCCGCATTTTCCTGCCAGCGCTGCGACCTTCCGCCGCCGCCTCGTTTTAAGACGGATCATGTTATTTCCCCGGCCGGATGGGGAGCATAGGGGCCCCTAGAGAAACCGGAGTGAACACATGAACAAGAAACCCCTCGTGACCGTCCTTTGCCTGCTGGCCCTGGCGGCGCCCCTGTCATCCAGCCTGGCGGCGGACCACAGCCATCACCACCACGGGGCCGCCACGCCGACCCTGCAGCTCAACCAGGGCCAGAAGTGGGCCACCGATGCGCCCCTGCGGGACGGCATGAGCCGCATCCAGGCTGCCATGGAGCCCCGTCTGGCGGAAATCCACGGCAACCGCCTGAACCGGGCCGGCTACGCCAAGCTGGCGGCGGGTCTGGAGCGGGAGGTGGGCGGCATCGTTGCCGCCTGCAAACTGGCACCGGAAGCCGACGCCATGCTGCATCTGGTGCTGGCCGACCTGGGCGCCGGCATCGAGGCCATGGCCGGCAAGAGCAAGGGCGGCGATCCCCGCCGCGGCGCCGCCAAGGTGCTCGGCGCCCTGGAGGATTACGGCCGCTACTTCGACCACCCGGGCTGGAAGCCCATGGCCCACTGAGACGGGCGCTTCAGGCCTCGAGGCTGCGCAACAGTTCCCGGCCCCAGGGCCAGTCGCCGAGGCCGCTGTCGGCATTGATGTGGCCGCAGTAGCCCGCGTCCACGAAGCGGCTGCCCCACAGGGCGGCGCACTGGGCGGCGAAGATGAGGTGGCCGTAGGGATCGTCCCGGCTGGCCACCACCAGGCTGGGAAAGGGCAGGGCGCTGCGGGCCAGGGGCGAGAAACCCCTGGCCTCGGCCGGAAAGGCCGGCCCCTGGGGGTCGGGGGGCGCCACCAGCAGGGCGCCTTGTACCGGCAGGCGGCTTTCTTCCGCCCAGCGGCTCACCAGCAGGCAGCCCAGGCTGTGGGCCACCAGGATGGGCGGACTGGGTGCCGCCGCCACGGCCGCTTCCAGGGCATGGCGCCAGTCTGTGTAATGGGGCGTCTCCCAGGATTGCTGCTCGACCCGGCGGAAACGGGGCTCGGCAGCCTGCCAGCGGCTCTGCCAATGGTCGGGCCCGGAGTTGCCGAAGCCGGGCACGATGAGGACGGGATGGGCGTTGCTCATGGGCGCTTCCTGCCGTGCCCGGACAGCCGAACGCCCCGGCGGGCCGGGGCGTTCGGGAGCATCCGGGGTCAGACTTCCAGGTGCTGGTAGAGGGCGGTGGACAGGTAGCGTTCGCCGAAGGAGGGGATCACCACCACGGTCAGCTTGCCCTTGTTTTCCGGTTTCCTGGCGATTTCCAGGGCGGCCCATACCGCGGCGCCGGAGGAAATGCCCACCAGCAGGCCTTCTTCCGTGGCCAGGCGGCGGGCGGTGGCGAAGGCGTCGTCGTTCTTGACCCGCACCACGCCGTCGTAAACCTGGGTGTTGAGCACGGCGGGCACGAAGCCGGCGCCAATGCCCTGGATGGGGTGGGGGCCCTTGGCGCCGCCGGAGAGCACCGGGGAGGCATCGGGCTCCACGGCGAAGACCTGGACGCCGGGTTTGCGGGCCTTCAGCACTTCGCCGACGCCGGTGACGGTGCCACCGGTGCCGACGCCGGCGACGAAAATGTCCACCTGGCCGTCGGTATCGGCCCAGATTTCCTCAGCGGTGGTGTTGCGATGCACTTCCGGGTTGGCCGGGTTCTCGAACTGCTGGGGAATGAAATAGCGGGAGTCGCTCTCGGCCAGCTCCTGGGCCTTCTTGATGGCACCGCCCATGCCTTCGGGGCCGGGGGTGAGGATCAGCTCGGCGCCGTAGGCCTTGAGCAGGAGCTTGCGCTCCCGGCTCATGGTTTCGGGCATGACGAAGGCGGCCTTGATGCCGCGGGCGGCACAGACCATGGCCAGGCCGATGCCGGTGTTGCCGGAGGTGGGTTCCAGGACGATGGTGTCGGGCTTGATCTTGCCGGCGGCCTGGGCCGCATCGATCATGGCCACGGCGATCCGGTCCTTGACGCTGTGGGCCGGGTTGAAATATTCCAGCTTCAGGGCCACGGTGCCCTCGATGCCGGCAGCGACGCGGTTGAGTTGGACCAGGGGGGTCTTGCCCACCAGCTGGGTCACATCCTTGGCGATTTTCATGGAATTTCCTTTGGGCGGTATGCGGAGAATGGCGCCAATCTAAACCATGGCGCCCGGCGAACAAAGATCAGGTGGGACTAAAGAGATAACGTCTGGTTATTTCGACCGCCCCGGCGCCTCCGGGTTTTGATGCAGGTGAAAGACAAGCCGCGAGGGGGTGGTAGATGCTACGCTGCATCCAACGAAATTCCCGGACCCCGCTCAAACCATGCGCCCACGCCAGTTCCCCGCTTTTCCCTCCTGCGTCGCCGGAGACCGTGCCATGCCCTATGCCCTCCGCTCCCTGATCGGCCTTTGCATCGGCGTCGTCTTCAGCCTGTTCCTCTCCGTCTTCCTGGCGCCCCATGCCCACGCCCAGAGCCTGTCGCCAGACCAGCCGGTGCACGACGTGGCCCGCCTGGGCACGGCCGCCGAGATGCAGGCCCTGCTCAAGCGCCAGCCCGGCCTCAAGGACGCCCGCACCGACATGGGCTCCACCCCCCTGCACCTGGCCGCCACCAATCCGGACAGCGGCGTGGTCAAGGCCCTGCTGGCCGCCGGCGCCGACGTCAATGCCCGGGACGGGGAGGGCGCCACGCCCCTGCACCTGGCCGCCTACGCCGACAAGTCGGCCAACGCCACCCTGCTGCTGCAGGCCGGCGCCGACGTCAATGCGGTGACCAGCAACGGCCGCACGGTCACCAGCATGGGCCGCAAGACCATGGCCAACGAGGCGGTGGGCATCATTTCCCTGTGGATGCTCAAGGGCTGCAAGCCGGGGAAAGCCGGATGCTGAACCGCCGCCTGCTGCTGTGCCTGGCCCTGCTGGCGCCGGCCCTGCCCCTGCATGCCCAGGAGGGAGGGGCGCCGGTGATCGAGATTTTCCACGAATCCGCCTGCCGTCCCTGCGGTGAATGGGAAGCCCAGTTGCGCGCCAACGGCTTTACCGTGCGCCGCAACGAAGTGGTGAGCGTGGCCTCCACCCGCCGCTGGCTGGCGGTGCCGGAGAATTTCGCCTCCTTCGTCACTGCCCGCACCGGCGGCTACATCATCGAGGGGCCGGTGCCGCCGGCCCTGATCCGCCAGCTGCTCAAGGACAAGCCCGTGGCCCTGGGTCTGGCCCGGGCCGGCACGCCGGCGCCCGCCGGCCAGACCGAACTGATGTTCTGGGGCGGCCGTTCCGCCCCCTTCCCGGCGGCGCCCTAGGCTGCCGTTCCCGGGCCGGCGGTGGCCGGGCGGCGCCTTCTTGAGGTAGGCTGCGCCTTTTTTGCGACCTGGCAGCTTCCGTGATTTCCTATCAGCCTCCCCCCGATACAGGCCTCGACCTGCTCTACGAAGACGGCGCCCTGGTGGTGGTCAACAAGCCGGCCGGCCTGCTTTCCGTGCCCGGCCGCGGCGAGGACAAGGCGGACTGCCTGGTGTCCCGGGTGCAGGCAGTCTTTGCCGACGCCATGATCGCCCACCGGCTGGACATGGACACTTCCGGCCTGCTGGTACTGGCCCGGGGGCCGGCCATGCAGAAAAAGCTGTTCGAGATGTTCCGCGAGCGCAAGGTGAGCAAGCGCTACCAGGCGGTGGTGGCCGGCGTGCTGCAGGACAAGGAAGGGGAGGTGGATCTGCCCCTGATCGTGGACTGGCCCAACCGGCCCCGGCAGAAAGTGGATTTCCAGGAGGGCAAGCCTTCCCTCACCCGTTTCCGCCGCCTGGCGGTGGATGCGGCTGCCGACAGTAGCCGGGTGGAACTGGAGCCGGTGACCGGCCGCACCCATCAGCTGCGGGTGCACATGGCGGCCATCGGCCATCCCATCCTGGGGGACGAGCTGTATGCCGGGCCGGCCCAGGCGCGGGCCGAACGTCTGCTGCTGCACGCCTCCCGCCTCGAATTCCGCCATCCCATCACCGACGAGGCTCTCAGCTTCGAGTCGCCGCCACCCTTCTGAAATCGGCGCCTGCCACGCCCTGGCCGGGGAGGGCGCCGGGCGGGCCTGTGATAAACTCCGAAACCTTTCCAGCACAAAGTTTCTGCGCCCATGTCCGGCAATACTTTCGGCACCCTGTTCACGGTCACTTCCTTCGGCGAATCCCACGGCCCGGCCATCGGCTGCGTCGTCGATGGCTGCCCTCCCGGGCTGGAGCTGACTGAGGCCGACATCCAGGCCGAACTGGACCGGCGCAAGCCCGGCACCTCCCGCCACGTCACCCAGCGGCGGGAGCCGGATACGGTGGAGATTCTTTCCGGTGTCTTCGAGGGCAAGACCACCGGCACGCCCATCGGCCTCCTGATCCGCAACCAGGACCAGCGCAGCAAGGACTACGGCAACATCGCCAGCACCTTCCGTCCCGGCCATGCCGATTACGGCTACACCCAGAAGTACGGCTTCCGCGACTACCGCGGCGGCGGTCGTTCCTCCGCCCGGGAAACCGCGGTGCGCGTGGCCGCCGGCGCCATCGCCCGCAAGTGGCTGCAGCAGCGCTACGGCATCAGCATCCGGGGCTGGATGAGCCAGTTGGGCCCCATCGAGATTCCCTTCGTGGACGCCGCCGCCATCGACGGCAATGCCTTCTTCGCCCCCAACGCCGCCATCGTGCCGGAGCTGGAGGCCTACATGGACGCCCTGCGCAAGTCCCTGGATTCGGTCGGCGCCAAGATCACCGTCACCGCCACCGGTGTGCCGCCGGGCTGGGGCGAGCCGGTCTATGACCGCCTGGATGCGGAAATCGCCTACGCCATGATGGGCATCAACGCCGTCAAGGGCGTGGAGATCGGCGCCGGTTTTGCCAGCATCGCCCAGAAGGGCAGCGAGCACGGCGACGAGATGACCCCGGCCGGTTTCCTCTCCAACCACGCCGGCGGCGTCCTCGGCGGCATTTCCACGGGCCAGGACATCGTAGTGAACATGGCCATCAAGCCCACTTCTTCCATCGCCCAGCCGCGCCGTTCGGTGGATGTGCAGGGCAATGCGGTGGAAGTGGCCACCGAAGGCCGCCACGACCCCTGCGTCGGCATCCGCGCCACGCCCATCGCTGAGGCCATGCTGGCCCTGGTGCTGATGGACCATGCCCTGCGCCACCGCGCCCAGTGCGGCGATGTGGTCTGTGCCACGCCCCGCCTGCCGGCCGCTCCCGGCCGCGGCTGATCGGTCCCCCCGTCAGGCCCCGCGGCGAAGGCATGAGCCCGGGGCCGTGCATCCGGTAAAATCGCCGGATGCACCCATCCCTGCCGTACTGGCGCCTCTCCGGCTACTACTTCTTCCATTTCGCCTTCGTTGGCGTCTTCCAGCCCTATTTCGGGCTCTATCTCCAGTCCCTGGGCCTTTCCTCCTGGGAAATCGGCCTGATCCTGAGCCAGATGGCCCTCATGCGCCTGTGCTCCCCTGCCGTCTGGGGCTGGCTGGCGGACCACCTGCACGTGCGCATTCCCCTGGTGCGGCTGGCGGCCGGGGTCAGCGTGGTGGTCTTCAACCTGTTCTTCTTCGCCCAGACCCTGGTGCCCCTGCTCGGCGCCATGGCCCTGCTGGCCTTCTTCTGGTCGGCGGCCCTGCCCCTCATGGAAACCGTGGTCTTCGACCATCTCCACGCCGAACCGGCCCGCTACAGCCGGGTGCGCATCTGGGGCTCCATCGGCTACATCGTCACCGTGTTGGCCACCGGCGCCCTGCTCGATTACCTGCCGCCGGCCAGTGTGTTGTGGATGTCCTTCGCCCTCATGGGCGGCATCCTGGCCTTCGCCCTGCTGGTGCCGGAGAGCCCGACGCCGCCCCAGCACGTGGCGACGCCGCCCGTGTCCACCATCCTGGCCCAGCCCCGGGTGCGGGCCCTGCTGGGGGCCTGTTTCCTCATGTCGGCGGCCCATGGCGCCCTCTACCTGTTCTATTCCATCTACCTGGCCGACCACGGCTACAGCAAGACCCTGGTGGGTAGCCTGTGGTTTCTCGGTGTGATCGCCGAGATCGGCGTCTTCTTTTTCATGGCCCGCCTGCTGCGCCGCTTCTCCCTGCGCCAGGTGCTGCTGGCCAGCTTTGCCGCCGCCGTGCTGCGTTTCCTGCTCATCGGCTGGGGCGTGGATTCCCTGCCGGTCCTGCTCGGCGCCCAGCTGTTGCACGGCCTCACCTTCGGCGCCTACCATGCGGCGGCCATCGCCGCCATCAACCGCTGGTTTCCGGGGCGCTGCCAGGCCCGGGGGCAGGCCCTCTATTCCAGTCTCTCCTTCGGTGCCGGCGGCCTCCTCGGCGGCCTGGTCAGCGGCTGGACCTGGGATGGCCTGGGCAATGCCGCCACCTTCGGCATCGGCGCCCTGTTTGCCGTCTGCGGCCTGGTCCTGGTGGCCGGCTGGGTGCGGGACGAGTCAGCCCCGGCGGCCCCGGTGCGTTGAGTATTCACTTTCTTCCGGATTGATTGCGCCATGAACCTGCGTCCCTGGCTTCTTGCCTCCGCCGTCCTCCTCTTTACCGCCTGCCAGACGGTGCCCCTGACCGGGCGCAGCCAGCTGCTGTTGCTCGGCGAAGGGGAGGAGGTGCGGATGGGGTTGCGTTCCTACGAGGACATTCTGAAAAAGGAAAAGATTTCCGACGATCCGGCCCTCAATGCCCAGCTGCAGCGGGTGGGCAAGCGCATTGCCGCCGCCACGGGCAAGAACTACCAGTGGGAATTCAAGGTGGTGGAGAACGATAAGGCCATCAATGCCTTCTGCCTGCCCGGCGGCAAGGTGGCCGTCTATACGGGCATCCTGCCCCTGACCCGGGACGATGCGGGCCTGGCGGCGGTGGTCGGCCACGAGGTGGCCCACGCCATTGCCCGCCATGGTGGCGAGCGTATGAGCCAGCAGATGCTGGTGGCCGGGCTGACGGCTGCGGTGGTGGTTTCCGCCAGCGACTCGCGCAAGGCCAATATGTACGCCGGCCTGCTCGGCGCCGGGGCGGCGGTGGGCTACCTGCTGCCCTATTCGCGCTTGCAGGAATCGGAGGCGGACCGCATGGGCCTGATCTACATGGCCAAGGCCGGCTACGACCCCCATGCGGCCCTGGCCCTGTGGCAGCGCATGGCCGAGGAGAGCAAGCGGGAAGGCAAACCGCCGGAGTTCCTTTCCACCCACCCGGCGGACAGCACCCGCATCCGCCAGATCCAGCAGTGGCTGCCCGAGGCCATGGGCTACTACGTGCCCCGCAGCGAAGCGGCCCCGGAGGCCGCGTCCGGAGCGGAGCGGGAAAAGGCGGGAGAGCCGGCGAAGGATGCCGCCAAGGAAGGCGCCGAGAAACCGGCAAAACGACGGAAATGAGACAGGGGTTTCCAGTCCCCCAGGCCCCGGGCGGCCCTGAAAACGCCTTTTTGCGATAAAATTTCCACCCTTTTCCCAAGGCCGGAACAAAAATGCCGCAAACCCTCTACGACAAGCTCTGGCAGAACCATGTGGTACATGAAGAAGCCGATGGCACTGCGCTGATTTACATTGACCGCCACCTGGTCCATGAAGTGACCAGCCCCCAGGCTTTCGAGGGTCTGAAGCTGGCCGGCCGCAAGCCCTGGCGCGTCTCCTCCATCGTCGCCACCGCCGACCACAATACCCCCACGGACCACTGGGAAGAGGGCATCAAGGACCCCATTTCCCGCCAGCAGGTGGAAACCCTGGACGCCAACATCCGTGAAGTGGGCGCTCTCGCCTACTGGCCCTTCAAGGACATGCGGCAGGGCATCGTGCATGTGGTGGGCCCGGAAAACGGCGCCACCCTGCCCGGCATGACTGTGGTCTGCGGCGACTCCCACACCTCCACCCACGGCGCCTTCGCCTGCATGGCCCACGGCATCGGCACCTCCGAGGTGGAGCACGTGATGGCCACCCAGTGCCTGATCCAGAAGAAGTCCAAGTCCATGCTGATCCGCGTCGAGGGCAAGCTGGGCAAGGGCGTCACCGGCAAGGACGTGGCCCTGGCCATCATCGGCAAGATCGGCACCGCCGGCGGTACCGGCTATGCCATCGAATTCGGCGGCTCCGCCATCCGCGGCCTCTCCATGGAAGGCCGCATGACCCTGTGCAACATGGCCATCGAGGCCGGCGCCCGCATGGGTTTCGTGGCGGTGGACGACACCACCATCAATTACCTGAAGGACCGCCCCTTCTCGCCCAAGGGCGAGACCTGGGACAAGGCGGTGGCCTACTGGCGCACCCTGAAGTCCGACGAAGGCGCCCGCTTCGACTGCACCGTCGATCTGAAGGCCGAGGAAATCCAGCCCCAGGTGACCTGGGGTACTTCCCCCGAAATGGTGGTGCCCATCGGCGCCACCGTGCCGGACCCGGCCAAGGAAGCCGATCCGGTGAAGCGCGAAGGCATGGAGCGGGCCCTGCAGTACATGGGCCTGACGCCCAATCTGGAAATCAAGAAGATCGCCATCGACAAGGTCTTCATCGGTTCCTGTACCAATTCCCGCATCGAGGACCTGCGCGAAGCCGCCGCCGTGGTGCGCGGCCGCCAGAAGGCTGCCAACGTCAAGCTGGCCCTGGTGGTGCCGGGCTCCGGTCTGGTCAAGCGCCAGGCCGAGGCCGAAGGCCTGGACAAGATTTTCGTTGCCGCCGGCTTCGAGTGGCGCGAGCCGGGCTGCTCCATGTGTCTGGCCATGAATGCCGACCGGCTGGAGCCGGGCGAGCGTTGCGCCTCCACCTCCAACCGTAATTTCGAAGGCCGTCAGGGCCCCGGTGGCCGTACCCATCTGGTGAGTCCGGCCATGGCCGCGGCCGCCGGCATCGCCGGTCATTTCGCCGACGTGCGTGACATTCTCTGAAGACCGAGGAGATTAGAGCCATGAAGAAACTGACCCTGATTCTCGCAGCCCTGGCTTTCCTGTCCGCCGGCTGCAACACCGTGCGCGGTATCGGCCAGGACATCGAAAAGGGTGGCGAGGCCATCCAGAAGGCGACCAAATAATGCAGGCATTCACCAAACTCGACGGCCTGGTGGCCCCCCTCGACCGTAACAACGTCGATACCGATGCCATCATCCCCAAGCAGTTCCTCAAGTCCATCAAGCGTTCCGGCTTCGGTCCCAACGCCTTCGACGAGTGGCGCTACATGGATCACGGCGAGCCGGGCATGGACAATTCCAAGCGGCCCCTGAATCCGAACTTCGTGCTCAACCAGCAACGCTACCAGGGCGCCTCCGTGCTGCTGACCCGCAGCAACTTCGGCTGCGGCTCCTCCCGCGAGCACGCCCCCTGGGCCCTGCTGGACTACGGCTTCCGCGTGGTCATCGCCGAATCCTTCGCCGACATCTTCTTCAACAACTGCTTCAAGAACGGCATCCTGCCCATCGTCCTGCCCAAGACCGAGATCGATGCCCTGTTCGGCCTCACCGAATACACCCCCGGCTTTAAGCTGGTGGTCGATCTGGAGCAGCAGAAGGTGGTGCGCCCCGACGGTCACGCCATTCCCTTCGAAGTGGATGCCTTCCGTCGCGAATGCCTGCTCAACGGCTGGGACGACATCGGCCTGACCCTGCGCCACGCCGACAAGATCAAGGCCTTCGAGGAGCGCCGCCGGGCCGAACAGCCCTGGCTGTTTTCCTGATCTAATTTTGCCACAGAGGACACAGAGTTCACAGAGAAAGGCAGCGGATTTGGCCTGCTAACGCAGGTGTCCGTGGCACCGCGAGGTTTCAACCTCTGTGTTCTCTGTGCCCTCTGTGGCCAAGTCCTTTAAGGTTCTCAAAATGAAAATTTGCGTTCTCCCCGGTGACGGCATCGGTCCCGAAATCATGGCGGAAGCCGTGCGTGTGCTGGAAGCCCTGAACCTGGGTTTCGAGATGGAAACCGCCCTGCTCGGTGGCTGCGCCGTGGACGCCACCGGCAATCCCTATCCGGAAGCCTCCCAGAAACTGGCCCAGGCCGCCGATGCCGTGCTGCTGGGCGCCGTGGGTGGTCCCCAGTGGGACACCCTGCCCCGGGAACAGCGCCCTGAGCGCGGCCTGCTGGGCATCCGCAAGCAACTGAACCTGTTTGCCAACCTGCGCCCCGCCATCCTCTACCCGGAACTGGCCAATGCCTCCACCCTGAAGCCCGAAGTGGTGGCCGGCCTGGACATCCTCATCGTGCGCGAACTGACCGGCGACATCTACTTTGGCCAGCCCCGCGGCATCGAGGAGCGCGAGATCGACGGCCAGAAGCAGCGCTTCGGCTTCAACACCATGCACTACAGCGAATCCGAAATCCGCCGCATCCTGCGCGTGGCCTTCGAGGCCGCCCGCAAGCGCAACAAGAAGCTGTGCTCGGTGGACAAGATGAACGTGCTGGAAACCACCCAGCTGTGGCGCGACATCGCCAATGAACTGGCCCCTGAGTATCCGGATGTGGAACTGTCCCACATGCTGGTGGATAACGCCGCCATGCAGCTGGTACGCAATCCCAAACAGTTCGACGTGATGGTCACCGGCAACATGTTCGGCGACATCCTCTCCGACGAAGCCTCCATGCTCACCGGCTCCATCGGCATGCTGCCCTCCGCCTCCCTGGATGCCAACAACAAGGGCCTCTACGAGCCCTCCCACGGTTCCGCCCCGGACATCGCCGGCAAGGGCGTGGCCAATCCCCTGGCCACCATCCTCTCCGCCGCCATGATGTTGCGCTACACCTTCAATATGGAAGAAGCTGCCGTGAAGGTGGAGAACGCCGTGAAGAAGGTGCTGGCCCAGGGCTACCGCACCGGCGACATCTACGAGCCGGGCACCACCAAGGTGGGCACCAGGCAGATGGGCGACGCGGTCCTGGCCGCCCTGTAATCCCAGGCAAAACCTTGACGGCGGCGGGGTGGTAAACCTCGCCGCCTGTGATACCGTTACATATTCATTAAGTTCTTACCCAAGGAAGCAGTGATGAAGCGAGTTGGTCTGGTTGGTTGGCGCGGTATGGTCGGTTCCGTCCTCATGCAGCGCATGGTGGAAGAGGGCGATTTCGCCCATATTGAACCGGTGTATTTCTCCACTTCCAACGCCGGCGGCAAGGCTCCGGTGTTCGGCGGCAAGGAAGCTGCGGCTCCCCTGCAGGACGCCATATCCGTGGATGCCCTGAAGACCTGCGACATCATCATCACCTGCCAGGGTGGCGACTACACCAAGGAAGTCTTCCCCAAGCTGCGGGCTGCCGGCTGGAACGGCCACTGGATCGACGCCGCCTCCGCCCTGCGCATGGCCGACGACGCCGTGATCATCCTCGACCCGGTGAACAAGAACGTCATCCAGGACTCCCTGGCCAAGGGCGGCAAGAACTGGATCGGCGGCAACTGTACCGTCTCCCTGATGCTGATGGGCCTGGGCGGCCTGTTCCAGAACGACCTGATCGAGTGGGCCACCTCCATGACCTACCAGGCCGCGTCCGGCGCCGGCGCCCAGAACATGCGCGAGCTGATCGCCCAGATGGGGACCATCCACGCTTCCGTGGCCGACCTGCTGGCCGACCCGTCTTCCGCCATCCTGGAAATCGACCGCAAGGTGGCCGAAACCATCCGTTCCGACGCCTTCCCCAAGAAGAACTTCCGCAACACCCCCCTGGCCGGCAGCCTGATCCCCTGGATCGACGTGCCCGTGGAAAACGGCCAGTCCAAGGAAGAATGGAAGGGTGGCGCCGAATGCAACAAGATCCTGGGCAAGCCCGCTTTCCGTAGCCAGGGCTCCATTCCCATCGATGGCCTCTGCGTGCGTATCGGCGCCATGCGCTGCCACTCCCAGGCCCTCACCATCAAGCTGAAGAAGGATGTGCCCCTGGATGAGATCAGCGACATGCTGGCCAAGGCCAACCAGTGGGCCAAGGTGGTGCCCAACGAGCGCGAGATTTCCGAGCGTGAGCTGACCCCCGCCGCCGTCACCGGTACCCTGACCGTGCCCGTCGGCCGTCTGCACAAGATGGCCATGGGTCCCGAGTACCTGGCCGCCTTCACCTGCGGCGACCAGTTGCTGTGGGGCGCTGCCGAACCCCTGCGCCGCATGCTGCGCATTCTGCTCGAAGCCTGATTCGGCCGGGAGCCAATACCAGAACCGGGGCCGAGAGCCCCGGTTTTGTTATACAAAAGGGATAACTACATTAGAATAAAGATTAGCTTGCGTCGCTAACTTGCTGATGTTATTTTATTTCTTCCAAAATCGACGCTCAGGGTGGCGCCGTGGCCAAAACTAAAGATACCAATATGAAAATTCGTGCCTCGCTCCTGGCAACCGCGCTTGCGTGTATGCCTTTCGCGGCGGATGCGGCAGGGTTGGGAAAGATCACCGTTTATTCCGGTCTGGGGCAGCCCTTGCGCGCCGAAGTGGAGGTCTCCGCCACCAAGGCGGAGCTGTCCAGCATGGCGGCCCGCCTGGCCTCCCAGGATGCCTTTGCCCAGGCCGGCATCGAATACGCCACCGCCCTCCTCAGCATCAAGTTCACCCTGGACCAGAAGGGTGCCCAGCCGGTTATCCGCATCAGTTCGGACAAGCCCATCAACGACCCCTTCGTGGACATGCTGCTGGAGCTGAGCTGGAATTCCGGCCGTCTGGTGCGCGAATACACCTTCCTTCTCGATCCGCCGGAAATGGCCATCAAGGGCGGTGCCCAGGTGTCCACCGTCGAGGCCAAGCAGCCTCCCCGTCTTGAAACCCGTCCCCTGGCGCCCGTGGAAGAAAAGCCGGCAGCCCGGGCCGTGGAAGAGAAACCTGCCAAGGTGACTGCCAGCCGCAAACCCAAGGTGGCGGCGGAAGAAAAGCCGGTGGCAGAGGCCCGGCCCGCCGCCGAGAAAAAGACCGCTGAGCAGCCCGCTGCTGCCGTGGGCAGCGTCGAGGTGAAGAAGGGTGACACCCTGCGCAAGATTGCCGGCGAGACCGTGCACGAGGGCGTCTCCCTGGAGCAGATGCTGGTAGGCCTGTACCGGGCCAACAAGGAGGCTTTTGACGGCGGCAACATGAACCGCCTCAAGGCCGGCAAGATTCTGGCGGTGCCGGACAAGGAGTCCGTCGCTGCTGTCTCCGAGAGCGAGGCGCGCAAGATCGTCTTTGCCCAGTCCTCGGACTGGAATGCCTACCGCCGCAAGCTGGCCGGGGCCGTGGCCCAGGAGGCGCCCAAGGACGACGGCGCCACCCAGGCCGTTGCCGGCCGCGTCACCGCCAAGGTGGAAGACAAGGCGGCGCCGGCCGCTGCGCCCAAGGACCAGGTGAAGGTCGCCAAGACCGAAGGTCCGGCCACGGGCAAGGCCGGTGCCGGCAAGGCCAGCGAAGAGGATCTGATTGCCAAGGACAAGGCCCTCAAGGACGCCAATGAACGCATGGCGGCCCTGGAGAAGAACGTCAGCGAACTGCAGAAGCTGCTGGAACTGAAGAACCAGAACCTGGCCGATCTGCAGAAGCAGGCCGCGGCCAAGCCGGCCGCAGCGGCCCCGCTGCCCGCCGCCGCCCCTGCCAAGCCTGCCGAAGTGGCGCCGGTGGAACCGCCCAAGCCCGAGGTCAAGCCCGAACCGCCCAAGGTCGAGGAAGCCAAGCCCGCCGAGGCCGCCAAGCCGGAGGACAAACCGGCCGAAGCTGCTGCACCGGAAACCAAGCCTGAGCCCACGCCGGCACCGAAGCCGCCGGTGGTGGTGCCGCCGCCGGCCCCGGTGGAAGAGCCCAGCCTAGTGGATGAATTGCTGGACAACCTGCCCCTCCTGGGCGGCGGCCTGGTCGCCATCGCCGGCCTCGGCGCCCTGGCCGTGGTCCGTCGCCGTCGCCAGGCTCCCGCCGGCGAGGCCACCCTGCCGCCCACCAGCTCCCTGTCCCAGCCGAGTCTGGGCGCCAATTCCGTGTTCAAGAGCACCGGCGGCCAGAGTGTGGATACCTCCAACACCCCGGCCACCGATTTCAGCCAGGCCGGCCCCGGCACCATCGATACCGACGAAGTGGATCCGGTGGCCGAAGCCGATGTGTACATGGCCTACGGCCGGGATGCCCAGGCCGAGGAAATCCTTCTCGAAGCCATGCAGAAGGATCCCAAGCGCTTTGCCATCCACGTCAAGCTGCTGGAAATCTACTCCAACCGCAAGGCCGTCAAGCAGTTCGAAACCCTGGCCAGCGAGCTTTACGCCCAGACCGGCGGCGTTGGCGCCGAGTGGGAAAAGGCTGCCGCCATGGGCGCCAAGCTGGACCCGGCCAACCCGCTCTACGGCGGCAACCCGGCGCCCGCGGCTGCTGCTGCCGATTTCGATCCCGATGCCACCATGATCGTCGGCGCCGAGCAGCTGAAGGACACGGTGACCATGCCCGGCACCCTGTCCCAGCTGGCTGAAGCCGCTGCCGAAGCGGAGCCCCTGCCGGTGGTGGAAGCGCCCCAGGAAGCGGCGGCCGAGCCGGTGCCCGATCTGGTCAGTCTGGACTTCGACCTGGGTCTCGAGGCTCCTGCCGCGCCCCAGGCCGACGTCGCTGCTGAACCTGAAGCCGCCCTGCCCGGCGCCATGGACTTCGACCTGGACCTGGGTGCGGCCGAGCCCGCCCCGGCCGCCGCTGCCGAGTCCGAGGTGCTGGACTTCCAGCTGCCGGACGCGGCCCCTGAGGCAGCCCCGGCGGCTCCTGCCGACAACATCATCGACTTCGACCTCGATCTGGGGGCCGGGGCCGAAGAGCCTGTTTCCATCACAGCGGAAGCCCCCGGCGGCGACCTGGACATCCAGCTGGATGACGAGGCCCTGCCGGTGGAAGAGGCGCCCCGCGCCTTCGATCTTTCCAGCATCAATCTGGACCTGGATGCGGCACCCGCGCCGGCTGCCGAGCCGGCCGCCAGTGCCGCCGACGACACCGTGGTGCTGCCGGAAGTTGCCGATGAAGCCCTCAGCCTGGATGACCTGGCTGCAGCCGCGGCCGAGACCACCCTGACGCCGGCGGCGGATGAAACCGTGGTCATGCCCGAGCTGGCGATGGAAGAGGTGACTGCTGCACCGGCTCCGTCCTTCGACTCCGCCGAAACCGTGGTCAATCCGGAACTGGGCGCCCAGCTGGAGGCTCAGCTGGAAGCCGAGCAGGCTGCCGATGCCGAGGGCGACGATGCCCGCTGGCAGGAAGTGGCGACCAAGCTGGATCTGGCCAAGGCCTATGAAGAAATGGGCGATCTGGAAGGGGCCCGGGAACTGCTGCAGGAAGTGCTCGGCGAAGGCAATGCCGAACAGCAGGACGTGGCCCGCACCCTGATGGAGCGCGTCGGCAGCTGAGCGCCGTCGTCGCTCCGCCCCCTCCATGCCGCAGCCCGGGTATCCCGGCTGCGGCATTTGTTTTACAGTGCGGGCTTCGCACCCCCTGGTCCTCTTCTTGAACCGTTCCGCCCCGCCCTTGCCCGCTGCCATGCCGGCGCCGCCCTCCGCCCGTCATCCGGCCGTACGCCTGCTGCTGTGCCTGCTCCTGGCCCTGGCGGCCCAGGCCCTGCCGGCGCTCCTGGCGGCCGCCCTGGTCCTGCCTTTGCTGCGGGCCGACGGCGTGGCCGGGCGTTGCCGCACTCTGCTGCGGCGCACGCGCTGGCTGCTGCTTTCCCTCTTCCTCGTCTTCGCCCTGGGCACCCCGGGCACGCCCCTCTACGACCACGCCTGGAGCCCTTCCCGGGAAGGGGTGTTCCTCGGCCTGGAACAGTGCCTGCGCCTGGCGACGGTGCTGCTGGCCGTCTCCTGGCTGTTGCACCGAACCCGGCCGGCGGCCCTGGCCCAGGGCCTGCTGACCCTGTTGCAGCCCCTGCGCTACCTGGGGCTGGCGCCGGAGCGGGGCATTGCCCGCCTGCTGCTGGTGATGCGGCACGTGGATTCCGCCGAAGCCTGGCCCCGGGGCCAGGACTGGCGCCGTTTCCTGGAGATGCCGGCCCAGGAGCAGGAAAGCGTCCTGGAGGTGGAACTGCATCCCCTGCCAGGCCCTGACCGCCTGCTTCTCGCCGGCATGGGTCTCGGCATCCTCGTCCTGCTTGCCTCTCCGCTGTGGTTGCCATGAGCGAATCCACTGTTCTTTCCGCCACCACCCCGGGCCGCATCGCCCTGGGCCTGGAGTACGACGGCAATGCCTTCCACGGCTGGCAGACCCAGCCCGGCGGCCGCACCGTGCAGGATGCCCTGGAGGCCGCCCTGGGCGCCATTGCCGGGGTGCCGGTGGCCACCACCTGCGCCGGCCGCACCGATACGGGCGTCCATGCCACTTCCCAGGTGGTGCATTTCGACGCGCCCGTGTCCCGGCCCGAATCGGCCTGGGTGCGGGGCGTCAATTCCCATCTGCCCGACGGCGTCGCCGTGCGCTGGGCCCAGGCCGTGCCTGCCGATTTCCATGCCCGCTTCTCCGCCCGGGGGCGGCGCTACCGCTACCTGCTGCTCAACCGCCCGGTGCGGCCGGGCCTGGCCGCCGGCCGGGTGGGCTGGTTCCATCTGCCCCTGGATGTGGCGAAAATGCAGGCGGCCGCCGACCTGCTCCTGGGAGAACACGATTTCTCCACCTTCCGCGCCGCCGAATGCCAGGCCAAGACGCCGGTGAAGGAACTGCGGCAGGCCCGGGTCAGCCGCCAGGGCGAGCTGGTAGTGTTCGACTTCGAGGCCACCGCCTTTCTGCACCACATGATCCGCAACCTGGTGGGCACCCTGGTCTATGTGGGCAAGGGCAAGCACGAGCCGGCCTGGATCGGCGAACTGCTGGCGGCCCGGGACCGGCGCCTGGCGGCCCCCACCTTCAGTCCCTCCGGCCTCTACCTGGCCGGCGTCAGCTACGAACCCCACTGGGGCCTGCCGGAGACCACGGTGCTGCCCCAAATCTGGAGCCTGGAACCATGACGAGCGCCACCCATGCCCGTACCAAGACCCGCATCAAGATCTGCGGCCTGACCCGGGAGGCGGACGTGGATGCCGCCGTGGCTGCCGGCGCCGACGCCATCGGCTTCGTCTTCTACCCGCCCAGCCCGCGCTACGTCACGCCCGAACGGGCGGCGGAACTGGCCCGGCGGCTGCCGCCCTTCGTCGCGGCGGTGGGGCTGTTCGTGAATCCGGAACCGGCCCAGGTGGAGGCCGTGCTGGCCAAAGTGCCCCTGGAGGTCCTGCAATTCCACGGCGACGAGACGGAAAGCCAGTGCCGGCGCTACCTGCGGCCCTACCTCAAGGCGGCCCGCGTAAGGCCCGATCTGGATTTGGTACAATACGCGGCTGCTTACCCTTCGGCCCGGGCCATCCTGCTGGATGCCTTCGTCGATGGTTACGGCGGCGGCGGCAAGACCTTCGACTGGTCCCTCATCCCGGCCGGCCTGGCCCAGAGCATCGTGCTTTCCGGCGGCCTGGACGGGGACAATGTGGCGGAGGCGGTACGGCGGGTGCGCCCGGCGGCGGTGGATGTGTCCTCCGGCGTCGAAGCGGCCAAGGGCATCAAGGATGCCGCCAAGATCCGGGCCTTCATCGCCGCCGTTCGCAGTGCCGACAACGATTGATTTGACGAACTGATTTATGCGCAAGAAACCGGGCGGACATACTCGCACTCACTGGCGCCACCACCTGGCGGACCACACCTGAGAGACGGCGGCTGACTAAGCAGTCCCCGTCCTTCTCAACGTTCGTCTTCTGGAGTCCTACCATGTCCTACAACCTGCCCGACGCCTCCGGCCACTTCGGCCCCTACGGCGGCATCTTCGTCTCCGAAACCCTCATCGCCGCCCTCGAAGAACTGAAGGCGGCCTATGCCCACGCCTGCACCGATCCTGCCTTCCAGGCCGAGTTCGACTACGAGCTGAAGCACTACGTGGGCCGTCCCAGCCCCATCTACCATGCCAAGCGCTGGTCCGAGCTGCTGGGCGGCGCCCAGATCTACCTGAAGCGGGAAGACCTTAACCACACCGGCGCCCACAAGGTGAACAACTGTATCGGCCAGGCCCTGCTGGCCAAGCGCATGGGCAAGCCCCGGGTCATCGCCGAGACCGGCGCCGGCCAGCACGGCGTCGCCACCGCCACCGTGGCCGCCCGCTACGGCTTCGAGTGCGTGGTGTACATGGGCTCCGAGGACGTCAAGCGCCAGGCCGCCAACGTCTATCGCATGAAGCTCCTGGGCGCCACCGTGGTGCCCGTGGAGTCCGGCTCCAAGACCCTCAAGGACGCGCTCAACGAAGCCATGCGCGACTGGGTCACCAACATCGAGAACACCTTCTACATCATCGGCACCGTGGCCGGTCCCCATCCCTATCCCATGATGGTGCGGGACTTCCAGACCGTCATCGGCAAGGAGGCCCTGGTGCAGATGCCGGAGATGGCCGGGCGCCAGCCCGACGCGGTGATCGCCGCCGTCGGCGGCGGTTCCAACGCCATGGGCATCTTCCATCCCTACATTCCCCATGAGAGCGTCAAGCTGATCGGCGTCGAGGCCGCGGGGGAGGGCATGGATACCAACCGCCATTCCGCCAGCCTGCAGAAGGGTCGCCCCGGCGTGCTGCACGGCAACCGCACCTACCTGCTGCAGGACGAGAACGGCCAGATCACCGAGACCCACTCCATCTCCGCCGGCCTCGATTACCCCGGCGTCGGCCCCGAGCACGCCTGGCTGAAGGATTCGGGCCGGGCCGAATACGTGGGCATTTCCGACAGCGAAGCCCTGCAGGCCTTCCATGACCTGTGCCGCTTCGAGGGCATCATTCCCGCCCTGGAGTCCTCCCACGCCCTGGCCTATGCCGCCAAGCTGGCCCCCTCCCTGGCCAAGGACAAGATCCTGCTGGTCAATCTATCCGGCCGCGGCGACAAGGACATGCACACCGTCGCCGAAAAGTCCGGCATCCAATTCTGAGAGCCCGCCCCATGTCCCGCATCCAACAGACTTTCGACGCGCTCAAGGCCCAGGGCAAGAAGGCCCTGATTCCCTTCATCACTGCCGGCGATCCCCATCCGGCCCTCACCGTCACCCTGCTGCACACCCTGGTGGAAGCCGGCGCCGACGTGATCGAGCTGGGCGTGCCCTTCTCCGATCCCATGGCCGACGGCCCCACCATCCAGCGCGCCTCCGAGCGGGCCCTGGCCAAGGGCGTCAGCCTGCGCCAGGTGCTGGCCATGGTCAGCGAATTCCGCGAGAAGGACGGCGAGACTCCCATCGTCCTCATGGGCTACGCCAACCCGATCGAGGCCATGGGCATGGAAGCCTTCGTCGCCGCCGCCGCCGAGGCCGGTGTGGACGGCGTGCTGGTGGTGGATTACACCCCGGAGGAAAGCGCCGCCTTCTGCGCCGCCATGAACGCCCGGGACCTGGACACCATCTTCCTCCTCGCTCCCACCTCCACCGATGCCCGCATCAGTCAGGTGGGCCAGCTGGCCCGGGGTTACGTCTATTACGTTTCCCTCAAGGGGGTGACCGGCAGCGGCGCCCTCAACTTCGACGAAGTGGCCGAACGCATTCCCAAGATCCGCGAAGCCACCGGCCTGCCCGTGGGCGTCGGCTTCGGCATCCGCGATGCGGAAACGGCCAAGCGCATCGCCGGCATGGCCGACGCCGTGGTGGTGGGCAGCCGCATCATCGAGGAAATGGAAAAGTACCCGGATGACGCCGTGGCCCGCGTCAAGGGCCTGGTGGCCGACATCCGCCGCGGTGTGGATGCCGCCAGCAAGTAATTTTTTAGCCACAGAGGGCACAGAGGACACAGAGAGTAAAACCGACAGGACAGTCATGCCGCGAGGGCTTTTGATCAGGCCCTGTCGCGTTGTCCAGGAATTGTTTTTAACTCTGTGATCTCTGTGCCCTCTGTGGCCAACCCGAATTTAAAAAAGTACCGGAGAACGCCATGAGCTGGTTGCAGAAACTGCTGCCCCCGAAGATCAAGCGTGAAGGCGCGCCGCGCAAGTCCAACCTGCCGGAAGGCCTGTGGCGCAAGTGCCCGTCCTGCGAGGCGGTGCTCTACGCCACCGACCTGGAAGGCAACCTGCACGTCTGCCCCAAGTGCGGCCACCACAACCGCCTCAATTCCCGGGAACGCCTGGACCTGCTGCTGGACCCGGAAGGCCGTTTCGAGATCGGCGCCGAAGTGCTGCCGGTGGACAGCCTCAAGTTCAAGGACAGCCGCCGCTATCCGGAGCGCCTCAACGACGCCACCGAAGACACCGGCGAGACCGATTCCCTGGTGGTGATGCAGGGCGCCATCAAGACCCTGCCCGTGGTCGTGGCCTGCTTCGAATTCAACTTCATGGGCGGCTCCATGGGCTCCGTGCTGGGTGAGCGCTTCATCCGCGGCGTCCAGGTGGCCCTGGAGCAGAACGTGCCCTTCATCTGCATCACCGCCTCCGGCGGCGCCCGCATGCAGGAAGGCCTGTTCTCCCTGATGCAGATGGCCAAGACCACCGCTTCCCTGACCAAGCTGTCGGAAGCCGGCCTGCCCTTCATTTCCGTGCTCACCGATCCCACCATGGGCGGTGTCTCCGCCTCCTTCGCCTTCCTTGGCGACGTGGTTATCGCCGAGCCCAATGCCCTGATCGGCTTCGCCGGTCCCCGGGTGATCGAGCAGACGGTGCGGGAAAAGCTGCCGGAAGGCTTCCAGCGCTCCGAGTTCCTGCTGGAAAAGGGCGCCATCGACCTGATCGTGGACCGCCGCGAAATGCGCGACAAGATCGCCCAGCTGCTGGCCCTGCTGCAGAAGCTGCCTGCGGCTGCCTGAAAATCTTTTTTGCCACAGAGGGCACAGAGAACACAGAGAGTTTCCGCTCCGTGCGTAAGGGCGGAGGAAACTGTGTGGGCCTGTGCCCCGGGAGGCAACAGGGACGCCATTCTTCAGCCTGCCATGGCCGAGGTCCGCGTCCCTGGTGCCTTCCCGGGTAGGTGCTTTTGACTTTCCTCTGTGATCTCTGTGCCCTCTGTGGCTAGCCTTTCTATGTCATCCCCCACCACCCTGTCCGACTGGCTCACCCATCTCGAATCCCTCCATCCCAAGGGCCAGGCCGGCATCGAGCTGGGCCTGGAGCGGGTGGCCCGGGTCAAGGCAGCCCTGGGGCAGACCGAGTTCTGCCCGGTCGTCACCGTCGGCGGCACCAACGGCAAGGGCTCGGTCTGTGCCTATCTGGAGAACATCCTGGACCGGGCCGGTTGCAAGGTGGGCTCCTACAGTTCCCCCCACCTTCTGCGCTACAACGAGCGGGTGCGCCTCAACGGCCAGCCGGTGGAGGATGAGGCCCTGTGCGCCGCCTTCGCCAGGGTGGAAGCAGCCCGGGGCGATGAGGCCCTGACCTATTTCGAATTCGGCACCCTGGCCGCCTGGGAAGTCTTCGCCGCCGCCGGGGTGGAGGCCATCGTCCTGGAAGTGGGCCTGGGCGGCCGCCTCGATGCGGTGAACATCTACGAGCCGGACGTGGCCGTGGTCACCGGCATCGCCCTGGACCACACCGACTGGCTGGGCCCCACCCGGGAAGACATCGGCCGGGAAAAGGCGGGCATCTTCCGCCCCGGCAAGCCCGCCATCTGCGCCGACGCCAAGCCGCCCCAGTCCCTGCTGGACCACGCCGCCGCCATCGGTGCCGAGCTGAAACTCATCGGCCGCGACTTCGGTTTCGAGAAAAGCACCGAGGACCGCCTGCAATGGCGCTACTGGCTGCGCCAGGGCGAGGCCCTGCAGCGCCGCGCCCTGGCCTTCCCCGGCCTGCGCGGCACGGCCCAGCTGGCCAACGCCAGCGCCGCCCTGACCGCCCTGGAATACCTCAAGGACCGTCTGCCCGTTTCCATGGGCGCCATCCGCGCCGGCCTCATCGAGACCGAGCTGCCCGGCCGCTTCCAGGTACTGCCCGGCCAGCCGGCGGTGGTCCTGGACGTGGCCCACAATCCCCAGTCGGCCCAGGTGCTGGCCGACAACCTGGGCAATATGGGCTTCTACAACCGCACCCACGCGGTGGTGGGCATGCTCGGCGACAAGGACATCGCCACCACCCTGGCCGCCCTCAAGGGCAAGGTGGATACCTGGCTGCTGGCCGACCTGGCGGTGCCCCGGGGCGCCTCTGCAGTGCAGCTGGCGGAGGCCGTGGCCGGCCTTGGCGGCGAGGTGCACTGCCACGATTCCCCCTACGCCGCATGGCAGGCAGCCCTGAAGCAGGCTGCCGAGAATGATAGAATCCTGGTTTTTGGATCCTTCCATACGGTGGCCGGTGTGCTGCCCCATGTGGGCCAGCGACATCGCCAACCGGGTCAAACCCCCAGCTAAAGGTGCTTCGGGCATGCAAGTGACGGACAGTGACGCACAACTGCAACTGAAAAAACGTGCCCGGCGCCGCCTGGTGGGGGCCGTGGCCTTCGTCACGTTCGCCGCCATCGTGCTGCCCATGGTCATGGACCAGGCACCGCCGCCGCCCACGCCCGACGTGCAGATCCGCATCCCCGGCCAGGACCAGACGGCCTTCAATCCCCAAGCCCTGACGCCGCCGGCGCCGGCCAAACCCGCCGCCCCGGCCAGAACCGAACTGGCGCCGCCCCCCGTGGTCGCCGTGGCTCCGGCCGCCGAGGCCCCTGCCAAGCCGGCAGAAAAGCCCCCCGTCGCCACGCCCGCCCCGGTAGAAAAGCCTGCCGCCAAGCCCGTGGACAGGACTGCGGAAAAGCAGGCGGCGGAGAAGGCTGCCGCCGACAAGGCCGCCGCTGCCGAGAAGGCCAAGGCCGAGGCCGAAGCCAAGCGCGCCGCCGCCCTGCTCGGTGCCGGCAAGCCTGAAGCCGCCAAGCCGGCGGCTGCGGCCGGCCAGCACGTCATCCTCATCGGCGCCTTTGCCAACCCCGGCAACGTCAAGGTGCTGCAGACCAAGCTCAACGAAATCGGCGTCAAGTCCTACACCGAGAACCTGGATTCCCCCCAGGGCGCCAAGACCCGCGTGCGGGCCGGCCCCTTCCCGAGCAAGGAAGCGGCGGAAAAGGCCCTGGATAAAATGAAGAAAATCGGTGTCAACGGCATCGTCTCCGCGAAATAAGCACGACCGGCAATGACCGCACTGGACTTTGCCATCATCGGCATCATCCTGGCCTCCCTGCTGCTGGGCGCCTGGCGCGGCGTGGTGGGCGAGATCATCGCCCTGGTGGCCTGGATCCTCGGCTTCCTCGCTGCCCGGGCCTTCGGTCCGGAAGCCGCCCAGGTGTTCCTCTCCGGCCTCATCGCCGATCCGGTGTGGCGCCTGGTGGCCGGCTACATCCTGGTCTTCGTCGGCGTCCTGCTGCTGCTGGCCCTGCTGCGGTTGGCGGTGCGGGGTCTGATCCGGGCCCTCGGCCTGGGCCTGGCGGACCGGCTCCTGGGCGTGGTCTTCGGCGTGGCCCGGGGCGCCCTGATCGTGTTGTTGCTGTTTGCCGCCGGGGGCATGACTTCCCTGCCCAAGGCGAGCTGGTGGGCCCAGGCCCAGTTGGCGCCTCCCTTCGAGACGGCGGTGCTGCTGGCCAGGCCCTGGCTGCCCGACGAGGTGGCGAAAAGGATCAAGTACCGGTAGCCTCCGGCTTCCGGCCCAAGTTTTGTAACAGACAGGTGGTGTTCTATGTGCGGTATTCTCGGGGTCGTCGCGACCACGCCGGTTAACCAGCTCCTTTACGATGGCCTCATGGTGCTCCAGCACCGGGGCCAGGACGCCGCGGGCATCGCCACGGCGGAAGGCAATACCTTCCACATGCACAAGGGGCCGGGGCTGGTGCGGGACGTGTTCCGTACCCGCAACATGCGGGCTCTCCCGGGCAACTGGGGTATCGGCCATTGCCGTTATCCCACGGCAGGTTCCGCCTGGAACTTCGCCGAGGCTCAACCCTTCTACGTCAATTCCCCCTTCGGCCTGACCCTGGCCCACAACGGCAACCTGACCAATGCCGAAGTGCTGAAGGAAGAAATGTTCGTGCAGGACCTGCGCCACGTGAACACCAACTCGGATTCCGAGGTGCTGCTCAACGTCCTGGCCCATGAACTGCAGGCCGCCGCCAAGGGCGCCCGCCTCGATCCGGACATCATCTTCCGCGCCGTCGCCGGCGTGCATCGCCGGGTCCGCGGCGCCTACGCCGTGGTGGCCATGATCGCCGGCTACGGCCTGCTGGCCTTCCGCGATCCCTTCGGCATCCGTCCCCTGGTGATGGGCCGCAATCCGGTGGAAGAGGGCTACGAATACCTGATCTCCTCCGAGTCCGTGACCCTGGATACCCTGGGCTTCGAGGTGATGCGCGACATCGCCCCGGGCGAGGCCGTCTTCATCGACCTGCAGCGCAACCTCTCCAGCCGCCAGTGCGCCGACAAGCCGGTGTACGCCCCCTGCATCTTCGAATACGTCTATCTGGCCCGCCCCGACTCCCTCATGGACGGCGTCTCCGTCTATGAAACCCGTCTGCGCATGGGCGAGTTCCTGGCCGAGAAGGTGAAGCAGGTGCTCAACCCGGCCGACATCGACGTGGTCATCCCCATTCCCGACTCCTCCCGGCCCTCCGCCATGCAACTGGCCCAGGCCCTGAATATTCCCTACCGGGAAGGTTTCGTGAAGAACCGCTACATCGGCCGCACCTTCATCATGCCGGGCCAATCCACCCGCAAGAAGAGCGTGCGCCAGAAGCTCAACACCGTCTCCCACGAGTTCAAGGGCAAGCGGGTGCTGCTGGTGGACGACTCCATCGTGCGCGGCACTACCAGCCGGGAAATCGTCGAGATGGCCCGGGCCGCCGGCGCCCTCAAGGTGTACTTCGCCTCCGCCGCGCCGCCCGTGCGCTTCCCCAATGTGTACGGCATCGACATGCCGACCCGGGGCGAACTCATCGCCACCGGCCGCACCGATGACGAGATCGCCAAGGAAATCGGTGCCGACGCCCTGGTGTACCAGGAGCTGGACGCCCTCAAGGCCGCCGTGCGTGCCCTCAATCCGGAGCTGACCTGTTTCGACACCTCCTGTTTCGACGGCACCTACGTCACCGGCGACATCACGCCGGCCTACCTGGACAAGGTGGAGAACGGCCGCGGCGGCAAGGGCAAGTCCAGCAACGAGGATGACAGCAATGCCACCCAGCAGCTGGACCTGAACCTGATGGGCAACAACGCCGAACACTGAGCGCCCGCCGGAGCAGAGAAAAAACCACCAGGCCCGTTCCGGATTTCCCGAACGGGCTTGGTCATTAAGGAACCCCCATGAGCATCGACAGCAACAACGACTGGCAGCTGGAAACCCTGGCGGTGCGCGCCGGCCAGGAGCGCAGCCAGTTCAACGAGCATTCCGAGGCGCTGTACCTGACCTCCAGCTTCGTCTTCGAGAACGCGGCCCAGGCCGCCGCCCGCTTCTCCGGCGAGGAGGAGGGCAACGTCTATTCCCGCTTCTCCAACCCCACCCTGAGCCTGTTCCAGGACCGCCTGGCAGCCCTGGAGGGGGCCGAGAGCGCCATCTGCACCGCCAGCGGCATGTCCGCCATCATGTCCCTGGTCATGGCCCATCTGAAGGCCGGTGACCACGTGGTGGCCTCCGCCGGCCTCTTCGGCGCCACCATCCAGCTTTTCAACAACATCCTGGCCCGCTTCGGCATCAGCACCACCTACGCCAGCCAGACCCGGCCGGAAGAGTGGGCCGCCGCCATCCGTCCCGAAACCAAGCTGTTCTTCCTGGAGACGCCCTCCAACCCCCTGACGGAAGTGGCCGACATCGCCGCCCTGGCCGAGATCGCCCACGCCAAGGGCATCCTGGTGGCGGTGGACAACTGCTTCTGCACCCCCGCCCTGCAACGGCCCCTGGAACTGGGCGCCGACCTGGTGGTGCATTCGGCCACCAAGTACCTGGACGGCCAGGGCCGGGTCCTGGGGGGCGCCGTGGTGGGCTCGAAGAAACTCACCGAAGAGGTCTTCAAGTTCCTGCGCACTGCCGGGCCGACCCTCTCCGCCTTCAACGCCTGGGTCCTGGCCAAGGGCCTGGAAACCCTGAAGATCCGCATGGCCGCCCAGTCCGCCAATGCCCTGGAGCTGGCCACCTGGCTCGAAGCCCACCCCAAGGTGGCCCGGGTGTTTTACCCCGGCCTGGCCTCCCATCCCCAGCACGCCCTGGCCATGCGCCAGCAGAAGAGCGGCGGCGCCATCGTCTCCTTCGAGGTCAAGGGCGGCAAGCCGGAGGCCTGGAAAGTGGTGGACAACTGCCGCCTGCTCTCCATCACCGCCAACCTGGGCGACGTGAAGACCACCATCACCCACCCGGCCACCACCACCCACGGCCGCATCAGCGCCGAGGCCCGGGCCACCGCCGGCATTGGCGACGGCTTGCTGCGCATCGCCGTCGGCCTGGAAGCGGTGCCGGACCTGCAGGCCGATCTGGAGCGGGGCCTGGCCCAGCTCTGAGGCCGTCGGGACGGCCTTGCCGGCCGCGCGTCGCAGATGAGAAAGCCCCCGCTTGCCGGGGGCTTTTTCTTTGGCAACCACGCATTTGCTTTGCCGTTTCGGAGAGAGGGAAGTGCCCTCCCCAAAGGGAATGGGTTCGCGCTGCCGGCGGCCGAAAACAGCATTGCCCCAGGAGGCAATGGGGACGGGAATGTTAGCCGTGCCATGCCGGAGAAGGCCGTCCTTGTTGCCTCTCAGTCATGGTGGCTTTTACCCCCGAAACAGGCGCGGACTACCGGCAAATGCCCGGGGCAAGTTAAGCATGTAAATCCTTTTTCTTTGGTAATGGCGGGGACCGACCTAGCGGTGGTGATGGCCCCGGGGCGGCGGGCCTCCGTGCCAGTTCCCCGGCCCCGGGCCGTAGCCGGGGCCCGGATGGTGGTGGTGTGGCTGCCAGGCGCCCTCGTTGAAATACCAGTGTTGGTGGCGCTGTTCCCAGCGGCCCGGCACGTAAATGTAGCCCGGGCGCTGGCGCAGCCAGCGGCCTTCCAGCCAGACGTAGTTGTAGCCGTCCCAGGCCCAGTAACCCGGGGCCCACAGATAGCCGCCCCGGGGCGGCGGCAGGACTTCGTAGCGGGGCGGCGGGGGCGGGGAGCCGATCTCGATGCCGATGGCCAGGCCGGCGGGCATGGCCCGCACGGACCATTGATCGGCCCGGGCCGGCGCCGTCGTCAGCAGGGTGGCGGCCAGGGCCAGCAGCAGGCGGGCGAGGCGGGGAGGGATGAAACGGGGGGTAAGCATGGCAGTCTCCGCAGCGGGAGACAGGAGGTCTCCCTTGGCGGAAATAACGCCGGGCCCCGGCGCCCCGTTGAGCCCGGACACAATTTGTTGCCATTGCGCCGGCGGCCGGCGCCGGCCTCGCCTCACCCGTACGGCCTGTCCGCCATGCCGGGCCGGAGATCGAGTACTGCTGCGGTCCTCAGCCCTGTTCCAGCCGTCCCCCGCCCAGAGCCTTGTAGAGGCCGATGGCGTTGCGGATGTCGTCCCGCCGCAGTTCCAGCAGGCCCAGTTGGGAGGCGTAGGCCTGGCGCTGGGCGTCGAGCAGTTCCAGGCGGCTGTCCAGGCCGGCCCGATAGCGCAGGGTGGACAGCTCCCGGCGCCGCTCGGCGCTGGCCACGGCCCGCTCCTGGGCCTGGATCTGGCGGCCGAAGGTGGCGCTGCCGGCGAGGCCGTCGCGCACTTCGCGGAAGGCGGTCTGGATGGCCTTCTCGTACTCGACCACGGCGGCCGAGCGGCGCAGTTCGGCCAGCCGCAGTTCGGCCCGCAGGCGCCCGCCCTGGAAGATGGGCTGGCTGATCTGGGGAGTGAAGGCCCAGGTCTGGTGGGCGCCGGCAAAGAGGCTGCCGAAGGAGGGGCTGATGGCGCCCACGGACAAGGTCAGCAGCAGGCGCGGGAAGAAGGCGGCGCGGGCGGCGCCGATGTCCGCGTTGGCGGCGATGAGGGCCTGTTCCGCCTGCTGGATGTCGGGCCGGTGGGCCAGCAGGTCCGACGGCAATCCCGGCGGCAGCTGGGTCAGCACCGGCTGTTGGGCCAGGGGCGTGGGCGGTGGCAGGTCCGCCGGCGGCTCCGTGCCGAGCAGCAGGGCCAGGCCGTTGCGGGCCTGGGCCAGGGCCCGCTGACGGCTTTCCAGATCGGCTTCGGCGGTGGCGACCTGGCCTTCGGCCTGGGCGATGTCTAGGCCGCTGCTCTGCTGGGCCAGCTTCAGCTTGCGCGCCAGGTCCAGGGACTGGCGCCAGTCCGCCAGGGTCAGTTCAGTCAGGCGCAGTTGCTCGTCGGCCAGGCGCTCGGTGAAATAGGCCTCGGCCACGGCGCCGATGAGACTGAGGCGGGCCGCCCGCAGGCCGTGCTCGCTGGCCAGGTAGCGGGCGAAGGCGGCTTCCGAGAGGGAACCGACGCGGCCAAAGAGGTCCACCTCGAAGGCGCTGACGCCCAGGCTGGCGGAACGGGTCTCCTGGATGGCGGTGCTGTTGCCGCCGTCGCTGGAGCTGCGCTGGCGCGAGCCTTCCAGCCCGGCATCGACACCGGGCACCCGGTAGCTGCGCTGGATGTCGTACTGGGCCTGCACCTGGGAGACGTTGAGCACGGCCAGGCGCAGGTCCCGGTTGTGTTCCAGGGCCACTTCGATGAGGCGCTGCAGGCGCGGGTCGCCGAACATGCGGCGCCAGCCGATGGCGGCGGCGGAAGCAGTCGCCGATTTTGCCGCCGCCTCGCCCGCCGGGGCGGTGCCGTAGGTATCGGGCACGGGCAGGGCCGGCTTTGGCAGCGCCGGCGCCAGGGAACAGCCGCCGAGGGCCAGGAGGAGGGAAAGAGTGAGGGGAGATAAACGCATGGTCAATCCTTGTTCCAGCGCTGGCGCAGGCGTTGCAGGGTGGCGGAGGCGGCCAGCCGTTCGCTGAGGCTGAGGACGAAGACGAAATACACCGGCACCAGGAACACGGCCAGCACGGTGGCGGTGATCATGCCGCCGAAGACGCCGGTGCCGATGGCGTGCTGGGTCTCGGCGCTGGCGCCGCTGGCCAGCATCAGGGGCACCACGCCCAGGGCGAAGGCCAGGGAGGTCATGAGGATGGGCCGCAGGCGCAGGCGGGCGGCCGCGGCGGCGGCCTCGATCAGGCCCATGCCCTGCTCGTGCAGCTGCTTGGCGAATTCGATGATGAGGATGGCGTTCTTGGCCGAGAGGCCGATCACCGTGATCATGCCCACCTTGAAGAAGACGTCGTTGGGCATGCCCCGTGCGTACACCGCGAAGACGGCGCCGATCAGGCCCAGGGGCACCACCAGCATCACCGCCAGGGGGATGGTCCAGCTCTCGTAAAGGGCAGCCAGCACCAGGAACACCACCAGCATGGAGAGAGCCATCAGCAGCGGCGCCTGGGCCGCCGACTGGCGCTCCTGCAGGGACTGGCCGGTCCACTCCACGGCGAAGCCGGGCGGCAGCTTCGCCGCCAGGCGCTCCATCTCGGCCATGGCCTCGCCGCTGGAGGCGCCCGGGGCGGCGCTGCCGGCAATGCGCACGGCCGGATAGCCCAGGTAGCGCACCAGCTGCAGCGGCGCATCGCTCCACTGGGGCGTCACCACCTCGCTCAGGGCCACCATGCCGCCGGCGTTGTTGCGCACGTGCAGGCGCAGGATGTCCTCCACCTGCATGCGGGAACGGGCCTCGGCCTGGATGATGACCTGCTGCATGCGTCCCGCATTGGGGAAGTCATTGACGTAGAGGGAGCCCATGGCGGTGGACAGGGTGTCGCTGATGTTGGCGAAGGAGACGCCCAGGGCCTCGGCCTTCTGCCGGTCGATGTCGAGGCGGACGCTGCTGCCCGGCGGCAGCCCTTCCGGATAGACGCCGGTCACCAGCTTGCTTTCCGCGGCCATGGCCAGCAGCTGCTGCTGGGCCGCCATGAGGGCGGCGTAGCCCTGGTTGGCCCGGTCCTGCAGGCGCATGGAAAAGCCGGACGAGGTGCCCAGCTCCTCGATGGCCGGCGGCATCAGATTGATGACCATGCCTTCCCGGGCCACGCCCATGGCTTCCTGGGCGGCCATCACCTCGGCGGGGGCGGTGGCGCCCTGGCGTTCGTGCCATTCCTTGAGGGTGGTGAAGATGATGGCGGCGTTGGGGCCGGAGCCGGAGAAACCCCAGCCGAGCACGGCCTGCACCGCCTCGATGCCGGGACGGCCGACGGCATGGGCCTCGAAGGCCTTGACCACGTCCAGGGTGCGCTCCGTGGTGGCATCGGAAGGCAGCTGGATGGAGGTGATGAAGTAGCCCTGGTCCTCCTCCGGCAGGAAGGCCGACGGCAGCTGCCAGAAGCCCAGGGCCAGCACCCCGGTGATGGCCAGGAAGACGGCCATGGCCCGGCCGCTGCGCCGCACCATGGCGACCACCCGGGTTTCGTAGCGGCCGGTCATGCGCTCGAACATGCGGTTGAACCAGCCGAAGAAGCCGCCCTTCTCGTGGTGGGCGCCGTCCACCGGCTTGAGCAGGGTGGCGCAGAGGGCCGGCGTCAGGGTCAGGGCGAGGAAGGCGGAGAAGAGGATGGAGACCGCCATGGACAGGGTGAACTGGCGGTAGATGACGCCGACGGAGCCGCCGGCCAGGGCCATGGGAATGAACACGGCGATCAGCACCAGGGTGATGCCGACCACGGCACCGGAGATTTCCTTCATGGCCTTGAGAGTCGCCTCCCTGGGCGACAGCCCCTCGCTGGCCATGAGGCGCTCCACGTTCTCCACCACCACGATGGCGTCGTCCACGATGATGCCGATGGCCAGCACCATGCCGAACATGGTCAGCACATTGACCGAGAAGCCGGTGGCCAGCATCACGGTGAAAGTGCCGAGCAGGGCGATGGGGGCGACGATGGCGGGAATGAAGGTGTAGCGCACGTTCTGCAGGAACAGGTACATCACCAGGAACACCAGCAGCATGGCTTCGAGCAGGGTCTGGGCCACCTTCTCGATGGAAATCTGCACGAAGGGCGCCGTGTCGAAGGGCACCGAATAGCTCATGCCCGGCGGCATGGTCTTGGCCAGTTCGGCCAGGCGTGCCTTGACCGCGGCCGAGGTGCGCACCGCATTGGCGCCGGGGGACATCTGCACCCCCAGGGCGGCGGCGAGCTTGCCGTTCTCCCGGTTCGACTCGCCGTAGCTCTGGGCGCCCAGGGCGACCCGGGCGACGTCGCCCAGCACCACTTTGGAACCATCCGGATTGGCCCGCAGGACGATGGCGGCGAACTGCTCGGGGGTCGTCAGCTGGCCCTGCACCGAGACCGGAAAGGTGACCCGCTGGCCTTCCACCGTGGGGGCGCCGCCGACCCGGCCCGGGGCGATCTGGGTGTTCTGCTGGGTCACGGCGTCGCTCAGGTCGCTCATGGAAAGCTTGTAGGCGACCAGCTTGGCCGGGTCCACCCAGATGCGCATGGCGGCTTCGGAGCCGAACAGCTGCACCCGGCCGACCCCGTCCACCCGCCGCAGTTCCTCCACCATGTTGCGCGCCATGTAGTCGTTGAGGGCCACTTCGCTGTGGCGGCCGTCGTCGGACTTGAGGCTGATGAACATGAGGAAGGAGGAGGCCGCCGATTCGAACTTGAGGCCGTTCTGCCGCACCACGGCCGGCAGGCGTGGCTCCACCGTCTTGATGCGGTTCTGCACGTCCACCTGGGCCAGCTCCGGGTTGGTGCCCGGCTTGAAGGTGGCGGTGATCTGGGCGAAACCGGAGGTGTCGGTGGAGGACTCGAAGTAGAGCAGGTTCTTGACGCTGGAAAGCTCCCGCTCGATCAGCCCCACCACCGCGTCGTTCATGGTCTGGGGCGTGGCGCCGGGATACACGGCATAGATGCTGACCATGGGCGGCGCCACCGTGGGATAGCGGGCGATGGGTAGCTGGGGAATGGCGATGAGACCCAGCAGGATGATGAAGAGGGCGATCACCCAGGCGAAGATGGGGCGCCGGACGAAGAAGGCAGGCAGTCTCATGGCGCCACCGTCTTGCCGTCAGCGGCCAGGGCCCAGGGCTGGGCCGAGACGGGCATGCCCGGCTGCAGCCGGTCCTGGCCTTCGACGATGACCCGCTCGCCGGCGGCGAGGCCGCTGCGCACCAGGTACTGGCGTTCCACCAGCTTGCCCAGTTCCACGTTCTTGACCCCGGCCTTGCCGTCCTGGCCCACCACCCAGACCCGGGCCTGGCCGGTGGAGGAGCGGGACACGGCCTGCTGCGGCACCAGCAGCCCCTGGATGTCGCCGCCCTGGGGCACTTTGGCCCGCACGAACATGCCCGGCAGCAGGTGCCGCTCCGGATTGTTCACCCGGATGCGGATGACCACGTCGCCGGTGCCCGCATCCACATTGATGCCGGAAAAGAGGATGTGGCCGGAGACCGGATATGGATTGCCCTGGGCGTCGAGGATTTTCACGTTGCCGTCCTTGCCGCCGTCGCTGCTGGCGCTCTGGCCGGCGGACTTGCGGATGGCTTCCAGCATGGAGGCCGGCTGCCGCACATCCACATAAACCTGGTCGATCTGCTGCACCCGGGCCATGGGGTTGGCGTCGCTCTGGCCCACCAGGGCGCCTTCGGTCACCAGCTCCTCGCCGATGCGGCCGGCGATGGGGGAACGAATGGTGGCGAAGTCCAGGTCCAGTTGCCGGCGCGCCAGGGCGGCCTTGGCCTGGGCCACGTCGGCCGAGCTCTGGTTGTACTGGGAGAGGGCGTCGTCGAAGAGTTGCTGGCTCACCGCATCCGCATCCACCAGGGGCTTTAAGCGGTCCACCTGCAGCTTGGCCCGCTCCATGGCGGCGATGGCCCGCTTCAGGGCCGAGGCGGCACTGTCCACCTCGGCCTTGAAGGGGGCCGGGTTGATCTGGAACAGGGGCTGGCCGGCCTGCACTTCGGCGCCCTGCTCGAACAGCCGGCGCAGCACGATGCCGCCGACCTGGGGCCGGATTTCCGCCGTGCGCAGGGCGCTGACCCGGCCGGGCAACTCGTCTTCGAGATGGACCGGGCGCGTTTCCACGACGATGGTGGATACAATGGGCGGCGGCATTTCCTGGGGTGCCTCCCCGCCGCCGCAGGCGGCCAGGGTGAGGGCGAACAGGGAAACAAGGAACGGCCGCAGTTGCGGTAAGCTTTTTTTCATGGCTTGGGGCTGGGTCCTGCGAAGGGCAGGGACGGCATAGTGATGACCGGGCCAGTGTAGGCGGATGAAATTGACTATCCGTGGCGGAAATGTGGAGAAATGATGGAGAAGCGCCCAGGAAGGAAAGGCACATTGCCGGAAGTACCGGCACCCCGGCTGTGCCCGGAAAATGGGAGGCGGCAGTGAATTCCCCGGCGGCCCTGGTCCTCGTTGCCGAGGACGAACCGGAAATCGCCGACATCCTGCGGGCCTATCTGGCGCGGGAGGGGCTGCGCAGCGCCCATGCCGCCAACGGCCGGGAGGCCCTGGAACTGCACCTCTCCCTGCGGCCCGACCTGCTCCTGCTGGACGTGCGCATGCCCCTCCTGGATGGCTGGCAGGTGCTGGCCGAGGTGCGCCGCCGCGGCAGCACGCCCATCATCATGATCACCGCCCACGACCAGGATGTGGACAAGCTCTCGGCCCTGCGCATGGGCGCCGACGATTACGTGGTCAAGCCCTTCAATCCTGCCGAGGTGGCGGCCTGGGCCCGGGCCGTGCTGCGCCGCACCCTGGGCGGCGGGGAGGGGAATGGGGGAGCCGGCGTCCTGCGCACCGGTCCCCTGGAAATCGACCTGGACGCCTTCCGCGTCAGCGTCCGCAGCGACCGGGGCGAACAAGCCCTGGCCCTGACCCTGACCGAGTTCCGCCTGCTCGCCCATCTGGCCCGCATGCCGCGCCGGGTCTTTTCCCGCAGCGAGCTGCTGCACGCCTGCCTGCCGGAGAGCGATGCCCTGGAACGGACCGTGGACAGCCACCTGAGCAAGCTGCGGCGCAAGCTGGAGGAGGCCGGGGTCGGCGGCCTGCCGGTGAGCGTGCGCGGCGTCGGCTACTGCCTGGAAGGGAATGCCTGATGTTTCCCGGCGGCCTCAGCCGGCAGCTGGTCATCTCCATGTCGGCGGTGGCCCTGGGGGTGACCCTGTTCATCCACGTCAGCTTCTACATTTTCTACGCCGTGGCCATGGAGGTGAATCCGGCCATGGTCTCCTCCACTCCCGATGCCTGGCCCCCCACCGGGCCCGAATGGGGCTGGATGATCGGGGTCACTCTGGTGGGGCTGCTGGGGGCTGTGTATACCGCCTCCCGCCTGGCCCGGCGCATCCTGCAGCCCCTCAATTCGGTGGCCGACAGCGTGCGTCGCCTGGCCCACGGCGACCTGGATGCCCGGGCCGAGGCCGGTGCCAACGCCCTGGGCGAAACCGCCGTTCTGGTGCGGGACTTCAATGCCATGGCCGAGCGCCTGCAGCGCATGAGCAGCGAGTTTTCCACCTGGAACGCGGCCATCGCCCACGAGCTGCGCACGCCGGTGACCATCCTGCGCGGGCGTCTGCAGGGGCTGGCGGAGGGCGTCTTCGAACCGGACCCGGTGCAGTTCCACAGCCTGCTGACCCAGGTGGAAGGCCTGTCGCGGCTGATCGAGGACCTGCGGGTGCTGAGCCTGGCCGACAGCGGCCACCTCAACCTGCACCTGGAGCGCAGCGACCTGGCGGCGGAAATCCTGCGCATCGCCAGCCTGCTGGAGCCGGAACTGGTGGCCGCCGGCTTCCGCCTGCGCCTGCGGCTGGAGGCGGCGCCGGTGTTGTGCGACGTCACCCGCATCCGGCAGATCGTCATGGCTTTGCTCGACAATGTGCGGCGCTATGCCCAGCCCGGTGAGATCACCATTTCCTGCCACCTGGGGGAGGGCGCTTTCGTCTTCCAGATCGAGGACGACGGACCCGGGGTGCCGGAAGAACTGCTGCCCCATCTGTTCGACGCCTTCCAGCGCGGCGACGATTCCCGTAGCCGCGCCAGCGGCGGCAGCGGCCTGGGCCTGGCGGTGGTGCGGGCGGTGGTGGAAGCCCACGGCGGCCGCATCCGCTGCCTGCGGGGCAGCCGGGGCGGCGCCCTGTTCGAGGTGGTGCTGCCCCAGGCTTAGGCCCGGGGCGGGGGCCTCATTCGTGGCGCAGGGCCTCGATGGGGTCCAGGCCGGCGGCGCGGCGTGCCGGGACGTAGCCGAAGATGACGCCGATGGCGGCGGAGAAGCCGAAGGCCAGCAGGTTGATGCCCGGATTGAAGAGGAAGGGCATGCCCATCAGGGCCGAGAGGCCGAGGCAGGCGAGCAGGGCCAGAATGATGCCGACCAGGCCGCCGAAGGCGGAGAGGGCCACGGCCTCGATGAGGAACTGCAGCAGCACCTCGTTCTCCAGGGCGCCGATGGCCAGGCGGATGCCGATCTCCCGGGTGCGTTCGGTGACCGACACCAGCATGATGTTCATGATGCCGATGCCGCCCACCAGCAGGCTCACCGCGGCCACGGCGCCGAGCAGGGTGGTCATGGTGCCGATGGTGCCGGAGAGGGCTTCGGCGATCTGCTTGGTGTCCATCAGGTTGAAGTTGTCGTCGTCGTTCTCCGCCAGCTTGCGCCGCTCCCGCATCAGCTGCCGGATCTGTTCCATGACCCGGGGGGAGCTGGCGCCGTCCTTGAGGGACAGCATCAGGGTGGAGACGTCCTGGGTCTTGCCGGTGAGGCGGCGCTGGGCCGTCACCAGGGGCATCAGCACCACGTCGTCCTGATCCATGCCCATGGCGCCCTGGCCCTTGCTGGCCAGGATACCGACGATCTCGCAGGAGAAATTCTTCACCCGCACCGCGTTGCCGAGGGGGCTCTGGCCGGCGAATAGCTTCTGCTTGACCGTGTTGCCGATGACGCACACCGCCTTGCCGGCGCGCATTTCCTCGTCGCTGAACTGGCGGCCGGCAGCCAGCTTCCAGTTGCCGGCGACGAAGTAGGCGTTGGTGCTGCCGGTGACGCTGGAAGACCAGTTCTCGGCGCCGGCCACCAGGGTCACGGTGCTGCTCACCACCGGCGCCACGGCCTTGAGGGAGGGCACCTGGGTGAGCAGGGCCTCCACGTCGGCGGCGCGGAAATTGGGGGCGCCGGCGCTGTCCCGTCCGGGGCCGAGGCGCTGGCCGGGGCGCAGGATGAGCAGGTTGCTGCCGAGGCTGGAAATCTGCTCGGCCACCATGCGGGTGGCGCCGTTGCCCAGGGTCACCATGGTGATGACGGCGGCGACGCCGATGACGATGCCCAGCACCGTCAGGAAGGAGCGCATCAGGTTGCGGCGGATCTCCCGCAGGGCCAGGAGGATGGCGTTCAGGAACATGGGGCGGGCTCCGCGGTGCGTTCGTCGCTGGCCACCCGGCCGTCCACGAAATGGACGATGCGGCTGGCGTAGGTGGCCATGTCGGGCTCGTGGGTGACCATGGCGATGGTGATGCCCTGTTCCCGGTTCAGCCTCACCAGCAGTTCCATGATTTCGTGGCTGCGCTGGCTGTCCAGGTTGCCGGTGGGCTCGTCGGCGAGAAGCACCAGGGGATTGGTGACGATGGCCCGGGCGATGGCCACCCGCTGCTGCTGGCCGCCGGAAAGCTCGGCCGGGGTGTGGTGCTCCCAGCCGTTGAGGCCGACCCGGGCCAGGGCTTCGCGGGAGGCCCGGTGCCGCGCTTCCGGGGTCTCGCCGCGGTAGAGCAGGGGCAGTTCCACGTTCTCCTGGGCCGAGGTGCGGGCCAGCAGGTTGAAGCCCTGGAAGACGAAGCCCAGGTAGTGGCGGCGCAGCAGGGCCCGCTGGTTGCGGGAGAGATCCTGCACCGGCACACCCTGGAACAGGTAGTCGCCGCTGCTGGGGCTGTCCAGGCAGCCGAGGATGTTCATCACCGTGGATTTGCCCGAGCCGCTGGGGCCCATGACGGCGACGAAGTCCCCTTCGGCAATTTCCAGGTCGACGCCGCGCAGGGCCTGGAACTCGGCCTGGCCCTGGCCGTAGGTCTTGGTGATGCGGCGGAACTGGATCAGGGGCGGCGCCGCGCCGTTGCCGGAACTCACGGGCGCATCTCCTGGTATTCGGTGATGACGGCCATGCCCGGCTGCAGGTCGCCGCCCAGTATCTCCGTATAGCGGCCGTTGCTGACCCCCGGAGTGACGGCCACGGCCACCGGCTGGCCCTCCTGCAGCACCCACACCTGGGTGGCGGCGGCGCCGTTGTCCTTGCGCTTCTTCTCCGGCTCCCGGGGCGGCCCGGGCATGAGGCGGGAGAGGAAGCTGCGCTGGTCGCCGCCGGCCGCCTGGGGCGGGGTGAAGCGCAGGGCGGCGTTGGGCACCAGCAGGGCCTTGTCCCGGCTGGCGGTGATGATCTCGGCGGTGGCGGTCATGCCCGGGCGCAGGGCCAGGTCGTTGTTGGCCACCTTGAGCACGGTCTTGTAGGTGACCACGTTGTCGGTGGTGGTGGAACCGATGCCGACCCGCTGGATCTGGGCCGGGAACTTGCGCCCGCTCCAGGCGGAGACGGTGAAGCTGGCCTGCTGCCCCACCTGCACGCTGCCCACGTCGGCCTCGTCCACCTTCACCTGCAGTTCCATCTGGGTCAGGTCTTCGGCCAGGGAAAAAAGCACCGGGGTGGTCATGGCGGCGACCACGGTCTGGCCCGGTTCCACCTTGCGCGTCAGCACCACCCCGTCCACCGGGGAGCGGATGGTGGCCTTGGCGATATTGGTCTCGTCCGACTTCAGGGTGGCCCGGGCCTGGGTCACCGTCGCCCGGGCGCTGGCCTCGTTGGCCTGGGCCCGCAGCAGGGTCGCTTCCGCCGTTTCCAGTTCGGTCTTGGCCGGCACCTTGCCGCCGGACAGCTCCGCCACCTGGCGCATGCGCGAAAGGCTGGCCCGGGCCTCGGCCACGGTGGCCACGGCCTGGGCCACGCTGGCTTCGGCGGCGGCCACGGCGGCCTGGGACTTGACCACCTGGTCCTTGAGCTTGGAGATGTCCAGCTGGGCCAGCAGCTGGCCTTTTTTCACCTGCTCGTTCTCCTGTACCAGCACCGACTCCAGGGTGCCGGAAAGTTCGCTGCCCACGTCCACCGACTTGGTCGGCGCCAGGGTGCCGCTGGCGGAAACGGTGACCACCAGGGGGCCGCTGTCCACGGTTTCCGTGAGGAACTGGCCCTGGCTCTTCTTGCCGCCGGAAAGAAGCAGGGCGAGGGCCAGCACGGCGATGGCGCCCCCCGCCAGGAAGCGCTTGGGATAACGCTGCCAGAGGGGCTGGGCGCCGCTGCCGGCGGCCTTCTTGAGGAGGTCCTGGAGGGCGCCGGTGGGGTTGTCCTGGGGCGAGGTCATGGGGCGGTCTTTTCCTGTGTCGAAAGGGGTGTGGCAGCGGTGGCAGCGATGGCGTCCGCCGGGGCCTCGGGGGCGCTCCAGCCGCCGCCGAGGGCCTTGTAGAGCTGGATCACGGCGCTGAGCACGGCCAGGCGCGCCGTGGCCAGGCTGTCTTCGGCGCTGAGGCGGGTACGTTCGGTGTCCAGCACCTTCTGGAAGTCCGTCAGGCCGGCCTGGTACATCTGCCGTGCCAGCTGGGCTGCGTTGCGGGCCGCTTCGGCGGCGCGGCGGCGGGTGGCCTCCTGCTCCCGGCCGGCGGCGTAGGCGGCCAGGGCGTTTTCCGTATCTTCCAAGGCCGTCAGGATTTTCTGCTCGTAGGCGATCAGGGCCTGTTCCTGGGCGGCGTCCTGCACCGCGATGCGGCTCTTCAGGCGGCCGCCGTCGAACAGGGTGGCGGCCAGGGTGCCCGCCAGGGAGCGGGCCGCGGTGCCGCTGCCGCCCAGGGCGCCGGAGGTGAGGGCCTGCCAGCCGAAACTGCCGCTGAGGGTGAAGCTGGGATAGCGTTCCGCCACCCGGGCATGGACCCGGGCCGTTTCCGCCGCCAGGGTGCGCTCGGCGGCGCGCACGTCGGGGCGGCGGCGCAGGGCGTCGGCGGGAATGCCGACGGCAATCTCCCGGGGCGCCGCCGGCAGGGGCCGGGCGCTGCCGAGCCGCTCCTGCAGGCTGCCCGGGGTCTGGCCCAGGAGCACGGCCAGGCGGTTCTGGGAGGCGGCGACGTTGCTCACCAGGGCGGGAATGGTGGCCCTAGTCTGTTCCAGGCTGGTGCGGGCCTGTTCCACGTCCAGTTCGGTGGCCAGGCCGGCCTGCTGCCGCCACTGGGTGATCTCCAAGGTTTCGGCCTGGCTGCTGGCGTTGTCCCGGGCGATCTGCAGGCGTTCCTGGTAGGTGCGCAGCTCCACGTAGTTGCGCGCCACCTCGCCCACCAGGGTGACCCGGGCGTATTCCAGGGTGGCGGCCTGGGCGGCCACGTCCGCATCGGCGGCGCTGACGTCCTGGCGCACCACGCCGAAGATGTCCGGCTCCCAGCTGGCGTCGAAGCCGGCGTCGTAGATGGTGGTGCGCCGGCTGCTGCCGCCGCTGACGGCGGGGCTGGCCTTGCTGCCGGTGGCGCCGGTGGAGGCGCTGAGGCCCGGGTAGTAGTCGGCGGCGGCCAGGTCCCGGCTGGCCCGGGCGCTGCGCAGCTTGGCCTGGGCGCTGCGCAGGTCCGGCGAGGCGGAGAGGCCCTGGGCGATCAGCTGGTCGAGCAGCGGGTCGTTGAAACGGGTCCACCACTGGGCCAGCACGGCGGCCTCATCGGCCTCGGTGGTGGCCTCCGCGGTTGTCTCGGCCCGTGCCGGGGCTGGGCCCTGCCATTGCTCCGGCACGCTCACCTGCAGGCGGCGCTGGTCCAGGTCCGGCGCCGGGGTAAACAGGGTGCAGCCCCCCAGGCTGCCGGCCAGGGCCAGCAGGAGCAGGGCGTGGCCGGCGGTGCGGCGGAGGAAGGGGGGCGGGGAGAGCGGCATGGGATTCCGGTGGGGGCGACGGTGGGCAGGAAAGTGGTGGAGAAGAGCGGAACGGCGGGTGCCGACGGGACGCTGCGGCGGCCCGGATTGGCCGCTGGCAAGCCGCTGGCAGGCAGTTCGCCTGGAGGCCGCAAGCGGCTCGGATGCGGCCCGGTAATTGAATCTTAACAATTATCCCCGGGCCTGCCGGGTGGCCGGCGGCCGTTTTTGCAGACATTTACATCCGTGTAAGCGAAGGTTTCCGGCAACCCGGGGGCGAATGGCGGCCCGGGGGGCGGGGGACCGTGCTACACTGCGCGCCTCGCGTCGCCGTAATCAGTCACGGCGGGCGTCGTGATTTCGTTGAAATCCCTCCGGCCGGGCCCTCTGCCCGCCGCGTGAATTACCCCATCCCCGTAGTTCGCCTCGACTGGTTCGTGCCGCAGCGCACGCAGGGCCCAAGGGCTACCCACCAGGAGCATCCATGCTGTTTACCGATCTCGGCCTCAAGGCCGAAATCCTGCGCGCCATTGCCGAGCAGGGTTACACCGAACCCACCCCCATTCAACAACAGGCCATTCCCGCCGTCCTCGCCGGCCGCGACCTGATGGCCTGCGCCCAGACCGGCACCGGCAAGACCGCCGGCTTCACCCTGCCCATCCTGCAGCTGCTGTCCCAGGCCCAGGCCGGCGAAAGCCCCCTCAACCGCCTGGCGCGCAAGCCCCGGGTGCTGATCCTGGCGCCGACCCGGGAACTGGCCCTGCAGGTGGAAGAAAGCGTCCGTACCTACGGCCAGCATCTGCCCCTGAAGTCCATGTCCATGTTCGGCGGTGTCGGCATGAATCCCCAGATCGCCGCCCTGAAGCGCGGCGTGGACATCCTGGTGGCCTGCCCGGGCCGCCTGCTGGACCACATCAACCAGCGCACCCTGGACCTTTCCGGCATCGAAATCCTGGTCCTGGACGAAGCCGACCGCATGCTGGACATGGGTTTCATCCGCGACATCCGCAAGATCCTGGCCCTGCTGCCGCCCAACGGCAAGCGCCAGAACCTGCTCTTCTCCGCCACCTTCTCCGACGAGATCAAGGAACTGGCCAGGAGCTTCCTGCACGATCCCCAGTCCATCGAAGTGGCCCGCCGCAACACCACCGTGGAAACCGTCAGCCAGAAGGTCATTCACGTGGACCGGGAAAAGAAGAAGGACGTGCTGCTGCACCTCTTCGAGAACCGGGGCTGGAACCAGGTGCTGATCTTCACCCGCACCAAGCACGGCGCCGACGCCCTTTCCCGCCGCCTGGACAAGGAAGGCATCCGCTCCGCCGCCCTGCACGGCAACAAGACCCAGGGCGCCCGGGTGCGGGCCCTGACCGAGTTCAAGGAAGGCAAGCTGGTGGCCCTGGTGGCCACCGACATCGCCGCCCGGGGCATCGACATCGACCAGCTGCCCTATGTGGTGAACTACGAGCTGCCCAATGTGGCCGAGGACTACGTGCACCGCATCGGCCGCACCGGCCGCGCCGGCGCCGAAGGGGAGGCCATCTCCCTGGTCTGCCACGACGAGCGGGACAACCTGCGCAGCATCGAACGCCTGATCAAGAAGGACCTGGAGAAGGAAGTGCTGCCCGGCTTCGAGCCCAGCGCCAACCCGACCCCGGCACCGCCCCAGAACCGTGGCGGCCAGCGCCAGGGCCAGGGACAACGCCAAGGCCAGCGCCAGGGGCAGGGCCAGCCGGGCCGCAGCTTCGGCAACAACGGCGGCGGCAACCGCAGCGGCGGTAACGGCGGCAGTGGCGGCCGTGGCCAGGGCGGCGAAGGCCGCAGTCGCAGCGGCGGCGGTGCCGCCAGCGGCAACGGTGGCACGCCCCGCAGCGGCGGCAACCACCGCAACGGCACCCGGCACCACTAAGCCAGGGCGATCCCCATGAAAAAGGCCGGCGCAGCAATGCGCCGGCCTTTTTTTTCGTCTGGCGCCGGGGCGGCACCCTGGCGGGGCCGTCGTCGCCCCGGCCGTTCAGGAGAGGTCGGGCAGATCGAGTCCCCGATCCCACGGCGCCGGATCGCCGGCAAAGCGCTCGGCGAGGAAGTCCACCAGCAGGCGCAGGGCCAGGGGCTGGTGCTGGCGGGAGAGGTAGATGGCGTGGATGCCCAGCACTTCCGGTTCATGGTCCGGCAGCAGGGGCACCAGGCGACCGGCGCCCAGGTCGTCCCCCAGGTAGTAGGTGGGCAGCATGCCGATGCCGGCGCCACACAGCACGGCCCGCCGCAGCACCGCCGTCTCGTTGGTGTGGAAGCTCCAGTTCACCGGCACCGCAAGGTCGGCGCCGTTGCGCGTGAACCGGTACTGCTTGCCGATGCCGAAGGCGTGGGCAATGCAGCGGTGCCGCTGCAGGTCCTCGGCCGTTTCGGGCTTGCCATATCGTTCCAGGTAGGCGGGCGCGGCGCACAGCAGGGAGCGGCAGCGGGCCATGGGCCGCGCGATCATGGCCGGGTCCAGGGTGTTGGTGATGCGTACCGCCAGATCGACCCGTTCCGCCACCAGGTCGGTGGGCTTGTCCCCCACCGAGAGGACGATTTCCACCTGCTCATGCTGCCGCTGAAAGTCCGCCAGGGCTGCCGTCAGCTGGGCATCGGCAAAGGAGCCGGCGGTGGTGACGCGCAGCACCCCGGCCGGCTCCCGGTTGCGGGCCGCGGCCAGGTGCCGGGCCTCGGTGGCGATCTCCAGCAGTTGCCGGCAGGAGGGCAGGGCGGCGAGGCCGGCGTCGGTGAGGCTGACCTTGCGCGTGGTCCGGTGCAGCAGGCGGGCGTCGAACCAGTCCTCCACCGCCGCCAGGTAGCGGCTGACCATCGCCGCCGACATGTCCAGGTGCTCGGCGGCCTGGGTCAGGCTGCCCCGGTCGGCCACTTCAACGAAGACGCGTACTGCGGTCAGGCGGTCCATTTAATCGATTCGTGCAATAAATAATCAACTGGATCGAACTTTATCAACCATTTTGCAATAGATAAAGTTCGCCCTGTCATCACAACCCATCCATGCACGGAGACCGCCATGTTTTCCCTCAAGCGCATCGCCCGCTTCGCCATTCCCGCCCTGACCCTCGGCATCGTCGCCCCCGGCCATGCCCAAAGCCAGGGTGCCGCCCAGACTCCGGCGCCGCTGCAGGTGCAGGTGTACAACGCCGACGGCCACAGCTTCCACGTCAATGCGGTGGTGGTGAGCGGCAAGAGCGAAGCCGTGGTCATCGACACCGGCTTCACCCGGGCCGATGCCCTGCGGGTGGCGGCCAATGTGCTGGACAGCGGCAAGACCCTGACGACCATTTTCATCAGCAATGCGGACCCGGATTTCTATTTCGGCGCCGAGGTGCTCAAAGCCCATTTCCCCCAGGCCCGGGTGCTGACCACGCCGGCGGTGCGGGAAAAGATCCAGGCCAAAATGGCCGCCAAGGTGGCCTTCTGGGGCCCCAAGATGGGCGCCAACGGGCCCCGTCAGCCGATCGTGCCGGAACTGCTGCAGGGCACCCGCCTCAGCGTCGACGGCGAGACCGTCGAAGTGCGCGGCACCAGCGGCGAGCTGGCCCATCGTCCCTATGTGTGGATTCCGTCGCTGCGGGCCGTGGTCGGCAATATCGCCATCTTCGGCAACCTGCACGTCTGGACCGCCGATACCCGGACGGCGAGCCAGCGCCAGGCCTGGTTCGCCCAGCTGGACGAGATCGAGGCACTGCAGCCCGCCTTGGTGGTGCCGGGCCACATGGCCCCCGGCACGGCCCTGGACGCCAGCGCCATCGGCTACACCCGCAGCTACCTGCAACGCTTCGACGCGGAAGCTGCCAAAGCCTCCAATGCCGCCGAGCTGATCGCCGCCATGCAGCAGGCCTACCCACGGGCCGGTCTGGGCGTGGCCCTGGAGATCGGCGCCAAGGTCAACAAGGGCGAGATGCAGTGGTAGGTCTCCGCGCTCCTTGCCAACACCGTGCCGCCGCCATCCGGGCGGCGGCACGATCCTCATTTGTCGAATTACCGAACCATGACGGCCCCGATCCTGCATTACCTCTACGACCCGCTGTGCGGCTGGTGCTATGGCGCCGCCCCCTTGCTGCGGGCAGCGCGCGATGTCCTCCCGGTGCGGCCCCGCAGCGGCGGCATGATGGCCGGCGCCCGGCGCCAGGCGGTGACGCCCCAGCTGCGCGCCTATGTCCAACCCCATGACCAGCGGATCGCCCAGTTGAGCGGCCAGCCCTTCGGCCCCGCCTATACCGACGGCCTGCTCCGGGACAACGGCGCCGTCTTCGACTCCGAACCGCCCACCGCCGCCATGCTGGCCGCCGAGCAGCTGGCCGGCCGCGGGCTGGACATGCTGGCCCGGTTGCAGGTGGCCCACTATGAAGAAGGCCGCCGCATCGCCGAGCCGTCGGTGCTGGTGGAGTTGGCCGCATCCCTCGGGCTCGATGCCGCGGCCTTTGCCGAGACTCTGACGCAACTGTCGGGCGAGGCGGTGCAGGCCCATTTCCGCGACACCCGGGAATTCATGGCCCGGGTCGGCGCCCAGGGCTTTCCCACCTTCGTCCTCGAAACGGCGGAGGGCCTGCAGAGCATCGACGTCTCCGCCTACCTGGGGCGTCCCCAGGCCTTCCAGGAGCGTCTGCGCCAGCGTGCCGGGCTGCCCGCCGCGAGCGCCGCCCAGGCCCTGGGCTGCGGCTTCGACGGTTGTGCCCTGTAAGCTGGGCGTCTGGTCATGAAAAGCAATCTGCAGATCGTTGCCGAGCATTACGCCGCATCGGCCCGGGGGGACCTGGCCGGCATGCTGGCGGACCTGTCGCCGCAGGCGGCCTGGACCGAGATGGCGGGCTTTCCCTGCGCCGGCACCTGGATCGGTGCCACCCAGGTGAGCGCCCATGTCTTCGCCGTCCTCGGGCGTGACTGGGAGGGCTACACCTTTGTCCTGGAACGGTTGATCGACGGCGGCGAGGAAGTGGTGGGTATCGGCACCTACAGCGGCACTTACCGTAAAACCGGCAAGTCGATGCGGGCCCGGGCGACCCATGTGTGGCAGCTTGCCGGCGGCCGGATCGTCGCTTTCGAGCAGTTCACCGACACCCTGCTGGTGGCCCGGGCCATGCAGGCCTGATGGGGACGGCCTGGCTTGGCCGCGGCTGCCCGGAGTTTCAGGTGGCCGCGTCCTGTTCCAGCAGCTTCTGGTAGACGAAGGCGGTGAGGGTGATGCGGTCCTGGGCTTCGCCGCCGACGAATTCCAGGCCGTAGCCGATCATGCCGGGGCCCAGGTCTTCGCCGCCCGGATTGACGGCGCGGATGACCGCATCCAGGGTCACCAGGGAAATGATGTCGGCCAGGGCAATCTTGAAGGAGAGGCGGATGCTGTCGCCCTGGAGCCCCAGGGGATGGGGCGAGGCCAGCATGGCGCCGGAGATGCTGACGTTGCGGATGCTGGCGGCGCAGGCGTCCGGACTTTCCTGGCCCTGAGCGTCGAGGCGGCGGGCGCTGGCGATGAGATTGACCTTGGCCCGGGCGCCGCGGCGCACCACCAGGGCGCGCACGTCCTTGGGATAGGACAGGTGCAGGTAGGGGTAGGGCACGGCCACGGAACGCACCACCGTGGTGGAGAAGGCGTAGGCGTTCTTGCCGGAGAAGGCCCGCACCACGTAGTTCTGGCCGTCCCGCACGAAAATGTAGGCGCCGTCCACCTTGGGCGTGCTGACCAGGACGCTGGCGCCCTTGGTGAAGCCGATCAGCTTGACGTAGTGGCGGGCGGCGTTGGCGTCGCCGTTGGGTTGCAGCTGCAGGGCGTCACCTATCTGCAGGCGGGCTTCATCCAGGTTGACCCGGTTCTCGGCGGGGATTTCCGGGGCGATGTCCTTGGCGGGGGCGGGATCGGGCATGGTCGGGGCGCTATGGTTATACGGGGCCCTGGGGCCTGTTTGTTGTGGCCCTGAGTGTAGCACCCCCATGTTGCTGTCGTAAGGCCGTCCCCTTGTCTGCCCGGGCCCGTCCTAGTGCCGGTTGAAGATGCGGGTCTGGCCCTTGAGATCCACCAGCAGGGTGTCGTACAGCTCCCGCCGCACTTCCCGCTGATCCGGGGTCGAATCGAGCACCGTGCAGCCCCGCTCGCAGCTGGGGTTGGAAGCCTCCCGTCCCGGCGCCCCGGCGGGCAGGCCGGGCACTGCCAGGCCCCGGGCCTTGGGCTTTTCCTTGAGCAGTTCCTTGATGTCCTCGGCCGGCACATGGCCTTCGATGAAGTAGCCGGCAACCCGGGCCGTATGTACCGACTCCACCGCGGCGGGGACTTTCAGGCGCTTTTTCAAGGCCGCCATGTCCGCCGTTTCCTTCATGGTGACGCTGAAGCCGTTCTGCCGCAGGTGCTCGGCCCAGTCGATGCAGGCCAGGCAAGGCACCGGGGCGAACACTTCCACCGGCGGCAGGTTTTCCGCCGCGCCGAGGGGCGCGGCAGGCAGGAGAGCGGCCAGCAGGGCCGTTGCCAGCAATCGTTGCATAGATTTTTTCCCTGAGAATATGGGACTGCGGAAAGGCCGCGCCCCTGTTTTCGGCCATTCTCGCCCGGGGCGCCGGTCCGGACAACCCTTTTGCGGCCAGGGCTTTGGCGTCTGGGGCGGCGGCCTGCTGCCTGTCGGTGGCACGGGGCCGGCGCCGCCGCCGGCCTTTCCCGGGCAATGGGGAGTATCCGGGGGGTTTGGGGTAGAATACGCGCCTGCCAAAATTTCCCTATCTCGATGAAAACCACTTTCCTCGACTTCGAACAGCCCATCGCCGAGCTTGAAACCAAGATCGAAGAACTGCGCTTCATGCAGGACGATTCCGCGGTGGACATCTCGGAAGAAATCGCCCGCCTGGAAAAGAAGAGCCAGGGGCTGACCAAAGACATCTACGCCAAGCTGACGCCCTGGCAGACCGCCATGGTGGCGCGTCATCCCCAGCGTCCCTACACCCTGGACTACGTCTCCCGCCTGTTCACCGACTTCGAGGAACTGCACGGGGACCGCAGCTTTGCCGACGACAAGGCCATCGTCGGCGGCCTGGCCCGTTTCAACGGCCAGCCCTGCGTCGTCATCGGCCACCAGAAGGGCCGGGACACCAAGGAAAAGATCTACCGCAACTTCGGCATGCCGCGCCCCGAGGGCTACCGCAAGGCCGAGCGCCTGATGAAGCTGGCCGAGAAGTTCCAGATTCCCGTGTTCACCTTCGTGGACACCCCGGGCGCCTATCCCGGCATCGACGCCGAGGAGCGGGGCCAGTCCGAGGCCATCGGCCGCAACCTCTACGTCATGGCCGAACTGAAGACCCCCATCATCGTCACCATCATCGGTGAAGGCGGCTCCGGCGGCGCCCTGGCCATCGCCGTCGGCGACACGGTGCAGATGCTGCAGTACTCCACCTATTCCGTGATTTCCCCCGAAGGCTGCGCCTCCATCCTGTGGAAGAGCGCCGAGAAGGCCAACGAGGCGGCGGAAACCATGGGCATCACCGCTTCCCGCCTGAAGACCCTGGGCCTCATCGACAAGATCGTCAACGAACCCGTGGGCGGCGCCCACCGGGATCACGCCGCCATGGCCCAGAACCTGAAGAAGGCCCTGCAGGATGCGCTCAAGGGCGTTTCCGGCCTGTCTACCCAAGAACTGCTGGCGGCCCGCTACGAGCGGCTCATGTCCTATGGCCGCTTCAAGGAACAGCCGGTCTCCTGACCTGCCCCGGCGGATCGCCGACCGCCTGGCCCGGTTGCTGGCGGCGGCCGATCCCCATTCCGTTCTTCCCGCTTCCCCCCTTTCCACTACGCCCGTCCTCGCCGTCGGCCTCTCCGGCGGCCGGGATTCCGTCGCCCTGCTGGCGGCCCTGGCTGCCCAGGCGCCGGCGCGGGGCTGGCGTCTGCAGGCGGTGCATGTGCACCACGGCCTGTCGCCCCATGCCGATGCCTGGGCCGCCTTCTGCGGCGACCTCTGCGCTCGCCTCGGCGTGCCCCTGCAGGTGCACCGGGTCAGTCTGCCCGAGGCCCGTCCGGCGGGCCTGGAGGCGACCGCCCGGGCTGCCCGCTACCAGGTCTTTGCCGGCCTTGCGGCCGATGCCCTGATCCTGGCCCACCACCGGGACGACCAGGCGGAAACCCTGCTCTTCAACCTGCTGCGGGGCAGCGGCCTGCGGGGCCTGGCGGCCATGCCGGGGCGGCGCCTGCTGCCGCGTCCGGGCCATGGGCCCCTGCCGTTGCTGCGTCCCCTGCTGGAAACCTCCCGGGCCGAGCTGGAAGCCTGGCTGGCGGCCGAGGGCCTGGGCTGGATCGAGGACGAGAGCAACGGCGACCGGGCCTACGCCCGCAATTTCCTGCGGCATGAGGCCCTGCCCCTGCTGCAGTCCCGCTTTCCCGCCGCCGTCAGCCTTGGCCGGGCGGCGGCGCTGGCGGGGGAGGCGGAGGACCTGCTGGAGGAACTGGCGGCCCAGGATCTGGCCAAGGCCGCCGTCGGCTCCCGCCTGCAGCAGGCGGCCCTGGCCGGCCTCTCCAGTGCCCGGGGGCGCAACCTGCTGCGCTGCTGGCTGCGCCGCCATGGCGCCCCCATGCCCGAGGCCCGGGCCCTGGCGGAACTGTGGCAGCAGCTGGCCTGCCCCCGGCCTGACGGCCAGGTGGAATGGCGCTGTAGCGAGTGGGCGGTCCGCTTGTGGCGCGGAACGGTGTTCCTGGACCATGAGCCCCTGCAACCCCCGTCTTCCCTGGCGGAGCCGGCAGGCCCCTTCGTCATGCCCGTCCCTTGGGCCTTCGGCAGCATCGGTGGGCGGGAGGTGATCGGCCAGGGCGTGGCCCTCGCTCTGTGCGGCGAGGCTGCCCGCTTCCGCCTGCGTCAGGGAGGCGAAACCATGCAGCTGCCGGGCCGGCCCCGGCGTCCCCTGAAAAAACTGCTGCAGGAAGCGGACATTCCGCCCTGGCAGCGGCAGCGCCTGCCCCTGCTGTGGGTCGGCCAGACCCTGGCCTGGGTGCCTGGCATCGGCATCGCCGCCGACTGCCTGGCCCGGGCCGACGCACCCGGCTGGCTGCCCGAATGGCGGCCGGCCGAGAGCGCCAGCCTGTCACTGTCACCCTTGCCCTGCGACGATCCCGATGCCCCATATTGACCTGCGCACCGTCATCCTCCTGGCCGGTTTCATGACCGCCCTCATGGCCGTGGTGCTGTTCTTCGTCACCCGCAGTTTCCCCCAGCGCATCCGGGGCATCGGCCACTGGGCCGGCGGCACCCTGGTGGGCGTCTTTTCCGGCCTGCTGTTCGGCCTGCGCGGGCTGATCCCCGATGCGCTTTCCGTGCTTCTGGCCAGCCTGCTGCTGTACACCGCCCTTTCCCTCTGGCTCAGCGGCACCGAGCTGTTCTACCAGCGCCAGCCTTCCTGGCGCTTCCAGGCCCTGGTCAGCGGCGTCGGGCTGGGGCTGCTTACCTGGTTTCTGCTGGTGCAGCCGGATACCAATGCCCGCCTGGCGGTGGCCGGCCTCAGCCTGCCCCTGTTCTACGGGCGGCAGCTGCTGGTGGTGTTCCGCTACGGGCGCCCCGGCTTCATCAGCCGTTTTTTCTGCCTGGTGCTGCTGGCCCAGATCGGCGTGTTGCTGCTGCGCGGCAGCAGCGCCCTGGTGCCCGGCCTGGGCAGCGATTTCCTGGAGCAGACGCCGATCCAGGTGGTCTATCTCACTGCCTACCCCATCTGCACCCTGATGATCACCGTGGGTTACGTGCTGCTGGCGACGGACCGCCTGCGGGGCGAGCTGGAATATCTCTCCAGCCACGACTCCCTGACCCAGATTCTCAACCGCAGGGCCTTCGTCGAAGTGTGCGAGTGGGAGATGGCCCGGGCCCGGCGCCACGGCCGTGCCCTTTGCCTGCTTATGCTGGACCTGGATTTCTTCAAGAAGATCAACGACACCTACGGCCACCAGGCCGGCGACCTGGTGCTGCAGGGCTTCGTCCAGCGGGTTGGCGCCGTGCTGCGCCGGGGTGAGCATTTCGGCCGCTACGGCGGCGAGGAGTTCGTGGTGCTGCTGCCCGATGCGGACCTGGAACAGGCCCGCCAGGTGGCCGAGCGCATCCGTCTGACCACCGCCGAAGGCCCGGCCCAGCTGCCGCCGGTGACGGTGAGCATCGGCGTCGCCGCCCTGGAAGCGGCCGACACCAACCTGGACTGCCTCCTGTCCCGGGCCGACAACGCCATGTACCTGGCCAAGGCCAATGGCCGCAACCGCATCGAGGTGGCTGCTGCCGGGACCCATGAAGAGGGGGCCGGGGTTTCGCCAGTTGCTCCGGCGCCGTAAGACGGGGGCGCCGGAGAAGAGGGTCAGAAGTAGGACAGCCAGCCGCCGGGATGCCGGCGTTTGTAGTCGGCAAAACGCCGGCACAGGGGATACAGGACCGGGACCGACAGCAGGGCCAGGCCCCAGATCTGCCAGACCTGCCCGAAGCCGTAGCGCTCGCCCTGGGTGGGCCCCCACAGCGCCAGGCAGAGCAGATTGAGCAGATGCAGGGCGTAGAGATGGACGACGTAGAAGAACATCGGCACCCGCCCCAGCACCGCCAGGAAATTCCAGGTGTGTCGTTCCAGGACGGCCAGCCCGAGCAGTCCGCTCCCCAGGGTCAGCAGCAGGAACAGCAGGGAGGGCGGATATTTGGTCAGGTTCAGCCAGCCCATGAGGGTGACCAGGCCCGTTCCGGCGCCGGCCAGGGGATGGTCCCCGTAGCCATCAAGCCCCCGCAGCAGGACGAACAGGGCGAGGGCGCCCAGGCCCGCCAGGGCAAGGCGGCGCCGGCGCTGCTCCGGCGCACTGCCCTGGGCAAACCAGGGCCCCAGCCCGTAACCCAGCAGGATGACGCCGATCCAGGGCAGGACCGGGTAGGAGGTGCGGGCCGCCAGTCCGGGGGCCAGTTCGATGATGGCGCGGTCGTGCAGGACGGCCCACACGGCATGGGCTGCCGTGCCCGGAGGGAAGTGCAGGCTGTCGAGCAGGTTGTGGCCGACGATGATGAGGAGCCCCAGGGCCAGTTGTCCCGCCCGGGGCAGCCACAGCAGGGCGGCCAGAGCCAGCATGGACAGGCCGATGGCCCAGATCACCTGCAGATAGAGCATCCTGGGGGGGAAGGCGAAGGTCCAGGCGAAGTTGATCAGGCTCAGCTCCAGCAGCACCAGGAAGAGGCCGCGCTTGGCCAGGAAGGCGCTGGCGGCGCGCCGGGGATCGCCGCCGGCGCCAAGGTGCCGTTGCCCGTAGCACCAGGCGCCAAGCCCGGTGAGAAAAACGAAGACCGGGGCGCAGAAGTGGCTGGCGAAGCGGGTGAAGAACAGCCCGGGCGAGGTGGTGTGCAGGTCCATCGGGTCGGCGACCTGCTGGTGCAGGAAAAAGAACTCCCGCACGTGGTCCACCACCATCAGCGCCATGACCAGGCCCCGCAGGGCGTCGATGGCGTTGATGCGCTGATTTCCGCCGGGCATCAGAACTTGGCCTGCATGCCCAGGGTCACGGTGCGGGGCACGCCCGGCGTCACCCAGTACACGTCGTAGGAACTGGCGTAGTAGGTCTTGTCGAACAGGTTGTCGATATCCAGGGAGAAGCGCAGGGTCTTGCTCGGCTTCCAGTAGGCCATGGCCCGCATGGTGGTGTAGCTGGGCAGTTCGAAGCTGTCGATGGAATTGCCGGCCCGCTTGCCCACATAGGTGGCGCCGGCGCCAAGGCCGTAGCGGCCGCCGGCCAGGCCGTCTTCATACATTGCCAGCACGCTGCCGCTGTTTTTCGGCACGTTGATCAGCCGGGCGCCGACCAGGGCGGCGTTGCTGTCCTTGGTGATCTCGGCATCGATATGGGCGTAGTTGGCCAGCACCCGCACCTTGCTGGTCAGTTGTCCGGAGAAATCGAATTCCAGGCCGCGGCTGCGGGCCTCGCCGGCGGCGATGGCGTAACCCGCATTGGCCGGGTCGTTGGTCAGCACGTTCTTCTTGTCGATCTCGAACAGGGCCAGGGTGCCGCCGTAGCGCTTGTCAGGCGATTCGTATTTGAGGCCGGCTTCCCTGGACTCGCCCCGTTCCGGCGCAAAGGACTGGCTGGCCGCATCGACGCCGTTGTTGGCGCGGAAGGATTCACTGGCCAGGACATAGGCGGACAGGGTGGGGGTGGCCAGCCAGGTCAGGCCGACGCGGGGGGTGGTGACGCTGTGTTCCTGGGCGGTGCTGATACCCGTGTTCCGGTTGAGGATTTCCTGCCGGAAACGGTCGTGGCGCAGGCCCAGCAGCAGGCGCCAGCGTTCCGCCAGGCTCATCTGGTCCTGCAGGAAGAAGCCGGTGGCGTGCTGGGTTTCCAGGGTGTTGGTGGGCGTGGCGGTCAGGGCCAGCGGCGTCTGTCCATAGGCGGGGTTGAGCACATCCAGGCCGTAGGTGGTGGTGGAGCGGCCCCGCCGCATCAGCTGGTCCAGTTCGAAACGGTAGCTGTCCACGCCGGTCAGCACTTCATGCTGGAGCCAGCCGGTGCTGAATTTGCCGAGGATTTCGCCCTGGAACGACAGGTCGTTGGAACTGTAGTCCCGGTAGCGCCGTTCCCGCTCGATGACGGGAGCGCCGGCGCTGGTCCAGCGGATGCTGCCGGCAGTGCGGGGGCTGGCCTCGGTGGAATAGCCTTCCAGGCTGGTGGTGCGGTAGGCCAGACCAAACTTGGCTTTCCAGGCATCGGCCAGTTCATGTTCCACCGTCAGATGGTGGGTCTTGTTGTCGATGGTGATGTCACCGTCCCCCGGCTCTCCCAGGAAGCGCTCCCGGGGAATGCTGCCCACCTTGCCATTGACCGCGATCACCCCCCGGTCCATGGGCGCTTTCTGGCGCAGCAGCTCCAGGTCGTAATTGACGATGGTGCCGGCGCCCAGGAGCCAGGTGAAGGAGGGCGCCACCAGGTAGCGCTGGCTGTCCACCTGCTCGCGGAAACTGCCTTTGTCCTCATAGGCCAGGTTAAGCCGGTAGGCCAGGGTGTCGCTGATGGGGCCGGTGGAATCGAGGGTCGTCCGGTAGGTGTCGTAGCTGCCGACGTACATTTCCAGGGCGTGGCCGGATTTGAACTGGGGCTTCTTGGTGACGATGTTGAGGATGCCCCCGGGTTCGCTGCCGCCGTACAGGGCCGATGCGGGGCCCTTGATCACTTCCAGCCGTTCCACGTTGGCCATGTCCCGGGGAGCGTTGTAGCCCCGGTTCCCGGCAAAGCCGTTGCGCAGGAAATTGGCTCCCGTGTCCGGGTTGCCGGCAAAGCCGCGGATGGAGAAGTTGTCCCACAGGCCGCCAAAGCTGTTCTGGCGATTGACGCCGCTGACATAGTCGTAGGCTTCCTCGAGGCGTACCGCCCCGATGTCGTCGATGGCCTGGCGGGGAACGACCCGCACCGACTGGGGGACTTCCCGCAGGGGCGTCTCGGAACGGGCCACGCCGGCCTCGTCGCTGTAGTAGTCCTGTCCTTCGCTGCGTCCCACCACATTGATTTCAGACAGGGTCAGGGAAGGTTCATCGGCCAGGGCGCAGTGACTTGTGCCGAGTAGCAGTACGGCCGCAGCGAGCGGCTTCAGTTTCAGGCTGACAGACATGATTTTCTTGTATGTGATTGGGAGTGGGGTTGCGAATCGAAAATGGGGAGCCGCGCCATAGCCGATGAGGCGCGCGGAACGGCGGCGGCCTCCGGCGGGCTCCGAAGCGGAGGCGCAAGAACGGCCGCTAATATACTTTGGATGGGAATTATTCTCAAATAGAAGTCGCGCAATCGTTGGCGACATTTCGTCGCCGCGCGATTCTTCGGCTTCAGGAGACCAAGGCGCCTGTGGGGTGGCCGACCGGGGCTGCCAGGACGCGGCGCGGTGGACGGTGGAGGCCGGGGCGGCCCCGCAAGGTGTTCAGCGGCGGCCCAGGAGGGCCTGGAAGTCGGCGGCGGGCATGGGGCGGCCGAAGTGGAAGCCCTGCACCTCGTCGCAGTCGAAGCGGCGCAGCATGGTGGCCTGCTCGGCGTTTTCCACCCCTTCGGCCACGGTGCGCAGGCGCAGCTGGCGGGCCATGGTGATGACGGCGCTGACGATGGCCTCGTCGTCCGGATTGCTGCACAGCTCGCGGATGAAGCTCTGGTCGATCTTCAGCTTGTCCACATTGAAGCGCTTCAGGTAGGCCAGGCTGGAATAGCCGGTGCCGAAATCGTCGATGGACAGTTTCACCCCCAGGCCCTTGAGGGCGGTGAGGGTTTCCAGGATGGCCGCATCCTCCCGAATCAGCAGGGACTCAGTCAGCTCGAACTCCAGGCACTCGGCCGGCAGGCGGTTTTCCTGCAAGGCCCGGGCGGCGATTTCCACCAGGCGACTGCGGCGGAACTGCACCGGCGACAGATTGACCGCCATGGAAAGGTCCGTGGCACCGGCCTCGTGCCAGCGGCGCAGCTCGCGGCAGGCTTCGCCGATGACCCATTCGCCGATGGGGCCGATGAGGCCCGTGTCCTCGGCCACCGGGATGAATTCCCCGGGGGGCACCAGGCCCCGTTCCGGGTCCAGCCAGCGCAGCAGGGCCTCGGCGCCGAGGATGCGGCCGCTGGCCAGGTCGAACTGGGGCTGGTAGTACAGCACCAGTTCCTCCTTTTCCAGGGCCCGTTGCAGGCGGCTTTGCAGCTTGAGGCGGGCGGCGGCCTCCACGTTCATGGCGGCGGTGAAGAAGCGCAGGGTGTTGCGCCCCGCTTCCTTGGCCGAGTACATGGCCGTGTCGGCCTTCTTCATCAGGGTGTCGAAATCGTCGCCGTCGTCCGGGTAGAGGGCGATGCCCAGGGAAAAGGTGACGTTGAGGCGGTGGCCGTTCACCCGCACCGGCTCGTGCATCTGCTCCATCAGCTTGCCGGCGATGCTGCCGGCGCTTTCCGGGTCCGCCAGTTCGGGCAGGACGATGACGAACTCGTCGCCGCCCTGGCGGCTGATGGTGTCCGTCTCCCGCACGCCGTGGCGCAGGCGCTCGGCCACGGCCTGCAGCAGGCGGTCGCCGATGGGGTGGCCCAGGGTGTCGTTCACCAGTTTGAAGTGGTCCAGGTCGAGGAACAGGATGGCCACCCGGGCGTCGCTGCGGGCCGCCTGGCCCTGGGCCTGGAGGAAGCGGTCGCGCAGCAGCACCCGGTTGGGCAGGTCGGTGAGGGGATCGTGGTGGGCCAGGTATTCGATCTGTTCCTCGGCGCTCTTGCGTGCCGTGATGTCCCAGAAAATGCCCTGGATGCCGTTGATGCTGCCGTCGGGGGCGTAGGTGGGCGTCTTGACGATCTCGATGTAGCGCTTGCGCTGCTCGCTATCGAGGGAAACCATTTCCTCGATCAGGTTGAGGGTCTCGCCCTGCAGCACCCGCAGGTCGTCCTGGCGGTACTTGGCCGCCAGATCCGCCGGATACACCTCCCGCGGCGAATGGCCCAGGATGGCTTCCCGGGGCTTGCCCAGGTGGCGTTCCAGGGCCCGGTTGGCGAAGGTGATGCGGCTTTCCCGGTCCATGCGGTAGAGGCACTGGGGCATGACCTGGACCAGGGATTCGTAGAGGGCCTCGCTTTCCGCCAGGGCCCGGTAGGAGCCCTGGAGCCGGGACAGGGAACGGCGCACGAGAAAGAAGAGGAGGGTGCAGGTGATGGCGACGAAGGCCCAGCCCTTGTAGTTCTGGATCAGGGTCAGCTGGGCCGTGTCGCCCGCCACCAGGGCCGCCAGCCGGTCCGAGAGGGCGATCCAGAGGGCCGCCAGAAGGCCGTAGAGCCCGGCCACCAGGCCGGCCTGTCCATTGGGGGAGGGGGCGGCGGGAGCGGGCGGTTTCATGACGGAATACCTCAGGGTTTGAGCAGTTGGGCCAGTTCCACGGCGGTGCGCACGCCCATCTTCTCGAACAGGTGGGCCCGGTGCACTTCCACCGTGCGCATGCTGATCTGCAGTTCGTCGGCGATGACCTTATTGAACTTGCCCACCAGGATCAGTTCCATGATCTGCCGCTCCCGGGTGGTGAGGGTGTCCAGGCGGGACTGGACGGAGGCGCTGATGGCCTGCTTTTCCTGGTTGCGGGCGTCCGCATCCATGGCCTCGATGACCCGGTTCACCAGTTCGTTGTCGTTGAAGGGCTTTTCGACGAAATCGAAGGCGCCCTTCTTCAGGGAGGAGACGGCCATGGGTACGTCGCCGTGGCCGGTGAGGAAGATCACCGGCAGCTTGAGGCCCTTGCCCTGCAGGTGCTCGAACAGTTCCAGGCCGCTCATGCCGTCCATGCGGATATCCAGCAGCAGGCAGCCCTGCAGGCTTTCGCCGGAGGCGTTCCAGGCCTCCAGGAAGGCTTCGGCGCTGGGCCAGGTGGCGCTGGCGACGCCGCGGGACTGCAGCAGCCAGGAAAGGGCGTCACGGATGGCTTCGTCGTCGTCGATGATGTGGGCTTTGGGGCTCACGGCTTACTCCCAGTCGAGGGGCAGGGTGAAGATGAATACGGTGCCGCCTTCGGCCCCCGGTTCGAACCAGAGGCGGCCGCCGTGGAATTCTATGACGGAACGGCAGATGTTGAGGCCCATGCCCATGCCTTCCGTCTTGGTGGTGAAGAAGGGGGAAAAGAGCTTTTCCGCCACTTCCGGGGGAATGCCGCAGCCCCGGTCGGCGATGCACACTTCCACCTGGTCGCCCAGCAGCTGGGCCTCGACGATGAGCTGGCGCCGTTCCGGCGGGGTGGCGGCCATGGCGTCGATGCCGTTGCGCATCAGGTTGATCAGCACCTGGCCCAGCAGCACCGGGTCGGCCAGCAGCTTGGGCAGATGGGCCGGCACCAGGCGCAGCATGTGCACCTGCTGCTTGCGCGCCAGGGGCTCGATGAAGGCGATGCTGTCCTCGATCACCTCTTCCAGGTGGCAGATGACCCGCTGGGGCTCCCGCCGCCGCACGAAGTCGTGCACCCGGCGGATGATGCGGCCGGCCCGCTGGGCCTGCAGGGCCAGCTTGTTGAGGGCGCCGGAGATTTCCTCCCGGGTGTAGTCCCCCGCCTCCAGGCGGTTGAGGCAGCCGGTGGTGTAGCTGGCGATGGCGGAGAGGGGCTGGTTCAGTTCGTGGGCCAGGGTCGAGGCCATTTCGCCCATGGTCACCAGGCGCGCCGTCTGTTCCAGTTTCTCCTGCTGCTGCCGCTGCAGGGCCTGGGCCTTCTTCCGCTCCGAGATGTCCACCACCGAACTGATCCAGCCGGTCTGCTTGCCGTGGGCGTCGATCAGGGGCGTGGCGTACACCATGGTGTGCACGATGTGGCCGTCCCGGTGGCGGATGCTGGCCTCGAAGCCCTCGTTGGGGGCATGGCCGGTGAGCACCAGGGCGTTCTGCTCCTCGTGGGTGTCCAGGCTGTCCGGGTTCCAGTAGGGCAGGGGCGGGCTGTGGCCCACCAGTTCGTCGGCCCGGTAGCCGCTCATGCGGCAGAAGGCCGGGTTCACGTAGGTGATGCGGCCGTCCATGTCCCGGGCCCGCATGCCGATGATCATGGAGTCCTCCATGGCCTGGCGGAAGGCATGCTCGTCGCGCAGGGCCTGTTCCGCCGCCAGGCGCTTCTTGATCAGGCCGCGGATGGCAAAGAGGCTCCAGAAGACGCCGATGGCCAGGACCACGATGGCGCCGGCCAGGACCAGCTGGGCCGGGTTGCCGGCATTGCGGTAGGCGATGCCCTGCAGCATGAGGCCGTGGCCCGGCGGGTCAAAGGGCAGTTCGTAGGCCAGCCCGGGCTCGCCCTGGATGTTGGACTTGCTGGCCAGCACCGCACCGCCGTCGTCCAGGATGCGCAGCTGGTATTTCTCGGCAAACCACCAGGGCACCAGGTGGTTGAGCATGGACTTGAGGGAATAGACCATCACCAGCATGCCGGCGAAGTCGCCCTGGCGGTAGATGGGCACGAACAGGTCGATCTGGCTGTTGCCGCCGGCGGCCCGGTAGGGGTCGGTGTAGGTGGCCTTGCCCAGCTTGCGGGCGAAGTCGAAGGCGTCCCGGGTGATGGGGCCGCCGAAGATGTCCAGCTCCTGCCGGTCGGGGATGCGGTTGGGGTAGGCCTGGACCAGGTTGCCGCCGGCGTCGAGCCAGATCACCTGTTCCACTTCCGGGTTGTTCTTGACGATGTGCTGGGCCTGCACCTGGAACACCGTCGCCGGCGTGCCGCCCTTGGCGGCGCTGCCCATGTCGAGGCCGGTGCGGTTGAGCTGGTCCTCGTTGCCCGACATGTGGAAGCGGAAATTCTGTTCCAGCCAGAGGATGTCGGCGATGAGGGTGGCCCGTTGCTCCTCCACCTCGTTGCGGTGCAGGAGCCACAGCAGGCTGACCAGGGAAATGACCAGCAGCCCCACCGCCAGCTTGGGCATCAGCAGGGTCCAGCGGGGCCATTGCAGGACGCTGCCCGAGGAAGGAACGGAAAGTCGTTTCATAAAGCGCAATAGTACCCCAGGAGGTGCGTCCCGTTTGCCTCTCCGCGGGGTCATGCTGCGCTGCAGCTAACGGATAACCACAATGGCGACCCCGGCTTCAGGGGCAGAGAATGCGCCCCCATAACTACATCGGGGTCCGTACGGAAACCCCGGGAGCCATCTCAATCAGCAGGAGTGACCATGTCTCACAAGCCTTTCTACAAGCGCCTGTATGTGCAGGTGCTGTTCGCCATTGCCCTGGGGGTTGCCCTCGGCGCCTTCTTCCCGGAAACGGGCGCCACCATGAAGCCCCTGGGCGACGCCTTCATCAAGCTGATCAAGATGATGATCGCCCCGATCATCTTCGCCACCGTGGTGGTCGGCATCGCCAAGATGGGCGACATGAAGGAAGTGGGCCGGGTCGGCCTGAAGGCCCTGATCTACTTTGAAGTGGTGTCCACCGTGGCCCTGGCCATCGGCCTGATCGTGGTGAACATCCTGCAGCCGGGCGCCGGCATGAACGTGGATCCCTCCACCCTGGATACCAAGGCCATCGCCAACTACGCCGCGGCGGCCCACAACCAGAGCACCACCGATTTCCTCATGAACATCATCCCCAACAGCGTGGTGGATGCCTTCGCCAAGGGTGAAATCCTGCAGGTGCTGCTGTTCTCCGTGCTCTTCGGCCTGGCCCTGTCCCGCCTGGGCGACAAGGCCAAGCCCCTGGTGAAGATTCTCGACGAGTTCTCCCACGGCCTCTTCGGCGTCATCGGCATGATCATGCATTTCGCCCCCATCGGCGCCTTCGGTGCCATGGCCTTCACCATCGGCAAGTACGGCATCGGCTCCCTGAAGCAGCTGGGCTTCCTCATGGCCAACGTGTACATCACCTGCGCCCTGTTCGTCTTCGTGGTGCTGGGCCTGATCGCCAAGTTCACCGGCTTCTCCCTGCTGAAGTTCCTGGCCTACATCAAGGAAGAGCTGCTCATCGTGCTCGGCACCTCCTCCTCCGAGTCCGCCCTGCCGCGCATGATGACCAAGCTGGAAAACCTGGGCTGCCACAAGCCCGTGGTCGGCATGGTCATTCCCACCGGCTACTCCTTCAACCTGGACGGCACCTCCATCTACCTGACCATGGCGGCCATCTTCATCGCCCAGGCCCTCAACGTGCCCCTGACCCTGACCGAGCAGCTGACCATCCTCGGCGTGCTGCTGCTGACCTCCAAGGGCGCGGCGGCCGTGACCGGCGGCGGCTTCATCACCCTGGCGGCCACCCTGGCCACCCTGGGCGGCAAGCTGCCGGTGGAAGGTCTGGCCCTGCTGCTGGGGGTGGACCGCTTCATGTCCGAAGCCCGCGCCATCACCAATCTGATCGGCAACGGCGTCGCCACCATCGTCGTCTCCAAGTGGGAAAACGCCCTCAACACCGACCGCATGACCCGGGTGCTGAACGGCGAAACGGTGGAAGAGGCCGACGAGCCCGAAGCCGTGTCCGACGCCGTGCTGCATCCGGCCGATCTGGTCCGCCCGGTGGGCAAGGCCGCCTGACCTTTCAGGTAGCCGCCAATCAAAAAGCCGCCCGAGGGCGGCTTTTTCCTTTTCTGTCCTCCCTGCAGAGGGCCTGGATTAGCGGTTCTCCAGCCGGTTGTAGTCCAGCCAGCCGGCCTCGACGGGGGCCTGGCGCCGGTATTCCCCATTGACGTAGTCGCTCAGGGCCCAGAAGGCCGGGCTGCTGCGGCGCAGGCCGTAGGCGTCCATGAAGCGGGTGTAGTCCCGCTCCGAGGCCAGGGCCGCCAGGTCCCGGGCGAAGGCACCCAGGCTGGCGCGGGGCACCCGGTAGAAGGCGTTGGGATAGGCGGTGGCGATGCCGGGCAGCACGTCCAGGCTGTGTTCTTCCGGGGCGATGGCCAGCTTTTCGATGAGCACGTAGGTGACATTGCGGTGGCCCGTGTTGCGCAGCAGGGTGAAGATCCGGGGCGGGCGTCCCGCTTCCTCCACCAGCAGCAGGCTGCTTTCCGGCAGCCAGGCCAGGGCCTTGCCGGCGACCCGGGCCAGGGCCTGCAGGTCGGCCTGTAGACCGGTCTCGGGCAGGGCGTCGAGAAGATGCTGCTGCGGCAGCACCGGCTGCAACCGCTGCTGCAGACGTTGCAGCAGTTCCAGTTCGGGGTGCTCCCGGTTCCGGTAGGCGATGCCGCTTTCCTGGTCGAAGCGGGCGATGCTGCCATAGACCCGTTCCCGGGTGTCGCCATTGACGTCCCGGTACCAGTGGTCCCGCACCCGGATGCGGGCCTCCCGGGGCAGCAGCATGAGGAACTGGGATTCCCCCTCCATGCGCAGGAAATCCATGTACAGCCGCGTCGTCAGCTGGTGGCCGATATTGCCGAAGACGTCGTAGCCCGCCACCAGCAGGTAGTGGATGCGTTCCAGCAGGGGGTAGCTGAGGACCCAGGCGGTCTTGGGCTTTTCGCCCACCAGGCCCTTCAGCACCGTGGCGCTGTCGAAGTGGCGGTAGATGGTGAGGGCGGCGTTGTCGTTGCGGCCGCCGCCGTCCCAGATCAGGTTGAGATTGACCTTGGCCGGGCTGTCGAAGCGCTGCTCGTAGTAGCGGGACTTGGCCTGGAGATAGCGGGTCTCCTGGGCGCTGTAGCGCATCCAGGGGGTGAGGATCGGCGTCTCGCTGCCCTTTTCCGCCGGCAGGCTGAGGTTGCGGCTTTCCCGCAGGAGAAAGGCTTCGTCGGATTCGGAGACGCTGTCTGGGTTCTGGAAGAAGACCCAGAAATGGTCGTCGATGACGTTGAGGGCCGTCTGGCCCCGGCACACCGGGCCCTTGATGAAGCCCATCACGGTGAACTGGGCCTCGTCCAGGAGGAACTGGTAGCGGGCACGGACCGGGATGTCGCGGAAGGCGAGGAAGGGATTGGCCGCCACTTCCGGCGCGTAGCCCGGCAGGCGCTCCACCCGGTAGGCGGGCTGCAGGAACAGTTCGCGCCAGCGGGCCATGCGCCCCGGGCCGAGGGCGTAGGGCATGTGGTTCTTGGCGACGATGGTCTCTTCCACCGGGCGCAGGCGGTAGTGGAAGTGTTCCACCTCCGGATCGTCGAAGGGGCGCCGCGTGGCGATTTCCTCCACTTTTTCCCCCGGGGCGCTGCGGGAGCGCACCAGGCGGAAGTAACGGGGGCCGTCACTACCTTCGGCGGCGCCCTCGAAGTAGAGGTTGGCCAAGAACAGGTGCTCGTAGAGATAGCGGGCCATGAGCCGGGTCTTGAGGTCGGCGCCGTTGAGGAAGCGCTCCCAGGCATCCACCTGGGCCTGGAGGGCTGGCGTCAGGGGCTGGGGGCCTTCGGCGGGGGCGCCCTGCTGCAGCCATTTCTTCAGCAGGGCCACTTCCGCCGGCGCCAGGGCCGGCAGGCCGAAGGGCATGCCCCAGCCCGGATTGCGCCGTTCCAGGGCGTCGTACTCCTCGATGGCCGGGCAGGACTGCTGGCGCGCCAGGGAAAAGTCGATGTCCCCGCCCACCGGCTGGTCGGGCACCAGAGGATGGGCCGCCTTGAGGTCCAGGGCCCGGGCCAGGAGACTGGCCTGGAGGGCGGCGGCAGGAGTGTCGCCCCGCTCGTTGAGGATCGGGTGGAAGCCCTTGTCGCGCCACTGGGAGGCTTGCTCGGCATCGATGAAGAGGCGGGTCGGCGACTCCTCCCGCAGGCGGGTGCCGTTATAGACCTCGATCTTGCTGCCGCCCCGGGCCACGCCTTCCCAGGAGCCCAGCTTGATCTGGCAGGGGGCGTCGTAGCAAGAGTGGCAGACGACGCAGCGGCTGTCCAGGATGGGCCGCACCTGCTGCTGGAAGGAGATGGCGCCGGGCCGGGGCGCATCGTAGCGGCCCCCATCGGCGGGGCCGAAGCGTTGATCCAGGTCGTGGCGCACCAGGGCGGTACAGCCGGCGAGGAACAGCAGCAGGACGGAGGCGAATCGCAGTTGCATACCGGGGCACCAGGTGAGGGGAGGGCACGGGTCTGAACGGCGCATGGGGCGGGCATGGGGAGCCGGCATTGCCGGCGGTCGGCCCTGGATGCGCTTTGGCGAGGGGGGCCCCTGGAAATGGGCGCCCCTGGCTGCACGCCATTCTAGCGGAGCCCCGGCCGGCGTGCTGACCGGGTCCTGGGGATGCCTAGCGGGCCCAGGCCAGGCCGACCTGGACCAGCATGAGGACGGCCATCAGCAGCAGGGTGTGGTTGAGCCAGCGCCGGTAGGTGGAGGCGTCCATGCGGGACTGGATGCGCATGCCGGGAATGAGACAGGCCACGGCCAGCACGGTGAGGCCGGCGCTCTGCCACAGGATGGCGGCGGTGAATTCGCCGTGGGCGGCCAGGGTCCCGGCCTGGGTCAGCTTGCCGACGATGAAGCAGAGGTTGAACAGCTGCACCGTGGCCACGGGGGAAAGGTCCAGGCCGATGAAGTAGATGGCCAGGGGCGGCACCGAGACATTGACGGTGCCCGAGAGAATGCCGCCGATGAGGCCGAAGGCCGCTTCCGAGGTGCGGCGGTGGCGGCGCAGGAAGGACCAGTCGAGCTTCTTCAGGCGGTTGAGGTTGATGGAGACCAGCATCATCAGGGCCAGGGCCAGCTTCAGGGGCTCGGCCGGCAGGCCGATCAGCAGCTGGGTGCCCACCAGGCTGCCCAGCAGCACGTAGGCGGCCAGGCGCCAGTGCTTGAGCAGGCTGTCCCGCCAGTTGCCGCCGCGCAGGATGGAGAGGATGTTGAGCAGGATGTTGGGCAGAACCGTGATCAGCACCGCCGTCTTCAAGTCGGTGAGGAGGGCGATGCAGGGCGTGGTGATGAGGGGGAAACCGACGCCGATGACCCCGTGGGCGAAGGCGGCGATGCCGACGATGAGGGCGATGCAGGCCAGCAGCAGGGGCGGGGAGAGCAGATCGTGGGGCATGGGGGGGCGGTCAGCGGGCTGCAACGTAAGGAGGCGAAGCATGCAGAATGACGGAAACCCGCGTGGATTGTGGATATCCACAGTAGTGGGTGGTGTATAACGTTTGTGATACTGCGCCAAGCTGGCCTGAGGGCTAGTCTACATAAACCAAATCAACTGTTTGTCGGAGGAGAAAATATGAAGATGTCCCATCTCATGTTCGGCCTGTTGGCCGGAGTCCTGTCCTGCGGGGCCATGGCCCAGCAGCCCATCGTCATCAAGTTCAGCCACGTGGTGGCCGTGGATACGCCCAAGGGCATGGCCGCCGACTTCTTCGCCAAGAAGGCTGCCGAACTGACCAAGGGTAAAGTGAAGGTCGAGGTCTACCCCAACAGCCAGCTTTACAAGGACAAGGAAGAAATGGAAGCCCTGCAGCTGGGCGCCGTGCAGATGCTGGCACCTTCCCTGGCCAAGTTCGGTCCCCTGGGCGTGCGTGAATTCGAAGCCTTCGACCTGCCCTACATCTTCGACAACTACGAAGAGCTGCACAAGGTCACCACCGGCCCCGTCGGCGCCGCCCTGCTGGCCAAGCTGGAACCCAAGGGCATCAAGGGTCTGGCCTACTGGGACAACGGCTTCAAGTCCTTCTCCGCCAACACCCCGATCAAGACCCCGGCTGACCTGAAGGGCAAGAAGATGCGCATCCAGTCCTCCAAGGTGCTGGAAGAGGAAATGCGCTCCCTGGGCGCCCTGCCCCAGGTGATGGCCTTCTCCGAGGTGTACCAGGCCCTGCAGACTGGCGTGGTGGACGGTACCGAGAACCCCATCTCCAACCTCTACACCCAGAAGATGCATGAAGTGCAGAAGCATCTGACCCTGACCGACCACGGCTACCTGGGTTACGCCGTCATCGTGAACAAGAAGTTCTGGGACGGTCTGCCCGCCGATGTGCGCGGCCAGCTCGAAACCGCGATGAAGGACGCCACCACCTACGCCAACAAGATCGCCAAGGAACAGAACGACAAGGATCTGGAATCCGTGAAGAAGAGCGGCAAGACCCAGGTCTACGTGCCCACCAAGGAAGAGCGCGAAGCCTTCAAGAAGGCACTGACCCCGGTGCACGCCAAGATGGCTGACCGGATCGGCAAGGATCTGATCCAGTCCATCTACAAGGAAACCGGTTTCACCGCCCAGTAAAACATTCTGCCCGCGAGGACGCCCGCCTCAGACTGGGGCGGGCGTTTTTGTGAGGGCAGGGGGAGTTCTGTCATGAATAAGCTGCTCAATCACCTGGAAGAAGCCATCATCACCTTCCTGATGGGTGCGGCCACGGTCATCATTTTCCTGTCCGTGGTGCATCGCTATCTTTCCGGTTACGACATTCCTGGCCTGCAGGACTGGCTGCTCAGCCTCAACTTCAGCTGGGCCCAGGAACTGTGCATCATCATGTTCGTGTGGATGGCCAAGTTCGGCGCCGCCTATGGCGTGCGCACCGGCATCCACGTCGGCGTCGATGTGGTCATCAACCGCCTGAAGACTGCCAACCGCGCCAAGTTCGTGCTGTTCGGCCTGCTCGCCGGCGCCACCTTCACCGGCATCGTCGGCACCCTGGGTGCCACCTTCGTCTGGGAAAACGGCGCCCACTACCAGTTCTTCCACTGGTTCGGCATCGAAGCGCCGGACCTCTTCGAAGGCCCCATCACACCGGACCTGGAATGGCCGACCTGGATCGTCTATTCCGCCGTGCCCCTGGGCTCCTACCTGATGTGCTTCCGCTTCCTGCAGGTGGCCGTCTCCTTCCTCAAGACCGGCGAACTGCCCCACCACGACCACGGCCATGTGGAAGGTCTGGAAGAGGAACTGGCCCAGGAAGAGAAGACCTACTCCATCGGCGAGGCCATCCAGGCCGCCGAGGAACTGGAACACGTGGACGCTGGCCGCAAGGAAGTGCCCATGGAGCCAGACACGCCCCACGGTGTGAAGCGCGACGACAAGAACGGAGGCCAATAACATGAACGCCGCAATCATTTTCGGCCTCCTCCTGGCGCTGATGCTGACGGGGATGCCCATTTCCATTTCCCTGGGTCTGACCGTACTGACCTTCCTCTTCACCATGACCCAGGTGCCCATCGAATCGGTGGCCCTGAAGCTGTTCACCGGCATCGAGAAGTTCGAGATCATGGCGATCCCGTTCTTCATCCTGGCCGGCAACTTCCTCACCCACGGCGGGGTGGCGCGGCGCATGATCAACTTCGCCAGCGCCATGGTGGGCCACTTCTACGGCGGCCTCGGCCTTGCCGGCGTGCTGGCCTGCGCCCTGTTCGCCGCCGTTTCCGGCTCCTCCCCGGCGACCGTGGTGGCCATCGGCTCCATCCTGCTGCCGGCCATGGTCAGGGCAGGCTTCCCCAACCGTTTCGGTGCGGGCGTCATCACCACCTCCGGCGCCCTGGGCATCCTGATCCCGCCCTCCATCGTCATGGTGATGTACTCCGTGGCCACCAACACCTCCGTGGGCGCCCTGTTCATGGCCGGCGTGATTCCCGGTCTGCTGCTGGCTTTCACCCTGGGCATGGTCACCTGGTACCGGGCCAAGAAGTTCGACTATCCGCGCATGCCCAAGGCTTCCTGGGGCGAGCGCTGGGTCGCCTTCCGCAAGTCCGTGTGGGGCCTGATGCTGATCGTCATCGTCATGGGCGGTATCTACACCGGCATGTTCACCCCCACCGAGGCAGCGGCCATGTCCGCGGTGTACGCCTTCATCGTGGCGGTGTTCGTGTACAAGGACATGGGCCTCAAGCAGATCCCCAAGGTGCTGCTGGATTCGGCCAACATGTCCGCCATGCTGCTGTACATCATCACCAACGCGGTGCTGTTCTCCTTCCTCATGACCAACGAGAACATCCCCCAGCTGCTGGCTGAATGGCTGCTGGACAAGGGCCTGGGCCCCATCGCCTTCCTCCTGGCGGTGAACGTGCTGCTGCTGGTGGCCGGCAACTTCATGGAGCCTTCCTCCATCGTCCTGATCATGGCGCCGATCCTGTTCCCGGTGGCCGTCAAGCTGGGCATCGACCCGGTGCACTTCGGCATCCTGATCGTGGTGAACATGGAAGTGGGCATGTGCCACCCGCCGGTGGGCCTCAACCTCTATGTGGCTTCGGGCATCACCAAGATGGGGATTACGGAGCTGACCATCGCCGTCTGGCCGTGGCTGCTCTCCATGCTCTGCTTCCTGGGCCTGGTCACCTACTGGCCCACCCTGTCCCTGTGGCTGCCCCGCACCCTGGGCATGCTGTAGCAAAGAATCACCCTTGCGTTGAGTTGGCGCGCGTGCGGGAAACCGCCGCGCGCTTTTTTTCGCCCATTTTTTACAGTGCTTTTATACGGCTCGGGCTAGCATGGTGCCCATGATTCCGGCTTCTTCCTGCTGATTCGGCCATGGGGCACCTCCTGCAGCGCTTCTCCGGCTACCTGATGGGCATGCTCTTCGTCCTCCTGGGGACGGCGCTGGCGGCCCCGTTCCGGGCTGAGATCGACCTCTCCAACCTGGCCCTGCTCTACGTCCTGGCGGTGGTGGCCGTGGGCGGCCACTTCGGCCGCGGCCCCGCCGTGGCCTGCGCCCTGGCCGGCAGCCTGGCCTTCGCCTACGTCTTCGTACCGCCCCATTTCTCCCTCGCCATCACGGAAATCCAGTACGTCATGGCAGCGGTGATCATGGTGGTGGTGGCCCTGGTGGTGGGCCATCTCACCGCCGCCCTGCGCACCCAGGTGGAACTGGCCCGCGACCGGGCCCGGCGGGCCCGGGCCCTCTACGAACTGGCCAAGCACCTGGCCGGCAGCCAGACCGCCGAGGAGGTGACCCAGACCTGCCGCCGCTTCCTCGCCGACGCCCTCGGTGCCCGCCGCATCCGCCTGCTGGAGCCGGCCACCTGGGACCAGCCGCCGCCTTTCATCACCAAGGCCCTGGTACGGGCCTGTCTGGAGCGGCGCCAGCTGGTGGCCATTCCCAGCCCGGCGCCGGGCATTTCCCGGGCCCTCCTGCCCCTGGCCGGCACCCGGGACCTGCAGGGCCTGCTCGGCTTCGAGGTGGACAGCGGCACCCTGGACGACGGCGAATATCGGGAGGCCCTGGACACCATGGCCTCCGTGGTGGCCGTGGCCCTGGAGCGGACCCAGTACGCCGCCGCCGTGCGCGAGAGCGAATTGCGGGTGGCGGCCGAAACCCTGCGCGGCACCATCCTTGCCAGCCTCTCTCACGATCTACGCACGCCCCTCACGGCCCTGGTGGGCATGGCCGACGGCTTGGCCCTGGGCAAGGTGGCCGGTGCCGACAAGCAGAAATCCATGCTGCTGCGCCTGCGGGACCAGGCCCTGGCCATCAACCAGCTGCTCGGCAACCTGCTGGAAATGGCCCGGCTGCGCTCCGGCAGTGTGGAGCTGCAGAAGGAATGGCAGCCCATCGAGGAGGTCATCGGCGCCACCATGGGGCTGCTGGAGCCCCACGCCGGGGGGCGGGAGATCGTCATCAACATCGCCCCGGACCTGCCGCCGGTGCATATCGACGGGGTGCTGATCGAGCGGGTGCTGTGGAATCTCCTGGAGAACGCCCTCAAGTATTCCCCGGCGGAACGAAGCATCGAGCTGCGCGTGGCCCAGTCCGAAGGCTGGCTGGAACTGTCCGTCTGCGACCGGGGCGAAGGCCTGGCGCCGGGCCAGGAGGAGGATCTGTTCGGCCTCTTCCGCCGCGGCCGCAGCGAGTCCAACGTGCCCGGGGCCGGGCTCGGGCTGGCCATTGCCCGCACCATTGCCGAGGCCCACGGCGGCAGCGTCAGCGCCGCCAACCGCAGTGGCGGCGGTGCCTGCTTCTGCCTGCGCCTGCCCCTGGAAACCCCGCCCGACCTGGCGGATCTGGCAGACCTGGAAAGCGAAACGCCATGAACGCCAGCGAAACCATCCTGGTGGTGGAGGACGATGGGTCCATCCGGGAATTCGTCGTCTCCGTGCTGGAGAGCGAAGGCTACGCCGTCAGCGAGGCCGGTTCGGCCCGCCACGGCATGGTCCAGGCCGGCGCCCTGAAACCCTCCCTGCTCATCCTGGACCTGGGCCTGCCGGACCTGGACGGCCTGGATTTCCTGCGGGACTTCCGCGCCTGGTCGGCGGCGCCGGTGCTGGTGCTGTCCGCCCGCACCCAGGAGAGCCAGAAGGTGGCGGCCCTGGACGCGGGCGCCGACGACTACCTGACCAAGCCCTTCGGCGTGCCCGAGCTGCTGGCCCGGGTGCGTGCCCTGCTGCGCCGGGGGCCGGCGGCCACGGGGGAGGGCAGTCCCCTCATCGAATTCGGCGAGGTGCGCATCGACTGCGCCGGGCGCCGGGTGGAGAAGGGCGGCGAACTGTTGCACCTGTCCCAGATCGAGTACCGTCTGCTTTTGGCCCTGGCCGGCAACCCGGGCCGGGTGCTGACCCACCGCCAGCTGCTGACCCAGGTGTGGGGCGGCAAGGCGGCGGAGAACAATCAGTACCTGCGGGTCTATGTGGGCCACCTGCGGCAGAAGATTGAGGCCGACCCGGCCAAACCGCGCCATATCCTGACGGAAATCGGCGTCGGCTACCGTTTCCTACCCTGATTTCAACTTTAGACGGATCGTCATCATGCACATCGTCGTTTGTATCAAGCAGGTGCCGGACAGTGCCCAGATTCGGGTCCATCCGGTGACCAACACCATCATGCGCCAGGGGGTGCCGGCCATCATCAACCCCTACGACCTCTTCGCCATCGAGGCGGCCCTGGCCCTCAAGGACCAGCTGGGGGGCAAGGTCACGGTGCTGACCATGGGCCCGCCCCAGGCCGAGCCGGCCCTGCGCAAGGCCCTCTCCTACGGCTGCGACGAGGCCGTGCTGGTGACCGACAAGCTCTTCGCCGGGGCCGACACCCTGGCCACCTCCTACGTGCTGGCCTCGGCCATCAAAACCTTGCACCAGGAGACCCCGGTGGACCTGGTGTTCACCGGCAAGCAGACCATCGACGGCGACACGGCCCAGGTGGGCCCGGGCGTCGCCAAGCGCCTGGAACTGGAACTGCTCACCTACGTCTCCCGCATCGTCAGTGTGGATCAGGCAGCCAACAGCATCCGCGTCGAGCGCCGCGCCGAGGGCGGGGTGCAGGTGCTGGAAACCCGCCTGCCGGCCCTCATCACCATGCTCGAAGGCAGCAACGAAATCCGCTTCGGTAGCGCCCCCGACATGTTCCGCGCCGCCCGGGCCGAAGTCCGCGTCTGGGATCGCAACGCTGCCGGCATCGAAGACATCAAGAAGGTGGGCCTGAAGGGTAGTCCCACCATCGTCAGCCGGGTCTTCGTGCCCAGCCCCCGGGCCCAGAAGGCCCAGCAGATCGAGTTCGACGCCGCCAACCCGGAAGCCGCCACCCAGGCCCTGCTGGACAAGGTGCTGGTGGAAATCCCCAAGGTAAAGAAGGAGCTCGACAACAAGCGGGCTGGTCACAACGCAGGAGAGCGCCATGAGTGAAGCCAAGACCGACAAGCCCATCAAGAAGCGCAAGATCAAGCTGGATGAAGAACTGCTGGCCTACCGGGGCGTCTGGGTCTTCGTCGAGAGCGAGCGGGGCCATGTGCATCCCGTTTCCTGGGAGCTGATGGGCCAGGGCCGCCGTCTGGCGGACCAGCTGGGGGTGGAGCTGTGCGGCGTGGTCATGGGTGCTCCCGGGCCTGACCTGGAAGCCCAGTGCCAGGCCGCCTTCGCCTACGGCGCCGACCGCTGCTACCGCATCGCCAGCCCGGTGCTGGCCGAGTACCGCAACGTGCCCTTCACCCGGGCCCTGACCGACCTGGTCAATGCCCACAAGCCGGAAATCCTCCTGCTCGGCGCCACCACCCTGGGCCGGGACCTGGCCGGTTCCGTCGCCACCACCCTGAAGACCGGACTCACCGCCGACTGCACCGAGCTGGCCATCGATCCGGAAGACCGCTGCTTGCTCTCCACCCGTCCCACCTTCGGTGGCAGCCTGCTGTGCACCATCGTCACCCTCAACTACCGGCCCCAGATGGCCACGGTGCGCCACCGGGTGATGCCCATGCCCGACCCGCAACCGGAACGGACCGGCCTGATCGTGGACTTCGAGGCCGGCCTGATCGAGACCGACATCGTCACCAAGGTGCTGGAATTCATCCCCGACGACCAGCGCGACAAGCCCCAGCTGCCCTACGCCGAAATCGTCGTCTCCGGCGGCAAGGGCCTGGGCAAGGCGGAGAACTTCAAGCATGTGTGGGATCTGGCCAAGGTCCTGGGCGGCGAAGTGGGGGCCTCCCGGGCCGCCATCCACGCCGGCTGGATTTCCGCCGACCGCCAGGTGGGCCAGACCGGCAAGACCGTGCGTCCGGCCCTTTATATCGCCGCCGGCATTTCCGGCGCCATCCAGCACCGGGTGGGCATGGAAGGGGCGGACTGCATCATCGCCATCAACAACGATCCCAACGCCCCCATTTTCGACTTCGCCCACTACGCCATCGTCGGCGACTGCAACCAGGTGCTGCCGGCCCTGGGCCGCACCTTCGCCGGCTACCTGGCGCACCAAGGCAGCTAAGGAATCCTCATGACCCAGAACATCGAAAAATTCGACGTCATCGTCGTCGGCGCCGGCCCCGCCGGCAATGCCGCCGCCTACACCCTGGCCAAGGCCGGCAAGAAGGTGCTGCAGCTGGAGCGGGGCGAGTATCCCGGCTCCAAGAACGTGCAGGGCGCCATCCTCTACGCCGACGCCCTGGAAAAGATCATCCCCGACTTCCGCGACTCCGCCCCCCTGGAGCGTACCGTCATCGAGCAGCGCATGTGGGTGATGGAGGACGAGTCCTACGTCGGCACTACCTTCCGTTCCGACCGCTTCAACCAGATGCCGGGCAACCGCTACACCATCATCCGGGCCCGTTTCGACAAGTGGTTCTCCGAGCAGGTGCAGAAGGCCGGCGCCCTGGTGATCTGCGAAATGACGGTGATCGCCCTGCTGCGGGATGCCGCCGGCAAGGTCATCGGCGTCGAGGTGGACCGGGAGGACGGCAAGATCTACGCCGACACCGTGATCCTGGCGGACGGGGTCAATTCCCTGGTGGCCAGCCGGGCCGGCCTGCGGGAGGACATCAAGCCCGCCGCCGTGGCCCTGGCGGTGAAGGAAACCATCTTCCTGCCCAAGGAAACCGTGGAAGCCCGCTTCAACCTGAAGGGCAGCGAGGGTGTGGTGATCGAGATGCTGGGCAGCATCAGCCAGGGCATGGCCGGTACTGCCTTCCTCTACACCAACAAGGACTCCATTTCCCTTGGCATCGGCTGCATGCTTTCCGACATGAAGGCGCAGAACACCACCCCGGCGGAACTGCTGGAAAAGCTGAAGCAGCACCCTTCCGTGGCACCCCTGATCGCCGGCGGCGAGACTCGGGAATACGCCGCCCACCTCATTCCCGAAGGGGGCTACCACGCCCTGCCCGAGCTGTACGGCGAAGGCTGGCTGCTGGTGGGGGATTCCGCCGGTTTCGTGAACGCCGTGCACCGGGAAGGCTCCAACCTGGCCATGACCAGCGGCCGCCTTGCCGCCGAAACCCTGCTGGAACTGGGGGAGAAGGGCCTGCCTTCCACCGCCGCCAACCTGGCCCGCTACAAGGCCAGGCTGGAGGACAGCATCGTGCTCAAGGACCTGAAAAAGTACCGCAACATCCCGGATACCCTGCACAGCCAGCGCCAGTTCCTCTCCGATTACCCGGCCCTGCTCAACGGCGCCGCCCACGAGTTCTTCACCGTGGATGGACAGGACAAGGCGACCAAGGAAAAGGCCATCTTCAACGCCTTCCGCGAACGCCGCAGCCTGCTGGGGCTGCTGGGTGATGCCTACCGCCTGTGGCGCGCCACCCGCTGAGGAAGGGCCAACAAAATGGTCCTGGCCGTGCCGTCTTGCCGTACTAGCTGTACTGCCTGCGGCGGCACGCCTGGCCAGGATCGCTGCGCTCCACGCTGTTTCCCTTGGGCGCAGCGCTTCAAAAGGACATAGATCATGATGAAAGTCGAAGAAAAGCTGTTCCAGAACCGCTACCGGGTCGATGCGGACCGGCCCCACATCCGTATCAAGAACGAATCCGTCTGCAACGACGGCTGCGTCAGCCGGGCCTGCGTCGTCTGCTGTCCGGCCGGCTGCTGGTCCTTCGAGGAGGGCAAGATCGGCCTGATCACCGACGGCTGCCTGGAATGCGGTACCTGCCGGGTGGTCTGCGACACCCACGGCAACGTGGACTGGAACTATCCCCGGGCCGGCTTCGGCATCCTCTTCAAGTTCGGTTGAGTCCCGGCGGCCGCCTTCCCGCCAGGGGAGGGCGGCCGGTTTCCCGTCCCGGCCCCGGGGCGGGGATGGCGGCTGCCGTGGTGCTGCCAAGGTGCGGAAATGGCGTCCGGGCTGGGGTTCTCCCCTAAGGTCTGGTAAAATATAAAGTTATTTCCAAACCCAGCTATTCACGGAGTGACCATGGCTATCGAACGCACCCTTTCCATCATCAAACCCGACGCCGTCGCCAAGAACGTCATCGGCAAGATCTACTCCCGTTTCGAAACCAACGGTCTGAAGATCGTTGCTTCCAAGATGGCCTGGCTGTCTGCCGAAGAAGCCGGCAAGTTCTACGCCGTGCACAAGGAACGTCCCTTCTTCAAGGATCTGGTGTCCTTCATGATCTCCGGCCCCGTCATGATCCAGGTGCTGGAAGGCGAAAACGCCATCGCCAAGAACCGCGACCTGATGGGCGCCACCGACCCCAAGAAGGCCGAGCCGGGCACCATCCGCGCCGACTTCGCTGAATCCATCGACGCCAACGCCGTGCACGGCTCCGACGCCGCCGAAACCGCTGCCAACGAAATCGCCTTCTTCTTCCCGGCGATGAACGTTTACTCCGGTCGCTAATCGGAGTCGGGTGAGCGGGGTCTGACGGTCCCGCTTTTTCGTTGTTCCCCCTCACCCAATCAGAGTCCCAGATGCAAAACCTGCTCGATTTCGATGCCGAAGGCCTGACGGCCTGGTTCGCCGCCCGTGGCGAGAAGCCCTTCCGGGCGCGCCAGGTGCTGCGCTGGATGCATCACTTCGGCCAGGCCGATTTCGATGCCATGACCGACATCGCCAAGAGCCTGCGTGAAATGCTCAAGGCCAATGCGGTCGTGCTGCCCCCGGCCATCGTCAGCGACAAGCTGTCCGACGACGGCACGCGCAAGTTCCTCTTCGACGTGGGTAACGGCAATGCGGTGGAAACGGTGTTTATTCCGGAAGACGACCGGGGCACCCTGTGCATTTCCACCCAGGCCGGCTGCGCCCTGGACTGCGCCTTCTGCTCCACCGGCAAACAAGGATTCAACCGCAACCTGGCCGTGTCCGAGATCATCGGCCAGCTGTGGCAGGCCAACCGGGCCCTGGGGGTCGATCCCCGCCACCCGGACAAGGCCGAGCGCATCATCAGCAATGTGGTGCTGATGGGCATGGGCGAGCCCCTGGCCAATTTCGAGGCCGCCGTCGCCGCTCTCAAACTGATGCTGGACGACAACGCCTACGGCCTTTCCCGTCGCCGCGTCACCGTCTCCACTTCCGGCCTGGTGCCAGCCATGGACCGCCTGCGGGATGAATGCCCGGTGGCCCTGGCCGTCTCCCTGCACGCCCCCAACGACAAGCTGCGGGACGAGCTGGTGCCGATCAACCAGAAATACCCCATCGCGGAACTGATGGCTGCCTGCCAGCGTTACCTGGAAAAGGCGCCGCGGGATTTCGTGACCTTCGAATACGTGATGCTCGACGGGGTGAACGACAGCGATGCCCATGCCCGGGAACTGCTGGCCATCACCCGCGACGTGCCCTGCAAGTTCAACCTGATTCCCTTCAATCCCTTCCCGGGATCGCCCTTCCGCCGCTCCAAGGCGGAGCGCATCCGCCGTTTTGCCGACATCCTCATCCAGGCCGGCGTCGTCACCACCACCCGCAAGACCCGGGGCGACGACATCGACGCGGCCTGCGGCCAGTTGGCCGGTCAGGTGCAGGACAAGACCCGGCGCAACGAACGGCGGACCATCCCGATTCAGGAGATGCGACCATGAGCAAGACCCCCTTCCGGCTGCCCACGCTCCCGCTTCTGATGTGCTGCCTGGCGGCCCTGGTGACGGCCTGCAACAGCAATCCCAGTGCCCCCTCCAGCCAGCCCCTGGCCGAAGGTCCCCAGTCCCAGATGACGGTCACCGGCAATGCCCGCAATTCGGCCAAGATCCATACCGAGCTGGGGGCCCTGTACTTTCAGGACGGCCAGCTGGCCACGGCCCTGGAGGAGTTGCGCATTGCCATCGCCGCCGATTCCAGCTATGCCCCGGCCCACAACGTGCTGGGCCTGGTGCACATGGACCTGCGGGAAAACGAGGCGGCGGAGCAGAGCTTCCGTCGCGCCCTGTCCCTTGCCGGCAACGACCCCGAAATCAACAACAACTTCGGCTGGTTCCTCTGCCAGGTCGGGCGGGAGAAGGAATCCATCGCCTACTTCAACAACGCCATCAAGAACCCGCTCTACCCGACGCCGGAGCGTGCCTATCTGAATGCGGGCCGGTGCTCGGAGAAAATCGGTGACCTGAAAGGCGCGGAAAACTATTATTTCCGGGCGCTGCGCCTCGCCCGCAACGATTTCCAGGCCACCTTGGCCATGGCCGGCCTCAAGTACCGCCAGGATGACCTGGACGAGTCCTACCGGCTGGTGCGCGAATTCCACAAGGCCAGCGATCCCACTCCCGAATCCCTGTGGCTGGGCCTGCGCCTGGCCCGCAAGCTCGGGGACCGGGCCGAAGAGGCCAGTTACAACGCCCAGTTGCGCCGCCGTTTCCCGGGCTCCCGGGAAACCCAGGCCCTCTTGAAAGGCAATTTCGAATGAGCGAACTCGTTCAAGAAACCCTGGCCGAGGAATCTCCCGCCGCGGAGTCCCGGCCCGAGGTCAGTGTTGGCCTCGTCCTGCGCCAGGCGCGGGAATCCCGTCAGATGTCCGTGGCCGATGTGGCCCAGTTGCTGAAAATCAGCTATCGCCAAGTCGATGCCCTGGAGAGCGACAACTGGGACGCCTTGCCGGGCCAGACCTTCGTCCTCGGCTTCATCCGCAATTACGCCCGGCTGCTGCATCTGGACGCCACGCCCCTGCTGCAGCAGATCAAGGCGGCCCAGACCCCGGACAATCCCAATATCGTGCTGCCCGAAGCCTCCGCCGCCTCCCTGCCCCAGCCGGGCCAGGGCAAGCGCCGCGATCTGGCCGCCGTGGCCGGCGCCGCCCTCATGGTGGGGGTCGCCGTGGCCGCCTATTTCCTGGTGCCGGCCGATTTCTGGCAGTCCGCGCCGGAGCCCGAGCCCGTCGCTGAAACCGCCGCCGAAGCGGAGCCCGAGCAGGCCTTCCCGCCTGCTGCTCCGGCCGAAGGCAACAGCAGCGAAGCTGCCGCCACCGGGGTTCCGGAGCAGGCGCCAGCTGCCGCTGTGCCGCCTGCTGCGGCCGCGGCACCGGCTCCTGTGGCAGCGGCAGCTCCCGCTGCCGTGGCCGCCCCCGCCCCGGTCACGGTTTCCCCCCCGGCCCCCAGCGGCGCCGTGGCCGCCGGCCAGGCCCGCTTCAAGTTCCGCTTCGAGCAGCCCTCCTGGGTCGAAGTGAAGGACAAGAGCGGCCAGATCGTCTTTTCCCAACTCAACCCCGCCGGCAGCGAACGGGAAGTGGAAGGTGTGCCTCCCTTCTCCCTGGTGGTGGGCAATGCTTCCCACGTCAAGCTGACCTACAAGGGCCGGGATGTGCCTCTGGAACCCCGCAGCAAGGACGACGTGGCCCGCGTCAGCCTCGATTGATCCATGTCTGATCCCTATTCCATTCCCCGTCGCCCGACCCTGGGCGTGAAGGTGGGCGGCGTCACCATCGGCGGCGATGCCCCGGTGGTGGTCCAGTCCATGACCAACACGGACACTGAGGACTACCTCGCCACCGCCCTGCAGACGGCCGAACTGGCCCGGGCCGGCTCCGAGCTGGTGCGCATCACCGTGAACACGCCAGAAGCGGCCGCGGCCGTGCCGAAGATCCGCGAGCACCTGGATCGCCTCGGCCTCTCCGTGCCCCTCATCGGCGACTTCCACTACAACGGCCACCGCCTGCTCACCGACCATCCGGAGTGTGCCCAGGCCCTGGCCAAGTACCGTATCAACCCGGGCAATGTGGGCCATGGCAAGAAGCGGGACGAGCAGTTCGCCCAGATGATCGAGCTGGCCTGCAAGTACGACAAGCCGGTGCGCATCGGCGTGAACTGGGGCAGCCTGGACCAGGACCTGCTGGCCCGCATCATGGACGAGAACGCCAAGCGGCCCGAACCCAAGGACGCGGTGCAGATCATGCGCGAGGCCATGGTCACCTCGGCCCTGGAGTCGGCGGAGAAGGCCGTGGAGATTGGCCTGCCGGCCGACCACATCGTCCTCTCCTGCAAGGTTTCCGGGGTGCAGGACCTGATCGCCATCTACCGGGAGCTGTCGGCCCGTTCCCGTTTCGCCCTGCACCTGGGGCTGACCGAAGCCGGCATGGGCAGCAAGGGTATCGTCGCTTCCACCGCCGCCATGGGCGTGCTGCTGCAGGAAGGCATCGGCGACACCATCCGCGTCTCCCTGACCCCCGAGCCCGGCGGCAAGCGCACCGGTGAAGTCATCGTCGCCCAGGAAATGCTGCAGACCATGGGCCTGCGCGCCTTCACCCCCATGGTGGCGGCCTGTCCCGGCTGCGGCCGTACCACCAGCACCTTCTTCCAGGAACTGGCTTCCACCATCCAGGAGTACGTGCGGGCCCAGATGCCCCAGTGGCGCACCGAGTACGACGGCGTGGAGAACATGACCCTGGCGGTCATGGGCTGCGTGGTCAACGGTCCGGGCGAGAGCAAGCACGCCAACATCGGCATTTCCCTGCCCGGCACCGGCGAAGTGCCGGCGGCCCCGGTGTTTGAGGACGGGGAAAAGACGGTTACCCTGCGGGGCGACAATATCGCCGAAGAATTCAAGGCCATCGTGGATCGCTACGTGGCCCGTACCTACCAACGCAAACTGCATCCGTGATTGCCAGGGACCGGGGCCGGCGCCGCCTGTGGGCGGTGTCCGGCCCTTCCCGATAATGAAACCAGGTTTATGAGTCAGAAAACACTACAAGCCGTCCGCGGCATGAACGACATCCTCCCCGACGAAGCCGAGCTGTGGGAGCGCTTCGAGGAGGTTGTCCGTTCCTGGCTGCACAGCTACGGCTACCGCCCCATCCGCATGCCCGTCGTGGAGCCCACCGGCCTCTTCAAGCGGGCCATCGGCGAGGTCACGGACATCGTCGAGAAGGAAATGTATTCCTTCGAGGATGCCCTCAACGGTGAAAACCTCACCCTGCGCCCCGAAGGTACCGCCGGTTGCGTCCGTGCCGTGATCCAGCACAGCCTGGCGGCCCAGCATCCGCGCCGCCTCTACTACATGGGCCAGATGTTCCGCCACGAGCGGCCCCAGCGCGGCCGCTACCGCCAGTTCCACCAGGTGGGCGTGGAGTCCTTCGGCTTCGCCGGTCCCGATGTGGACGCCGAGCAGATTCTCATGGGCGCCCGCCTGTGGGACGACCTGGGTCTGGAAGGTATCACCCTGCAGATCAACAGCCTGGGCCAGCCCGAAGAGCGGGCCCGGCACCGGGCCGAGCTGATCGCCTATTTCCAGGCCAATGCCGACCGGCTGGACGAGGATTCCCAGCGCCGCCTGCACACCAATCCCCTGCGCATTCTGGATACCAAGAATCCGGACATGCAGGAGCTGTGCGCCAACGCCCCCAAGCTGATCGACTTCCTCGGCGCCGAATCCCTGGCCCACTTCGAAGGCGTGCAGCAGGTGCTGCGGGATGCCGGCCAGCCCTATACGGTGAATCCGCGCCTGGTGCGGGGGCTGGACTACTACAACCTGACCGTGTTCGAATGGGTCACCGACCGTCTCGGCGCCCAGGGTACGGTCTGCGCCGGCGGCCGCTACGACGGCCTGGTGGAGCAGCTGGGCGGCAAGCCCACGCCCGCATGCGGCTTTGCCATGGGGGTGGAACGCCTCATCGCCCTGATCCAGGACCAGGATCTGGCGGGCAATCCGGAGCCGGTGGATGTGTACGTGGTGCACCAGGGCGAGGCCGCCAGCCGGCTCGCCTTCCGCGTCGCCGAAGGGCTGCGGGACAACGGCCTGGCCGTGCTCCTCAATTGCGGCGGCGGCAGTTTCAAGAGCCAGATGAAAAAGGCCGACGGCAGCGGTGCTGCCTTCGCCGTGATCATCGGCGACGACGAGGCGGCGGCAGGGGAGGTGAGCCTCAAGTCCCTGCGCAGCGCCGACGGCGAGAAGGGCGAACAACAGCGGGTGAAGGTGGATGATCTGCCTGCCACCCTGATGGATTCAATCATTGATTGGGAAGAGAAATAATGGCCGTCTACGACTTGCAGGAGCAGGAACAGCTCGACGAAATCAAGACCTGGTGGAAGCAGCACGGCAACCTGGTGACCAGCATCCTGCTCGCCGCCGCCATCGGTGTTGCCGGCTGGCAGGGCTGGAACTGGTACCAGGGCCGCCAGTCGGCCCAGGCCGCCGTGGTTTTCGGTGTGCTGCAGAAGGCCGCCCTGGAAGGTGATGCCCAGCGCCTCAAGGCGGCTGCCGGCGAACTGCTGGAAAACTACAAGGGCTCCACCTACGCCTCCCTCGGCGCCCTGACCGCGGCCAAGGTGGCCTTCGATGGCGGCGACCTGAAGACCGCCAAGGTGCAGCTGGCCTGGGTGGCCGAGAACGGCAAGGACGAGCTGCGCGACCTGGGCCGTCTGCGCCTGGCCGCCGTGCTGCTCGACGAGAAGTCCTACGACGAGGCCCTGAAGCAGCTGGAAGCCAAGCCGGCACCCGCCTTCGCGGCCCGCTATGCCGAAGTGCGTGGCGATATTTTCCTGGCCCAGGACAAGAAGGACGAAGCCCGCAAGGCCTTCGCCGACGCCCTGGCCGCCATCGATGCCGCCGCCAAGGCCGGCAGCGGCGCCCAGGATGCCCAGGCGGCCGCCGCCTACCGTCAGGTGCTGCAACAGAAGGCCGATGCCCTGGGAGAGGCCAAGTGAAATTCCGTCCCGCCCTCCTGAGCCTGCTGCTGGCAGCCGCCCTGGGCGGCTGTTCTTCCCTGGACAAGATCAATCCCTTCGCCAGTTCCTCCAAGGTCAAGATGGCCGAGCTGGACACCATCAAGCCCAGCGTCAATGTGGTGAGCCTGTGGCAGGGCCGGGCCGGCAAGGCCGAGGACTACGTCTTCACGCCGGCGGTGGTGGATTCCAGCGTCTATGTGGCCGCCAACAACGGCAGCGTCACCCGTTTCGACGACGGCAAGCAGGCCTGGCAGGTTTCCGCCGGCCAGCCCCTCTCCGGCGGTGTCGGCAGCGACGGCCGTCTGGTGGTGGTGGGCACGCCCAAGGGCGAAATCATTGCCTTCGACGCCAAGGACGGCAAGCAGCTGTGGAAGGCCCGGGCTAGTTCCGACATCCTGGCGGCGGCAGCCGTGAGCGCCGACATCGTCGTCGTGCGCACCGGCGACAACCGCCTCTACGGCTTCGATCCGGCCGACGGCAAGCGCAAGTGGGTCTATCAGCGCAACAACCCGGCCCTATCCCTGCGCAATGCGGCGTCGCCGGTGATTTCCGAACGCTACGTCTTCGCCGGGTTCCCCGGCGGCAAGCTGGTGGCGGTGTCGCTGCAGAATGGCGCCGCCGTCTGGGAAGGCACCGTGGCCCTGCCCAAGGGCACTACCGAGCTGGACCGGGTGGCCGATATCACCAGCCCCCCCGTGTTCGACGGTCCCCAGGTGTGCGCCGTGGCCTACCAGGGCCGCGTCGCCTGCTTCGACCTGACCAACGGCAACCTGATCTGGGCCCGGGACATGTCCTCCGCCTCCGGTCTGGCCATGGACAGCCGCAATATCTACGTCGCCGACGACAAGGGCGCCGTGCATGCCCTGGACCGTTTCCGCGGCACCTCCCTGTGGAAGCAGGACAAGCTCTTCCTGCGCCAGCTCTCCATGCCCCGGGTGGCCCACGGCCTGGTGGCGGTGGGTGACGTCAAGGGCGTGATCCACTTCCTCAACCGGGACGACGGCTCCTTCAGCGCCCGCTTCACCACCGACGGCACTGCCGTGGTGGCGGCGCCCCAGAGCTACGGCAGCGGCTGGCTGTTCCAGACCCAGGGCGGCGGCGTGTTCGCCCTCGACGTTCAATAATCCAAGCAGAAAGCATTACTCGTGAAACCCACCCTGGTACTGGTCGGCCGGCCCAATGTAGGCAAGTCCACCCTGTTCAATCGCCTGACCAAGACCCGTGACGCCATCGTCGCCGACCTGCCCGGGCTGACCCGGGACCGCCACTATGGCCACGGCAAGGTGGGCAGCAAGCCCTATCTGGTGGTGGACACCGGCGGCTTCGAGCCCCTGGCCAAGGACGGCATTTTCCACGAGATGGCACGACAGACCGAGCAGGCCATCGCCGAGGCGGACGCCGTGGTCTTCGTGGTGGACGGCCGCGTCGGCATTACCGCCCAGGACAAGGAAATCGCCAACAAGCTGCGCAAGCTGGAGCGCCCGGTGCTGGTGGCGGTGAACAAGGCCGAGGGCATGAAGCACACGGTGGTGGCGGCCGACTTCTACGAACTGGGCCTGGGCGAGCCGTTTCCCGTTTCCGCCACCCACGGCGACGGCGTGCGGGATCTGGTGGAAATGGCCCTGGCCGATTTTCCCGAGCCGGACGAGGATGACGCCAAGGACGAAACGCCCCGGGTGGCCATCGTCGGTCGTCCCAACGTGGGCAAGAGCACCCTCATCAACGCCCTCATGGGCGAAGAGCGGGTCATCGCCTTCGATATGCCCGGCACCACCCGGGATGCCATTTTCGTGGACTTCGAGCGCAACGGCCGCAAGTACACCCTGATCGACACCGCCGGCCTGCGCCGCCGCGGCAAGGTCTTCGAAGCCGTGGAGAAGTTCTCCGTGGTGAAGACCCTGCAGTCCATCGAGGACGCCAACGTGGTGGTGCTGGTGCTGGACGCGGACCAGGACATCTCGGACCAGGACGCCCACATCGCCGGTTTCGTTGTCGAATCCGGCCGCTCCTTGGTGGTGGCGGTGAACAAGTGGGACAGCCTGGACGCCTATCGGCGCGAGCGCATCAAGGTGGATCTGGAACACAAGCTGAAATTCCTCAGCTTCGCCACCTTCCACTACATTTCCGCCCTCAAGGGCCTGGGCCTGGAAAAGCTGTTCACCTCCGTGGACCGGGCCTACGCCGCCGCCATGGCCAAGCTGCCCACGCCCAAGCTGACCCGGGTGCTGCTGGACGCCGTGGCCCGCCAGGCGCCGCCCCGTCACGGCGGCATCTTCCGCCCCAAGCTGCGCTATGCCCACCAGGGCGGCTCCAACCCGCCCCTGATCGTCATCCACGGCAACGCCCTGGATTCCCTGCCGGAAAGCTATCGCCGCTACCTGGAACATACCTTCCGCGAAGTGTTCAAACTGCAGGGCACGCCCCTGCGGGTCCAGTTCAACACCAGCCACAATCCTTTCGCCACCAAGGAAGTGCGCAAGATCGGCAATCCGCGGGACACCTTTTACAAAAACCGCGAGAAAAAGTCCTGAATCTACGGGTTTGCCCGGTGGCTTTCCCCCGGAAAATCCATTAAAGTGCTTTTTCCATAACAACGAACCATGGAGTTTCAGCCATGAGCAATAAAGGGCAACTTTTACAAGACCCGTTTCTCAACACGCTCCGCCGCGAACATGTGCCGGTTTCCATTTACCTGGTGAACGGCATCAAGCTCCAGGGCCAGATCGAGTCCTTCGACCAGTACGTCGTGCTGCTCAAGAACACGGTGACCCAGATGGTCTACAAGCATGCCATTTCCACCGTGGTGCCGGCCCGCCCCGTCAATATCCAGCAGGATAACGGCGCCGAGTCGTGATCATTCCCCGCATACGCATTTCCGGCCCGCTGGCATCACCGGCGGGCCGCGTCGTTTTCGGCCGGTTGCGCCCAGTCTGCTCCTAATCCATGTTTGATCGTCCCTCCGCCGGTGACCCCAGGGTCCCCGGTTCCGAGCGCGCCCTCCTGATCCAGGTAGATTTCGGCCAGCCCGACATCGAGGATTCCCAGGAAGAACTGCGCCTGCTGGCCAGCTCGGCTGGTGCCGAAGTGGTGGATGTGCTGGTGGCCAAGCGGGGTGCGCCCGATGCGGCCACCTATGTGGGCAAGGGCAAGGTGCAGGAAATCGGTGCCGTCGCCGCCGCCCATGATGCCACCCTGGTGATTTTCAACCACGAGCTGTCGCCGGCCCAGGAACGCAACCTGGAGCGGGCCCTGCAATGCCGGGTGATCGACCGCACCAGCCTGATCCTGGACATCTTCGCCCTGCGCGCCAGCAGTTCCGAAGGCAAGCTGCAGGTGGAACTGGCCCAGCTGGAGCATCTGGCCACCCGCCTGGTGCGGGGCTGGACCCACCTGGAGCGGCAGCGGGGCGGCATCGGTATGCGCGGTCCCGGCGAAAAGCAGCTGGAAACGGACCGCCGTCTGCTTGGCGTCCGGGTCAAGAGCCTCAAGGAGCGCCTGGCCAAGCTGTCGCGCCAGCGCAATGTGCAGCGGCGGGCCCGTTCCCGGCGCGATGTGCTCAACGTGTCCTTGGTCGGCTATACCAACGCGGGCAAATCCACCCTGTTCAACGCCATGACCAAGGCCGGCGTCTATGCGGCGGACCAGCTTTTCGCCACCCTGGACACCACCTCCCGCAAGCTGTGGCTGCCGGAAGTGGGCTCCGTGGTAATGTCGGACACGGTGGGTTTCATCCGCGACCTGCCCCACGCCCTGGTGGAGGCTTTCAAGGCCACCCTGGAAGCCACGGCCCAGGCCGATCTGCTGTTGCATGTAGTGGATTCCGCCTCCCATGCCCGGGAGGAGCAGATTGCCGAAGTCAACAAGGTGCTGCACGAGATCGGCGCCGACCAGGTGCCCCAGATTCTGGTGTGGAACAAGGCCGACCTTACGGGCTTGCCCACCGCTGTGGAGCGGGACGAGTATGGTAAACTTCATCGCGTCCGATTGAGTGCCAGGACCGGCGAAGGCCTGGATTTGTTGCGCCAGGCATTGACGGAGTTTGCCCGGGATAATTCACTCAGCATGACGACAGCGGCCTCTGCGGACGATGCCGCGGCAGCCAGTGCGAATGACGCAGTGCAAGACGTTTAGACCGGATCACCGGCCCCTCATACCGCCCTCAATAAGAGTTCCCCGACATGATCTCTAGCATTGGACTTCTGATGTCGCTCAACGACCCCCAGTGGGGCAATCGTGGCAATGGCGACGGCCGCCGTCCCAACCAGGGACCTCCCGATCTGGAAGACCTGTGGCGCGATTTCAACCGCCGCCTGTCCGGCATGTTCGGCAAGAAGGGCGACGGCAAATTTGGCGGCGGCGATTCCGGCGGCCCCTCCGATTTCAATCCCAAGCTTTTCGGCGGCGGCATCGGCCTCCTGGCGGCCCTGGTGGCCGTGGTCTGGCTGGCCTCCGGCTTCTACATCGTCGACGCCTCCCAGCGCGGCGTGGTGCTGCAGTTCGGCAAGTTCAAGGAAACCACGGAGCCGGGCCTGCGCTGGCGCCTGCCGTTCCCCATCGAATCCCACGAACTGGTGAATCTCACCGGCGTGCGCACCATCGAGGTGGGCTACCGGGGCAGCGAGAAGAACAAGGTGCTGAAAGAGGCGCTGATGCTGACCGATGATGAAAACATCATCAACATCCAGTTCGCCGTGCAGTACTACCTGAAGGACCCGGTCGAATACCTGTTCAACAACCGTCACGCCGACGAGGCCGTGATGCAGGCTTCGGAAACGGCCATCCGGGAAATCGTCGGCAAGAGCAAGATGGACTTCGTCCTCTACGAAGGCCGGGAGCAGGTGGCGGCCCAGGCGGCCAAGCTGATGCAGGACATCCTGGATCGCTACAACACCGGCATCCTCATTTCCAAGGTCACCATGCAGAATGCCCAGCCGCCGGAGCAGGTCCAGGCAGCCTTCGACGATGCGGTGAAGGCGGGTCAGGACCGGGAGCGGCAGAAGAACGAAGGCCAGGCCTACGCCAACGACGTCATCCCCCGGGCCAAGGGCACCTCTGCCCGACTGTTGCAGGAAGCCGACGGCTACAAGCAGCGCATGATCGCCACCGCCGAGGGCGATGCCAGCCGCTTCAAGCAGATCCTCGTGGAATACGCCAAGGCACCCGAGGTGACGCGCCAGCGCCTCTATCTGGAAACCATGCAGCAGATCTACGCCAACACCTCCAAGATCATGGTGGATGCCAAGGGCGGCAACAACCTGCTCTACCTGCCCCTGGACAAGCTGATGGAAACCGTGGCGGCGCCCGGCCATGCCGGCGTCCCGGCCGCCCAGGCCGTTGAAAGCACCGTGAACCGGGGTGTGTCGATTTCCAACGACGTTCCGCCCCAGCTGGAAAAGAACGATGTACGTTCCCGTGACGCTTCCCTGCGTTCCCGGGATCGGGACGGCCGCTAAGGAGCCCCAGAGATGAAACAGAGCTTCGGTCTTATCGGCGGCCTGGTGGCCGCCATCGTGGTGGTGCTGGCCCTCAGCCTGTTCACCGTGGATCAGCGCCAGTACGCCGTGGTGCAGCAGCTGGGCGAGGTCAAGTCGGTCATCACCGAACCCGGCCTCAACTTCAAGTGGCCCCTGATCCAGAACGTCCGCTTCTTCGATCGCCGCATCCTGACCATGGATTCCCCGGAACCCGAGCGTTTCATCACCTCGGAAAAGAAGAACGTGCTGGTGGATTCCTACGTCAAGTGGCGCATCGTCGATCCCAAGCTGTACTACATCTCCGTCGGCGGCGACGAATCCCGGGCCCGTACCCGTCTCTCCCAGACCGTCAATGCGGGCCTGCGGGAAGAGTTCGGCAAGCGCACGGTGCATGACGTGGTCTCCGGCGAGCGGGACAAGATCATGGACGACATGCGGGAAAAGGCCGACCAGGATGCCCGCAAGATCGGTGTGCAGATCGTGGACGTGCGCCTGAAGCGCGTCGAGCTGCCCCAGGAAGTGAGCGAGTCCGTCTATCGCCGCATGGAGGCCGAGCGCAAGCGGGTGGCCAACGAACTGCGTTCCCAGGGCGCTGCCGAGGCCGAAAAGATCCGCGCCGACGCCGACCGCCAGCGCGAAGTGCTGGTGGCCGAAGCCTACCGGGATGCCCAGAAGATCAAGGGTGAGGGCGATGCCAAGGCTGCCGCCATCTACGGCCAGGCCTTCGGCCAGAATCCCGAGTTCTTCGCCTTCTACCGCAGCATGGAAGCCTATCGCTCCACCTTCAAGAGCAAGAGCGATGTCATGGTGCTGGAACCCAATTCCGATTTCTTCAAGTACATGAAGAACGTCGGCCGCAGCGGCAAGTAAAGTCGGCCGTCGTTCTGCCTATGGGCGATAATCTCCTCCTCGCCTTCGCGCTCATGCTGGTGCTCGAAGGCGTCGTTCCCTTTCTCGCGCCCCAGGCCTGGCGCGAGACGTTTCGCCGCCTCATCGCCATGAGCGACGGCCAGATCCGCTTCATCGGCCTCACCGCCATGATCGCGGGCCTCATACTGTTGATGATTTTCAAATGAACTGGTTGCTACCCGAATACCTGGCCGATGCCCTGCCGGCAGAGGCCGCCAAGATCGAGCGCCTGCGGCGCCAGACCCTGGACCTGTTCCGCTGCCATGGCTACGAACTGGTCATGCCGCCCCTGCTCGAGTACCTGGAATCCCTGCTCACCGGGTCCGGCCAGGACCTGCGTCTGAAGACCTTCAAGCTGGTGGACCAGCTGTCCGGCCGCACCATGGGCGTGCGTGCCGACATCACGCCCCAGGTGGCCCGCATCGACGCCCACCTGCTCAACCGCCAGGGCGTGGTCCGTCTCTGCTATTGCGACAGCGTGCTGCATACCCTGCCGGCGGCCACCGCCGGCACCCGGGAGCCGATCCAGATCGGCGCCGAGATTTACGGCCATGCCGGCGTCGAGGCCGACCTGGAGATCATCCGCCTGATGGCTGCCGCCCTGGAAGGGGCCGGCCTCTCCGCCGCCCGCCTCGATCTGAGCCATGTCGGCATCTTCCGCGCCATCGCCCAGGCCGCCGGCCTGCCGGCTGCGGCTGACGAGGAAGTGTTCGCCCTGCTGCAGGTCAAGGACATCCCCGGCCTGCAGGCCGCCTGTGCCGGCCTGCCCGAGCCCTACCGTTCCGCCCTGCTGCGCCTGCCCGACCTCTATGGCGATGCTTCCGTGCTGGCCAAGGCCCAGCAGCAGCTGCCCGACCTGCCGGCGGTGCACGCCGGCCTGGACCTGCTCTCGGCCCTGGCCGCCAAGGCCGGCGACCTGCCCATCGGTTTCGATCTGTCGGACCTGCGCGGCTATCATTACCACAACGGCGTCGTCTTCGCCGCCTACAGCCCCGGCTACGCCACCGCCCTGGCCCTGGGCGGCCGCTACGACGGCGCTGGTGAAGCCTTCGGCCGGGCCCGTCCCGCCACGGGGTTCTCCATGGATTTGCGCGAGGTGGCCCGCCTGGCCCCCGCCACCCAGGTTTCAAAAGCCATCCTGGCGCCCTACGGCGGCGAGGATGCCCAGCTGGCCGCCGCCATCGCCCGTCTGCGGGCCGAAGGCGAGGCCGTGGTGGAACTCCTGCCCGGCCAGGCCGGCAGCGAAGGTCTGCCCTGCGACCGCCGGCTGGTGCAGCAGGACGGCAAATGGATTATTGCAGCAATCAATAAGGACTAAGCAGTATGGCTAAGAACGTCGTGGTCGTCGGCACCCAGTGGGGCGACGAGGGGAAGGGAAAGATCGTCGATTGGCTGACGGACAACGCCCAGGGCGTGGTGCGTTTCCAGGGCGGGCACAATGCCGGCCACACCCTGGTGGTGGGCGAGCGCGAATACAAGCTGAACCTGGTGCCCTCCGGCATCGTGCGTGACGGCGTGCAGTGCTACATCGGCAACGGCGTGGTGCTGGACATCCAGCATCTGCTGGCCGAAATCAAGATCCTGGAAGAGGGCGGCCTGGACGTGCGTTCCCGCCTCAAGGTCAGCCCCGGCTGTCCCCTGATCCTGCCCTACCACTCCGCCATCGACAAGGCGCGGGAAGCCGCCAAGTGCGCCGACCAGAAGATCGGCACCACCGGCAAGGGCATCGGTCCGGCCTATGAAGACAAGGTGGCTCGCCGCGGCCTGCGGGTGTACGACCTGTTCAACCCGGAGCGCTTCGCCGCCAAGCTGAAGGAAGTGATGGAGTACCACAACTTCATCCTGACCAAGATGCTGGGTGCCGAGCCCGTTTCCTACGAAGCCGTGCTGGAACAGGCCCTGGCCAATGCGGAACAGATCAAGCCCCTGGTGGCTGACGTCTCCGCTGCCATCTACGAATCCAACAAGGCCGGCCAGAACCTGCTGTTCGAAGGCGCCCAGGGTACCCTGCTGGACATCGACCACGGCACCTATCCCTTCGTCACCTCCAGCAACTGCGTTGCCGGTCAGGCGGCAGCGGGCGCCGGCGTCGGCCCCGGCATGCTGCATTACGTGCTGGGCATCACCAAGGCCTACTGCACCCGCGTCGGCGGCGGTCCGTTTCCCTCCGAGCTGGATATCGACACCGCCGGCTGTCCCGGCCATCAGATGTCCACCAAGGGCAAGGAATTCGGCACCGTCACCGGTCGCAAGCGCCGCTGTGGCTGGTTCGATGCCGCCGCCCTGCGCCGCTCCGCCCGCATCAACGGCGTCACCGGCCTGTGCATCACCAAGCTGGACGTGCTCGATGGCCTGGAAGAGCTGCACATCTGCACCGGCTACAAGCTGGACGGCAAGGTGCTGGACCTGCTGCCCATCGGTGCCGACGAAGTGGCCCGCTGCGAGCCCATCTACGAAACCATGCCCGGCTGGAAGGAAACCACCTTCGGCGCCAAGCGCTGGGAAGATCTGCCGGCCACGGCCCAGGCCTACCTGGACCGCATTCAGACCCTGTGCGAGATTCCCATCGATATCGTCTCCACCGGTCCGGAGCGGGACGAAACCATCCTCAAGCGGCATCCCTTCGCCGCCTGAGCGAAAAAGCCGGCGTCAGAGCGCCGGCTTTTTTCTTTAACCTGAGTGTCGTCCTGATTGTCGTCAACTCCCCTTAAGCTTGCCGGCAGCCAGTATCGCCGGGGGCATTCGTGCCCTGCGACTGCGGGAGGTGCGCACTCTGCCGCCGTCGCGAATGGGGACGGTGGTGCGGGGAGGGGGGAGTGCCGGACCGGCAGCCGTTGCGGAAGCGGGGCCGGAAAAGCAAAAAGCCGAAAATCCTTGAAGAATTTTCGGCTTTGCCTGAACCTTGGTGCCCAGGAGAGGACTCGAACCTCCACAGTGTTGCCACCGCCAGGACCTGAACCTGGTGCGTCTACCAATTCCGCCACCTGGGCAGGTGTCGAAAAGAGCCCGCATTATAATGAAGCCTGCGGTACTACCGCAAGAGGAAAAATGATTAATTTTTTACCGTCGCTGCAGAACCCGATTTTTGCCATGGCTGTCGCCCCCATGTCGTCCTTGCGGATGGCAGGACAGGGTGCGTCCCGGCTGGCGGGAATTGTGGCGGCTGGGGAAACCCGTGCAAACGGGAAGCAGAAAAACAAAAAGCCGGCAAAAGCCGGCTTGATGTCTGAAACCTGGTGCCCAGGAGAGGACTCGAACCTCCACAGTGTTGCCACCGCCAGGACCTGAACCTGGTGCGTCTACCAATTCCGCCACCTGGGCAGGTGTCGAAGAAGGCGCGATTATAAGGTAAATAAAGACCATGTCAACTAGAAAACTATCCAAAACTAGAAAAAACGATCCCTTCTTCGAAAGGGAGTGCCAAAAGTACGAGATTCCCCTGCCGTCCCGGGAATACACCATGCAGCTGCTGCAGGACCAGGGACGCCCCGTTTCCTTCGACCAGCTGGTGGCCCTGCTGGACATCAGCCGGGATGAGGGGGACCTCTTCCAACGCCGTCTCAACGCCATGGAGCGGGACGGCCAGCTGCTGCGCAACCGCAAGAACTCCTACATCCTGCCGGAGAAGGCAGACCTGATTCCGGGCAAGGTGGAAGGCCATCCGGACGGCTTCGGCTTCGTCAAACCGGACGACGGCAGCGACGACCTGTTCCTCGAGCCCAAGCAGATGGACAAGGTGCTGCACGGCGACCGGGTGCTGGTGCGCTGCATCGGCCTGGACCGCCGCGGCCGTCGCGAGGCCACCATCGTCGAGGTGCTGGAGCGGGCCAACACCCGCCTGGTGGGCCGGCTCATGGAAGAGCACGGCATCCAGTTCGTGGTGGCCGAGAACAAACGCATCAGCCAAGACATCCTGATTCCCCCCACCGCCATGACCGACAAGCGGGCCAAGCTCAAGGCCCGGCCCGGCAATGTGGTGATGGTGGAAATCCTGGAGCAGCCCTCCCGCTATTCCCAGCCCATCGGCCGCATTGTCGAGATTCTCGGCAACTATGCCGACCCGGGCATGGAAATCGAAATCGCCCTGCGCAAGCACGACCTGCCCTTCGAGTTTTCCAAGGAGGCCCAGGCCGAAAACAAGGCGGTGCCGGACAAGGTCAAGAAGAGCGACCTCAAGGGCCGCGAAGACCTGCGTCAGCTGCCCCTGGTGACCATCGACGGCGAGACCGCCCGGGACTTCGACGATGCGGTCTTCTGCGAGAAGGTGGGCCGGGGCTGGCGCCTGGTGGTGGCCATCGCCGACGTCTCCCATTATGTGCGTCCGGGCATGGCCCTGGACCAGGAGGCCTATGACCGGGGCAACTCGGTGTATTTCCCGCGGCGCGTCATTCCCATGCTGCCGGAGAAACTCTCCAACGGCATCTGCTCCCTCAACCCGGACGTGGAACGGCTGGCCATGGTGTGCGACATGAACATCAGCGCCACCGGCAGCATCGGCAAGTACCGCTTCTACCCGGCCGTGTTCCGCTCCCATGCCCGCCTCACCTACAACCAGGTGTGGGGCTGGCTGTCCGGCGAAAGCCAGCCGGAGAACGAGGTGCATCAGGCCCTGCAGCCCCACCTGCAGAACCTCTACAAGCTCTTCCAGGTGCTGCTCAAGGCGCGCAAGAAGCGGGGTGCCATCGACTTCGAGACGGTGGAAACCCAGATGCTGTTCAACGCCCAGGGCAAGATCGAGAACATCGTGCCCGTGGTGCGCAACGACGCCCACCGCCTGATCGAGGAATGCATGCTGGCGGCCAACGTCTGCGCCTCCGGCTTCCTGCATGAGCACAAGCAGGCCTGCCTGTACCGGGTGCACCAGGGACCGACGCCGGAAAAGCTGGAGAACCTGCGGGCCTTCCTCGGCGAATTTGGCTTCTCCCTTGCCGGCGGCGACGAGCCCAAGGCCAAGGATTACGCCGAGCTGCTGGAAAAGATCCAGGGCCGTCCCGACACCCAGCTGCTGCAGACGGTGATGCTGCGCTCCCTGCGCCAGGCCCAGTACGCCCCGGAAAACCTGGGCCACTTCGGCCTGGCCTACGAGGCCTACACCCACTTCACCTCGCCCATCCGCCGCTATCCCGACCTGCTGGTGCATCGCGCCATCAAGGCGGTGCTGGCCGGCGAGACCTACAACCCGGGCAAGTGGGAAGACATCGGCCTGCATTGCTCCGGCACCGAGCGCCGGGCCGACGAGGCCACCCGGGACGTGGACAACTGGCTGAAGTGCTTCTACATGAAGGAGCGCATCGGGGAGGAATTCGAGGGCACCATCGCCGGCGTCGCCGCCTTCGGTATTTTCGTCGCCCTGGACGAGGTCTTCGTCGAAGGCATGGTGCACGTTTCCGAACTGGGCGAGGACTATTTCCACTTCGAGCCGGCCAAGCACCAGATGCTGGGCGAACGCAGCGGCAAGCGCTTCCGCCTCGGCGACCGCCTGCGGGTGAAACTGGTGCGGGCCGACCTGGAGTCCGGCCGCATCGACTTCATCCTGGCCCAGGAAAAGAAAGAAGGTCCGGCCGGCGACGACGAGGTGGTGACCTGGCGCAAGAACACCACGGGCAAGCCAGCCCTGGGGGCAGCTGCTCCGCAAGGCAAGCCCCGTGCGGGTTCTGGCGGTGGCAAGCCCGGCAAGTCCGCCCCTGGCGGCAAAGCGGGCGGTCCGGGTCAGGGCGGTCATCGCGGCAAGAGTCCGGCCGCTGCCAAGACGGGCGCTCCCAAGCGGAGCGGCAAGGGCGGGGCGAAGGGCGGCAGCAAGTCCGCCAGCAGGGGCGGCGCCAACAACGGCGGCCGCAAGGGGCGCTAGGCCCCGTTGCCGTGTCTCAGGTCTGGCCGGCGAGCCCCGCCGGCAGGGCCTGGGCCCAGCCCAGCTCGGCCACCAGCCGGGCAAAATCGCCCTCCAGGGGCGCTTCCAGCAGCAGGGGGGCGCCGCTGGCCGGGTGTCTCACTTCCAGACGCAGGCAGGCCAGCAGCAGGCGCGGGCAGGCGAAGTGCTGGGCGAAGAAGCGGTTGTGCTTGCCCTTGCCGTAGGTGGCGTCGCCGATGATGGGATGGGCGATGTGCTTGAGATGGCGCCGCAGCTGGTGCTGCCGGCCGGTGGCCGGCTCCAGTTCAAGCAGGGCGTAGCGGCTGCTGGGATAGCGGTCCACCGCCAGCGGCAGTTCCACCGTGGCCAAGCGCCGGTAGCGGGTGAGGGCGGCCTGGGGCTCCCGGTTCATGCGCTCCCCCTGCCATTCCCCGTCGTCGAACTGGCGGCTGAGGGCATGGTCGATGACGCCGGCTTCCTCCGGATGGCCGCGCACCACCGCCACATAGGTCTTGTGCACCGTCTGGGCCTCGAACTGGCGCCCCAGTTCCCGGGCCATGTCGCTGCTGAGGGCGAACAGCAGCACGCCGGAAGTGCCCCGGTCCAGGCGATGGGCCGGGTAGACCCACTGGCCGATCTGGTCCCGCAGCAGCTGCACGGCGAAGCGGGTCTCGTGCCGGTCCACCAGGGAGCGGTGCACCAGCAGGCCGGGGGGCTTGTGGATGGCGATCAGGTGCTCGTCGCGGTAGATAATCGGCAGCATCCGCTCGGTTTTCCTCGGTAACGGTGGTGGCAAAGGGGAGGGGCATCCTAGCAGGAATTGCTGCCCGAGGGCTTCCCGCCGGCCTCCCCGCATCCGCCGAAGGCCGCCCTGGCGCCCATCCCGCAGCTGTCTTGATGCGTATCAACGACGCCCCATTTCTTCCCGCGTTCAATGGCAGCCACGATCTCCAGGGAAGAAAAAATGTTCCGCATCTCCCAATTCATGGACGAGCTGGTGACCCCCAGCACCGTCGGCCCCCGCCGCAATCCGCCCGGGCCGGTGGTGATCTGGAACCTGGTGCGCCGCTGCAACCTCACCTGCAAGCACTGCTACTCCATCTCCGCCGACAAGGATTTTCCCGGCGAACTGAACACCGAGCAGGTGTTCACCGTGATGGACGACCTCAAGGCCTTCCGCGTGCCGGTGCTGATCCTCTCCGGCGGCGAGCCCCTGCTGCGGCCGGACATCTTCGACATCGCCCGCCGCGCCAAGGGCATGGGCTTCTACGTCGGCCTTTCCTCCAACGGCACCCTCATCAGCGAAGCCAATATCGACGCCATCGCCGACATCGGCTTCGACTACGTGGGCGTCAGCCTGGACGGCATCAAGGAGACCCACGACAGGTTCCGCCGCCTGGAAGGGGCCTTCGACGCCTCCCTGGCCGGTATCCGCCTGTGCAAGGAACGGGGCATCAAGGTGGGCGTGCGCTACACCATGACCCAGGACAACGCCCACGACCTGCCCGGCCTGCTCAAGCTGATCGAGGCCGAGGGCATCGACAAGTTCTACTTCTCCCACCTCAACTATGCCGGCCGGGGCAACAAGAACCGGGCCACCGACACCCATCACCTGGCCACCCGCCAGGCCATGGACCTGCTCCTCGACACCTGCTGGGACTACCGGCAGAAGGGTCTGCACAAGGAATTCGTCACCGGCAACAACGATGCCGACGGCGTGTACCTGCTGCGCTGGGTGGCCCGCCGCTTCCCGGACAAGGTCTCCCACATCCGCGCCAAGCTGGAGCAGTGGGGCGGCAACGCCAGCGGCGTCAATGTGGCCAACATCGACAACCTGGGCAATGTGCATCCGGACACCATGTGGTGGCACCACACCCTGGGCAACGTCAAGGAGCGGCCCTTCTCCACCTTGTGGAACGACCTCTCCGACCCCCTCATGGCCGGCCTCAAGCAGCACCCGCGGCCCGTGGAGGGGCGCTGCGGCGCCTGCGCCTACCTCAACATCTGCAACGGCAACACCCGGGTGCGGGCCCAGCAGCTGACCGGCAATCCCTGGGCCGAAGACCCGGCCTGCTATCTCAGCGACGAAGAAATCGGCGTCAAAAAGGTAACCGAGGTATCCCTATGAAAACCCGCGCCCAGGCCGCCAGGCGGCCGTCCTCCCTGGCCTTCTGGCTGCTTTCCGTACCCCTGGGCCTGGGGGCGCTGTGGCTGGCCAGCCGGCCGGCCCACGCCGCCGATGCCAACGCCCCGGCCCTGTTCCAGCAGCACTGCGCCGCCTGCCACGGTACCGATCGCCTGGGGGGCATGGGCCCGGCCCTGCTGCCGGAAAACCTGGAACGGCTGAGAAAGGCCGAAGCCCTCAAGACCATCAGGGAAGGCCGGGCCGCCACCCAGATGCCGGCCTTCAAGGACCAGCTGAGCGAGGCCGACATCGCCGCCCTGGCCGACTACGCCTACGCCCCGGTGAACCCCAAGCCCACCTGGACGGAGAAGGACATCCGCGCCTCCCGCATCCAGCACGTGGACGAGAAGACCCTCTCGCCCAAGCCCGTCTTCAAGGCCGACCCCATGAACCTCTTCGTGGTGGTGGAAGGGGGCGACCATCACGTCTCCATCCTCGACGGCGACAAGCTGGAGCCCATCCACCGCTTCCAGTCCCGCTACGCCCTCCACGGCGGGCCCAAGTTCTCCCCCGACGGCCGCTTCGTGTATTTCGCCTCCCGGGACGGCTGGTTGACCAAGTTCGACCTGTGGAACCTGAAGGTGGTGGCCGAGGTGCGGGCCGGCATCAACACCCGCAACGCCGCCGTCTCCGGCGACGGCAAGTACGTCATGGCCGCCAACTACCTGCCCCAGGATCTGGTGCTGTTCGACGCCGACCTCAACCTGATCAAGGTGATGGAGGCGAAGAGCGCCGACGGCAAGGAAAGCTCCCGGGTTTCCGCGGTGTACGATGCCGCCCCGCGCAAGAGCTTCGTCGCCGCCATGAAGGACATGCCCGAGGTCTGGGAAATCAGCTACGACCCGGAAGCCCATCCCATCTACGACGGCCTGGTGCACGACTACCAGTACAAGGAAGGGGTCTCGGTGCCCGGCTTCCTCAACCCCCGCCGCACCCGCCTCACCGATCCCCTGGACGATTTCTTCTTCGACCAGAGCTATTCCGAGGTGATGGGCACCAGCCGGGAAGGCAAGGGCCAGGTGGTGAACCTGGATGCCCGGCGCAAGGTCTCCGAACTGCAGCTCTCCGGCATGCCTCACCTGGGCTCCGGCATCACCTGGAACTGGCAGGGCCGCACCGTGATGGCCTCCACCAACCTCAAGGAAGGCAAGGTGACGGTGATCGACATGAAGGACTGGAAACCGGTGAAGGACATCGTCACCCGGGGAGCCGGCTTCTTCCTGCGCAGCCACGAGAACAGCCGCTACGCCTTCGTCGATTCCATGATGAGCCCGGCCAAGGACACCCTGCAGGTGATCGACAAGGACAAGCTGGAGATCGTCAAGGAACTCAAGCCCGTCCCCGGCAAGACCCTGGCCCACATCGAGTTCACCAAGGATGGCCGTTACGCCCTGGCCAGCCTGTGGGAAATGGACGGCGCCCTGATCATCTACGACGCCAGGACCCTGGAAGAGGTGAAGCGCCTGCCCATGAAGAAGCCCGTGGGCAAGTACAACGTGTGGAACAAGATCACCCGTTCCGAAGGCACCAGCCACTAGGCTGGGCTCGGCAGCCCGGCGGGCTTTCCTGCTGCCGCGATGGCGGTGGGGGAGGCCTGGGTAAGGAGTGATGGGAAGGGAACTGCCCGGCCGGGCAGCAGCGCCCTGGATGTGACCAGGGGCGGCAGGGGCCCGGTAACCCGGGCGGTGTTCCGTCAGAGCCGCTGCAACAGCTTTTCCAGGGCCCGGTGCACCGTTTCCGCCTTGAAGGGTTTGACGATGTAGCCCTGGATGCCGGTCTGGATCAGTTCCCGCACCCGGTTCTGGTCCGCTTCCACGGTGACCATGATCACCGGCATCTGGTGGCCTGCCGCCCGCAGGGCGCGGACGAACTGGCCGCCATCCATGACCGGCATATTCCAGTCGCTGACGATGGCGTCGATGCCGCCGGCCTGCACCATCTCCAGGCCGGCCTGGCCGTGGGAGGCCTGCTTGACGGCAAAGCCCACCTCCTGGGCGATGGCGGTGAGGATGCCGCGCATGGACTCCACGTCGTCCACCACCAGGAGGGTCTTGGCTGCCATGGCCGGAGCAGACACCGCCTAGAGGGCGGCGTTCTGGCTTTCGATGTAGGCGAACAGCTCGTCGTACATTTCCACCAGGGCATCCCGCTCGGCACTGCCCTCGGTCCACTTGCGGGTGGCGGCCAGTTCCAGGGCTGCCCGTTCGGTGGCGGAGCGGCTGGCGATTTCCACCTGCTCGCCGTTGATGATGGCATTGACGTCGGCCCGGGCCTTCTGGGCCAGGGACACCATGCGCATGGAGGTTTCCATCCTGCCGGCACCCTGGCCGATGGTGCCCGCCAGTTCCTCCACCACGGAGGCGGAGCTGGCGGAGCCGGCCAGTTCCTGGCTGAAGGTGTCGGCGGTGCCGCGGGCGTCGGAGACGGCGCCCCCCAGTTCTTCCATGCGCCGGGAGACGTCTTCCATGGCGCCGGAAACGTCGCCGATGGCCTGGGTGATCTCCACCGCGGCCTTCTGGGACTGGTCGGCCAGCTTGCGCACCTCGTCGGCCACCACAGCAAAGCCGCGGCCCGTCTCGCCGGCCCGGGCCGCCTCGATGGCGGCGTTGAGGGCCAGCAGGTTGGTCTGCTTGGCGATGGCGTCGATGTGGCCGGTCAGCTGGCGGATGGCGTTGGTCTTGCCGTCCAGCTCGTGCAGGGCCTCGGCGCTGTGCTGGGCCGAGGTCTGGGCCTGACCGAGGGCGGCGGACATGGATTCGGCTGCACCGGACATGGCGCCAGCGGATTCGGCGAAGGCCCGGGCCAGGGATTCGGCCTGGGCCGATTCCTGGGCCACGGTTTCCAGGGCCTCGCTGACCCGGCCGATGGCGGTGGACAGGCCCCGTTCCGAACGCAGGAAGATCTTCGACAGCAGGGCCTCCCGGGCCACGGATTCCCGGGCCTCGTCGAGGCGGTCGAGCATGCCCTGCATCTGCTCCAGCACGTCGCGGAAGGTGCCGTGCAGGCCCGCGGTATGCAGGCGGCGCCAGGGGCGGCCCTGGGTCGAGGCAGCCATGGCGCCGAGCATTTCGCGGAAGGCGGTTTCGGTCTGGTCCAGGGCTGAGTTGATGCTGATGCGGATGGCGTCGAGCTGGGGATCGTCGATGCTGCGGGGCATGCGCTCCACCAGCAGGCCGTTCTGCACCTTGTCCATCAGGGCGTTCAGCTCTTTCAGGCGCTCCTGGCGGGAGGCGGCGGGCAGGACCAGCAGCAGGGCCGCCAGCAGCAGGGCCGGCAGGGCGTAGAGCGGGTCGAGGAAGGCCAGGCCGGCACCGGCCAGCACCAGGATCAGGAGCGGCCAGCGCCGCTTGTCAAAGTGAGAGAACCAGCTGTTCATAGCTCATTCCGGAAGATTGCAGGAGGTCGGTCAGCACCTTGGTGCCGGCGGCGATGGCGTCTTTGCTGCCGGCGGCCTTTTCGGCCGCCAGCATCTGCTGGTACACCGGCACGATCTTGTCGATGGCGCTGCGCCTGGGGCAGCGCCGCACCGAGTAGTAGCCGACGATGTCGCCCTTGGGGCCGAAGTCCGGGGTGATGTGGGCGAAGACCCAGTAGAAACTGCCGTCCTTGGACATGTTCTTCACGTAGGCGAAGATTTCCCGGCCCGACTTGAGGGTGTCCCACACCAGGTTGAAGGCGGCCCGGGGCATGTCCGGGTGGCGGATGATGTTGTGCTGGGTGCCCAGCAGCTCGGCTTCGCTGTAGCCGGAAAACTCGATGAAAATCTCGTTGCCGTAGGTGATGCGGCCGCTCAGGTCGGTCTTGCTGACGATGAAATCGTTGTCGCGCATGACCCGTTCCCGGTTGGTGGGAACGATGGATTTATCCTTCATTTTTGTCTCGCTCCTCGTCTGGAAGAAGCTATACCTCCCGGGGCCGTAATCTACCTTGTGGCACGGGGATTGGAAAGCTTGCGGGGCCGATATTTGCCTTTTGCCGGGGCCCTGTCGGCAAATGTCCGGGGCAGGCTCTCCGCTTTGCCCCACAATGGCTTTCCAGGCGGTGCCCGCCCCCTTCGGCGGGAGCCTTTTTTGGCCTGGGGACGAAAGGTGCCAGGATCATGATCGAATCCATTTTGTTGACGGCAGTACGGGTATGCACTTTCGGCGCCGGCCGGGCCCTGACTAATGCCAGCGGCTTTTTCTTCGCCCCGGACGAGAGCCGCCTGTTTCTCGTCACCAGCCGCCATGTGCTGTGCGATGCCGCCAGCGGCCACCATCCGGAGCGCATCGAGATCGAGCTGCATACCGATCCGGCCAACCTGGCCGCCGCCACCGGCTTTTCCATTCCCCTCTACCGGGACGGCCGCAGCCTGTGGCGCCAGGGCGCGGACGGGGCCGGGGAGATCGACGTGGCGGCGATCGAGATCGAGCGGGCGGCCCTGCCGCCGACCACGCTCCATGCCGCCTTCACGCCGGCCCATCTGGCCGGTCGCCGGGACCGGGTGGAGGTGGGCAGCTCCCTGCTCATCGTCGGTTTCCCCCTGGGCTTCCACGACCAGCTGCACCACATGCCGGTGGCGCGCCAGGCGGTGGTGGCCTCGTCCTTCGGCCTGCGCTTCCAGGGCCAGGGCTATTTCCTCACCGATGCCCGCACCCACCGCGGCACCAGTGGCGCGCCGGTGGTGATGCGTCTGCCCGACGGCGACGGGGGGCGGGGCGAACTGCCCTGGCTGCTGCTCGGCGTGCATTCGGCCCGCCTCGATGCGGGCGGACGGGATGCGGAGGTGGACGAGGCCCTGGGCCTCAACTGCGCCTGGTATGCGGACATCCTCCTGACCCTGACCCGGGACTGAATCGGGCGCGGCCTAGGGCGAAGCCAGACGCAGGGCTTCCACGTCGGGAATGTGGATGGTGCGACCGTCCACCACCACCAGGCCGCGGCCGGCCAGGTCGTGCAGGATGCGGGAAAAGTGTTCCTGGGTCAGGTTGAGGCGGGAGGCGATGTTGCCCTTGCTGCTGGGCAGGCGCACCACGGCCTGGCGCGGACAGTTGCCGCTGCCGGCCTCCGGCGCCTCGGCGCCGCGCAGCAGGAAGCCGACGATGCGCTCCCAGCCGGACTGCAGGGAATAGGCTTCCACATCCACCACCCGGTGGTGCAGGCGGCGGGAGAGGCTGCTGATCATCTTGCGGCATAGCAGGGGGTCCTGGTCCATCTCGTGGAACAGCACCAGCTTGGAAATGTGCAGCAGGCGGGAGCGGGTCAGGGCCTGGGCGAAGAGGGCGTAGGGCTTTTCCATGAACATCACCGCCTCGCCGAAGGTCTGGCCCGGGTGGATCAGTTCCACCACCTTTTCGTTGCCCTGGTTGGAATTGAAGGCCAGCTTCACCTGGCCCGCCAGCAGCAGGTGGAAGCCGCGGCAGGGATCGCCCTTGTGGAAGAGGATGTCGCCGCGGCCGGCCTCGACCTCGCGCACGCCCCGGGCCAGGCGCTCCAGGTCGGGCTCCTCCAGTTCGGCGAAGAGGCTGGTTTCCCGCAGCAGGGCGATGATGCGGGGATCGGGCGGGGTGCCCGAATCCGGGGGCAGGAGGCAGGTGCTGTTGTTCATGGGCTTACCTTCGTTTCCTGGGAGGCGGTGGGTCAGCGCGTCAGTTGGGCGTAAAGCAGGGGCAGGCGGCGGGGCAGTTCCTCCGGCTTGCGGATCACCGCGTAGCCGGCGGGGCCGAACAGGTGGGGCAGGTAGGAGGCCCCTTCCCGGTCGATGGTGACGCAGAAGGGCTGCAGGCCCAGCTTGCGCGCCTCGATGATGGCCATGCGGGTGTCCTCGATGCCGTAGCGGCCGTCGTAGATGTCCAGGTCGTTGGGCTTGCCGTCGGAGAGGATCAGCAGCACCCGGCGGCTGGCCGGCTGCCGCGCCAGCTGGCTGGCGGCGTGGCGGATGGCGGCGCCGAGGCGGGTGTAGTAGCCGGGCTTGAGGGCCAGGATGCGGCCCCGGGCGGCGGCGTCGAACTTCTGGCCGAAATCCTTGAGGCGGGAGAAGCGCACCTGGCTGCGCTTCAGGGAGGAGAAGCCGCACAGGGCGAAGGCGTCGCCGGTGGCGCCCATGGCGGTGCCGAACAGCAGCAGGGCGTCCTTGACCACGTCGATGACCCGGGCCTCGTCGCTGACCCAGGTGTCGGTGGACAGGGAGAGGTCGGCCAGCACCAGGCAGGCCAGGTCCCGCTCCCGCTTTTCCAGGGAGAGGTAGAGGTTGTCCGTGGGGTGGCTGCCGGTGGCCCGGTCGGCGTGGGCGCGCACCGCCGCATCCACGTCCAGTTCCTGGCCGTCGGGCTGGCCCTTGAGCCAGCGCCGGGCCGGCAGCAGGGCGGCGAACTGCTGGTGCAGGCGGCGGGCGGTGCGGGCCAGGCGGTGCGGCAGGGCGCTGTCGCTGGCGGCCTGGGGCGTCACTTCCAGCAGGCGCACATGCTCCTCCAGCAGTTGGCCCTTGCGGTAGTCCCATTCGGGCAGGGGAATGCCGTCGCCCAGGATCACGTCGTCCTCGGCGGCGGAGGGCAGGTCCAGGTCGAAGCGCACCTTGGAGGCCACCTTCTCGCTGTCGTCGGCCAGGGCCAGCTGGTCCAGGTCGTTGGCGGCGGCCACCGCGTCCTCGTTGGGGTCGTCGTCGGTGGGGCGGTTCACCTTCACGTATTCGCCCCAGCTGAAAATGCTCTCGGCCCGGAACATCATCAGCATGCCGTTCTTCTCCGTCGGCATTTCCACCCGCTCGGTCTGGTGGGCGCGCCGTTCCTCCTCTTCCTTCAGCTGCTGGCTGCCGGCCTGGTCCTCGGTGGGCGCCTCGCGGCTGGGCTGGGTGGCGCCGTGCGGCTCGGTGCCGAAGTCGCCCAGCCACAGCATCACCGGGCGGGAGGGCACGGGGGAGCGGGGCAGGGCATCGACGCTGCCCGGCTCCAGCAGGGCGCGGCGGATGGCCTCTTCCCGCGGCCGCTCGGCGGCGGGCAGGCTGTCGGGGTTGAGGCGCTGGGCCAGGTGGGCCTGCACCAGGCGCCGGTAGCGGGGCGCCAGGCCGGGCCAGCAGGCCAGGGCGCGCCGGGTGGCGGCCTGGTTGCGGCGGCAGGAATCGGTTTCGGCGGCAGCCCCGGGCTGCTGGCCGGCGGCGGCCAGGGCGGCCAGCCACAGGTAGAGGTCCCGGTTGAGGGCGGCGTCGGGGAAGGCGGCGATTTCCGGCGGCAGGCGCAGGGTGGCCAGGTCCAGGGTGGCGGGAGTGGCCTTTTCGTCGCTGCCGGCAACCCGGGACAGCCAGCGGCGGCGGGCGCCGTGGCGCACTTCGACGGCGGCGGCGACGCGCAGGCCGGGGTCGCCGCCGAAGGCGCGGAAGAGGATGCCGGCGGTGCGTTCCACTTCCTTCAGCTTGACCGCCGCCTTGGGGTAGTGGCCGCCCGCGGCCTGGGTGATCCAGCGGTGCCAGAGTTTGCCGACGAATTCTTCCATGGCCGTTCCTTAATGGGCCGCCAGGGGCGCCGCGAGGGCCTGAGCGCCGGCCTGGGGCCCTTTATCCATGCGGTTCTTGGGGCGGTGCCTGGTCATGGCCGGTCCACCGCGGAAAATCCGGCCTCGTTCTGCCGCGCCGCCTCCGCCTCCACCCACTGCAGCAGGGGTGGCTGGTCCTGGCGGCCCTGGCTCTGGGCGCAGGCGTCCAGGCACTGGCCGCACTGGGTGCAGGCGAACATCATGCGTTTCAGGGTGCGGGGCTTGAGGCGCATGGGGCAGACCGCGTCGCAGGCCGATTGCCGGTCCGGCAGGCAGTCGGCACATTCGGCCGTGCGCTGCCGGTTGAAGCCCACCACCAGGGCGTCCTTGTTGCCCATCCAGGCCAGGCTCTGGAACAGGCCGACGGCGCAGGCATAGCGGCAGAAGAGGTGGCGGGCGAAAAGGAATTCCAGGGAAATGACCGTGGTGGCGGCCGCGATGAAAATGAGCTGGTTGCGCGTCAGTGCCCCGTTGAAGAGGTTGGTGTAAACCTCCATGGGCGGCAGCAGGTAGGTGAGGAAGACCACCGCCCAGACGAAGGCGAAGGCCACCGCCAGGGGCAGCACCGCCAGCCACCAGATCGGGCCCCGGGGCGCCGGGGTGCCGTCGGGGCGCCAGGGGGAGATGGGTTTCTTGTCCCACAGGCTGTGCTTGCCCGAGGCCCGGATCATCACCCGGTTGATGGTCTCCACCACGGAGAAGTGGGGGCACAGCCAGCCGCAGTAGAGGCGGCCCCATTTCCAGGCGGCCCAGAGGAAGACGGCGGCGCCGGCGAGAATGGGCAGGAACAGCCGGGTGAGGACGTTGAAGGCCGCTTCGCCGGCGCCGATGCGGCCGGCCAGGAACTGGTCCAGGCCCAGGCGCCATTCGAAGGTGAGGAAGAGGGCGTGGCCGCGGGCCAGGTCGTAGCGGAACAGGTCGAACACCGGCGCCAGGGCGAAGAGGACGAAGAAGCCCATCTGGGCCGCCAGTCTTTGCCGCTGCACGCGCTGGTTGCCGGCCACGGCCTGGGCCGCCGGAATGATGGGAATGACGCGCTGGTTCATGGAAATGGGAAAGGCAGGGCCGTCAGGCCCGGGGCAGGCGCGGGCCGATCAGGGGGAAGCGCCAGGGCTGCCCGGCCATGGCGCTGGCCAGGCCGACGATGCCGCCCACCACCAGGGCCGAATGGACGCAGGTGAAATAGAGGATGACGGCGACCCAGGTCCATTCCCAGTTGAGGCCGCCCAGGGCGATGAAGCCGGCGGACAGGGTGACGATGAGCAGGCCGCCCCAGGCGCTGACCCAGAAGGTCTGCTGCAGGTGCTGGCGGGCCAGCAGGGGCGCCGTGCCGCCGTGGCGCCACCACAGCCAGGCCAGGGCGGCGAAGGCCAGGCCCGGCAGGGCCAGGAGATTGACCAGGAACAGGGCCTCGGCGGCAATGGCCAGGCCGGTGCCTTCCGGGTTGTCTGCAGGGGCGCTGGGGCTGGCCATGGCGGTAGGTCAGCGGCCGAAGGTGGCGTTGACGATTTCCATCAGGGCGCCGGCGGTTTCCACGTCGTCGGTGAGGCTTTCCACCATGGCGGCGCGGCAGGCGGTGACCGGGTCCATGCCGGCCTTCACCAGGGTAGCGGCGTAGACCAGCAGGCGGGTGCTGGCGGCTTCCTCCAGGTCCTGGTCCTTGAGGGTGCGAAGGGCCTGGGCAATGGCCACCAGGCGCTTGGCCAGGTCCTCGTCGCAGCCGGTTTCGCCGCGCAGGATGGCGATTTCCCGGGCGCTGCCGGGGAAGTCGAAGCGCAGGGAGACGAAGCGCTGCCGGGTGGAAGGCTTCATGCCCTTCATCAGGTTCTGGTAGCCCGGGTTGTAGGACACCACCAGCATGAAGGAATCCGGCGCCTCCAGCACCTCGCCGGTGCGGTCGATGGGCAGGATGCGGCGGTCGTCGGCCAGGGGGTGCAGCACCACGGTGGTGTCCTTGCGCGCTTCCACCACCTCGTCCAGGTAGCAGATGCCGCCTTCGCGCACGGCCCGGGTGAGGGGGCCGTCGCACCACAGGGTCTTGCCTTCGCCGATGAGGTGGCGGCCCACCAGGTCGGCGGCGGTGAGGTCGTCGTGGCAGGCCACGGTGAACAGGGGCAGGCCCAGCTTGGCCGCCATGTGGGCGACGAAGCGGGTCTTGCCGCAGCCCGTGGGGCCCTTGATCAGGAGGGGCAGCCGGTTCTTCCAGGCGTGCTCGAAAATTTCCACTTCATCGGCGGCAGCGTCGTAGAAGGGCAGAGTGGAGGCCATGTCCATCAGGGCATTCCTTTCCAGTAGGCGATAGCAATGAGGCCGCAGACCAGGACCACCCAGCCGAGGGTGATGCCCTTCCACAGCAGGGGGGCGTGGCGCAGGCCCATGAAGTCGAGGATCACCGCCCGGCTCTTGAGGGCGGCGATGAGCAGCAGGCTGGCGACGGCGGCGGGGCCGCTGATGCCTTCCTCGCCGACGGTCCAGGTGGCCAGGGTGGCGGCGATCAGCAGCAGCCAGACGATGGTGCTGCGGCGGGTGCTGTAGGGGGCGGCGACGTGGGTCAGGTTGTCCATGGTTTCGTTCTCAGCGCAGTACATAGACCAGGGGGAAAAGGATGATCCACACCAGGTCCACCATGTGCCAATAGGAGGCGCCGCTGTGCAGGTTGTTCATGGCGGTGCCGTTGTCCGGGCCGTAGTTGCCGCGGCGGGCCTGGAACCAGAGGATGGCCAGGATCACCAGCCCCAGCAGCACGTGCATGAAGTGGAAGAAGGTGAGGGAGAGATAGAACATGTAGAAGGGGCTGGTGGACAGGGTGATGCCGGCCCCCAGCTTGTCGGCGTATTCCACCAGCTTGACGGCGACGAAGCCGCAGCCGCAGAGGAAGCCGGCGGCCAGCCAGGGCGCCACCTTGTCCTTGAGGCCCGCTTCGGCAGCCTGCACGGCGCGCACCACGAAGTAGCTGGCGGTGAGCAGGAGGATGGTGTTGAGGGCACCGGCATTGCGGTCCAGGGCCAGCTGTTCGGCGTTGAACAACTCCACGTGCTTGGCCCGGGTGAAGGCGTAGGCGGCGAAGAAGACGCAGAAGGCCAGCAGCTCGGCGCAGATGAAGAACCAGATGGCCAGGTCACCGGGCAGGTGGCGCTCGCTGGCGGCGGGCTTGATGGTAAGGGCTTGGGTATCCATGGGCCCCAGTATAGGAAGGGGGCCCGGGGGCGACTTTGATACCTGCTAAGAACGCCGGCAAAAGGTAGCCGGGGCCGCCGGGGGCGGCGCCAAGCCCTAGCCGGGGGTGCCGGGAGCGGCCTGCAGCAGGGTCTCGAGGCGCTCGGCGACGGCGGGAAAATCGCTGGCGGGCACCGGGCGGGAGAAGTGGTAACCCTGGCCGTAGCGGGTGCCCATGCTGCGCAGCAGGGCCAGCTGGGCCTCGTTCTCGACCCCTTCGGCCACCACCTCCAGGCCCAGGCTGCGGGTCATGGCGACGATGGCCTCCACCAGGGCCCGGTCGCTGCTGTCCTGGCCCATGTCGCGGACGAAGGACTTGTCCACCTTGACTGTGGTCACCGGGAAACGCTTCAGGTAGGAGAGGGAGGAATAGCCGGTGCCGAAATCGTCCAGGTAGATGCGGATGCCCACCTGGCGCAGGGCCTGCAGCCACTCCAGGGCCTGCTTCATGTCGGACATGAGCACGCCCTCGGTGATTTCCAGGACCAGGGCGCCGGGGGGCAGGCTGCGCCGGCTGAGGGCCTCCATCACCGCCGAGGGCGGCAGGCCGTGGGGAATCTGGCTGCCGGAGACGTTGATGGAGAGGTACAGGTCCTCCCGGCCTTCCCGGCGCCACTGCTGCAGCTGGTCGCAGGCCGTTTCCAGCACCCACAGGCCGATTTCCTGGATCAGGCCGGTTTCCTCCGCCACCGGGATGAAGTCGTCCGGCGGCACCATGCCCTGCTGGGGATGGACCCAGCGGATCAGGGCTTCGGCCCCGGCCAGGCGGTTCTGCTGGATGTCCACGATGGGCTGGTAGAACAGGCGCAGCTCCTGGCGCTCCGCCGCCAGGCGCAGTTCGTTCTCCAGGCGGCGCCGGTTCTCGGCGGCGGCGGCCATGGAGGGGTGGAAGAACTGGTAGTCCCGGCCGCCGCTGCGCTTGACCCGGTCCAGGGCCAGTTCGGCGTTGCGCAGCAGGGTCAGCAGTTCCCGCCCGTCCTCCGGGTAGAGGGCGATGCCGACGCTGCTGCCGACGAAGGCCGGGGTGTCCCCCAGCTCGTAGGCCAGGCCCAGGGTCTCGACGATGCGGTGGGCCACCTTGGCGGGAATCTCCTGGCCTTCCACATTGGGCAGGAGCAGGGCGAATTCGTCGCCGCTGGTGCGGCCCAGCCAGTCGCTGCCCTTGATGCAGTTGCGCAGCCGGTTGGCGGCCATCAGCAGCAGTTCGTTGCCCACGTCGAAGCCCTGGCCGTCGTTGATGCGCTTGAAGCCGTCCAGGTTGATGAGCAGCAGGGCGAAGGGCTGCTCGGGATGGAGGATGATCATTTCCCGGATCTGCTGCTCCAGGCCCATGCGGTTGCCCAGGCTGGTCAGCAGGTCGGTGACGGTCATGCGCTGGGCAAAGGTCTCCACCAGCTTGCGCTGGGTGATGTCGCTGGCGATGCCCTGGACCAGGGCGTCGCCGATGGGGGTCAGGCTCAGGTGCAGCCAGCGCGGATTGTCCGGCAGGGCCAGTTCCAGGTCGTCCTCCTGGGCGCTGTTGCTTTCCAGGCAGCTGCGCAGCAGGGCCGCCGTCTGCTCCGGCTGGCCCCAGGGCAGGGCCAGCAGGTTGGGCGGCATGCCGCCCGGCCGCTCCTCCTGGCCGCTGAGACGGGCCAGGGAACGGTTGTGGGAGAGCAGGGTGCCCTGGCCGTCGGCCACGAAAATGCCCGATTCCGCATTTTCGAAAATGTGCCGGTACTTGCGCTCGTCCATGGCCTGGCGCAGGCGCAGGCTGTGCTCCTCCTCCAGGGCGGCCACCAGGTCCTCGGTGAGACCGTTGATGTCGTCCACCAGGCGGCCGATTTCGTTGCCGCCGTGGCCGGGGGGCGCCGGCAGCCGCTCGCCCAGGGTCGGCTTGAGCAGGTGCAGGCGGTCGGAGATGGCCTTGATGGGGGCGACGATGAGGCGCAGGACGATGAAGATCACCGCCAGGGTCAGCAGGGCCAGCTGGGCGGCCAGTACCAGGCCGACGAACAGGCTCTCGCGGAAGGTGCGTTGTTCCAGGGCTTCCCGGTTGGGTTGCAGCTCGATTTCACCGACCCGGCGGGTGGGGTCGAAGGGGGAGTAGATGTCCCGCCGCAGGGCGGCGGCGCTGTTCTGGGACAACTGGCCGCTGCGCTCCTCCCGCCCCAGCTCCTGGTTCAGGCTGCGGATGCTGACGGCGGCCACCTCGCTGTTGCGGATCAGGCCCCGGGCCACTTCCGTCGCCAGCTGGGCGTCTTCGATGAAACAGGCGATGCGCACCGTCTCCTCGATGGTGTCGAGCAGTTCCCCCAGGCGGTTGTTGGCTTCCTGCTGGGCCAGGTGGTTGGTGACGACCCAGGTGATGCCGATCACCAGGGTGCCCACCAGCAGGGTGACCCCGGCCATGGCCCAGACGGCCCGGCTGAGGATGTTGCGTTTGGGCGGGCATCTCATGGGGTCCGGTTCTCCAGTTCCAGCACCACCTTGACCCGGCCATCAACCCGGCTGCGGTCCAGGTAGCCGATGGCGCCCCGGTTGCTGGCCACGGTGTTGAGCAGCATGTCCGGCGACTGCTGCTGCAGGGGCGGCGAGGTGCGCCCGGAGAAGATCACCCGGGCCCAGTAGGCATTGATCTCCGCCGGGCTCTTGCCCACCAGGCGCCAGTAGAACTGGGTCCGCTCCAGGGATTCCTGGGGCAGTTCCAGGGGCACGGCGGTGAGGCCGGAGGGGAACTGGCGGTAGCGGCCGAGGAAAATGTTGGTGACGTCTTCCCGGCTCAGTTTTTCCACGCCGCTGCGGGGATTGACCACCACCACCAGGTCGCCGGCGGCCTGCCCGGCTGCGGGGAGCAGCAGGGCCAGGGCGAGGCGGAGGCTGGGCAGGAGGCGGGGTTTCACGGGCGTCGTCTCAGAAAATGAAGTCGGTGACGATGCTGATGACGTCGGTGCGGCCGTTCCAGCCCGGCGTGTCGCGGCGGGTGGGGAAGATGGAATCGCTGCTGCCGCGCACGGCGTCGTACTGCAGCTTCAGGTCCATGTTGGTGCGGAAGTCCCAGCGCAGGCCCAGGGTCACGGTGTGCTGGTGGCTGCGGGAATCGGCCAGGATGCTGTTGACGGCCGCATTCAGCAGGCCAGGGGGCAGTCCCGTGGTCAGGCTCTTGGGCGTGGATTTCTGCCAGGAATAGCCGGCGTAGGGCGTGAACTGGCCGATGCGGTAGCCGGCCAGCAGGGTGCCGGCCCGGGAATCCTGGAAGGCGGCGCTCTGCTGGCGGATGCGGTTGAGCATCAGCTGGGCCTGCAGGGGGCCGGATTCGTAGAGGGCGCCGAGGGAGTAGAACTCGCTGTCCTTGTCCTGGGTGCCGAGGGCGTCGGCCGCGGCGGCAGCACTGGGTACACCGCTGGCCCGCAGGCCGTTAACCACCGGGTCGATGGGCAGGTTCTGGCCGAAGCGCAGGTGGGCGTAGCCGGCCCGCAGGGTCCACGGGCCCTGCAGGTAGTCCAGGTGGCCGCCGTACATGCTGGAGCCGCCCATCTGCCATTGCTGGTCGCCCAGGGCCAGGCTGCCGTGCATGCGGCCGCTGAAGGCCTGCACCTTGCCCAGGCCCGGCCCCAGGGGGAAGGTGAAGCTGCCGTCCACCCCGTCCACGTGGGAGAAGGGCAGGGAGGTGAAGTAATCCACCGAGGGCCGCACCGCCAGGTAGGAATAGCCCACCAGGCGGGAGTCGGCGAGCATGAAGAAATTGGTGCCGAGGCGGCCGGCCCGCAGGCTGAGGGAGGGGGTGGGGTCGTACTTGAGGTAGGCCCAGGTCAGTTCGGGCTGGTAGGTCTGGTCGTAACGGTAGCGGGTGACGCCCTGGACCACCGCCTCGAGCTGGTCGGTGGCCTGCCAGTTGGCCTGCAGGCCGAGCACGCTGTCCACCCGGGACGACCAGTTGCCGCCGGAGGTGCCCCGGGGCTGGGAAAGGTCCCGCACGAAGTCGGCGCCGTCGGCGGAGGAGCGGGTCAGGCCCAGGGTGCCGAAGCCCCGCAGATGCAGGCGCGCGGGCTCGTTCTCCAGGCTGTCGGCAGCGTCCGCGGCGGCCGCGAGCGGCAGGCAGAGCAGGGCGCCGAGCAGGGCTGCGAGGCAGGCTGTAGACGGCCCCGGCGCCAGCATCGGGCCGGGGTCGGGACGGTTCTGGGCAAGACTGTTTTCTTTATACATTGGTCAATTCCACCCCCCCTGGTGCGGCTCGAGGGAATTGCGTCTGTTGGCTGTCAGTCTGTTCTTGACGCAGCTTAACCAATTGCTGCACTGCGTAAAAGCAATTAATACACGCCGGCAGGCCCGCCGGCTGCGGTCCCGGCCGTTCGGCGGGGCAAAAAAAATCCGGCGGACCCTTGCGAGTGCGCCGGTTTGTCAACGGAGGTTGGGAGGTGACAAAAAAGGTGTTGCTGGTTCCGCTCCCGCCGCGGTTGGGGCGGCGGGGGCGGAGGTGTTGCCGGGACCTCAGGCGGCTGCCTTGTCCTCGCCCTTCACGAAGAAGCTGGCGATGTACAGGATCAGGCCGATGAGGAAGACCACGCCGGTCCACTCACGCATCCAGTAGAACAGGGAGATCTTGTCCTGGGTTGCCATGAAGGACAGGGGAGTCTCGGAGACGCGCTGCAGCCAGACTTGCAGGATGCCGGCGGCGGTGAGGAACAGGGTGATGAAGACGATGGAGATCGTCATCAGCCAGAAGCTCCACATTTCCAGGACCTGGGACTTGTTGCTGTTGGCAGCACGGCCGCGCAGGATGGGCATGGCGTAGGAGATCATGGTCAGGTTCACCATCACGTAGGCACCGTAGAAGGCCATGTGGCCGTGGGCTGCCGTGATCTGGGTGCCGTGGGTGTAGTAGTTCACCGGAGCCAGGGTGTGCAGGAAGCCCCACACGCCGGCGCCCAGGAAAGCCATCACACCGGTCCCCAGGGCCCACAGGGTGGCGGCCTTGTTGGGGTGTTCGCGACGACGGCGGTTCACCATGTTGAAGGCGAACACGGTCATGGCGAAGAAGGGGATGGGCTCCAGGGCGGAGAACACGGAACCCCACCACTGCCAGTATTCGGGCGTGCCGATCCAGAAGTAGTGGTGACCGGTACCGATGATGCCGGTGACCAGGGTCAGGGTGATGATGACGTAGAGCCACTTTTCGATGACTTCACGGTCCACGCCCGTCACCTTGATCAGCACGAAGGCCAGCATGGCGCCGAGGATCAGTTCCCACACGCCTTCCACCCAGAGGTGCACCGTCCACCACCAGAAGAACTTGTCCAGGACCAGGTTGGTGGGGTTGTAGAAGGAGAACAGGAAGAACACGGCCAGACCCCACAGACCCAGCAGCATCACCAGGGAGATGGAGGTCTTGCGCCCCTTCAGCACGGTCATGCTGATGTTGAAGAGGAAGGCCAGGGCGACGATGACGATACCCACCTTGGTGATCAGCGGCTGTTCCAGGAACTCGCGGCCCATGGTTTCGAGCAGGTCGTTACCGGTCAGCTCGGCCAGGGTGGCGTAGGGAACCGCCAGGTAGCCGACGATGGTCAGGGCCCCTGCCACCAGGAAGATCCAGAACATGGCGAGCGCCAGCTTGGGGCTGAACAGCTCGGTTTCCGATTCTTCCGGGATCATGTAGTAGGCCGCACCCATGAAGCCGAACAGCAGCCACACGATGAGCAGGTTGGTGTGGACCATGCGGGCCACGTTGAAGGGGATCATCGGGAACAGGAAGTCCCCGATCACATACTGCAGGCCCATGATCAGCCCGAATATGATCTGCCCGACGAAAAGACCGATTGCCGCGATGAAATACGGCGTGGCAACGGCCTGGGATTTATATTGCATAGCGATGACTCCTTAAGCGTAAGCTCTGTTTTTCTGGGGTCCGCGTCGAGGCATCAGCCCTCGATGTTGGGCGGCCAGTTGGCGGTATTGATCTCAGAGGTGTACTTGAGGAAAGCCACCAGATCGTCCAGTTGCTGCTCAGTCAGGTTGAACTGAGGCATCTGGCGACGGCCGGGGGCACCGCTGGGTTGGCCCTTGATCCAGGCTTTGATGAAGTCACCACCGCGGCGGGGATACACATTGCCCAGCTCGGGCGCAAAGTAAGCGCCTTCGCCCAGCAGCGTGTGGCAGCCGATGCAGTTACGGGTTTCCCAGATTTTTTTACCGTTGGCGACGGCCGGGGTCAGATTGGCCCGGTTATCGCGCTTCGGCAGTGTTGCGGTTGAGTCGAACGACAATGCCAAGAACAGCAGAAAGAAAAAGACCGTTCCGCCGAAAAAGATATTGCGCGCCATCGACTTAGTGAAAGCGCCGCTCATGCTGCCCTCCTTTCATGAGAGGAAAAAATAAAGATGGAACACGGCAGTGCGGAGAGTAGCGACGGGGCTCCTTATGCAGCCATGATGTGAATCAAAAAGGCCGGAAGGGCCTCCGTCGCTCTCCGGACAAGGCCGGCTTTGGGATTCCGCCCTCCAGCCCTTAGAATTGAGGCTTCACCCCTAGTCCGGCCTCACGCCATGCCCGAACGCACCCTCGCAGACCTGATGACCTGGAATATCGTCGAGGTGGAGCGTCGGACCACCCTGCTGGCGGCGGTGGAAGTCATGGAAACGGCCCGCATCAGCTCCCTGCTGGTGCGCGAGGGCGCCCTGATGGTGGGCATCGTCACCGAACGGGACATCCTGCGGGCCCTCTCCGCCAACGTGGACGGCCTGCTGGCGGTGGATCAGGTGATGAGCTCCCCGGTGTATACCGCCGATTCCCGCATGTCCGTGCATCACGCCTACCACCTGCTGGCGGAAAAGGGCATCCGCCACCTGCTGGTGACCGGCGAAGCGGGCCAGCCCGTGGGGGTGGTCAGCGAGAGCGACTTCCGCTTCCACCTGGGGGTCGCCTTCTTCCGCCGCCTGCGGGACGTCAATGCGGTGATGCAGAGCAGCGTCCAGCTGCTGCAGCCCGGCGATACGGTGCGCCAGGCCCTGGCCCTGATGTCCGCCGGCAGCCTGCGCTGCGTCGTCGTCGCCGAGGCCGGCCGGCCCCTGGGCATCCTCACCGAGCGGGACGCCCTGCGCTTCTTCCGCCGCGGTGCCGACAGCCTGGAGCAGCCCCTGGCCGCGGTGATGAGCGCCCCGGTGGCCAGCATTCCGGAAGGCTATCCCCTCAGCCAGGCGGTGGACCGCATGCAGGCCGAGCACGTGCGCCATCTGGTGGTGGTGGGGGCGGCCGGGGAGGTGGTGGGCGTGGTGTCGGAGCACGACATCGTCAGCCAGCTGGAAAGCGAATACCTGGACTACGTGCTGCAGGAAGGCCAGTCCATCCGCGCCCAGCTCAGGGAAAGCCGCCTGCGCCTGAGCGCCGTCTTCAACCAGACCAGCGAGTTCATCGGCATCCTGGACCTCAAGGGGCGCCTGCTGGAGGCCAACCAGTCGGCCCTGGACCTGATCGGCCGCCAGCCCGCCGAGGTGCTGGGCCAGCTGTTCTGGGAAACGCCCTGGTGGGTGCATGAGCCCCTGGTGCAGCAGCGCCTGCGCCAGGCCGTCGAGCGGGTGGCGGCGGGCGGCGAGGCCCAGCGCTTCGAGGTCACCCACATGCGCCGTGACGGCCGCCTGCGCTACGTGGATTTCATCCTCAAGTCGGTGGAGGACGAACCGGGCCAGCCCCTGCAGCTGCTGGCCGAGGGGCGGGACATCACCGACCGCAAGGAAGGGGAGGAGCAGCACCGGCTGGCCCTGAGCGTGTTCGAGAACAGCCACGACGGCATCCTCATCACCAACCCGGAAGGCCTGATCATCGAGGTGAACCGGGCCTTCTGCGAACTCACCGGCTACGCCCGGGAGGAGGCCATCGGCCAGCCGGCCCGCATGCTCAATTCCGGCCACCACGACCGTACCTATTTCCGCCAGCTGTTCCAGGTGGTCTCCGAGCGGGGCTTCTGGAAGGGCGAGATGTGGAACCGCACCAAGTCCGGGGCGGTGACGGCGGTGCTGATGACGGTCAGCGCCGTGCATGACGATGGCGGGCGCATCAGCCACTTCGTCGGCGTCTTTTCCGACATCACCCAGCAGAAGGAAAACCAGCGTCGCCTGGAGCGCCTGGCCCATTACGACGCCCTCACCGGCCTGCCCAACCGCACCCTGATGAGCGACCGCCTGCACCTGGCCATGGCCCAGGCCCAGCGCCGCAACAAGCTGCTGGCGGTGTGCTACCTGGACCTGGACGGCTTCAAGGCCATCAACGACAGCCACGGCCACCAGGCCGGCGACCGCCTGCTGATGGACGTGGCCGAGCGCCTGCGCCGCTCCCTGCGCGGTGGCGACACGGCGGCCCGCCTGGGGGGCGACGAATTCGTCCTGCTTCTCAACGACCTCACCGCCCTCTCCGAACTGGAGCAGATCCTGGAGCGGCTGCTGCTTTCCCTGGCCGCTCCCTTTGCCCTGCAGGGACAGACGGCCAGCGTTTCCGGCAGCATCGGCGTCACCATCTATCCGACGGACGATGCCGATGCCGACACCCTAGTGCGCCACGCCGACCAGGCCATGTACGCCGCCAAGCAGTCCGGCCGCAACCGCTACCAGCTCTTCGACACCGAGCAGGACAGCCGGGCCCGCAGCCTGCGGGAAGCCATAGTCAATGCCCGCGCCGCCCTGGAGCAGGAGCAGTTCCGCCTCTACTACCAGCCCAAGGTGAATCTCTGTTCCGGCCTCATCGTCGGCTTCGAGGCCCTCATCCGCTGGCAGCATCCGGAGCAGGGCATCCTGGCGCCGGCGGCCTTCCTGGTGGACCTGGAGGAGACCGACCTCATCGTCGATATCGGCGACTGGGTCATGGAAACCGCCCTGGCCCAGCTGGAGGCCTGGCAGGCCCTGGGCTGGGACTATCCGGTGAGCATCAACATCGCCGCACGCCACCTGCAGCAGCCCAACTTCCTGCCCCGCCTGCAGCGGGCCCTGGAGCGCCATCCGGCGGTGCCGCCGCGGCTGCTGGAACTGGAAATCCTGGAAACCGCGGCCCTGGAAGACGTGGGCCAGGTGAGCCTGGTCATCGCCGCCTGCCAGCGCCTGGGGGTGGGCTTCGCCCTGGACGACTTCGGCACCGGCTATTCCTCCCTCTCCTATTTCAAGAGCCTGCCGGCCCGCACCCTGAAGATCGACCAGTCCTTCGTGCGCGATATGCTGCACGACCCGGAAGCCCTGGCCATCGTCGAGGGCGTGGTGGGGCTGACCTCCGCCTTCCAGCGCAGCGTGGTCGCCGAAGGCATGGAAACCGTCGAGCACGGGGTCATGCTGCTGCGCCTGGGCTGCATCCATGCCCAGGGCTATGCCATCGCCCGCCCCATGCCGGCGGCGGAGGTGCCCGCCTGGGCCGCCTCCTTCGAGCCCGATCCGCGCTGGGTCGAGGTGGCGTCCCAGCAGTGGCTGCGGGAGGATTTTCCCCTGGTGGCGGCCCAGGTCGAGCACCGGCGCTGGATCGACACCGTCATCCAGGCCCTGGAGGAGGGCGACGCGGAGTGCCTGCCCGCCGACCTGGCCGATCCCACCCGCTGCCGTTTCGGCATCTGGTACCTGGGCAGCGGCCAGCAGAACTACGGCGACCTGGCCGCCTATGGGGCGCTGGACGGCCCCCACCGGGAGGTCCATGCCCTGGCCAGGGCCGCCGCGGCCCAGCTGCAGGCCGGCGACGCCCGGGCCGCCAAGGCCGTCATCCCCCAGCTGCGCCGCCATGGGCGGGCCCTGCTGGCGGCCCTGGAACAGTTGCAGGCCGCCATCATCGCCCAGCGGGAACCCCGCTGCGTCGCCGCCCCCTGTGCCGACGACCTGCCCGTCGCCCCTTGATGTCCCCTGACGCCCCTTCAACGAACCAGGCTTGCGCCATGAACTACGCCATCGTCCCCGTCACTCCCTTCGAACAGAACTGCACCCTGCTGTGGTGCCCCGAGACCATGCGGGGCGCCGCGGTGGACCCGGGGGGCGACCTGCCCCGCATCCTGGCCGCGGCCGAGAAGCACGGCGTCACCCTGGAAAAGATCCTGGTGACCCACGGCCACATCGACCATGCCGGCGGCGTCGCCGAACTGGCGGCCCAACTGGCCATTCCGGTGGAAGGGCCCCACGTGGACGACCGGTTCTGGATCGACGGCATGCCCCAGCAGTCCAAAATGTTCGGCTTCCCCGACGTGCGCAGCTTCACCCCGGACCGCTGGCTCCAGGGCGGCGACAGCGTGCAGGTGGGGCGCCAGACCCTGGAGGTGCTGCACTGCCCGGGCCACACCCCGGGCCACGTGGTCTTCTTCGACCGCCCGGGCAAGCTGGCCCTGGTGGGCGACGTGCTCTTCGCCGGCTCCATCGGCCGCACCGATTTTCCCAAGGGCGACTACGACACCCTGATCCGCTCCATCCGGGAAGTGCTGTTCCCCCTGGGAGACGAGGTGGAGTTCATTCCCGGCCACGGCCCCATGTCCACCTTCGGCCAGGAACGGCGCTTCAACCCCTTCGTCGGCGCCCATGGCTGAAATGGTCGAGACCGTCGATCAGGCGGAGCCCCCCACCTACCAGCTGCTGATCCAGGTGGCGCAGCCCGTCACCGTGACGGTGGGGCGCCTCGGTCCCTGTTCCTTCCCGGCCGGCCGCTACGTCTACACGGGCTCGGCCCGGCGCAACATGGCGGCCCGCCTGGCCCGCCATCTCTCGCCCCACAAGCTGCTGCACTGGCACATCGACTACCTGCTCACCGCCCCCGGCGTGCAGGTGGTGGGCACCCGCCTCTTCGACGAGCCCGAATGCCAGATCAACCGCAACATGCCGGGAGAAGTGCTGATCCCGGGCTTCGGCAGCACCGACTGCCAGGCAGGCTGCGGCAGCCATCTCAAGTATCTGGGGGTTTGAGGCGGGGAAAACTTAGCCACAGAGGGCACAGAGAACACAGAGAAAAGGCGGGAAGCCGAGTTGTTTGGTGTAGATGGGAGCCGGAGGCTTGGCTAGGTGCCGGCAGCGAAGAAGGAAACCCTCTGTGCTCTCTGTGTCCTCTGTGGCAAAGCTGTTGCTCCCCCGGAGCCCCTTTATCCACGGGCTTCGGCGTCGATCGGGCGGGCAAGATAGCGGGAAAGGCGGGAAAAATGCTATCTTCACGCCTTCTTCACCCCCGAGCCGCTCCGGAAACGGTGGTCGCGGCCCTGTATGGATCTAGGCATCATCCTGTTGTTGATTGTTTTGAACGGCATTTTCGCCATGTCCGAAATTGCCGTGGTGTCCTCGCGCAAGGCCCGCCTGCAGCGGATGGCGGAGGACGGCAGCCAGGGCGCCGCCGCGGCGCTGAAACTGCATAGCGAACCTTCCCGTTTCCTCTCCACCATCCAGGTCGGCATCACCTCCATCGGCATTCTCAGCGGCGCCGTCGGCGAGGCGGCCCTGGCCGATCCCCTGACCCAATGGCTGTCCCAGTTTCCCCTGCTGGGCGAATCGGCCCGGGTCATCGCCCTCTCCCTGACCGTGGTCCTGCTCACCTACATGTCGGTGGTGGTGGGCGAACTGGTGCCCAAGCAACTGGCCCTGCTCGGCCCCGAGGGCATCGCCTCCCTGGTGGCCCGGCCCATGGGCTGGCTGTCGCGCCTGACGGCGCCCCTGGTGTGGCTTTTCTCCGCTTCCAGTGGCGCCATCCTGCGCCTCTTCGGCGCCCGCCGCAGCGATGAGCCGCCGGTGACCGACGACGAGATCAAGGTGCTCATGGGCCAGGGCGCCGAGGCCGGCGTCTTCCATGAGAGCGAACAGGAGATCGTCTCCAACGTGCTGCGCCTGGACGAGCAGCGGGTGGCGGCCATCATGACGCCGCGCAAGGACATGTACCTGGTGGACCTGGCCGAATCCGAGGCCGAGGTGCGGCGCCAGGTGGCCGAGTGCCCCTACGCCCGGGTGGTGGTCTGCCAGGACGGCCTGGACCGGGTGCTGGGCATCCTGCAGCGGGGTGACCTGCTCAAGCCGGTGCTGGAGAACGCCCCCTTCAACGTGCGCAAGGCCCTGCGGCCGCCGGTCTATGTGCCGGAGAGCGTCACCACCACCCATCTGCTGGAATCCCTGCGCCGCAACCGGGCCCAGTTCGCCCTGGTCATCGACGAATACGGCGAGGTGCAGGGCCTGGTTACCCTCAACGACGTGCTGGCCGCCATCGTCGGCGACATGCCGAGCCAGGACGACGACGGCGAGCAGGACGTGGTGGAGCGGGAGGACGGTTCCTACCTGATGGACGGCGGCCTTTCCATCGAGCGCCTGAAGTCGGTACTGGAGGTCAAGGAAGAGCTGCCGGGGGAAGAGGAAAACGCCTTCCACACCCTGGGCGGCCTGGTCATGCACCAGCTGGGCCGAGTGCCGGTGGAAGCCGACCATTTCCACCTGGCCGGCTGGCGCTTCGAGGTGGTGGACATGGACAAGAACCGGGTGGACAAGGTGTTGCTGTCCCTGGGCGACCCGGAGACGGACGACCAGGCCGACGCCGCCTGAGGCAACAGTCTCAGCCGCAAAGAAGAACGCCGGGCAGTGCCCGGCGTTTTTGCGTCAACCGTTGTTGCGTTCCAGCAGCAGCTGGAAATCCTCCACCGGCACCGGCGGGCTGAACAGGTAGCCCTGGATTTCGTCGCAGCCGGCGGCCCGCAGGAAGTCGAGCTGCTCCTCCGTCTCCACCCCTTCGGCGATGACCAGCAGGCGCAGGTTCTTGGCCATGCTGATGATGGCCTTGGCGATGGCCGAGTCGTCGCCGTCGTGGGGGATGCCGCTGACGAAGGACCGGTCGATCTTCAGGTTGTCGATGGGGAATTTCTTCAGGTAGGCCAGGCTGGAATAGCCGGTGCCGAAGTCGTCCAGGGCCAGGCGCACGCCGGCCTGGTGGAAGTCCTCCAGCATCTGGATCACCGCCTCCGAGTTGTGCATGAGCATGCCCTCGGTGATTTCCAGCTCCAGGTTTTCGCCGGGGAAGGCGTGCCGTTCCAGGGTTTCGTTCACCAGCTGGGAAAGGCCGGGGCGGAACTGGCGCGGCGACAGGTTCACGGCGATGGTCAGGTCCTCGTAGCCGGCCTCGCGCCACAGGTGGCCCTGGCGGCAGGCCGCATCCAGGACCCAGGCGCCGATGCTGACGATGAGGCCCGTCTCCTCCGCCAGGGGAATGAAGGCGGTGGGCGGGATCATGCCCTGTTCCGGATGGTGCCAGCGGATCAGGGCCTCGGCGCCGACGATGCGGCCCGTGGCCAGCTCCACCTGGGGCTGGTAGTAGAGGCGGAATTCCTGGCGCTCCACCGCCTTGCGCAGGGCCCCTTCCAGCTTCAGGCGCTCCAGGGAGCGCAGGTTCATTTCCTGGGAATAGAAGAGGGGGCCGCCGCTGGTCTGCTTGACCCGGTACATGGCGGTGTCGGCGTTGCGCAGCAGGGTTTCCGCGTCGCGGCCGTCGTCGGGGAAGACGGCGATGCCGATGCTGGCGGTGAGCAGCACCTCGTGGTGTTCGATCTGGAAGGGCTCGGCCAGGGCGTCGAGGATCTTCTGCCCCACCAGGGCGGCGTGTTCCCGCTTGGTGATGTCGAACAGGGCGACGATGAATTCGTCGCCGCCCAGGCGCGCCACCACGTCCTCGGCCCGCAGGGTCTCCTGCAGGCGCCGCGCCACTTCCTTGAGCAGGGCGTCGGCGGGGGCGTGGCCGAAGGAATCGTTGATGGTCTTGAAGCGGTCCAGGTCCACGAACAGCACGGCACCGTGGGTCTGGTTGCGCTGGGCTTCAATGAGGGCCTGTTCCAGCAGGGAGAACAGCAGGGAGCGGTTGGGCAGGCCGGTGAGGGCGTCGTAGTAGGCCAGGCGGTAGATCTGCCGTTCCGCCTCCTTGCGCTCGGAAATGTCGGAGAAGACCAGGAAGTAGTGGCTGAGGATGCCCCGGGTGTTTTTCACCGAGCTGATGGAGACCCATACCGGATAGGTGTCGCCGTTCTTGCGCCGGTCCCACAGCTCGCCCTGCCAGGCGCCGGAGGAGGCCAGGGCCACCTGGATTTCCGCCGCCAGGTTGGGGTCGTCCCGGGTCGGCTGCAGCAGGGCCGGCAGGCTCATGCGCACCTCGGCCTCGCTGAAGCCGGTGATGTCGCAGAAGGCCTTGTTCACCGACAGCACCCGCTGCATGGCGTCGGTGACGATCACCGCCTCGCTGTTGTGCTCGAAAATCTTGGCGTGCAGGCGCAGCTTCTCTTCCCGCTCCAGCTGGTTGGTGATGTCCACCAGGTAGCCGATGAGGCCCGCCGGTTCGCCGGCCTCGTTGCGCGACAGGGAAAGGGAGACGCTGGCCCAGAACACCTCGCCCGACTTCTTGCGCCGGCGCACCTCGAATTCCCGGCGGCCGTGGTCGAGGAAGGCGTTGTAGAAGAGGTCGTCCTCCTCCTCCAGGGTCTCGCTGCCGTCGTCGGCATAGAGGAAGAGGATGTGCCTGCCCACGGCCTCGGCGGCGGTGTAGCCGAACAGGCGCTCGGCCCCCTTGTTCCAGCCCATGATGTAGCCGGACAGGTCCATGGTGATGACCGAGTCGTGGATGTGGTCGAGGATCTGGCTCTGCTCCTCCACCTTGGCTTCCATGCGGGCCAGGTCTTCCTGGCGCAGGTTGAAGGCCTGGCGGGCATGCAGGGCACCGGCCAGGAGGGCGGCCAGGTCGCCGAAACGGCGGTGTTCCAGGGCGCTGTAGCCCTCGGCCTTGCCGCCCACGGCGAGGAGCCCCAGCAGCATGTCGCGGAAGGTGAGGGGACAGGCCAGGGCGTCGGGCCGGGTGGCCACGGTGCCCGAGCGGCGCGCTTCTTCAAGCAGGGCCTGCCAGGGGCCGGCACTGGCGGGCAGTTCCAGGGTGCCATCCCCGTTGGCCAGGTACAGCGTGCCTTCCGGGCTGGCCATGGCGCTGCGGCACATCGCCTCCAGCTGGGCCACGGGAATCTCGCCTTCCCGCAGCAGCAGGGCGTAGCACAGCTGGCCGGCCAGCTCGAAATCGGTGGCGCCGCCACCCAGATGGGGAAGGAAGGAGTTGCCCTGGTCGGGAGCCATGGTTCTGCCGCCTGCCTCAGGCCACGTCGATGTGGCTGACCCAGGCCAGGGCGTCCACCTGCAGCTGGCCCAGGGCATCGCCGCGCAGGCGCAGCTTTTCCAGCAGGGCCGTATCCGGCGCCGGCAGGCCCCGTTCCAGGCTTTCCACCAGGGACAGGGCGTCGCCCAGGGGGCCCTGGTGGCGGCCCACGGCCTCGGTCACCTCGTCGGCCAGGGGCAGGGCCGCCAGCACGCTGTCCATGGGCAGGTGCAGCAGCACGTCGAGCAGGGAGAAGGCTCCGGCCATGTAGGCGCAGTCGTGGAAGTCCGTGTCCTCCGCCGCTTCCGGATGGGCGGCGAGGGCGATCAGTTCCACCAGGCGGCCGCGCAGGGCGGCCTGGGGCATCAGGGGATTGGGCTGGCTGCCGGCGTTGAACTGGTTGGCGTAGATCAGCAGTTGCAGCCAGCGCTGCAGCTGGCGCCGGCCCAGCAGGGTGATGGCCTGGGCGAAGCTGGTGATCTTGGTGGTGGCGCCGACGGAAACGGAATTGACCAGGCGCAGCAGGTTGTAGGAGAGCTTGGGCTCCTGTTTGATCATTTCCTCGATCTCCCGGGTGTCCGCGTCCTGGACGATGAGGGAGAGCAGCTTGAGCAGGCGCAGCTTGGTCGGGTCCGCCGGGGAGGTGGGGCATTCCTCCGGCTGGGGCACGAATTCGCCGCTCATCAGGGTAAAGCCCCGGGCGCCGCACCAGACGAAGAGGTCGTGGCTGCTGACGCCGTCGGCCACCAGGGTCAGGCCCTTTTCCTTGAGCCGGTTGAGCAGCACCGGGGAGACCTGCTCCCGGGCCGTGGCCGCATCCAGGCGCAGCAGCTGGGCGCCGGCCTCGGCGCATTGTTCCAGGGCCGGGGCCGAATCCACGTCGGCCCCCAGGCGGTAACCCTGTTTGGCCAGTTCCTGGCAGCGGGCGGCGCCGGCCGCATCGAGCCAGACCTCCGCCGGCAGCAGCAGGGAGACCTGTTGCGGCGGCAGCTGGCGGGTCAGGCCGCTGTGGTTGAGGTCCGTACCGCTCAAGGGCACCAGCCAGGGCAGGGGCGAGGGCTGGGGCTGGTTCTGGCCGTGGGCGAAAAGCTGGCTGCTGGCGGCCAGGCCGATGCCCCGGGGCCCCAGTTCCAGGGCCGACCAGGCTTGATTGACGTCCAGCAGGGGGCGCAGGCAGGAGAGGGTGGCCGAGGTCATTAGGGATTTACTCAAAACGAAGCGGTGTTCTTGGGTCGATTCTTGTTTTTTCGGGCCCGAGGGCCGTTTTTCCGACCTCGTGGGGGCATCCCCCGACGGGGGGCGCTGCAACGGGATGGTAACGGGAGACCAGGAAAATTCAACCCTTTTTGTCAATAAAGCGTCTTAACCCAATAAATCTTCTCGGATATTGCAATTGCGGAAATCCTCGGGATGGGGAAAGTCCACCAGCACCAGGCGGCGGCTGTCCTGCCATTCCCCCACCTTGTGGCGGCCCTCGGCCACCCAGGCCGCCAGGTCCGCCGCCAGCTCCCGGCGGCAGAGGCAGAAGACGGAGTGGCGCCGCTCTCCGGCCCGGGCCACGGCCACCTCGGCGTCGGCCTCGAGCAGGGCGTGGCGGAGGCGCGCCACCAGGTCCGCAGGGAAGTCCGGGGAATCGCAGGGCACCAGCATCACCAGGGGCTGGGGACTGGCGCTGAGGGCGGCGTGGAAGCCGCCCAGGGGGCCGGGGTAGTCCGGCAGCAGGTCGGGCAGCAGGGGGTAGCCGAAGGCGGCGTAGGCCTCGGCGTTGCGGTTGGCATTGATGGCCACGGCCTCCACCTGGGGCGCCAGGCGGGCGGCGATGCCCTGGGCCAGGGGCCGGCCGCGCCAGGGCAGCAGGCCCTTGTCGGCCCCGCCCATGCGGCGGCCCAGGCCCCCGGCCAGGACGACGCCGAATACCGGGGGTGGGGAGGCGGGGGAAGGGGAGGGCATGGCGGCAGCGGCAGGCGGGGAGTGGGCAGGGGCGGCCATTGTACCCTGGCGGCGGCGGCGCCTCAGTCGAGGCCGGCCTGGCGGCGCACCTGGCGGGCACAGGCGAGGAAGTGGGGCAGGCAGGGGTTGGGATTGGCGGCGGCCCAGATGATGCCCTGCTCCACCAGGGGTGGCGCGGCGATGGGGCGGAAGGCGGCGCCCTGCAGCTGCATCTTGCCCATGGAGCGGGGCACCAGGGAGACCCCCAGTCCTTCGGCCACCAGATTGACGATGGTCTGCTGCAGGTGGGTTTCCAGGCAGACCCTGGGCTCGAAGCCGTGCTCCCGGCAGCAGCCGGCCACCAGGGCGTGCAGGGCCGGGGCGGTGGCGGCGGGAAAGGTGATGAAGGGCTCCCCCGCCAGATCCGCCACGGCCACGGTCTCCTCCTGCGCCAGGGGATGGTCCGCCGGCAGCACGGCGCAGAGGGGCTCCCGGTGCACGCACAGGTATTCCAGGCCCGCCGGACGCTGCCAGGGAAAGGCCAGGCCCACGTCGCAACGGCCGGCCAGGAGGGAATCGTCCAGCTCCCGGGGCAGCAGTTCCCCCAGTTGCACCTCCACCTGGGGGAAGTCCCGGCGGTAGGCCTTGATCAGGGGCGGCAGGGCGCTCCAGGCGGCGGCCATGGTGAAGTCCAGGCGCAGGCTGCCCTGTTCGCCCCGGTGCACCGCCCGGGTGCCCTGCACCGCCTGCTCCAGGTCGGCCAGCAGGCGCCGGGCCTGGGCGAGGAAATGCCGCCCGGCCACGGTCAGTTCCACCTGGCGGGAGCTGCGCTGGAACAGCATGACTCCCAGGGATTCCTCCAGGGCGGCGATCTGCCGGCTCAGGGGCGGCTGGGAGATGTGCAGCAGGGCGGCGGCCCGGCCGAAGTGCAGGGTCTCGCCCAGGGTGACGAAGTAACGCAGTTGGCGCAGGTCCGGCAGCATCGTTGCGTCCAGGGTATTGATGTACGACTTATATAGCATTGGACGGTATGAATGGGGAAGTCCTAAGCTGGCGCCTCCGTTCCCGCTCCCCGGTTCCCCGGCCCCGCCATGATCGCCATCCTGCAAGTCGTCCTGCCCATTTTCGGCCTCATCCTGGCCGGCTACGTGGGCCGCCGCAGCCATTGCCTGGGGGAGGCGGCCTCCTTCGAGCTGAACCGCTTCGTCGTCTGGCTGGCCCTGCCCTCCCTGCTCTTCAAGGCCACCGCCACGGCCACCTGGGCCGAACTGTGGCAGCCGGGCTTCGTCATTTCCGTCTGCGTCGGCTGCGTCGCGGTATTCGCCGTGACGGTGCTGCTGCGCCTGCGCCAGCTGCGCCACCTGGCCGACGCCAGCATCGACGGCCTGTCCGCCGCCTACGCCAACACCGGCTTCCTCGGCATTCCCCTGTGCGCCCTGGTGCTGGGGGACGAGGGCCTGGTGCCGGCCATCATCGCCACCCTGATCGTGGCCTGCGCCCTTTTCGCGGTGGGCATCGTGCTGGTGGAAATCAGTCTGCAGCAGGCTCCCTCGCCCTGGCGCATCGCCGCCCGGGTCGGCCTGGCCCTGGCCCGCAATCCCCTGGTGGTGGCGCCCCTGCTCGGCGCCGCCTGGGCCGGGGCCGGCCTGGCGCTGCCCCTGGCCCTGGATCGTTTCCTCACCCTGCTCGGCGGCGCCGCCACGCCCTGCGCCCTGGTTTCCCTCGGCGCCTTCCTGGCCCAGCCCCAGGCGGGGCAGCGTTCGGGCACCGCCGGCCTGGTCCTGGCCAAGCTGGTGCTGCAGCCCGCCATCACCGGGCTCCTCGCCTACCGGGTGTTCCAGCTGCCGCCCCTGTGGGCCCACGCCGCCCTGCTCCTCAGCGCCCTGCCTACGGGCACCGGACCTTTCATGCTGGCCAGCTTCTACGGGCGGGAAGGGGGCATGGTGGCCCGGGTCATCCTGCTCACCACGGTGGGTTCCCTCGCCACCATTTCCCTCTGCCTCTATGTGATCGCCCGTTAGGGCTGTCTCAGGCCTGCAGGCGCAGGCTGGCCCACAGGTGGGCCGCGGCCAGGGCCCGCCAGGGGCGGAAGGATTCGAGCCAGGTTTCCGTTTCCCGGGCCTCCACCGTCCGGCCCAGCAGCAGGCCCAGGGCCCGGCGCACGGCCACGTCGCCGTGGAGGGAGCCGTCGAGCCAGGCGAAGCCCCGCAGCAGGGTGTAATTGACGGTCCACGGACCGATGCCGCGGCGGGCCAGGAGGGCGGCCTGCAGGCCCGGCAGGTCCGCCGCCGGGCAGCTCAGGTCCAGTTCTCCCGCCGCCACGGCCCGGGCCAGGTCCAGCAGGGTCGCCGCCTTGCTGCGGGAGAAGCCGGCCTGGCGCAGGTCCGTTTCGTCGAGCCGGGCCAGGGCTCCCGCATCGGGGTAGCAGTAGAGGCCGGAGGAGTGGCGCAGGTCCGCCGCCAGGATCAGCTGGCGACGCAGGGAAACGGCGGCGGCGACGCTGATCTGCTGGCCGGTGACGGCCCAGGTGAGGGCCTCGAAAGGAGTGGCCGTCTGGGGCACCCGCAGGCCGGGCAGTTGGGCGATGACCGGCCCCAGCTGGGGATTGTGCCCATGGGCGGCGGCGAACTCGGCCACCGGCTGGGCCAGGCCCAGCAGATGGCTGACCAGGGCCTGCACGGCGGCAGCGGCGGGGCGGGGGCCGCCGTCCACCGCCAGGGTCGCCGTTACCCGGGCGCCGGGGCCCAAGGTTTCCGTTGCGGCCTTGTCTGCTCCTTCGCTTGCGGCGGCTGCCTTGCCTTGTCTCTTGCCGACCCTGCCAAGGGCCGCCTCCCCGGGGCTTTCCAGCATCAGGCTGAGGCAGGCGGGACGGCCCTGCCACAGCAGGCCCTTGTCGATGCGCTGCGCCGTCACCCGCTCGGCCAGGGCCTGGCCGTCGCGGCGGTGGAAGGCCAACAGGTCGTCGCCGCGGAAATCCGGCGGCAGTGCCAGGGTCAGGCTGGTCTTCATCGGCGGGCCCGGCGCAGGGTCAGGTTGAGGCGGCAGGGGCCGGTGAGGGCGTGGTTCCCGTCTTTCACTGGCTGCACGCCGTGGAAGCGCAGCCGGTCCGGCCCTCCCCACACCAGCACGTCGCCGTGCAGCAGGGGAATCTTCACCGTCTTGTCGTTGCGGCTGGCACCGCCGAGGAGGAACACCGCCGGCAGGCCCAGGGAAAGGGAGACGATGGGCTGGGAGAAGTCCTCCTCGTCCCGGTCCTGGTGCAGGGAGAGGCGGGTGCCGGGGGCGTAGCGGTTGATCAGGCAGGCATCGGGGACGAAACCGGGAAAGCCGGCGGCCGTGGCGGCCTCGTCGGCCAGTTGCAGCAGCAGGGGCGGCAGGGGCGGCCAGGGCTGGCCGCGCAAGGGGTCGAGAGGGACGTAGCGGTAGCCCCTGCGGTCCGAGATCCAGCCCAGGGGGCCGCAGTTGCTCATGCTCACGGCCATGGTCTGGCCGCCGGGGGTAATCATCTGGCGCCAGGGGGAGGCGGCAATGATGCCTTCCACTGCCGCGATCAGTGCCGGCGCCCGCTCCAGGACATAGCCGTGCAGCAGCACCGTGCCCGGCCCCAGCCGTTCGGCGTGGGGCGGCAGGTCGGCAAAGAGGTCCGGGGTGCCGCTCATGGCGCTGCCTTGGTGCCGGGTCTGGGGCGGGGTGGAGCCGTGCTGGCGGCGGGATTTTCCGCCTGCTGCCGTTCCCGCTGTTGCAGGGCGGCCTTGCGCTCCAGGCCCCAGCGGTAGCCGGCCAGGTTGCCGTCGCTGCGCACCACCCGGTGGCAGGGCACGGCCACGGCCAGGGGATTGGCGACACAGGCGGCGGCCACGGCGCGCACGGCCTTGGGCAGGCCCAGGTCCCGGGCGATTTCGGTGTAGCTGCGGGTCTCTCCGGGGGGGATGGCCTGCAAGGCTTGCCAGACGCGGCGTTGAAAGGCGGTGCCCTGGAGATCGAGGGGCAGGGCCAGTCCCAGCCGGGGGGCTTCCACCAGGCCCACCACCTGGGCGACCCAGGCGGCGAAGTCGGCGCTGCCCGTTTCACCTGCCGTTTGCCCTTCCTCCTCCGGCCCGCTGCCGATCAGCCGGGCCTTGGGGAAACGGGCCTGCAGGTCCGCCACCAGGCCCAGGGGATCATCCCCCAGCAGGATGGCGCACAGTCCCCGGGCGCTGCGGGCCGCCAGCAGGGCACCGAGGGAGGTCTGGGCCACGGCGAAGCGAATTTCCTCGGCGACGCCGCCCTGGCGGAAGCGCCCCGGCGTCATGCCCAGCACCCGTCCGGCCTCGCTGTAGAGGCGGCTGCTGGCGTTGTAGCCGGCGCCGTAGGCGGCCTCGGTCACTCCCTGGCCGGCGGCCAGGTTCTGGCGCAGGCGCTCGGCCCGCCGGGCCTTGGCATAGGCGCCGGGAGTGAGGCCGGTGTGGGCCTGGAACAGGCGGTGCAGATGGTGGGGGCTGAGGCCGGCCCGGGCCGCCAGCCGGGCCAGGGTAGGGGGCGTCTCGGCGGCCTCGATGAAGCGGCACAGATCGGCCACCACGGCAGCCTGGCGCTGGGCCAGGGGCGCCTCCTCCGGCCGGCAGCGGCGGCAGGGACGGAAGCCGGCGGTGGCCGCGGCCTCCCCGTCGGCGAAGAACTGCACGTTCTCCGGTTTGGGCCGGCGGGAGGGGCAGGTGGGGCGACAGTAGATGCCGGTGCTGCGCACGGCGTAGACGAACCGGCCTTCAGCCGCCGGGTCCCGGGCGCAGAGGGCCGCCCAGCGCGGGTCGGCGGTGATTGTCGCGGCACCGGCGACGGCGTCGGTGGCTGCATCGCCGGCCTGGGCGGCGGGCTGGTTGGGGGCGGATTGGGCGTGGGCGGCGTTTTTCATGGGGATGCTCCGGCAAGGCGACGGGGCCAGCTTAGGCGGCGGCCGGCCCGGGCGCACTCCGGTGCTTGCTTTCAAATTCCATGGTTCGGTTTTACCGCTGCCGTCGCCCGGGAGCAAGGGCTGTGAATTGATGCGCGTCAGGTCGCCCGGCGGCGTCCTTGGCTAGACTGGCGCTTTCCCGTTGCGATCACGAGCCATGAAGCCGAGCCGCCGTCACTTCCTCACTGCCACCGCCGCCCTGGGCGCCCTCGGCGCCATGCCCCTGGCGCGGGCCGCTGCCCCCGCAACCGTCCCGGGCAAGGGCGGCCGGGTGCTCATCGTCGGCGGCGGCTGGGGCGGCCTCGCCGCCGCCCGCCATCTGCGCCAGGAGGCGCCCCAGCTGGAAGTGGAACTGCTGGAACGGCTGCCCGCCTTCTGGTCCTGCCCCCGCAGCAACCACTGGCTGGTGGGTCAGGCGGATGGCGCCGCCCTGAGCTTCGACTACCGCCAGGTGGCCGGCCGCCTCGGCTACACCTTCCTCCAGGCCGAAGTCAGCGGCGTGGACCGGGACCGGCGCCAGGTGCTCACCAACCAGGGGCACCTGGAGTACGACTGGCTGATCCTCTCCCCCGGCATCCGCCACGACTATAGCGCCTGGTTCGGCGACGATGCCGCCGGCCGGGAGGCCGCGGCCCTGGCCCGCAGCCGCTACGCCCCGGCCTACACCGCCGGACCCGAGTTCGCCGCCCTCAAGACCCGGCTGGCCGCCTTCAAGGGCGGCGACCTGCTGATGACCGTGCCGCCCTATCCCTACCGCTGCCCGCCGGCCCCCTTCGAGCGGGCGGTGCTGCTGGCCCGGCACTTCCAGCTGAACAGGATTCCCGCCCGCATCACCCTGCTCGATGCCAATCCGCCCAACCCGGGCTACGCCAAGGTCTTCAACGAATACTTCAAGGACCAGATCCACTACGTGCCCCACGCCCTGGTGCGCCGGGTGGACCTGGGCGCCCGCCGCATCGTTACCGCCGCCGGCGAATTCGGCTGGGACGAGGCCATCCTCATGCCGCCCCAGCAGGCCGGCGACATCGCCTGGCAGGCCGGGCTGGTGGGGCCGGACGATGGTGACAAGAGCGGCGGCAAGAACACCGGCTGGGCCCAGGTGCGCGGCACCAGCCTGCAGAGCCGGGCCGACGAGCGCATCTTCGTCATCGGCGACGCCGTCGGCGCCGTCTCGCCCCTCTTCGGCCACTACCCCAAGAGCGGCCACGTGGCCAACCGCATGGGCCGCATCGTCGCCAAGGAAATCGCCGCCCGGGCCGCCGGCAAGACGGCAGAACCGGCCTTGCCGGACAATCTCTGCTACGTCACGGTGAACCCGGAGCCCCTGGACGTGCTGCTGATGGACACCCAGTACAAATTTCGCGGCGACGGCGTCATCGTCCAGACCCTGCGCCAGTATCGGGACCCGGACCTGGCAGCAGACGAGCTGGCCTGGCATGGGGCGTTGATGGGGGAGATGCAGGGATTGGGCGGTTAAGGTCCGGCGTCTGAAGCCGCCTCTGGCTTTTTTGGAAAGTTGTTTGTCATAATCGCGAGCAGGTTTCATCGCTTCCCACCCCGGGGATATGGCAACGCTGGACGCATCCGGAGAGGCTCTCGTGCTGAAGCAACTGGTTCCTGTCGCTGTTGTTGTTTTCCTCGTCATTGCCGGCATTGCTGTTCTACTGCTGCGGCGAATGTCCGGCAAGGGGGCCGAGGCATGGCCCTTCTATGCCAAGAAGCCCTTGTCCCAACCAGAGCAGGTGCTTTATCACCGGCTGGTTGCCGCCTTGCCCGAGTGTATGGTGCTGGCCCAGGTCCAGCTTTCCCGGGTGCTCGGCGTGAAGAAGGGGTTCAGATTCCATGAATGGAACAACCGCATCAACCGCATGAGCCTCGATTTCCTGGTTTGCCTCAAGGATTCCAGCATCGTGGCGGCCATCGAACTGGACGAAAAAAGCCACGAGCGGGCAGCGCGGATGGAGGCGGATGCAAAGAAGGAAAAGGCACTGGCTGCCGCCGGGATCACTTTGGTCCGCTGGCATGTGAGCGCCATGCCCGACGAAGCAACCATCCGCAAGGTATTTGCCGGTTGAAATCAGGCCCGGGCGGGGCATGACTCCGGCCATGCTGCCGGGGCCTTAGAATGGCGCCTTCACTGTCCTGAATGTGCCTTCAATGAGTGAATCATCCGGCGACTGGTCTCGCCACCTTGCCGCTCTCGCCATTGCCGACAGCCATGACGACGGCGCCCACGACCTCAACCACCTGCACCGGGTCTGGCAGACCGCCCAGACCCTGCTGCAGGACCATGCCGAGGCCGATGCCCTGGTGGTGATGGCGGCCTGCTATCTGCACGATCTGGTCAATCTGCCGAAGAACCACCCGGACCGCTCCAGAGCCTCCACCCTGGCGGCGGAGTTGGCGGTGGAAAAACTCAGGGAAGCCGGTTTTCCGGCAGAGAAACTGGCCGCCGTGGCCCATGCCATCGAGGCCCACAGTTTTTCGGCGGGCATCGCGCCCACCACCATCGAAGCCAAGATCGTCCAGGATGCGGACCGGCTGGATGCTTTGGGAGCGGTGGGATTGGCCCGGCTGTTCTACACGGCGGGGCGTCTGGGTTCGGCTCTGGCCCATGCCGGCGACCCGCTGGGGGCCGCGCGGGAGCTGGACGACAAGGCCTACGCCCTGGACCACATCGAGGTGAAGCTGGCGATCCTGCCGGCCACCATGCAGACGGCGGCAGGTCGCCGCCTGGGGGAGGAAAGGCTGCAATGGCTGCGGCAATTCCAGGCGGACTTTGTGGCCGAGTGGGGAACCGGTAGCAGTTCCTGAAAGTGGGGTGGCCTGGGAGGCAGGCTGGACGCCGCTCCCGGCCTTGCCATGCCGAAGAGTGGCGTCCCTATTGCCTCATCGGGCAGTAGCGTTTGAATCCATCGCCGCCACCCGGACGGCTCAGGCTGCCCGGATGATGCCCAGCAGGTCGTCGCCGTAGCGTTCCAGCTTGGCGGTGCCCATGCCGGAGATGTTCATCAGCTGATCCCGGGTGGTGGGCCGTTCTTCCGCCAGTTCCTTCAAGGTCTTGTCGTGCAGGATGACGTAGGCCGGCACGCCCTGTTCCTTGGCGGTGGCGGCGCGCCACTGGCGCAGGTCTTCGAACAGGGACTGGTCTTCCAGGGTCATGTCGTCCAGCTTGGTCGGCGCCCGCTCGCTGCGGCTCTTGCTGCTGCCACCCTTGCGCGCCACGTGGCGGCGCATCTGCAGGGTCTGTTCGCCTCTCAGCACCGGGCGGGCGGCATCGGTGAGCTTCATGGCGCCGTGTTCGGCCAGGTCTGCGGTGAGCATGCCGCCGGCCACCAGCTGGCGGAAGACGGCGCGCCAGGCCCCGTCGTCCAGGTCGGCACCGACGCCGAAGGTGGGCAGGGCGTCGTGGCCCCACTGCTTGACCTTGTCGCTGACCTTGCCCCGCAGCACGTCGATGAGGTGCACCACGCCGAAGCGCTGGCCGGTGCGATAGACCACGGAGAGAGCCTTCTGGGCGGCCACGGTGCCGTCCCACAGTTCCGGCGGGGTGAGGCAGACGTCGCAGTTGTTGCAAGGCTCGCTGGCTTCGCCGAAGTAGTCGAGCAGCACCACCCGGCGGCAGCGGGGGGATTCGGCGTAGGCCAGGAGGGCGTTGAGCTTCTGGGCTTCCAGGCGCTTCTGTTCTTCCGGGGCGACGGAATCCTCGATGCGGGAGCGTTGCAGCACCACGTCCTGCAGGCCGTAGGCCATCCAGGCTTCGGCCGGTTCGCCGTCGCGGCCGGCCCGGCCCGTTTCCTGGTAGTAGGCTTCCAGGCTCTTGGGCAGGTCCAGGTGGGCGACGAAGCGCACGTCGGGCTTGTCGATGCCCATGCCGAAGGCGATGGTGGCCACCATGGTGATGCCTTCTTCCCGCAGGAAGGTGCGCTGGTTGTCGGCCCGCACCTCGGCCGGCAGGCCGGCGTGGTAGGGCAGGGCGGGGATGCCCTGGCTCGTAAGCCAGGCGGCGGTCTCTTCCACCTTCTTGCGCGACAGGCAGTAGACGATGCCGGCCTCGCCCTTATGGTTGGCGAGGAAGCCGAGCAGCTGCTTGCGAGGATTATCTTTCTCGACGATGAGGTAGCGGATGTTGGGCCGGTCGAAGCTGGCGACGAAGACCCGGGCTTCGGTCAGCCCCAGGCGCACCCGCATTTCCTCCCGGGTGGCCGTGTCGGCGGTGGCGGTGAGGGCGATGCGGGGCACATCCGGGTAGCGGTTGTGCAGGGCCGAGAGCTGCAGGTATTCGGGGCGGAAGTCGTGGCCCCACTGGGAGACGCAGTGGGCTTCGTCGATGGCGAAGAGGGCCAGGCGCTTGTCCTCTTCCAGCTTGTCCAGCAGGGAGAGGCAGCGGTCGGTGAGCAGGCGTTCCGGGGCCACGTAGAGCAGGTCCAGGTCGCCGCAGAGGACGCGCCGCTCCACTTCCTGTACCTGCTGCCAGTCCAGGGTGGAATTGAGGTAGGCCGCCTTGACGCCGAGCTGGGTGAGGGCGTCCACCTGGTCCTGCATCAGGGCGATCAGGGGCGAGATGACCACGCCGCAGCCGTGGCGCAGCAGGGCGGGAATCTGGTAGCAGAGGGATTTGCCGCCGCCGGTGGGCATCAGCACCAGGGCGTCGCCGCCGTCGGCCACGTGGCCGACGATGTCGCCCTGGCTGCCGCGGAAGGCGGTGTAGCCGAAAACCCGGTGCAGGATTTCCAGGGCGGCGGTGTGGGTGTTGGTTTCCATGGGCCGCGATTATCTCACGGCCCATGGGGGGAACCGGCATCAGCAGGTGCCTGGCGTCGTTGTGCCGCCTTGCCGTACTCCGTGTACTGCCTGCGGCGGCACGCCTAGCCAGGCCCCTCCTGCTACCGATTCCCGGCCGTGGCTTGCTCCGGCCGCAGCAGGGAGGCGACGATGGAGACCGCCAGGATGCCGGCCACGGCGCCCAGGGAGACGAACACCGGGATGTGGAACCACTTGACGATCAGCATCTTCACGCCGATGAAGCAGAGCACCGCCGCCAGACCGTACTTGAGCAGGTGGAAGCGGGAGGCCATGTCCGCCAGCAGGAAGTACAGGGCCCGCAGGCCGAGGATGGCGAAGATGTTGGAGGTCATGACGATGAAGGGGTCCGTGGTCACGGCGAAAATGGCCGGAATGGAATCCACGGCGAAGATCACGTCGGTGACCCCGATCAGCACCACCACCACGAACAGGGGCGTGAACCAGCGCACCCCGTCCTTCCACACCGACAGACGGTCGCCATCGTACTGGGGCAGGATCTTCAGGTGGCCGCGCATCCACTTGAGCACCGGATTCTGCTCGATGTCCGGCTCATGCTCGCCGGGCAGGGCCATCTTGATGCCGGTGACGAGCAGGAAGGCGCCGAAGACGTAGAGGATCCAGCTGAACTGGGAAATCAGCCAGGCGCCGATGAGGATCATGACGGCCCGCAGCACCACGGCCAGGATGACGCCGACGATGAGGGCCTTCTTCTGCTGCTCCGCCGGTACCACGAAGGCGGTGAAGATCATCAGGAAGACGAAGATGTTGTCCACCGACAGGGATTTCTCGATCAGGTAGCCGGTGAGGAACTCGGTGGCCTTCAGGTTGGCCACTTCCCTGCCCACGCTGTGGTCCAGCCAGCCCCACAGGATGGCGCAGAAAATGAGGGCCAGGCTTACCCACAGGGCCGACCAGGCCAGGGCCTGGCGGGCGGTAACGGCCCGGCCTCCCTTCTTTTCCAGGGCCACCAGGTCCACCACGATGGCGACGACGACGAAGACGGCAAAGCCGACCCACCACCACAGGTTGCCGATGCTTTCAGCCATGGCGCCTCCTTACCAGTTCTGCCGGCGGTCGCTGGCCGGGTCGATGCGGCGCCATTCCCCGTTCAGGGTGACGGGCTGGCGGGGAGCGCTGGAGGCCCGGGCGTAGGCCGGCGCGAAGGCCGGTTCCGCTTCTGCCTGGGCGCGGCGCACGGCGTCGGCCTGGCGCGCCAGGCGGCGGACAATGGCTGAGAAGAGGGCCTTGAAAATGGGGAGGATGACGAAGCGTCCGATGCCGGCCAGGAGGGCCAGACGGAGCTTGAAGAAGAGGAGCGAGAGCAGCTTTTTCATGACGGTTCCTTTTGCATAAGATCGAGATTAACCGATCCTCGCCGCCCGTAAACGCAAAAAACCTTTGCCGTTGGCGGCAAAGGTCTCGCTTGGGTTGCGTCGGCGCTCTGGATGTCGCGCCTCTGGAACCACCCACCGGGCCGGGGAACTTTCATTCCCGTACTGACGACTTCCGGCGGTTCAGCTACTCCCCTTCGTGGGATCGCGGAGTTGAATTTACGGGGGATGGGCGCTTTGGTCAACCCCGAGGGGCTTGTGGTTATTACGCAGGCCGCCCCGTGGCGGATCAGGCCAGGGGAAGTTGCAGGCTTTCCCGCTGCAGGGTCTCGCCGTCCCACACCAGGCAGTCGCCCCAGGCCCGGCTGGCGTCCTGGCGCCAGTCGGCGAGGACCCAGCGCTCGCAATGGATGCCGTCCACGATGTGGTCGTGGCGGTCCGGGCGGTGGGTGTGGCCGTGGATCAGGGTGGCGTAGCCGTTGTCGCGCAGAAAGTCTTCCACCGTGACGGCGTTGACGTCCATCAGGTAGTCGGCGCCGTCCCGCTTTTCCGCCTTGATGGCTTCGGAGCGCTGGCGCAGGGCGGCGGCGATGGCCTTGCGTTCCGCCAGGGGCTTGGCCAGGAACTCGCCCTGCCAGGCCGCGCCGCGCACCTGGGTGCGGAAGTCCTGGTAGTCCCTGTCGTCGGTGCACAGGATGTCGCCGTGGCTGAGGACGAACTGCCAGGTGACCACGGACAGCACATAGGGGTCGGGCAGCAGGCGCAGGCCGGCGGCGGTGGCGAAGTCCTGACCCAGGAGGAAGTCCCGGTTGCCGTGCAGCAGATTGAGTTCGATGCCCTGGTCGGCGGCCTGGCGCAGGGCGGCGATGATGCGGGCGTTGTAGGGATCGGTGCAGTCGTCGTCGCCGACCCAGTGGTCGAAGAAGTCGCCGAGGATGTAGAGGCTGCTGGCCTGGCGGCCGGGCAGGGAGGCCAGGAAGTCGAGGAAGAGGGCGGTGATGCCCGGGACTGCCGGCGAGAGGTGGAGATCGGAGATGAAGTAGAGCATGGGGCGCGAGGGTGTGATGATGGCTCGCGCCCCGGTACGGCGGGCTGCTTAGACGACTTCAGCGCGTTCGATGATCACGTCTTCCACCGGCACGTCCTGGTGGAAGCCGCTGCGGCCGGTCTTGACGCCCTTGATCTGATCCACCACCTCGGTGCCTTCGACCACCTTGCCGAAGACGCAGTAGCCCCAGCCGCTGGCGGAGGGGGAGGTGTGGTTGAGGAAATCGTTGTTCTTGACGTTGATGAAGAACTGGGCCGTGGCGGAATGGGGATCGTTGGTGCGGGCCATGGCGATGGTGTAGACGTCGTTCTTCAGGCCGTTGTCGGCCTCATTCTTGATCGGGGCCTGGGTGTCCTTCTGCTTCATGCCGGGCTCGAAGCCGCCGCCCTGGATCATGAAGCCGTTGATGACCCGGTGGAAGATGGTGTTGTCGTAGTGGCCGGCTTCCACGTAGGAAATGAAGTTCTTCACGGTTTCCGGGGCCTTTTCGGCATCCAGTTCCAGGCCGATGACGCCGAAGTTGGTGTGCAGTTTGATCATGAGCTTGCCTTTCGATGCTGGGTGGACGCCGCCGCTGGCGACGCCCGAATTGCCCCTCGCCCTCGCAACGAGGGGCCGGGGGTGAGGGTGGCGGGACGGGCCCGCCGGGTTTATTTCTTTTCCGGGAGCAGCTTGACGGACTGGATCACCACCGGGGAGGCGGGGACGTTCTGGTGCCCGCCCTGGTTGCCGGTGCGCACCTGGCCGATCTTCTTCACCACGTCGATGCCTTCGCGCACCTTGCCGAAGACGGTGTAGCCCCAGCCGTCGAAGGAGGGATAGTCCAGGTTGCGGTTGTCCACCAGATTGATGAAGAACTGGGCCGTGGCGGAGTGGGGATTGTTGGTGCGGGCCATGGCGATGGTGCCGATGTCGTTCTTCAGGCCGTTCTTGGCCTCGTTCTCGATGGGCGCCCGGGTGGCCTTCTGGGTCATGTCCGGGGTGAAGCCGCCGCCCTGGATCATGAAGCCGTCGATGACCCGGTGGAAGATGGTGCCGTCGTAGAAGCCGTCCTTGGTGTATTGCAGGAAGTTGTCCACGGTCTTGGGCGCCTTGTCCGCATACAGCTCGAGGACGATGCGCCCCTGGTTGGTCTGGATTTCCACCTGGGGATTGGCTGCCAGGACCAGGGGGGCGACCAGGGCCAGCAGCAGGCCGGCGGCGGCGCGGTGCAGGGATTTGAACATCAGGCGGCTCCTTCGTAGATGATTTTCCAGGTGCCGTTTTCCCGCACCCAGTATTGGCGTTTCTTCATCTGGTTGTTGAGGTTGTTGCTGCGGTAGTCCTGTTCGAAGGTGACCACCACGTAGTCTTCCTTGTCCGGGGCGCGGAACATGGACATGCCGGTCAGCTTGACCTTGATCCATTCCTTGCTGGCGTTGACCTGGCGCTTCTGCTGGGCGAAATCCGCCAGGTTCTGCTGGCCGTTCTTGAAGCTGGCGGAGTAGTGGGAGAGGAACTTGTCCACATCCTTGCTCTCCCAGTCGGCCCGCCAGGCGTCAATCTTCTTGTTCAGCTCGTTCCGTTCCTTGTTCCAGTCGTCCAGGGACAGCCATTCCACGGAATTGCTGATGATCACCGGGGTCAGGCCCACCTGCAGGTTCTTGGCCAGGGCGTCCAGGTCCGGATTGGCCAGCACGACGCAGCCGTCGGAGGCCCGGGGCGGGCGGGAGAAGGTGTCCGAGGGGGTGCCGTGCAGCCAGATGCCGTGGCCGTTGCGGCCCTGCTGCTTGTCCCACTCGTTGGGGTAGTTGATGGGGAAGGCGCCGCTGCCGTAGAGGTCGGCCAGCTTCTCCCGGGGCAGGCTGGAGGTGACGTGGTAGACGCCGATGGGGGTCTTCTTGTCGCCTTCGCGGAATTTCTCGGCGCCCAGCTTGCCCTGGGTGATGTAGTAGTCGGCGACAAAGCGGGGGCGGCCAGCCTTCAGGTCGTTCTCGTAGAGGTAGAGCCGGGACTTCTGGGTGTCCACCACCACCGCGTATTTCTGCTCCGGCACCATCTGCATCAGGTAGCGGGGCACCGCGTCGGCCTGGGGTTTGTCCTTGTAGCCGCGCAGACGCACCATGGCCTCGGCCCGCAGGTCCGCCAGCTTGTCCTGGGGGGCGCCGGGGGCGTTGCCGAAGGTTTCCAGGGGCCGGGTACGGGCCAGCAGCAGGTCGCCCTTGATCAGGTGGCCCAGGCGGAACTTGGGAAAGCGCTCCAGCAGGGTGTCGGTGAGGACCAGGGCCTTGTCCAGCCGGTTGCGTTCGATCTCGTCGAAAATGCGCGCCAGCATGGGCTCCGGGCCTTGCAGGCCGGCGCCGGAATCGGAATAGGTGGCGCCGTCGGCCGGCAGGGAAAGGTCGGCCTCGCTGCTGCCGTTGCCGTGCTTGTAGCGCCACAGGGCATTGGCCTTCCAGGCGGCGCCGGCGGCAACCAAAACGATCAGGGCAACTACGGTGCGGCGGAAGCGCCGGCCGGAGTTGCCCCGGGTGTACATCAAGGACATCAGCTACCTACTTTTTCCTGCTGGATCAGCCATTTGCCACCGCTACGCTGCAGCACGAGGGTCTTGGCGGCGGAGGATTTGAGCGTGGCGGAGGTGTAATTCTGCTTGAAGCGCACCGTGGCCTTGTCGCCGTTCTGGCTGACCTTGATGTCCTCGACCGATACCTGCAGCTTGCCGGGCTTGTCGATACGGCTGGCCCGTTCCTTCTCCCAGGCCTTGCGGTTGCCGCCGGGGGCCTGGAAATCGGGGGCGTAGAAGGAGAGATAGCCCTTCACGTCCTTGCGCGACCAGGCGGCTGCCCAGTTCTGCACGGCCTTGGTGACGGCGCCTTCGTCGGCGGCTTCAGCCTTGGCGGCTGCAGGAGCGGGCTTTTCGGCCTTGGCCGGTTCGGCGGCGGGCTTTTCCTTCTCCGGCTTGTCCAGCACGGTGACCTTGGCCGGCGTGCCCTTGGCCGCTTCCGGTGCCTTGGCCGCAGCAGCGGCCGGGACGGGGGCGGGAGCCGGGGTCGGCGCCGGGGCGGCGGCAGCAGGCGCCGGGGCAGGGGCTGGCGTCGGAGCGGCAGCAGGCGCGGCGGCAGCGGGTACCTTGCCGCCGGGAGCCCGGGAAGAGCCGATCATTTCGCGGATCAGGGACAGCTTGGACTGGGCGTGGGCATTGGAGGAGTCCAGTTGCAGCGCCTTGTCGTAGGCCTGGCTGGCCAGCTTGGCATAGACGTCGCCCAGGTTCTCGTGGGCCACGGCGTAGGAAGGATGGGTGCGGATGGCCATTTCCAGGGCGGTGCGGGCCTTGTCGTACTGCTTCTGCTGGGCGTAGAGCACGGCCAGGTTGTTGTAGGGCTCCGGCAGTTCCGGGAAATCCTCGGTGAGCTTGGTGAAGACCGCGATGGCCTCATTGTTGCGATTCAGCTCGGTGAGGATGATGCCGCGCAGGAAGCGTCCCTGGGCGTCCTTGGGACGGGTGGCGATGTAGGCATCCACTTTTTCCAGGGCCTGGGCGTTCTGTCCCTGTCTGACCATCTTCTGGATATCGGTGATGGCAACGTCGGCCGCCAGGGAAATGTTGGCGGAACCGAGCCCGATCAGGGCGCCGATCAGCAGGGCCGGAAGCAGCCGGGAACGGCTGGAATGGCGCGGCAGGCGGGCAGCTGGCGAAAAGTGGGAACCCATCGTTGTGTTATACTCTCTCGGACGATTTGACGGTGTTTTGCATATGCCGAAGCGAACGCCGAACGGCTTTTTTCAGGCTTTTCGCAAAACTGCCCGATTCTAACAAAGAAGGGCGCCGGAGCGAAGTTGCCGGGCCATCGACCTGGTGAATTTCGGCGCCGTCCGCCCCCCGGGTTCCACGGCAGTTGCCGCTTGTGTCCAGGCCTGCCGTCGGGCGGGTAAGCTCCCGCCCTTTCTTTTGCCCATCCGATAATCCCCATTTTTCTTTCTGCCCATGCTGAAAATCTATAACACCATCGCCCGGGAAAAGCAGGAATTCGTCCCCATTGAAGCCGGCAAGGTGAAAATGTATGTCTGCGGCATGACGGTTTACGATTTCTGCCACCTGGGCCACGCCCGGGTGCTGGTGGTATTCGATGCCGTCTATCGCTGGCTGCGGGCCAGCGGTCTGGACGTGACCTACGTCCGCAACATCACCGACATCGACGACAAGATCATCCGCCGGGCCGTGGAAAACGGCGAGACCATCGGCCAGCTGACCGACCGCTTCATCGCGGCCATGGATGAGGATGCCGCCGCCCTGGGCGTGCAGAAGCCCACCCACGAACCCCGGGCCACCGAGTACGTGCCCCAGATGCTGGGTCTCATCGGCCAGCTGGAAGCCAACGGCCTGGCCTACAAGGCCGCCGACGGCGACGTGAATTTCTCGGTGCGCAAGTTCCCCGGTTACGGCCGCCTCTCCGGCAAGTCCCTGGACGACCTGCGGGCCGGCGAGCGGGTGGAAGTGGATTCGGCCAAGCAGGACCCCCTGGACTTCGTGCTGTGGAAGCACGCCAAGGCAGGTGAGCCCGCCTGGGAATCCCCCTGGGGCGCCGGCCGTCCCGGCTGGCACATCGAGTGCTCGGCCATGAGCTCCGATTTGCTGGGCAAGCATTTCGACATCCACGGCGGCGGCCAGGATCTGCAGTTCCCCCATCACGAGAACGAGATTGCCCAGTCCGAAGGGGCCCACGGTTGCACCTTCGTCAATTACTGGATGCACAACGGCTTCGTGCGAGTGGACGACGAGAAGATGTCCAAGTCCCTGGGCAACTTCTTCACCATCCGCGACGTGCTGAAGAAGTACGACGCCGAAGTGGTGCGCTTCTTCATCCTGCGCGCCCACTACCGCAGCCCCCTCAACTATTCCGACGCCCATCTGGACGACGCCCGGCAGGCCCTGACCCGGTTGTACACCGCCCTCAAGGCGGCGCCGGCGGAAGCGGTGGCGGTGGACTGGAACGAGGCCCATGCCCAGCGCTTCCAGGCGGCCATGGACGACGACTTCAACACGCCGGAAGCCCTGGCGGTGCTGTTCGACCTGGCTAACGAGGCCAATCGCAGCAAGGACTCAGCCGTGGCGGCCCAGCTGAAGGCCCTGGCCGGGGTGCTGGGGCTGCTGCAGCGCGATCCCCAGGCCTTCCTGCAGGGCGCCACGCCGGATGCGGCCGATGGCCTCAGCCCGGCGGAGATCGAGGCCCGCATCCAGGCCCGCATCGATGCCAAGAAGGCGAAGAACTTTGCCGAGGCCGACCGTCTGCGGGCCGAACTGCTGGCTGCCGGCATCGTGCTCGAGGACTCCGCCCAGGGCACCACCTGGCGCAGGGCCTGAAGCCGGGCCGTCTTCCGCTCTTTCGTATCCGCCTCCCGTCGGGAACGGGGGAAACAAAAAAGCCCGCCATCGGCGGGCTTTTTCTATGCTTGGTCGGTCTAGCGCAGGACCTTGCCGCCGTTGCCGATCACCGTCAGGTCCACGAAGCGGGAACCGTTGTGGTCGCTGGTGGAGTAGCTGACCCGGTAGCCGCCCAGGTCATAGCTGCCCATGCTTTCCAGGGCCGTGGTCAGCTTGTCCCGGGTGAGGTCCTTGCCGGCTCGCTTGATGCCTTCCACCATGACCTTGGCCATGGCATAGCCCTCGACGCCGTAGTAGGGAGACTGGCTCTGCTTGCCCATGGTGGTCATCAGCTTGCGGTATTCCCGCACCAGGGGGTTGGAGTCGTTCCAGGGATAGGGCATGACCTGGGAGATGCCGATGCCCCGGGCGTCGTTGCCCAGTTCCTTCACCAGCAGGTCGGCGCCCACCGGGGAGAGGGTCATGAACTGGGGGTTCTGGCCGTGCTTGCGCATCTGGCGCACGAACTCGGCGGTGGGCTTGTACAGGGTGACCATGATCACGGCCTGGGGCGTGACCTTGGAAATGGCTTCCACCGCCTTGGCCACGTCCAGGGAATTGCGTTCCACGGTGCCGACGGCGGAGGGGGCCAGGCCGTGCTTCTTCAGGGCGGCGGTGACGCCGTCCAAGCCGGACTTGCCGAAGCCGTCGTTCTGGTAGAAGACGGCGATGTTCTTCAGGCCGAGGGAGGCCAGCTGGCTGACGATGGCATCGGTTTCGTTGGCATAGCTGGCGCGCACGTTGAACATGTAGCGGTTCACCGGGTTGCGCAGGGTTTCGGCGCCGGAGATGGTGCCCACCAGGGGCACCTTGGCGCCGGAGAACACTTCCATGGCGGCAGTGGTGGGGGAGGAGCCGTAGAAGGCCAGCAGGGCGAAGGCCTTTTCGTCGTGGATCAGCTTCTTGGTATTGGCCACGGCCCGGTCGGTCTCGTAGCCGTCGTCCAGGGAAACCAGTTCCAGCTTGCGGCCGTTGATGCCGCCGCCCTTGTTGATCTGCTCGAAGTAGGCGGTGATGCTTTCCCGCATTTCCGTGCCGTAGATGCCGTTGGGGCCGGAGAAGGGGGCGGACATGCCGAGGGTGATGGTGCTGTCGGTGACCCCGTTCTCTGCCATGGCGGCGCCGGACAGCAGGGCGCAGGAGGCCATTAACAGGGATGCCAGACGGTGACGAAAGCGCTTCATTTTTCCCTCCTTGAGCGTCATTTTGTGGTGTGTTGTGGGGGAGGACTATGGCATTGGTCGGGCCGGATTGCAAGACGCCGCCTGGCTTTGCGGCCCGAAAAAAAGGCGGCCCGGAGGCCGCCCTGGTTTGTCTCCGGGACTACTGCCCGAAGAAATCCTTCACCTTGTCCATCCAGCTCTGGGCTTTCGGATTGTGGTTGGCGGAATCGCCCTGGCTGATCTCCTCCAGTTCCCGCAGCAGTTCCTTCTGGCGCTCGGTGAGATTGACCGGGGTTTCCACCACCACGTGGCACAGCAGGTCGCCGTGCACATGGCTGCGCACGCCCTTGATGCCCTTGCCGCGCAGGCGGAAGACCTTGCCCGACTGGGTTTCCGCCGGGATCTTGATCTTGGCGGCACCGTCCAGGGTGGGGATTTCGATTTCCCCGCCCAGGGCGGCGGTGGTGAAGCTGATGGGCATCTCGCAATGCAGGTCGTTGTGGTCCCGCTGGAAGACGGAGTGGGCCTTGAGGTGGATCTGCACGTAAAGGTCGCCCGGGGGGCCGCCATTGACGCCGTGTTCCCCTTCGCCGGCAAGCCGGATGCGATCGCCTTCGTCCACCCCGGCCGGAATCTTCACCGACAGGGTCTTGTGCTGCTTGACCCGGCCGGCGCCGTGGCAGGTGCCGCAGGGGTCGGGAATGATGCGGCCGGTGCCGTGGCACTTGGGACAGGTCTGCTGGATGGAGAAGAAGCCCTGCTGCAGCCGTACCTGGCCGCTGCCCTGGCAGGTGGGGCAGGTCTTGGGCTGGGTGCCGCTCTTGGCACCGGAGCCGCTGCAGGTGTCGCAGACTTCCATGGTGGGGATGCGGATCTTGGTTTCCGTCCCCTTGGCCGCCTGCTCCAGGCTGATTTCCAGGTTGTAGCGCAGATCGGCGCCGCGGTAGATGTTGGAACGGCCACCGCCGCCACCGCCGGCACGGCCGCCGAAGATGTCGCCGAAGATGTCGGCGAAGGCATCGCCGAAACCGCCGCCGCCAAAGCCGCCGCTCCCGCCGAAGCCGCCGGCCTGGGGATCGACCCCGGCGTGGCCGTACTGGTCGTAGGCAGCCCGTTTCTGGCCGTCGGAGAGGATCTCGTAGGCTTCCTTGGCTTCCTTGAACTGCTCTTCGGCCTTGGGGTTATCCGGATTGCGGTCCGGATGGAATTTCATGGCCAGCTTGCGGTAGGCCTTCTTGATCTCGTCGTCGCTGGCATCCCGATTGACGCCGAGGACTTCGTAAAAATCTTTTTTTGCCATTTCAGCTCTCTAAAAGGCATGGCCGCAAAGCGTGCAAAGGGGCCTTCCGGCCTGGCTTTGCACGTCCTTGCGACCCATGGTCGGACCGGAAGAGGAGATTACTTCTTGTCCTTCACCTCGGTGAACTCGGCATCCACCACGTCGCCTTCCACGGTCTTCTCGCCGCCGGAAGCTGCACCGGCTTCGGCACCGGGGGCGCCGCCGGTAGCCTGCTGCTGGGCGTACATCTTCTCGCCCAGCTTCTGGGCGGCGGCGGCCAGGGCCTGGGTCTTGGCTTCGATCTCGGCCTTGTCGGTGCCGCGCACGGCGTCTTCCACTTCCTTGATGGCGGCTTCGATGGCGGCCTTTTCCTCGTCGGACAGCTCCTTGCCGTACTCGGTCAGGGACTTCTTGGTCATGTGCACCATGCCGTCGGCCTGGTTGCGGGCATCGGCCAGCTCATGGACCTTCTTGTCCTCTTCGGCGTGCAGCTCGGCATCGCGCACCATGCGTTGCACTTCTTCCTCGGAGAGGCCGGAGGAGGCCTGGATCTTGATCTTGTTTTCCTTGCCGGTGGCCTTGTCCTTGGCGGAGACGTGCAGGATGCCGTTGGCGTCGATGTCGAAGGTGACTTCGATCTGGGGCATGCCGCGGGGGGCCGGCGGGATGTCGGACAGGTTGAACTGGCCCAGGCTCTTGTTGCCGGAAGCCACTTCCCGCTCACCCTGCAGCACGTGGATGGTCACGGCGTTCTGGTTGTCGTCGGCGGTGGAGAAGACCTGGCTGGCCTTGGTCGGGATGGTGGTGTTCTTCTGGATCAGCTTGGTCATGATGCCGCCCAGGGTTTCGATACCCAGGGACAGGGGAGTCACGTCCAGCAGCAGCACGTCCTTCACTTCACCCTGCAGCACGCCGCCCTGGATGGCAGCGCCGACGGCCACGGCTTCGTCCGGGTTCACGTCCTTGCGGGGATCCTTGCCGAAGAACTCCTTCACCTTGTCCTGCACCTTGGGCATGCGGGACTGGCCGCCCACCAGGATCACGTCGTCGATGTCGCTGACCTTGATGCCGGCATCCTTCAGCGCGGTGGCGCAGGGAGCGATGGTGCGTTCCACCAGGTCGTCCACCAGGGATTCGAACTTGGCCCGGGTGATCTTCTGGGTCAGGTGCTTGGGACCGGAAGCGTCAGCGGTGATGTAGGGCAGGTTGATTTCGGTCTGCTGGGAGGAGGACAGCTCGATCTTGGCCTTTTCGGCGGCTTCCTTCAGGCGCTGCAGGGCCAGCACGTCCTTGGACAGGTCGGCGCCCTGTTCCTTCTTGAATTCGGTGACGATGTAGTCGATCAGGCGCTGGTCGAAGTCTTCGCCGCCGAGGAAGGTGTCGCCGTTGGTGGACAGCACTTCGAACTGGTGCTCGCCGTCGATTTCGGCGATTTCGATGATGGAGATGTCGAAAGTGCCGCCACCCAGGTCATACACGGCGATTTTCTTGTCGCCCTGCTTCTTGTCCATGCCGAAGGCCAGGGCCGCGGCGGTGGGTTCGTTGATGATGCGCTTCACTTCCAGACCGGCGATACGGCCGGCGTCCTTGGTGGCCTGGCGCTGGCTGTCGTTGAAGTAGGCGGGCACGGTGATGACGGCCTCGGTCACTTCCTCGCCCAGGTAGTCCTCGGCGGTCTTCTTCATCTTGCGCAGCACTTCGGCGGAAACCTGGGGCGGGGCGATCTTCTTGTCGCGCACGTCCACCCAGGCATCACCGTTGTCGGCCTTGACGATCTTGTAGGGCATCAGGGCGATGTCCTTCTGCACTTCCTTTTCCTCGAAGCGGCGACCGATCAGGCGCTTCACCGCGAACAGGGTGTTGCGCGGGTTGGTCACGGCCTGGCGCTTGGCGGGGGCGCCGCACAGCACTTCACCGTCTTCGGCATAGGCGACGATGGAGGGGGTGGTGCGGGTGCCTTCAGAGTTTTCGATGACCTTGGGCTGGCCGCCTTCCATGATGGCGACGCAGGAGTTGGTGGTGCCCAGGTCGATACCGATGATCTTGCCCATGTTTCGTGTCCTTTCAGAGTGGCGGCGGTGGGGGCCTTCGGCCCGGCGCACCCGCCGGAATCAATACGAATTGCTTTCTGCACCCCAAATGGGGGTGGGGTCGGCTATTTCAAGGCTGTTTCCAGCCTTTTTTGCCGAAAATCAGGCGTCCTTGCCCTTGGCGACCATGACCATGGCCGGGCGCAGCACCCGGTCGGCGATGAGGTAGCCCTTTTGCAGCACATTCACCACGGTGTTGGGTTCCTGCTCGGACTCCACCATGCCGATGGCCTGGTGCTTGTTGGGGTCGAACTTCTGGCCCACCGGGTTCTCTTCCTTGACGCCGGATTTCTCGAAGGCGGAGAGGAGGTTCTTCAGGGTCATGTCCACGCCGACCCGCAGGGAGTCGGGGTTGGTGTCGGCCAGGGCCATTTCCAGGGTGTCCTTCACCGGCAGCAGGCTCTCGGCGAATTTCTCGATGGCGAACTTGGAGGCCTTGGCAATGTCTTCCTGGGCCCGGCGACGCATGTTCTCGGTCTCGGCCTTGGCCCGCAGCCAGGCGTCGTGGTGTTCCTGGGCGTTCAGTTCGGCCTGGCGCAGCAGCTCTTCCAGGCTCGGGGTGGTGTCGGTCTGGCCTGCAGCGGGCTGGGCCACGGATTCGGGGGCATTGGCATCGCCGCCCAGTTCCAGGGGTTCCTGAGGCTTGTTTTGATCTTGCATGGGGATTCTCCGGAAAAACTTTTCTCCACGTGGGGGCGCTCTCGGGGATTTCAAGCCCCGGGGCGTGATTAATTTCCGCCGGCCTCCGCCGGGGCTTTGCTAGCATCTGCCGATGCAGACCAAAACGCCTCGCGGGGACTGAACCATGCCGGAACGCATCGGCCGCTACGAAGTCGTCCGGGAACTGGGACGGGGAGCCACCTCCATCGTCTATCTGGCCCGGGACCCGCAGGCCGTGGACGAGTCGCGCCGTCAGGTGGCGCTCAAGCTGATGCGCCTGGGGGGGGAGAATGCGGCCCTCTCGCGGCGCCTGCTGAAGCTGTTCCAGACCGAGGGCAGCATTGCCCGGCGCCTGGACCATCCTCACATCACCCGGGTCTTCGACGCGGTGATGGAAGAGGTCAATGGGGAGCAGCGCACCTACATGGTCATGGAGTACGTGAATGGCACGCCCCTGGACCAGTTCTGCGCCATCGACCGCCTGCTGCCCATGCACCGGGTGGTGGGCATCATCTTCAAGTGCTGCCTGGCCCTGGACTACGCCTTCCGCCAGGGGGTGGTGCACCGGGACATCAAGCCGGCCAACATCCTCATCGATGCCGACGACAATCCCAAGATCACCGATTTCGGCCTGGCCCTGAATCTGCAGAAGGACGTGGGCAAGGATTCCACCTTCGTCATGGGAGTGGGTTCGCCGGCCTACATGTCGCCGGAGCAGGTCAAGGGTTATCCCCTCAACCACAAGACCGACCTCTATTCCCTCGGGGTGGTGCTGTTCCAGCTGCTCACCGGCCGCACGCCTTTCCGGGCCCCCACGTCGGCAGCCCTCATGTACAAGATCGTGAACATGGATACGCCCTCGGTCTGCGCCCTCAATCCGGCCATTCCGGAGGCCATGGACGGCATCATCCGCCGGGCCCTGGAGAAGGACCTTTACAGCCGCTACCGCAACGGGGCCGATTTCGCCAAGGACCTGTCCACCGTCCGCTACCAGATTCTGGACGAGGACGACACGGCCCGGGACATGGTCCGCTTCGACCGGCTGCGGCAGCTGCCCTTCTTCGCCAGCTTCGAGGATGTGGAACTGTGGGAGGTGCTGCGCATCAGCATCTGGCGCGAGATTGCGCCCAAGGTGGAGTTGATGCGGGAAGGGGACGAGGACCGGCGCTTCGGCATCATCGTCAGCGGCTATGCCGAAGTCTCCCGGGACGGGCGCGCCATCTGCCGCCTGGGGGCCGGCGAGGTGCTGGGGGAAATGGCCTACCTGCATCCGGAAAGCCCGGAGCGCAGTGCCAGCGTGGTCACCCTGGAGTCCACCGTCTTCCTCGAGGTCAGCGGCCCGGCCCTGGAACTGGCCTCGGAAGAGCTGATCGAGCGCATGCGCCGCGCTCTCATGGCGCGGGTGGTGGAGCGGCTGCGGGAGGCGGACAAGATCCTGGCCCGTTTCGGCGACAAGGCGGTGGAGGGGGGCGGTGCCCGCAGCGGCGGCGTTGATTACGCCGAGCTCGACTGCGACCTGGAGTTGCTGCCGCCCATCGAATAGCGGACTGACCGCCGCCGGCAGCGCCGCAACAAAAGAAAACGCCCGGAGGCTTGGTGCCTGCCGGGCGTTTTATTGTGGGCGGTCCGGGATCAGACCTTGAAGCGACCCACCGTGTTCTGCAGGGAATCGGCCAGGGCTTCCAGGGACTGGGCGGCGGCAGCCGTCTGCTCCACGGATTCGTTGTTTTCCCGGGCCATGGCGGCGATGGCCTCGATGCTGTCCGCCACTTCGCCGCTGACCCGACGCTGCTCGTCGGTGGCGCCGGCGATGGCATCCAGGCCGTGGCCCACTTCGGTGACGGAGCCGTTGGCGGCCTGCAGGATGTCGGCCACGTTGGTGACCGAAGCCTGGCTGGAGGACAGGTGGCCCAGGCCCTCTTCGATGGCCCGCCGCACATTGACCGACTGGGCCGAGAGGGTTTCGGTGATGGCATCGATCTCGCTGGCGGAGCGGGAAGACTTCTCGGCCAGTTTGCGCACCTCGTCGGCCACCACGGCGAAGCCCCGGCCCTGCTCGCCGGCCCGGGCCGCCTCGATGGCGGCGTTGAGGGCCAGCAGGTTGGTCTGCTCGGCGATGTCCTTCACTTCCTGGGTCATCTTGTTGATGGCGTCGGTGTTGCGCACGAACTCATTCACTGACTCGGCCATTTCCTTGACCGTCTGCTCCACGTTGTTCATTTCCTCGAGCAGGTGGCCCAGGCTCTTGTTGCCCTCCTCGGAGCGCTTCAGGCTTTCCTGAGACTGCTGTTGTACGTGCTCGGCGCTCTGGGAAATGGCGGCGATGGACGACACCATCTGTTCCACGGCGGAGGCGGCAGTGACGGACTTCTCGTTCTGCTGGTGGGAGCCGTCGGCCACCTGGGAGGCGCTCTGGGCCAGGGCATGGGCCTTGGCGGAAACCTCGGTGGCGGACTGGCTGACCTGGCGCACCAGGGTGGAGAAGTTCTCCATCACCTGATTGAAGACGGTGGCGGCCAGGCCCACTTCGTCCCGGCCCTTCACTTCCAGGCGGCGGGTGAGATCCCCTTCGCCGGTGGCGATGTCCTGCAGGCCGTGGGTCAGATGCTCGATGGGAATGGTGACGAAGTGGCGGATGAACAGGTAGATCACCGCCAGCAGCAGCAGGCTGGCACCGAAGGCGGCGGCAGCGATCTTCAGGCGGAAGGCGTTGACCTCGGCGTCCACCTTGTCGAGGGAAACCTTCATGCTGACCAGGCCGAGGACGGACCCTTCCGGCACCTGGTGGCACATGATGCAGTTCTTGCCCAGGTAGTTGGTGGAAGCCAGGGTGGGGGTGACCACCCGCAGATAGGTGGCGCCGTTTTCTTCATGCACGGCGGTATAGGCCTTGCCGCTCTGCATCGCCTGTTGCTCGATGCTGTCCATGGGACGTTTGTCCTTGGTGTCGGGGCCGAAAATCTTGCTCACGGCTTCGCCGCGGACCACGTGCAGGTCCTTGATGACGGAGAGCTGCTTGATCTGGTCGAGGAAGACTTCGCGCTGGCCGACGGTGCCGGTGATCATCATGCCGGTGAGGCCGGCCATGGTCATTTCGTGGATGCTGCCGGCAAAATCCTTGGCTTGGCCGATGGCTGTTTCCCGATTGACTTCGGATTCCCAGACGATCATGCCTGTCCATACGGCAATGAGCATGAACCAGATGGCTGCGGTGAGGCGCACCCAGATTTTCAAATCGGCGATACGAGCCATAATCTCCCTTGGTCCTCGGCTTTAATTTGTCGGTCCTGCCGCTATACAGTCAAGTCCAGTTGTTGGATCGAGCCAACGCCTCCATTCTGCTGTAAAAACACGCCGGAAGCCAGCACTGAAGCCTGTAGCCGGTTCTGCGCCGTCTTCACCTCGAAGGGGGTGGCCAGATGTTGCAGGCCGATGGCGCCCACGCCCTTGTCTGCCAGGGAAAGTAGCTGGTCCCGGCCAGCCCCGTCTTTGATCCAGATTCTTAACTGTTCGAAAATGGGGTCGTTCTCGTCGATCCAGCCGTTGCGGTCGGCGTCGTAGGCGGCCAGTTCGGCAAAGCCGTCGCCGCTGCGGGTGCCGAACAGCTCGCCGCCGTCCGTGGCGCTGCCGTTGCCGTCCTTGTCGAAAACCAGGAAACCGCTGCCGCCGCTGGTGAAGTTGACCATGTCGTCCTTGCCGTCGCTGTCGATGTCGAAGGCGAAGCGCTGGTCGGTCAGCTGGGCGGCGGTGCCGGCGAAATTGAGCACCAGGGGGTCCTTCTTCACCGCATCGCCGGCGCGGAGGCTGACGCTGCTTTCCTCGTGGTAGAGCCGGCTCATGGCCAGGTTGAGGTCGAAGCTGATTTCCTTGCCGTCGCTGGTGCGCACCTTTCCCTGGGCGGAGAAGGTGGTCTGTTCCATTTCCGTGTAGGACTCGTGGTGGTCGTATTCAACCCCGTAGCCGGCCTTGGCCGGTGCTGCGTCGGCCGGTACGCCGCCCGCTGCCTGGCCGGCCGCAAGCGTGCCCGTTTCGGCGCTGAGATCGGTCTGGCTGAGGAGCTCGATCTTGCGGCCGGTGAAGTACTCGATCAGGGTCTTGAGCAGGGCCAGCTTGGGTTCCAGCGTCTCTTCGGCCTTGGCGCCGGCAGCCTCCACCCCGTCCTGGGCCTGGGCCGCCAGGGCTTCCGGGGACAGGCTGACACTGGTGGCCGGCGATGTCGGGGAGGCTGTCGCCAAGTCGCCGTTGCCTTCGAAGTCGGGTCGCCGGTCGCCGACCCAGACGCGCAGGCTTTCGCTGACTTCATGGTGTTGCAGGCTGGCATGGCTGGCGGCCATCTGGACGTCGGCAGAGGCGATTTTCATGGGAGGCTCCGGGTGGCGGGTGGCTACCTCGTCTACGGCCTCCCGGAGCAAAGGTTGAGGCGTTTCTACACGTCCACGCTGCGCAGCCAGCGGATCAGGTTGGCTGCATCCATGGCGCCGGCCTGGCGGGCCACTTCCCGGCCGCCGCGGAAGAGGGCCAGGGTGGGAATGCTGCGGATGCCGAAGCGGGCGGCCATGGCCGGTTCGGCTTCCGTATCCAGCTTGAGCAGGCGGTAATGGGGTTCCAGTTGCCGGGCCGCCTGGGCGAAGGCGGGAGCCATCATGCGGCAGGGGCCACACCAGGGGGCCCAGAAATCCACCAGCAGGGGCAGGTCGGAGTGGCCCAGGTGGGCCTCCAGGGCGGCGCTATTGACTGCCAGGGGCTCGCCGGTGAACAGCGCTGCCTTGCAGCGGCCGCAGGTGGGCTGTTCGGTCAGGCGCTGGGTGGGCAGGCGATTGACGGCCTGGCAGTGGGGGCAGACCAGGTGCAGGGATTCGGGGGCGGCCATGGCGGGCTCATTGATTAGACTTGTCTAATATGGAGACGCCGCCCCGGTCTTCAAGAGGGGGTCAGCGGGAGGCGCCCCGGGCCTGGGCCCGCAGGGCGCTCTGCTCCAGGGCCGCCTGGTCCGGGGCTTCCCCGGTGGGCCAGCCTGAAAGGTGCGTCGTGACGATGTCGGCGAGGGCCTCGATCCAGTCCGGCCGCTCGTTGAGGCAGGGGATGTAGCCGTAGGTCTTGCCGCCGGCAGCGAGGAAATCGGCCTTGCCTTCCATGGCGATCTCCTCCAGGGTTTCCAGGCAGTCGGAGGTGAAGCCGGGGCAGATGACGTCTACCCGTTCCACCCCTTCCTTGGCCAGCCGGTGCAGGGTGGGGGCGGTGTAGGGCTGCAGCCATTCGGCCTTGCCGAAGCGGGACTGGAAGCAGATTTCCACCCGCTCCTTGGGCAGGCCCAGGGCTTCGCTGAGCAGGCGGCCGGTCTTCAGGCATTCGCAGTGGTAGGGGTCCCCCAGTTCCAGGGTGCGTTTGGGGACGCCGTGGAAGCTCAGCATGAGACGGTAGGAAGGGCCGGGCTGGCCGTTCTCCGCCCAGTACTGGCGCACGCTGGCGGCCAGGGCGGCGATGTAGCCGGGATGGTCGTGGAAATTGCGCACGGCGCGGATTTCCGGCTGGTTGCGGCTCTGCTGCAGCCAGGCGTAGGCCGCATCCAGGGCGGTGGCCGAGGTGCTGCCGGCGTACTGGGGATAGAGGGGCAGCAGCAGGATGCGGGTGCAGTTCTGCTGCTTCAGCCGCTCCAGGGCATCGGCTACCGAAGGCTGGCCGTAGCGCATGGCGTAATCCACCACTAGGCGGTGGCCGGCCTGGCCCAGGGTGCCCTTGAGCAGCTTGGCCTGGCGTTCCGTGTGTACCCGCAGGGGCGAGCCTTCGGGCAGCCAGACGGAGGCGTACTTGGCCGCCGACTTGGCGGGGCGGGTGTTGAGGATGATGCCGTTGAGGATGGGCCACCAGATGAGGCGGGGAATCTCCACCACCCGGGGGTCGGAGAGGAATTCCTTGAGATAGCGGCGCAGGGCCGGCGCCGTGGGGGCGTCGGGGGTGCCCAGGTTGATCAGCAGAACCCCGGTCTGGGGGGCTGTGCCGTGCTTGAATTCGGGTTCCGGACGGAAAAAGGGCATCAGGTATTGGCCTGGTAGGTAAGGGCGGAGGAGAGCAGCTTGGCGGTGATGTCCACGATGGGGATGACCCGCTCGTAGGCCATGCGGGTGGGGCCGATGACGCCGACGGAGCCCACCACTTGGCCATTCACCTCGTAGGGGGCGGTGACGACGCTGCATTCGTCCAGGGGCGCCAGGCCCGATTCGCCGCCGATGTAGATCTGCACGCCGTCGGCGTTGTTGGAGATGTCGAGCAGGCGCACCAGGCCGGTCTTCTGTTCGAAGAGGTCGAACAGCTCCCGCAGCCGCTTCATGTTGGAGGACAGTTCCTCCACTTCCAGCAGGTTCTTCTCGCCGGAGATGACGTACTGGCTGGCGCTGTCGTTCAAGGCCTGGTTGCCGGCCTCCAGGGCCGAGGCCATGAGGATCTTCAGGTCGTCCTGCAACTGCTGGATTTCGCCGGTGAGGCGCTGGCGGATCTGGTCGAAGTCCAGGCCGGCGTAATTGTGGTTCAGGTAATTGGCCGCCGTCGTCAGCTCCGACGGCGAGTAGGGCCGTTCGGTGAGCAGGATGCGGTTCTGCACGTCGCCGTCGGTGGTGACGATGATGAGCAGGATGCGCTTTTCCGAGAGGCCGAGGAATTCGATCTGGCGGATGGTCGGCGTCTTGCGCCGCGGTGTCACGACGATGCCGGCAAACTGGGTCAGTTCCGAGAGCAGGTGGGAGGCGTTGCCGATCAGCTGCTGGGGCTGGGTCTGGATCAGCTGCCCTTCCATCTCGTGGATCTGGTTTTCCTGCAGGGGCTGCACCGCCAGCAGGCTGTCCACGAACAGGCGGTAGCCCCGGGGCGTGGGAATGCGGCCGGCGGAGGTGTGGGGGCTGGCGATGAAACCCTGTTCCTCCAGGTCCGCCATGACGTTGCGGATGGTGGCCGGCGACAGGTCCAGCCCGGAGAAGCGGGAGAGGGCGCGGGAGCCCACCGGTTGGCCTTCGGCGATGTACCGTTCGACCAGGGTCTTGAGCAGGATGCGGGCGCGGTTGTCGAGCATGAATCGATTTTACCGAAAATCGCCGGGGCCGCCAGGAGTTGCATCCGCGCCGTGCCGCCGGGGGCGGGGGGTTTTGTGGTTTAATGCGGGCCATGAAAGGCTCCGGTCACCATTCCCCTTCGCGTCCCATGGCACTTCCCCGCACCATTGCCCTGATTGGCAAATACCACAGCCCGGAAATTGCCGAATCCCTGCGTTCCCTCGGCCAGTATCTGAGCGAGCGGGGCGTCTCGGTGCTGGTGGAGGCCGACACGGCCGCCAATGTGGGGGAAAGCCGCTGGATGACCGGCGATTTCCAGTTCATCGGCGCCCATGCTGACCTGGCCATCGTCCTCGGCGGCGACGGCACCATGCTCAACGCCGCCCGCCACCTGGCCCGCTACAAGGTGCCCCTGGTGGGCGTGAACCAGGGCCGCCTGGGGTTCATGACCGACATTGCCCGCTGCGACATGCTGTCCTGCATGGAAGACCTGCTGGACGGCCGCTTCGTGCCGGAGGAGCGCCTGATCCTGGACGCCGAGGTGATCCGGGACGGCAAGGAAGTCTGCGCCAACCAGGCCCTCAACGACGTGGTGATGGACAAGGGCGCCATCGGCCGCATGATCGAATTCGAGCTGTTCATCGACGGCGAGTTCATCTACAACCTGCGGGCCGACGGCCTCATCATCTCCACTCCCACCGGCTCCACCGCCTACGCCCTCTCGGCCAACGGCCCCATCCTGCACCCGACCCTGGGCGGCATCGCCCTGGTGCCCCTCTGTCCCCATTCCCTGACCAACCGGCCGATCACGGTGTCGGACCGCTGCGAGATCGAGTTGCGGGTGATCCAGTCCGCCGACGCCCGGGTGCACTTTGACGGCCAGGTGGCCTTCGACATCCGTCCCGACGACTGCGTGCGCATGCGCCGCTCCGCCTACAACGTCTGTTTCCTGCACCCGCCCGGCTACAGCTACTTCGCCATGCTGCGTCAGAAGCTCCACTGGAGCAAACGTCCCAAGGGGCCCTGAACCATGCTGCAACGTCTGAACATTCGCGATTTCGTCCTGGTGGACCGGCTGGAGCTGGATTTCCAGGGCGGCTTCGGCGCCCTCACCGGCGAGACCGGCGCCGGCAAGTCCATCCTGGTGGACGCCCTGGCCTTCGTCCTCGGCGAGCGGGCCGACAGCGGCCTGCTGCGGGCCGGGGCCGAGAAGACCGAAGTGGGGGCCGAGTTCGACATCCGTGCCCTGGCCGAACTGAAGTCCTGGCTGGCGGAGAACGACTTCGCCGCTGACGATGACCTGCTGCTGCGTCGCATCCTGGATGCGGGCGGCCGTTCCCGGGCCTACATCAACGGCTCTGCCGCCACCCTGCAGCAACTGCGACAGGCCGCCGAATGGCTGGTGGACATCCACGGCCAGCACGCCCACCAGTCCCTGTTGCGGGGCGAGGCCCAGCGCCAGCTGCTGGACGCCCATGCCGGCCATGCCGACCTGGCCCGCAGCGTCGGCGAAGCCTGGCGCACCTGGCGCGACGCCCGGGATTCCCTGGATGCGGCAGCCGAAGGCGGCGAAGCCCTGGCCCGGGAGCGGGAACAGCTGGAATGGCAGGTGCGGGAACTGGAGACCCTGGCCTTCTCCGCCGACGAGTGGGAAAACCTCAACCAGGAACACAAGCGCCTGGCCCATGCCGCCTCCCTGCTGGAAGGGGCCCAGTTTTCCCTGGGCCTGCTGGCCGAAGGCGAGGGGGCCTGCGAAGCCCAGGTGCGTGCCGTGGCCTCCCGTCTCGACGGTCTGGCCGAATACGACCCGGCCCTGAGCGAAGTGGCCCAGCTGGTGCAGTCGGCCGAAGCCGAGCTGGCCGAAGCCGTCAGCGCCCTGCGCCGCTACGCCGACCGGGTGGATCTGGACCCGGCCCGCCTGGCCGAGGTGGAACGCCGCCTGGAGGCCGTCATGGGTTGTGCGCGCAAGTTCCGCGCCCTGCCGGAGGAACTGCCGGAACTGTTGTCCCGCTGGCAGCAGCGTCTCGCCGAGCTGGGCGAGGCGGGCGACCTGGCGGCCCTGCAGGCCAGGGTGGATGCGGCTCGCCAGCAATACGACAAGGATGCGGCCAAGCTCTCCAAGGCCCGGGCCAAGGCGGCCAAGGCCCTGGGCGACGAGGTCAGCCAGGGCATGCAGGAACTGGCCCTGGGCGGCGGCCGTTTCGAAATCGCCCTGGTGCCCGTGGCCGGCGGCAATGCCCACGGCCTGGAAAACATCGAATTCCGTATCGGCGGCCTGGCGGGCAGCGAAGCCCGTTCCCTGGCCAAGGTGGCCTCCGGCGGCGAACTGTCCCGCATCAGTCTGGCCATCCAGGTGGTCACCAGCCGCCAGGCCAGCGTCCCCACCCTGATTTTCGACGAGGTGGACGTGGGCATCGGCGGCGGCGTCGCCGAGGTGGTGGGGCGCCTGCTGCACCGCCTGGGCCGGGAGCGCCAGGTGCTGTGCGTCACCCACCTGCCCCAGGTGGCGGCCCGGGCCGACTGGCAGTGGCAGGTGGCCAAGTCCAAGGAGGGCGCCGCCATCAAGAGCCGGGTCACGCCTCTGGACGCAGCGGGTCGGGTGGAGGAAATCGCCCGCATGCTGGGCGGCGTGGAAATCACCGCCACCACCCGGCAGCACGCCAAGGAACTGCTCGGTCAGGGCTGAGCCCGACTTGGCCCCGGCCCGGGGCCTGGGCTATGGTGAGGTAATCTACTTTCCCGCAAACGGGGCTGTCGCCCCGCTGCGGCCTTGAGTGTCTGCCATGATCGGCTCCCTCTCAGCTTCCGGCATTGCCAGTGTCTATCCTGTCGCCACGGGAGGCGTTGCTGCACCCGTGCAGCGGCCGGCGGCCGGCGGCGCCAAGGCGGCCGAGAGCGGCAGCGGAGCATCTTCGTCGGGCAGTGGCAGTGCGGCGGCTTCAGGTGCCGAGTGGAACGGGGGCTACGGCCAGTCCCTGGGCAAGAACCCCTTCGCCGCCGCTGCCGGGAAGAGCGAGCTGTCGGAGGACGAGCAGCGGCAGGTGGAAAAGCTGAAGGAGACGGACCGCAAGGTGCGCGCCCACGAGCAGGCCCACATCGCTGCCGGCGGCGCCCTGGTCCAGGGCGGCGCCAGCTATACCTACGACAAGGGGCCGGACGGCCGCATGTATGCGGTGGCGGGAGAGGTTTCCATCGATGTGTCGCCGGGCCGCACGCCGGAGGAAAGTCTGGCCAAGGCCCAGCAGATCCGTGCCGCCGCCATGGCGCCGGCCGATCCTTCGCCCCAGGACCGGCGCGTGGCGGCAGGCGCCGCCAGGCTGGAGAGCAGCGCCCGGGCCGAGCAGGCCAAGGAACAGGCTACGGAGGCGGCTGCGGCCCAGGAGGGGAGCGGTTCCACCGGAGGTGTGTCTGGATAGCAAGCATTGACGCAGGTTGCAGCGGAGGCTGCCGTGGCAGGTCCGTCCGGTGCGGCTTCTGGCGGTGGGGCCAGGGGAGAGGCGGCCTATCGGCTGGAGAGCGTGGGCGTCAGGGAAACGGCTGTTTCCCGCTCCCGCGTCGATCTCTTCGCCTGAGGCGCGGATTCCGCCGCGGGGCGGTAGCGCTGCACGGCATTCTCGAAGAAGCCTTCGCTGCGCAGTTTTTCCACCGCGCTGCGGATGCGGGGCAGGTGGCCGAGCTGGGGGGATTTCTTCGACATCTGGGCCCACACCTCGGTCTTCTGCAGCATCAGGCGCGGCCAGGGCTGGCTCGGGTAGCCCCGCTTCTGCAGCAGGTGGTGCAGGGAGATGCTGTTGCCGGCGATGGCGTCCAGGCGGCCGCTGAGGAACATGTCCACCAGGGTTTCGTAGTCCCGCACTTCCACCTTGTTCAAACCGGCGTCGCCGTCGAGACGGGGGTTGAGGCGGATGTCCTTGACCAGGCCGATGCGCAGGCCCTGCAGGTCGTCATAGCTGCGCAGGGTGCTGCCGGGGCGGGCCAGCACCAGGGTGTGGAAGCTGAAGAGATAGCCCGCGTACTCGACGTAGGCATCCCGGTCGTCGGAGCGGATCAGATAGGTCAGGTCGCAGTCGCCGCTCTGCAGCTCCTTGCCGACCCGGCCATAGGGCAGGGTGTTCAGTTCCAGGCTGAGGCCGGTTTCCCTGGCCAGCTCCCGGCTGATGTCCACGAACACGCCGCTGAGCTGGCTCTTGCGCTCGTTGCCGCCGTCCCGGCTGTAGTAGGCCCAGGGTTCGCTGTGCATGAGGCCCACCCGCAGGCCGGCCGTGGCCGTATCGCCGCTATGGACGAGAGCCGGCAGGCCCAGGCAGAACAGGGCCAGCGCATGGCGGGACAGGGATCGACGGGAAAACCCCATGGAGGCGCATAGGCGTAACGATGTAGAACAAAAGTTATACCCCGCCCCTCCCGGGGGGTCAAGCGCCGGTGGTCAGCAGGGTGGCGCCGCCGGTCAGGACGAAGACCAGGGCGGCGAGGCGGCGGATCCAGTCCAGAGGCAGGCGATGGGCCAGCTTTTCGCCGATCAGCACGGCCGGCACGTTGGCGATCATCATGCCCAGGGTGGTGCCCAGGACCACGGCGGCCAGGGAATCGAAGCGGGCGGCCAGGGCCACCGTGGCGAACTGGGTCTTGTCCCCCATCTCCGCCAGGAAGAAGGCGATCAGGGCTGTGATGAAGGCGCCGCGGGCCAGGGTCTTGGGCGTCTCGTCGTCGTCCAGGGTGTCCGGCTTCAGGGTCCACAGGCCGAAGGCGATGAACAGGATGCCCACCGACCAGCGCAGGATTTCCGGACTCAGCAGGGAGGCGACCCAGGCGCCGACGGAACCGGCCAGGGCATGGTTGGCCACGGTGGCGACGAAGATGCCGGCGATGATGGCCCAGGGCCGGCGCAGGCGTGCCGCCAGGACGAAGGAGAGAAGTTGGGTCTTGTCGCCGATTTCAGCCAGGGCGACCAGCAGGGTGGAGGTGAGGAGGGCGTCCATACAAAATAAAAGCCGGGGCAAGCCCCGGCGTCATGGCAAAGGAATTGGAGGATCAGGCGTCGTGAGGCAGGTGGTGCTTGTCCACGTGGGCGTCCGGGGAATTGCGGTGGGGACAGTTTTCCTTGAGGCACTCGGCGTAGAGGTAGAGGGCGTGCTCCTGGATGGCGAAGCCCCGTTCCTTGGCGATCTTGTTCTGGCGCCGCTCGATCTCGGGGTCGTAGAACTCTTCCACCCGGCCGCAATTGACGCAGACCAGGTGGTCGTGATGCTTGCCCTCGTTCATTTCGAAGACGGCACGGCCGGATTCGAAAAAGTGGCGTTCCAGGATGCCGGCCTGCTCGAACTGGGTCAGGACCCGGTAAACCGTGGCCAGGCCGATGTCCATGCCTTCGGCGATGAGGAGCTTATAGACGTCTTCGGCGGAGAGGTGGCGGACGTTGCTCTTTTCGAACAGGTCCAGAATCTTGAGTCGGGGAAAGGTGGCCTTGAGACCGATGCTCTTCAGGCTCTGGGAATTGCTCATGTCGCACCCTATTTGATAGGTTGGTCTGATTTTTTGGGCTATGATATACCGATTCACTTTGCTTGGACACCGCTGGAATCCAGCGTTTTGCCGCATGAGTCGCTTCCATATCCCTGCCTTTGATGGCCATTTCCGCCATAGTTCCCGGATTTTCCTTTCGGCCCTGGTCGTTTCCTCGACCTTGCTCGCCGGATGCTCCGTTCCCCGTATCGTCACCGAATACAAAATCGATGTGCAGCAGGGCAATGTCCTGACCCAGGACATGGTGGCCCAACTGCGCCCCGGGCTGAGCAAGGACCAGGTTCGCTACATCCTGGGGACGCCCATGTTGATGGACATTTTCCACGGCGAACGCTGGGATTACGTCTATCGGCTGGAAAAGGGCAAGACTGGGGAAACCGAGACCCGCAAGTTCTCCGTTTTCTTTGCTGACGGCAAGCTGGCCCGCGTCGGTGGCGACGTGGTGGCGGCCCAGGCCGGCGAGGCCGGTGGTGACGTGGTGCCGCCGACCCGGCAGCAGGTGATCGACCTTGGGTCCATTCCCGAGGACGGAAGTGTGCAGGCGCCGCCGCCCGACAGCGAGCGGGGCTTCTTTGGACGAATGCTGGATAAGGTTGGACTGTAATTCATGAGCAAGTTGCGTATTGCCGTGGCCGGGGCTTCCGGCCGTATGGGCCGGATGTTGATCGAAGCCACCCTGAAGGATGGCGAAGTGGTGCTGGGTGCCGCCTTTGACCGCCCGGGCAGCCCCGCTGTGGGTAAGGATGCGGGCGACCTGGTGGGCCAGCCCTGTGGCGTCCAGGTGCTGGATAGCGCCGAGACCGCCCTGAAGCAGGCCGACTGCCTGATCGACTTCACCCGCCCCGAAGGCACCCTGGAGCACCTGGCCCTGTGCCGCAAGCTGGGCGTGGCCATGATCATCGGCACCACCGGCTTCGACGAGGCTGGCAAGGCCGCCATCCGCGACGCCGCCCAGGATATCCCGGTCGTCTTCGCCCCCAACATGGCGGTGGGCGTGAATCTGGTGTTCAAGCTGCTGGATGTGGCGGCCCGCATTCTCAACCAGGGCTACGACATCGAGATCGTCGAAGCCCACCACAAGCACAAGATCGACGCCCCTTCCGGCACCGCCCTGCGCATGGGCGAAGTGGTGGCCCATGCCCTGGGCCGGGACCTGAAGGAATGCGCCATCTACGGCCGCGAAGGCGTCACCGGCGAACGGGATCCTTCCACCATCGGCTTTGCCACCGTGCGCGGCGGCGACATCGTCGGCGACCACAACGTGATGTTCTGCGGCACCGGCGAACGGGTGGAGATCGCCCACAAGGCCGGCAGCCGCATGCCTTACGCCCTGGGCAGCCTGCGGGCGGCCCGCTTCCTGGCGGGCAAGAAGAATGGCCTGTTCGACATGCAGGACGTGCTGGGCCTGCGCTGAGCCTCCTCCGGGGGCGGCCGCGAAGCCGCTCCGGGCCGTGACGTGCTGCGCCGCGATTGCCCCAAAAGGGGGCAGTCGGCTATAATAGTGCGGTTAAAAAATCAATTCGTGAAAGCGGGAGGGCGCTGAGCCCATCCCGCTTTGCGTATGTGCCCCGGTGAAACCGGTCCTGCCTGTGTGGCGGCAGGGCTGTCCGGGGTCCGACAGCGCGTCACGAGTACCACGAATTCGCCGCCCGGAGTCTTTTGTGTCCCTGCTTCCTGCCTTTTCGCCCGCCCTGCTTGCCCTGGCCGACGGCACCGTGTTCCGCGGTTACGCCATCGGTGCCGAGGGCACCACCAGCGGTGAAGTGGTGTTCAACACGGCCATGACCGGTTACCAGGAAATCCTGACCGACCCGTCCTACTGCCGTCAGATTGTCACCCTCACCTATCCCCACATCGGCAACACCGGCTGCAATGCGGAGGACTTCGAGTCCCGCGCCAACTTCGCCGCCGGCCTGGTCATCCGCGACCTGCCGATCCGCGCTTCCAACTGGCGTATCGAGCAGACCCTGCCCGACTATCTGAAGCAGCATGGCGTCGTTGCCATCGCCGGCATCGACACCCGCAAGCTGACCCGCATCCTGCGCGAAAAGGGCGCCCAGGCCGGCTGCATCATCGCCGGCGTGGCCGACGAAGCCAAGGCCTTGGCCGAAGCCCGCGCTTTCCCGGGTCTGGCCGGCATGGACCTGGCCAAGGTGGTCAGCGTCGATTCCCCCTACCAGTTCAGCGAAGGCGAGTGGACCCTGAAGGGTTACGCCGCCGCCCCCGCCGCCAAGTTCAAGGTGGTGGCATACGATTACGGCGTCAAGACCAACATCCTGCGCATGCTGGCTGCCCGCGGCTGCGACGTCACCGTGGTGCCGGCCCAGACTCCTGCGGCCGAGGTGCTGAAGTACAAGCCGGATGGCGTCTTCCTCTCCAACGGCCCCGGCGACCCCGAGCCCTGTGACTACGCCATCACCGCCATCCGTGAAATCCTGGCGGCCGGCGTGCCCACCTACGGCATCTGCCTGGGCCACCAGCTGCTGGCCCTGGCTTCCGGCGCCAAGACCCTGAAGATGAAGTTCGGCCACCACGGTGCCAACCATCCGGTCAAGGATCTGGACACCAACCAGGTGCTGATCACCAGCCAGAACCACGGCTTTGCCGTGGATGTGGACACCCTGCCGGCCAATGTGCGGGCGACCCACGTGTCCCTGTTCGACGGCTCCCTGCAAGGCATCGCCCGCACCGACGTGCCGGCCTTCTCCTTCCAGGGCCACCCCGAGGCGAGCCCGGGCCCCCACGATGTGGCCTATCTGTTCGACCGTTTCATCAAGCTGATGCAAGACAAAAAGGCCGAGGGAAAGTAACTCATGCCCAAGCGCACAGACATTAAGAGCATTCTCATCATCGGCGCCGGCCCGATCATCATCGGTCAGGCCTGCGAGTTCGACTATTCCGGCGCCCAGGCCTGCAAGGCCCTGAAGGCCGAGGGTTACCGGGTCATCCTGGTGAACTCCAACCCCGCCACCATCATGACCGACCCGGAAACGGCCGATGTGACCTACATCGAGCCCATCTCCTGGAAGGTGGTGGAAAAGATCATCGAAAAGGAGCGTCCCGACGCCCTGCTGCCCACCATGGGCGGCCAGACTGCGCTGAACTGCGCTCTGGATCTGGCCAAGCACGGCGTGCTGGAGAAGTTCGGCGTCGAGCTGATCGGCGCTTCCGAGGAAGCCATCGACAAGGCCGAGGACCGGGAAAAGTTCAAGGCCGCCATGACCAAGATCGGTCTGGGCTCCGCCCGTTCCGCCGTGGCCCACTCCATGGAAGAGGCCCTGCAGGTGCAGGCCATGATCGGCTTCCCGGCCATCATCCGTCCCTCCTTCACCCTGGGCGGTTCCGGCGGCGGCATCGCCTACAACAAGGAAGAGTTCGTCACCATCTGCGAACGGGGCCTGGAAGCCTCGCCGACCAAGGAACTGCTCATCGAAGAGTCCCTCATCGGCTGGAAAGAGTATGAGATGGAAGTGGTCCGCGACAGCAAGGACAACTGCATCATCATCTGTTCCATCGAGAACCTGGACCCCATGGGTGTGCATACCGGTGACTCCATCACCGTGGCCCCGGCCCAGACCCTGACGGACAAGGAATACCAGATCATGCGCAACGCCTCCATCGCGGTGCTGCGCGAGATCGGCGTTGATACGGGCGGCTCCAACGTGCAGTTCGCCATCAGTCCGAAGGACGGTCGCATGATCGTCATCGAGATGAACCCCCGGGTGTCCCGTTCCTCCGCCCTGGCCTCCAAGGCCACCGGCTTCCCCATCGCCAAGGTGGCGGCCAAGCTGGCTGTCGGCTACACCCTGGACGAGCTGGCCAACGAGATCACCGGCGGCAAGACCCCGGCCTCCTTCGAGCCCTCCATCGACTACGTGGTCACCAAGGTGCCCCGTTTCGCCTTCGAGAAGTTCCCCACCGCCGATTTCCACCTGACCACCCAGATGAAGTCCGTGGGCGAGGTCATGGCCATCGGCCGCACCCTGCAGGAATCCCTGCAGAAGGCCCTGCGCGGCCTGGAAGTGGGTGTGGACGGCTTCGACGAGAAGACCACCGACCGGGAAGTGATCGAGACCGAACTGGCCGAACCCGGCCCCGAGCGCATCTGGTACGTGGGCGATGCCTTCCGCATCGGCATGACCCTGGACGAGATCCACCGCCTGACCCACATCGACCCCTGGTTCCTGGCCCAGATCGAGGACCTGCACCTGAAGGCCAAGTCCCTGGCCGGCCGCAGCGTCGATTCCCTGTCCCGGGAAGAGCTGCTGGTGCTGAAGAAGTGCGGCTTCTCCGACAAGCGCCTGGCCAAGCTGCTGGCCACCACCCAGACCGCCGTGCGGGAGCGTCGCCACGCCCTCAACGTGCGTCCGGTGTTCAAGCGCGTCGATACCTGCGCCGCCGAATTCGCCACCAACACGGCCTACATGTACTCCACCTACGAGGACGAGTGCGAGGCCCAGCCCAGCGACAAGAAGAAGATCATGGTCCTGGGCGGCGGTCCGAACCGCATCGGCCAGGGCATCGAGTTCGACTACTGCTGCGTGCATGCCGCCATGGCCATGCGCGAAGACGGCTACGAGACCATCATGGTCAACTGCAACCCGGAGACCGTGTCCACCGACTACGACACCTCCGACCGTCTGTACTTCGAGCCCCTGACCCTGGAAGACGTGCTAGAAGTGGTCAATGTGGAGAAGCCCGTCGGCGTCATCGTCCAGTACGGCGGCCAGACCCCGCTGAAGCTGGCGCGGGACCTGGAGGCCAACGGCGTGCCCATCATCGGTACCAGCCCCGATATGATCGACGCGGCCGAAGACCGGGAACGCTTCCAGAAGCTGCTGCACGAGCTGGGCCTGAAGCAGCCGCCCAACCGCACCGCCCGCAACGAAGCCGACGCCCTGGCCCTGGCCCAGGAAATCGGTTATCCCCTGGTGGTCCGCCCCTCCTACGTGCTGGGCGGCCGGGCCATGGAAATCGTGCATCAGCAGTCCGATCTGGAGCGCTACATGCGCGAGGCGGTGAAGGTCTCCAACGACTCTCCCGTGCTGCTGGACCGCTTCTTGAACGACGCCTGCGAAGTGGACGTGGATGCCCTGTCCGACGGTGACGAAGTCATCATCGGCGGCGTCATGGAACACATCGAACAGGCCGGCGTGCACTCCGGCGACTCCGCCTGTTCCCTGCCGCCTTACTCCCTGACCAAGGAAGTGACCGACGAACTGCGTCGCCAGACCAAGCTGATGGCCAAGGCCCTCAACGTCTGCGGCCTGATGAACGTGCAGTTCGCCATTCAGAACGACACCGTGTATGTGCTGGAAGTGAATCCCCGCGCCTCCCGCACCGTGCCCTTCGTTTCCAAGGCCACGGGCCTGCAGCTGGCCAAGATCGCCGCCCGCTGCATGGCCGGCCAGAGCCTGAAGAGCCAGGGCATCACCAAGGAAGTGATTCCGCCTTACTTCTCCGTCAAGGAAGCGGTGTTTCCCTTCGTCAAGTTCCCCGGTGTCGATACCATCCTGGGGCCGGAAATGAAGTCCACCGGCGAAGTCATGGGTGTGGGCACCACCTTCGCCGAAGCCTTCGTCAAGAGCCAGCTGGCGGCCGGCGTCAAGCTGCCCACCGGCGGCAAGGTGTTCCTCTCCGTCAAGGATTCGGACAAGACCAAGGCCGTGGATGTGGCCCGTGACCTGCACGCTGCCGGCTTTACCATCCTGGCGACCCGGGGTACCGGTGCCGCCATGGAAGCGGCCGGCATTCCGGTGACCGTGGTGAACAAGGTGACCGAAGGCCGTCCCCACATCGTGGACATGATCAAGAACAACGAGATTGCCCTGATCATCAACACGGTGGACGAGAAGCGCCAGGCCATCAACGATTCCCGCTCCATCCGGACTTCCGGACTGGCCGCCCGGGTCACCATGTACACCACCATCTGGGGTGCCGAGGCTGCTGCCGCCGGTATCCGCCAGGGTGGCGAACTGGTGGTTTATCCCATCCAGGCGCTGCACGCCCAGATTTCCTGATCAATCCTAACCCTCGCCGCCGGGAACGCCCCATCGGGGCGCCGGCGGTTTTGCTTTGATAGACGCGCTATGAGCAAGATTCCTCTGACCGTTAAGGGCGCCGAGAAACTTCGCGCCGAACTGCACCGCCTGAAGACGGTGGATCGGCCCAATGTCATTGCCGCCATTGCCGAAGCCCGTTCCCACGGCGACCTCTCGGAAAATGCCGAGTACGATGCCGCCAAGGAGCGCCAGGGCTTCATCGAGGGCCGGATCCAGGAAGTGGAAGGCAAGCTTTCCCATTCCCAGATCATCGATCCCCAGGCCCTGGATGCGGACGGACGCTGCGTTTTCGGCGCCACCGTCGATCTGGAGGACCAGGATTCCGGTGCCCAGGTGACCTACCAGATCGTGGGTGAGGATGAGGCGGACATCAAGGAAAGCAAGATTTCCTTCAACTCCCCCCTGGCCCGCGCCCTGATCGGCAAATATGCCGGCGATATCGCCCAGGTGCAGGCTCCGGGCGGCCTGCGGGAGTATGAAATCCTCGACGTGCGTTACGAATAAGTCCGGCGTAACCCATCATGTCCCGGGCCCTGTTCAACCGATCTGCCGCTGTCCTGGCAGGGGTGGCAGGGCCTTGGTTTTTGTCTTGAACCAAAGATGACCAAGCCTGCCGTCCTGTCCCGCCTGGCCACGGCGCTCTGCCGCGGACTGTTGGTCCTCTGGGTCGGTGCCCTGTGGGCGGTGGGTTACCTGGCCGCGCCGGTGCTGTTTGCCAGCCTGCCCAGGCTGGTGGCCGGGGAAGTGGCGGGCAAGCTGTTCTTCATCGTCGGCTGGATCGGCATGGCGGCCGGCATCCTGCTCCTGGTTTATGTGCGTCGCACCCAGGTGGCCGGCCGCGAGCGGCGGCTGCGTCTGCTGTTGCTGTCGGTGTTGTGGCTGCTGGCGGCGGCCCAGCTGTTCTGGCTGCAGCCGGTGATTGCCGGCATCAAGGCCCAATTGCCCCCCTTGCCGCCGGACGTGGCGTTCCTGGGGCCGGAGTTCGCCTTCTGGCATGCCTTGTCCAGCGCCCTCTACCTGCTGCAGAGCCTGGCGGGGCTGATTCTGGTGATGCTGGGGGGAGTGGAGAGCCGGCGGCCTGCTGTGGCCTGACCACCGGCGTGCCTGTTCAGGCCTGGAAGCTGCGCTTGGTGCGGCGGGGGGCGGAGCGGGGACGGCGCTGGGGGGCGGCCTTGACCGGCTTGCCGGCGGCGTCCAGAGTGGGGCGCCACAGTACCAGCAGTTTGCCGATGTGCTGCACCGGGGCAGCGTCGAGTTGCTGGCAGATTTCCTGGAGGAACTGTTCCCGTTCTTCCCGGTTGTCGTTGTACACCCGGACCTTGATGAGCTCATGGCTCTTCAGGGAGGCGTCGATCTCCTTCATCACCCCTTCAGAGAGGCCGTTCTGGCTGATGCTGACGACGGGGTCGAGGGAATGGGCACGGGCTCGCAGAGCGCGGCGCTGGTCGGCATTGAGGGAAAGCATAGGAAGCACCTGATTCAAAACGCGGATTCTACTGGATGGCACGTTCCAAGACCAGCAAGGCGTGGCTGCAAGAACACGTCAATGATCATTTTGTCCATCGGGCCAAGGCCGAGGGCTGGCGTTCCCGCGCCTCCTTCAAGCTGCTCGAGATCGACGACAAGGACAAACTCCTCAAGCCCGGCGAGGTGGTGGTGGACCTGGGGGCGGCCCCCGGCGGCTGGTGTCAGGTGGCCGTGCAGCGGGTGGGGGAGGGCGGCAAGGTGTTCGCCATCGACCTTCTGGAAATGCAGGGTATCGCCGGTGTGGACTTCATGCAGGGGGATTTCCGCGAGGAATCGGTGCTGCGGGAGTTCGAGTCGCGCCTGGCGGGGCGCCAGGTGGGGCTTGTACTTTCGGACATGGCCCCCAATATATCGGGGGTGAACGTTTCCGATCAGGCGCGCTCCATCTATCTGTGCGAACTGGCCCTGGAATTCGCCCGGGAGCACCTCAAGCCGGATGGCGCATTCCTCGTCAAGGTCTTCCAGGGCAGCGGTTTCAACGAGTTCCTGGCGGCCATGCGGGAGACCTTCGAGGTGGTGGCGACACGCAAGCCCAAGTCGTCCCGGGATCGCAGTCCGGAACTCTATTTGCTCGGCCGGCGTCTCAAGCATGGTGGGTCCGTATAGCCCCGCCTGCTGTCAGACCGGCTTTCGGTTTAGAATGGACCATTCGTGGCATTCGAGGTTTAGCCGCCGTTGAGCGGCGAGAGGAGCACACTTGAACAACATGTTTAAAAACCTGGCCATCTGGCTGGTGATTGGCCTGGTCCTGATGACGGTGTTCAATCAGTTCAACAACCGTCAGGTTGCCCAGAACTCCATGGAATACTCCCAGTTCATCGACGAGGTGAAGGCTGGTCGTATCAACAAGGTGGTGATGGAAGGCCGCACCCTCAAGGCCACCACGACGGAAGGCAAGCGCGTCACTTCCTATTCGCCGGGCGACATCTGGCTGGTTTCCGACCTGCTCAAGTACGGCGTCAAGATCGAGGCCAAGCCGGATGAAGAACCCTCCATGCTGATGAGCATCTTCGTCAGCTGGTTCCCCATGCTGCTCCTCATCGGCGTCTGGGTCTTCTTCATGCGCCAGATGCAGGGCGGCGGCAAGGGCGGCGCCTTTTCCTTCGGCAAGTCCAAGGCCCGCATGCTGGACGAATCCAACAACACAGTCACCTTCGCCGACGTGGCCGGCTGCGACGAGGCCAAGGAAGAAGTGTCCGAGCTGGTGGATTTCCTGCGGGACCCCTCCAAGTTCCAGAAGCTGGGCGGCCGCATTCCCAAGGGCGTGCTGATGGTGGGCAACCCGGGTACGGGTAAGACCCTGCTGGCCAAGGCCATCGCCGGCGAGGCCAAGGTGCCGTTCTTCTCCATCTCCGGTTCCGACTTCGTGGAAATGTTCGTCGGCGTGGGCGCGGCCCGGGTCCGCGACATGTTCGAAAACGCCAAGAAACACGCCCCCTGCATCATCTTCATCGACGAAATCGACGCCGTCGGCCGCCAGCGCGGCGCCGGCCTGGGCGGTGGCAACGACGAGCGGGAACAGACCCTGAACCAGCTGCTGGTGGAAATGGACGGTTTCGAGGGCCATACCGGCATCATCGTCATCGCCGCCACCAACCGTCCCGACGTGCTCGACCCCGCCCTGCTGCGCCCGGGCCGTTTCGATCGCCAGGTGGTGGTACCCCTGCCCGACATCCGCGGCCGGGAGGAAATCCTCAAGGTGCACATGCGCAAGGTGCCGGTGGCCGGTGACGTGCGTGCCGACATCGTGGCCCGCGGCACCCCCGGTTTCTCCGGTGCCGATCTGGCCAACCTGGTGAACGAAGCCGCCCTCTTTGCCGCCCGCAGCAACAAGCGCCTGGTGGACATGGAGGACTTCGAGAAGGCCAAGGACAAGATCATGATGGGCGCCGAGCGCCGCAGCATGGTCATGAGCGAGGAAGAAAAGCGCAACACGGCCTACCACGAGTCCGGCCATGCCGTTGTCGCCAAGCTGCTGCCCAAGGCCGATCCGGTGCACAAGGTCACCATCATTCCCCGGGGCCGGGCCCTCGGCGTCACCATGCAGCTGCCGGTGGAAGACCGTTACGCCTACGACCGGGAATATCTGATGAACCGCATCGCCATTCTCTTCGGCGGCCGCATCGCCGAAGAGGTGTTCATGAACCAGATGACCACCGGCGCTTCCAACGATTTCGAGCGGGCTACCCAGATGGCCCGGGACATGGTCACCCGCTACGGCATGACCGACGCCCTGGGCCCCATGGTCTATGGCGAGAACGAAGGCGAAGTGTTCCTCGGCCGTTCCGTCACCACCCACAAGAACGTTTCCGAAGCCACCATGCAGCTGGTGGACAAGGAAATCCGCCGCATCATCGACCAGCAGTACGGCCTTGCCCGCAAGCTGCTGGAAGACAACCGGGACAAGGTGGAGGCCATGACCGCCGCCCTGCTGGAGTGGGAAACCATCGACGCAGACCAGATCAACGACATCATGGAAGGCAAGGAACCGCGCCCGCCCAAGGCGCCCCAGACGCCGCCCAAGTCGTCTGCCGACAGCAATTCCCCGGGCGCTGCGCCCAGCGCTGCCGCCACGGCCTGATCACGGCCTGGTTGCCAGGCGTTACAATACGGGGCCGGGAGGATCATCCTTCCGGCCTTTTCTTTTGTCTGCTGTCCACATGTCCCTTTTGCGCTGCGGGAAATTCACCCTTTCCCTGGAACGGCCCCTGATCATGGGGATCGTCAATCTCACCCCCGACTCCTTTTCCGGCGACGGCCTGGCCACCGATGCAGAACGGGCCGCGGCCCACGCCCGGGCCCAGATTGCGGCCGGTGCCGACATGCTGGACCTGGGGGCCGAATCGACCCGTCCCGGCGCCATCCCGGCCACCGCGGAAGAGGAGCTGGAGCGGCTGCTGCCGGTGCTGGCGGCCCTCAAGGATTGCGGCGTGCCCCTCTCGGTGGATACCTACAAGCCGGAAGTGATGCGGGCCGTGCTGGCGGCCGGCGCCGACATGATCAACGACATCGCCGCCCTGAGCTATCCCGGTGCCCTGGAGGCCGTGGCTGACAGCGATTGCGGCCTCTGCCTCATGCACATGCAGGGCGAACCCCGCACCATGCAGCAGCAGCCCAGCTACGGCGATGTGGTAGCGGAGGTGCGGGATTTCCTGGCCCGGCGGGTTGCCGCTGTCCGGGCCGCCGGCATCGCCGACGAGCGCCTGGTGCTGGACCCGGGCTTCGGCTTTGGCAAGACCCTGGAACACAACCTGGCCCTGTTGCGCCACCTGCCGGAAACCACGGTGGACGGCCTGCCCGTTCTCGCCGGCATGTCGCGCAAGACCATGCTGGGCGCCCTCACCGGCAAGCCCGTGGCAGAGCGGCTGGCGGCCAGCGTGACCGCCCATCTCCTGGCTGCCCAGCGCGGCGCCCGCATCCTGCGGGTGCATGACGTGGCCGCCACCCGGGACGCCCTGACTGTCTGGCAGGCCGTGGCCGCCTGAACACTGAAAGTTACGAGGACAACCATGAGCAGAAAATATTTCGGTACCGATGGTGTGCGGGGCCGCGTCGGCGAAGCGCCGATCACGCCGGATTTCGCCATGCGCCTGGGTTACAGCGCCGGCCAGGTGCTGGTGGCCCAGGACGGGCTGCCCGCCGGCGAGCGTCCGGCAGTGCTGATCGGCAAGGACACCCGGATTTCCGGCTACATGCTGGAAGCGGCCCTGGAGGCCGGTTTTTCCGCCGCCGGCGTCGATGTCTGCCTGGTGGGTCCCATGCCGACGCCGGCGGTGGCCTACCTGACCCGGGCCCTGCGGCTGCAGGCCGGCATCGTCATCTCCGCCTCCCACAACCCCTTCTACGATAACGGCATCAAGTTCTTCTCGGCCCAGGGCACCAAGCTGCCGGATGCGGTGGAACATGCCATCGAGGCCGGCGTGGAAGCGCCCATGGGCTGCGTGCCCTCGGACCGCCTGGGCAAGGCCCGGCGCATCGACGACGCCCGGGGTCGCTACATCGAATTCTGCAAGAGCACCTTCCCCAACGATCTGGACCTGCGCGGCCTGAAGATCGTGGTGGACTGCGCCCATGGTGCCGCCTACCACATCGCGCCGGACGTCTTCCACGAGTTGGGGGCGGACGTGGTGGCCATCGGCAACCGTCCGGACGGCCTCAACATCAACGCCGCCGTCGGCGCCACGGCGCCCAAGGCCCTCAAGGAAGCGGTGCTGGGCCAGCGGGCCGATCTGGGCATCGCCCTGGACGGCGACGGCGACCGGCTGGTGATGGTGGACGGGGAGGGCAACGTCTACGACGGCGACCAGCTGCTCTACGCCATCGTCCGCGGCCGCCAGGCCCTGGGCCCGGTGGCCGGCGTGGCCGGCACCCTGATGACCAACCTGGCCCTGGAAGATGCCCTCAAGGCCCTGGACATTCCCTTCGCCCGGGCTGCCGTGGGCGACCGCTACGTGCTGGAAAAGCTGGTGCAGAACGGCTGGCTCTACGGCGGCGAGAATTCCGGCCACATCCTCTGCCTCGACCGGCACACCACCGGCGACGGCATCATCGCTGCGCTGCAGGTGCTGGCGGCCCTGCGCCAGCAGGGCGGCAGCCTCAAGGCCCTGCTCGGGGACCTGGTGCTGTATCCGCAGAAACTGATCAACGTGCCCATGCCCAAGGGCTTCCCCTGGCAGGACAGCCCGGCCATTGCCGCGGCCCAGCGGGCGGTGGAGGCGGAGCTGGACGGACGGGGCAGGGTGCTGCTGCGCGCTTCCGGCACCGAGCCCCTGCTGCGGGTGATGGTGGAAGGGCAGGATGGCGAACTGATTGCCCGTCTGGCGGAGAAGCTGGCCGGCGCCGTGCGCCAGGCCGTCGGCGAATAAGGCGGGGCGGCATTCTTCCCGGGGCCATCCCGGGGAGGCAGGAAGGGCGGGTATCTTGGCCATTGCATGGCCAAGATACCCGTCTTTGCTTGATCCTGGCCGCCCTTTCCGGTGGAAGAGGGGGTGGTCCGGATTTATTACAGCGATGTAACGGAAGTGTAATAGTGGCTAGGTAGACTCCGCAGGGTAGTGAAATGCACCGTCTTATGCGTGTAACCCCTCCAAGGAGAAAACCTGATGAAATTTGCCAAAATCGCCGCTGCCCTGGGTCTTGCCGGCCTGGCCGTTTCCGGTATCGCCCACGCCCAGTCCGCACTGGTGAAGGTGGATGGCTCTTCCACCGTGTATCCCATTACCGAGGCGGTGGCCGAGGATTTCCAGAAGGAAAAGAAGAACGCCATCAAGGTGACCGTGGGTATTTCCGGCACCGGCGGCGGTTTCAAGAAGTTCTGCCGCGGCGAGACCGACGTTTCCAATGCCTCCCGTCCCATCCTGAAGAAGGAAATGGACGCCTGCAAGGAACTGGGCATTGCCTACTACGAACTGCCCATTGCCTATGACGCCCTGACCGTCATCGTCAATCCCCAGAACAACTTCATCAAGAACATGACCGTGGCCGAACTGAAGGCCATCTGGGAACCCGCCGCCCAGGGCAAGATCACCAACTGGAACCAGGTGAACCCGGCCTATCCGGACGTGCCCCTGAAGCTCTACGGTCCCGGCGCCGATTCCGGCACCTTCGACTACTTCACCGAAGCCGTGGTCGGCAAGGCCAAGTCCTCCCGCGGCGACTACACCGCCTCCGAAGACGACAACGTGCTGGTGCAGGGCGTTTCCCGCGACAAGGGCGGCCTGGGCTACTTCGGCTACGCCTACTACATTGAAAACCAGAAGAAGCTGAAGGCCGTGTCCATCGACAACGGCAAGGGCGGCGTCCTGCCTTCCCCCGAGACCGTGGAGAACGGTTCCTACGCTCCCCTGTCCCGTCCCATCTTCATCTACGTGAACGCCAAGTCCCTGGAAAAGCCCGAGGTCAAGGAGTTCGTCGAGTTCTACCTGAAGAACGCCCCCAAGCTGGTCAAGGAAGTGAAGTACGTGGCCCTGCCCGGCAAGGTGTATGAAGCCAACCGGGAACGCCTGGCCAAGAAGAAGGCCGGCACCGTCTTCGGTGGCACTGAAGCTGTCGGCATGAAGATCGAAGAACTGATCAAGCGCGAAGCTCAACTCTAAGCTGTTGCAGCAGGGCGGCCCGTTGCGGCGGGCCGCCTTTTTTGAGCCCCGGCCCTGCCGGACTCCATTAGAATGAGCCCCGAAAATCCCGTTATGTCTTCCACCCTTGTATCGGATGCGCCTGTGGCCGTACCCCTTGACCATGTGAGCGAGCGTTTCGTGCGGCGGCGTACCCGCCACCTGCGCGAAACCATCATTGAATTCATCCTGCTGGCGGCAGCCCTGGTTTCCGTGGCGACCACGGCCGGGATCGTCTTTATCCTGGTGAAGGAGTCCCTGGTCTTCTTCGACCACGTGCCCCTCATCGACTTCCTTACCGATACCCAGTGGACGCCTCTGTTTGACGATGCCCATTTCGGCATCCTGCCCCTGGTTTCCGGCACCCTGGTGAGCTCCGGTGTGGCCCTGCTGGTGGCCATTCCCCTGGGGACCATCATCGCCATCTACCTTTCCGAATTCGCTCCCTTCAAGGTGCGCGAAATCGCCAAGCCCTTCCTTGAATTGCTGGGCGGCGTGCCGACCATCGTCTACGGCTACTTCGCCCTGATGTTCATCACCCCGCTGCTGCAGCAGATTTACCCGGACCTGCCCGGCTTCAACCTGCTGTCCGCCGGCATCGTCATGGGCATCATGATCGTGCCCTACGTTAGCTCGGTGGCCGAGGACGCCATGCGCGCCGTGCCTATGAGCCTGCGCGAGGGCTCCTACGCCATGGGCGCCACCCGCTTCCAGACGGCGGTCAAGGTGGTAGCGCCCGCCGCCACTTCCGGCCTGGCCGCCGCTTACATCCTGGGCATCTCCCGGGCGGTGGGCGAGACCATGATCCTGGCCGTGTCCGCCGGCATGCAGCCCAACCTGACCTGGAATCCCCTGGAGCCGGCGGCCACCATCACCGCCTACATCGTCCAGGTGGCCCTGGGTGACCTGCCCCACGGTTCCGTGGGCTACCAGACCATTTTCGCCGCGGGTCTGACCCTGATGCTGATTACCCTGTTCTTCAACGTCATCGGTCACATCATGCGCAAGAAGTTCCGCGAGGCTTACTGATCATGAGCGATACCGCTGTCGTTGCTGCCCGTCTGCAGGAAATCCGTCGCATCATCGCGCGCCACAAGCGCTGGGATCTCCTGTTCGCCCTGCTCGGCCTGTGCGCCCTGATGCTGGGCGTGCTGACCTTCGTTTCCCTCTTCGCCCAGATGGTGGTAGAAGGCGGTCCCCGCCTGTCGGTGGATTTCTTCACCAACTTCCCCTCCCGTCGTCCGGAGCAGGCGGGCATCCTCTCCGCCTGGGTGGGCTCCACCCTGGTGATGATCGTCACCGCCCTGGCCGCCGTGCCCCTGGGCGTGGCCGCCGGGGTCTACCTGGAGGAATACGCGCCGAAGAACCTGATGACCGACATCATCGAGATCAACGTCACCAACCTGGCCGGCGTGCCTTCCATCGTCTATGGCCTGCTGGCCCTGGGCATCTTCGTCTATCAGTTCGGCTTCGGCCAGAGCATCCTCTCCGCCGGCCTGACCCTGGCTCTCTTGATCCTGCCGGTGGTCATCGTCGCCACCCGGGAGGCTATCCGCGCCATTCCCATCTATGTGCGCGAAGGTGCCTACGGTTGCGGCGCCACCCAGTGGCAGGTGGTGCGGGATCACATCCTGCCCTATTCCTCCGCCGGCATCCTCACCGGGGTCATCATCGGCATGGCCCGGGCCATCGGCGAGACGGCGCCCATCATCACCATCGGCGCCCTGACCTTCATTGCCTTCCTGCCGCCGGCACCCTTCACCGGCGAGCCCATGGCCGGTCCCTTCGACTGGGTCTTCGCCCCCTTCACGGTGATGCCGATCCAGATGTTCAACTGGACCTCCCGTCCCGAAGAGGCCTTCCACCAGAATGCGGCCGCTGCCGGCTTCGTCCTGGTGCTGATGACCCTGACCATGAATGCCCTGGCGATCTGGATCCGCTATCGCCTGCGCAAGAACATCAAGTGGTAAGGCCGGACCTCGCCCTCTATCGAATTGACCGTGCCTGCCTTTAACAGGCGCTCCAACAGGAATTAATCCATGACCACTGCAACCCCGATCGTCAAGGCCGAAGCGAAGGACCTGAATTTCTTCTACGGCGGCTTCCATGCCCTCAAGGGTCTCAACATGCCGGTCTACGAGAAGAAGGTGACGGCCCTGATCGGCCCTTCCGGCTGCGGCAAATCCACCTTCCTGCGCTGCTTCAACCGCATGCACGACCTCTACCCGGGTAACCGCTATCAGGGCGCCATCAACTTCTTTCCCGACCAGACCAACTTGCTGGCCGAGAAGGTGGATCCCATCGAAGTGCGCATGCGCATCAGCATGGTGTTCCAGAAACCCAATCCTTTTCCCAAGTCCATCTACGAGAACGTTGCCTATGGCCTGCGCGTGCGCGGCGAGAAGAAGCGCACCGTGCTCGACGAGAAGGTGGAGGAGGCCCTGCGCGGCGCGGCCCTGTGGGACGAGGTGAAGGACCGCCTGGACGATCTGGCCTTCAATCTTTCCGGCGGCCAGCAGCAGCGCTTGTGCATCGCCCGGGCCCTGGCTACCGATCCCGAACTGCTGCTCTTCGACGAGCCCACTTCCGCCCTGGACCCCATCGCCACCGCCAGCATCGAAGAGCTGGTGTCCGAGCTGAAGGAAAAGGTCACCATCCTCATCGTTACCCACAACATGCAGCAGGCGGCACGGGTTTCCGACTTCACGGCCTACATGTATCTGGGGGAACTGATCGAGTTCGGCATCACCGACCAGATTTTCATCAAGCCCCAGAAGAAGCAGACCGAGGACTACATCACCGGCCGCTTCGGTTGATTGTCCTTTTTTGCGAGTGGCGGAATTTGCCATAAATCATAGAAACGGCCGGACTTTCCGGCCGTTTTTCTTGATTTGCGGCGCATCCGGTATCTCCGGTTTTGCATTGACCCGGGAGTCTTCTAAAAGATATAATTAAAAAGTTTTATGCACTCCCGTTTTGGGGGCGCTTCACCTGATCCGAGTCTTTGAGTCATGCGCCAAAAACTGGTTGTTGGAAACTGGAAGATGCATGGCGGCTTGGCAGCCAACCGTTCCCTGCTCCAGGGTGTGGTTGCCGGGGTGAAGGGGCTTGCCGCTGCGGTCGAGTGTGCCGTTTGTGTTCCCTATCCGTACCTGGCTCAGGCCCAGCAGGAGCTGGCTAAGACTGAAGTGAGTTGGGGGGCGCAAAACCTGAGCGAGCAAGTCTCGGGGGCATTTACCGGTGAGGTAAGTACGGCAATGCTCAAGGATTTTGGCTGTCGCTATGTCATCGTCGGCCACTCGGAGCGCCGGGCGCTCTATGGCGAGGATGACGGGCTGGTGGCAAAGAAGTTCAAGCAGGCTCTGGCGGGCGGGTTGGTGCCGATTCTGTGTGTCGGTGAAACCCTGGCTCAGCGGGAGTCCGGTCAGACGGCTGGGGTGGTTGCTGCTCAGCTGGATGCGGTCCTGGATGCGGCGGGTGTTGAGGTTTTCGCCGGAGCGGTGGTTGCCTATGAGCCCGTGTGGGCCATCGGTACCGGCCTCACGGCTTCTCCCGCCCAGGCTCAGGCGGTGCATGAAGGGATTCGTGCCCGACTGGCGGCAAGAAATGCAGAAGTGGCTGCCGGAGTGCGTGTGCTCTACGGTGGCAGCGTCAAGGCGGGGAATGCGGCGGAGTTGTTTGCCATGCCCGATATCGACGGGGCTTTGGTCGGCGGCGCATCCCTGGTGGCGGAAGAATTCGTGGCCATTTGTCGTGCGGCTGCCTTTTGAGAAAAGAGTGACATGAATTACCTGTTTTCTGTGGTGTTGGTGGTGCATATCCTGGCGGCCCTGGGGATCATTGGTTTGGTCCTGATCCAGCATGGCAAGGGTGCCGATATGGGGGCTGCGTTTGGTAGCGGTGCGTCCGGCAGTTTGTTCGGCGCTACCGGTTCTGCCAACTTCCTGTCCCGTACCACCGCCATCCTCGCGATCGTTTTCTTTTCGACCAGCCTGGCGCTCGCCTATCTTGCTTCGGCCAAGCCGAAAAATAGTGGCAGTGTGATGCAGGAAGCTGTACAATCCGCGCCTGCTTCTGCGCCGAATGGCGCGCCGGCTGTGGTTGGCGGCGATGCCGCCGCTGCAGCGGCAGATGCTGGAGTTGGTTCGAAAGCGAAAGACATTCCCAAGTAATTTTTGGGTTTGGTTCTCTGGTACGGAAAGCAGAAGTCCTCGAATTGCCGTGCCAGAGTGGCAGTGCCGACGTGGTGAAATTGGTAGACACGCTATCTTGAGGGGGTAGTGACGTAAGTCGTGCGAGTTCGAGTCTCGCCGTCGGCACCAATTGCAACGAAGTCCAGTGGTTCCGCCAGGGGTCGTTGGGCTTCAGAACGAAGCGATAGCGCGGCGGATCATGCTGGAAAACTACTTCCCGATCTTATTATTCATTCTGGTCGGCATCGCCATCGGTGTTCTGCCGATTGTCCTTGGTTGGCTGATTGCTCCCAACCGTCCCGACGCTGAAAAGCTCTCCCCCTACGAATGCGGCTTCGAAGCCTTCGAAGACGCCCGTATGAAGTTCGATGTGCGGTATTACCTGATCGCCATCCTCTTCATCCTGTTCGACCTGGAAATTGCCTTCCTCTTCCCCTGGGCCACGATTTTCAAGGAAATCGTCAATACCGAGGCCGTGAAGTGGTTTGGTTTCGCCGAAATGATGGTTTTTATCGCCATTCTGGTGGTCGGATACATCTACGCCTGGGTCAAGGGCGCGCTGGAGTGGGAGTAAGCGTATGGCTATCGAAGGTATTCTGCAGGAAGGCTTTGTCACGACTACCGCTGACAAGCTGATCAACTACATGCGTACGGGCTCCCTGTGGCCCATGACGTTCGGTCTAGCCTGCTGCGCCGTGGAAATGATCCACGCCGGCTGTTCCCGCTACGACCTGGACCGCTTCGGTATCGTTTTCCGTCCCAGCCCCCGTCAGTCCGACGTGATGATCGTGGCCGGCACCCTGACCAACAAGATGGCTCCCGCCCTGCGCAAGGTCTACGACCAGATGCCGGAGCCCCGCTGGGTCATCTCCATGGGTTCCTGTGCCAACGGCGGTGGCTACTACCATTATTCCTATTCCGTGGTGCGCGGTTGTGACCGCATTGTGCCGGTGGATATCTACGTTCCGGGCTGCCCCCCGACCGCTGAAGCCCTGCTTTACGGTCTGGTGCAGCTGCAGAACAAGATCCGCCGTACCAATACCATCGCCCGCTGATCCTGGAGAGTTCCCATGTCCAAACTGGAAACCCTTGGCCAGAGCCTGCAGGCGCAGTTCGGTGAGCGCCTCAAGAGTCTCAAGCTGGCCCTCGGTGAAGCGACCATCGAAGTCGATGCCGCCGATTATCTGCAGGTGATGCAGGAGTTGCGCGATTCCGAAGCCCTGTGTTTCGACGAGTTGATCGACCTGTGCGGCGTCGATTACTCCACCTACGGCAACGACGGCTGGAGCGGCAAGCGCTACGCGGTGGTGGTCCACCTGTTGTCGGTGGCCAAGAACTGGCGTCTGCGGGTGCGTGTCTTCGCGCCGGATGATGCCTTCCCCGCGGTGGATTCCGTCGTCAATGTCTGGAGTTCCGCCAACTGGTTCGAGCGCGAAGCCTTCGACCTGTTCGGCATCGTTTTCCCGGGTCACGAAGATCTGCGCCGCATCCTGACGGATTACGGCTTCATCGGCCATCCTTTCCGCAAGGACTTCCCCATTTCCGGTTATGTCGAAATGCGCTACGACCCGGACCAGGGTCGGGTGATCTACCAGCCGGTGACCATCGAACCGCGCGAAAACACGCCGCGCATCGTGCGCGAAGAGAATTACGGGGACGTCTGATATGGCCGAAATTCGTAACTACACCATGAACTTCGGGCCCCAGCACCCTGCGGCCCACGGTGTGCTGCGCCTGGTGCTGGAGCTCGACGGCGAAGTCGTGCAGCGCGCCGATCCGCACATCGGCCTGCTGCACCGGGCTACCGAGAAGCTGGCGGAAACCCGCACCTGGATTCAGTCCGTGCCCTATATGGACCGTCTGGACTATGTGTCCATGATGTCCAACGAGCATGCCTACTGCCTGGCCGTTGAAAAGCTGCTGGGCATCGAGGTGCCGGTCCGTGCCCAGTACATCCGCGTGATGTTCGACGAGATCACCCGTCTGCTCAACCACCTGCTGTGGATCGGCTGTCACGGCCTGGACGTGGGTGCCATGGCCATGGTGCTGTACACCTTCCGCGAGCGGGAAGACCTGGTCGATGCCTACGAGGCCGTTTCCGGTGCCCGCATGCACGCAGCCTACTACCGTCCGGGCGGCGTCTATCGCGACCTGCCGGACCGCATGCCCCAATACACCGAGAACCGCTTCAAAAGCGCGTCCACGGTCAAGACCCTGAACGAGAACCGCACCGGTTCCCTGCTGGATTTCCTGGAAGACTTCACCAATCGCTTCCCGACCTATCTGGACGAGTACCACACCCTCCTTACCGACAACCGGATCTGGAAGCAGCGTCTGGTGAACGTCGGCGTGGTCAGCCCCGAGCGCGCCCTGCAGCTCGGCTTCACCGGCGCCATGCTGCGCGGCTCCGGCATTGCCTGGGACCTGCGCAAGAAGCAGCCGTACGAAGTCTATGCCGATCTGGATTTCGACATTCCCGTCGGCGTGAACGGCGACTCCTACGACCGCTATCTGGTGCGTATGGAAGAAATGCGCCAGTCCAACCGCATCATCAAGCAGTGCATCGACTGGCTGCGCAAGAACCCGGGTCCGGTCATCACCGACAACCACAAGGTTGCACCGCCGGCCCGCGAAGGCATGAAGTCCAACATGGAAGAGCTGATCCACCACTTCAAGCTCTTCACTGAAGGCATCCACGTGCCCGAAGGCGAGGCCTATGCCGCCGTCGAGCATCCCAAGGGCGAGTTCGGCATCTATTTCGTCTCCGACGGTGCCAACAAGCCGTATCGCATGAAAATCCGTGCTCCTGGCTACGCCCACCTGGCGGCCATGGACGAGATGGCACGGGGCCACATGATCGCCGACGTGGTGACGATCATCGGCTCCCAGGACATCGTTTTTGGCGAGATTGACCGCTGATGCTGACTCCCGAATCCCTCAAGAAGATCGACCGCGAGGTCGCCAAGTATCCGGCTGATCAAAAGCAGTCGGCGGTGATGGCATCTCTGGCGATCGCCCAGGAAGAAAAAGGCTGGCTGGCCGACGAAACCATCGAGTTCGTCGCCAACTATCTCGGCATGCCGCCCATGGCGGCCCTGGAAGTGGCCTCCTTCTACAACATGTACGATCGCAAGCCGGTGGGCAAGTACAAGCTCACCGTCTGCACCAATCTGCCCTGCGCCCTGACCGGCGGCGAACACGCCGGTGAGTACCTGCAGCAGAAGCTGGGCATCGGCTACGGCGAGACCACTCCCGATGGCAAGTTCACCCTGGTCATGGGTGAGTGCATGGGAGCCTGCGGCGACGCCCCGGTGATGATCGTCAATAACCGGTCCATGTGCAGCCACATGAATCCGGAACAGATCGACCAACTGCTGGCGGAGTTGAAATAATGGCCATTCTGGGAGCGATCAACCCCACCCTGACCGCCGGCTGGAACGGTGACGCGGGCTGGAGCCTGAAGGATTACGTGGCCCGCGGCGGCTACGAGGCCCTGAAGAAAATCCTGGCGGAAAAGATTCCCCAGGAACAGGTCATTGCCGAAGTGAAGACCTCCGTCCTGCGCGGACGGGGCGGCGCCGGTTTCCCCACCGGTCTGAAGTGGAGCTTCATGCCCCGCTCCTTCCCCGGCGACAAGTACGTGGTCTGCAACTCCGACGAGGGCGAGCCCGGCACCTTCAAGGACCGGGACATCCTGCGCTACAACCCCCACTCCGTGATCGAAGGCATGGCCATCGCCGCCTACGCCATGGGGGCCACCCGCGGCTACAACTACATCCACGGCGAAATCTGGGAAGTGTACAAGCGCTTCGAGGATGCCCTGGACGAAGCCCGTGCCGCCGGTTTCATCGGCCAGAACATCCTGGGCTCCGGCTTCAACTTCGAACTGTTCGCCCACCACGGCTACGGCGCCTACATCTGCGGTGAAGAAACCGCCCTGCTGGAGTCCATCGAAGGCAAGAAGGGTCAGCCCCGCTTCAAGCCGCCGTTCCCCGCCTCCTTCGGCCTTTACGGCAAGCCCACCACCATCAACAATACCGAGACCTTCGGCTCCATTCCCTTCATCATCCGGGACGGTGGCGAGAAGTTCCTCAACCTGGGCAAGCCCAATAACGGCGGTACCAAGCTGTTCTCCATTTCCGGCCACGTCAATCGTCCCGGCAACTACGAGATTCCGCTGGGCACCCCCTTCAGCACCCTGCTGGAGATGGCCGGCGGCGTGCGCGGCGGTCGCAAGCTCAAGGCGGTGATTCCCGGGGGCTCTTCCGCTCCGGTGCTGCCCGGCGACGTGATGATGGAATGCACCATGGACTATGACTCCATCAGCAAGGCCGGCTCCATGCTGGGCTCCGGTGCGGTCATCGTCATGGACGAGACCACCTGCATGGTCAAGGCTCTGGAGCGCCTCTCCTTCTTCTATCACGAAGAGTCCTGCGGCCAATGCACTCCCTGCCGTGAAGGCACCCCCTGGCTGTACAAGGTGGTGAGCCGCATCGAGCACGGCCTGGGCCGTCCCGACGACCTGGATCTGCTCGATTCCGTCTGCGAAGGCATCATGGGCCGCACCATCTGCGCCCTGGGCGACGCCGCCGCCTTCCCCGTGAAGAGCTTCATCAAGCACTTCCGCGACGAATTCGTGCACCACATCGAACACAAGACCTGTCTCGTGCCCAAGGATGTCCAGCGGGCGGGTAGCGGGTTCTTCAAGGCTCAGAACTGAGGCTTAAGCGACATGCTTGAAATCGAAATCGACGGCAAGAAGGCCGAGGTACCCGACGGCAGCACGGTGATGGATGCCGCGCAGCAGGTGGGTGTCTACATTCCGCACTTCTGCTACCACAAGAAGCTTTCCATCGCCGCCAACTGCCGCATGTGTCTGGTGCAAGTGGAGAAGGCGCCCAAGCCGCTGCCGGCCTGTGCCACTCCCGTGACCAACGGCATGAAGGTGTTCACCCACTCCGAGCTGGCCGTCAAGGCCCAGAAGGGTGTGATGGAATTCCTCCTCATCAACCACCCCCTGGACTGCCCCATCTGCGACCAGGGCGGCGAATGCCAGCTGCAGGATCTTTCCGTGGGCTACGGCGGCGTCAAGAGCCGCTACCAGGAAGAGAAGCGGGTGGTGTTCCACAAGGACATCGGCCCCCTCATCTCCATGGAGGAGATGAGCCGTTGCATCCACTGTACCCGTTGCGTGCGCTTCGGCCAGGAGATTGCCGGCATCATGGAACTGGGCATGGCGAACCGGAATTTCCATTCCGAGATCACCACTTTCATGGCCCGCACCGTGGATTCCGAGCTGTCCGGCAATGCCATCGACCTGTGCCCGGTGGGTGCCCTGACCTCCAAGCCTTTCCGCTACAGCGCCCGCACTTGGGAACTGCAGCGTCGCAAGTCCGTCAGCCCCCACGATTCCCTCGGCGCCAACCTGGTGGTCCAGGTCAAGGGCAACAAGGTCATGCGCGTTCTGCCCCGTGAAAACGAGGAAGTGAACGAGTGCTGGATTTCCGACAAGGACCGTTTCTCCTACGAAGCCCTGAACAGCGAAGAGCGCCTGACCAAGCCCATGGTCAAGCAGGGCGGCGAATGGAAGGAAGTGGAGTGGAACGTGGCCCTGGACTACGTGGCCCACGGTCTGAAGGACGTCTCCCGTGAATTCGGCGGCGATGCCTTGGGCTTCCTGCTGTCTCCCCACGCCACCCTGGAAGAACTGGCTCTGGCCAAGAAACTGGCGGCCGGCCTGGGTTGCGACAACGTGGACTTCCGCCTGCGTCAGCGCGACTTCTCCGCCGACGGCAAGCGTGCCGGCACTCCCTGGCTGGGCCTGAAGCTGGCCGAGATCAAGGATCTGGACGGTGCCCTGGTGGTCGGTTCCTTCCTGCGCAAGGATGCCGCCCTCTTTGCCCAGCGCCTGCGCCAGGCCGCCAAGAAGTTCACCAAGGTGAGCTTCATCGATGTGGCCGGCGATGGCCAGCTGATCAACACCCATGCCCGCCTGACCCTGGCTCCGGCCGACCTGATCCGCGGTCTCGGTGCCGTGGTCAAGGCCGCTGCCCAGATCAAGGGCGTGGCAGTGCCCGCCGGTCTGGACAGCCTCAATCCCTGTGAAACCGCCCAGAAGATCGCCCAGTCCCTGGTGGATGGCGAGAAGAAGGCCGTGTTCCTCGGCAGCGTGGCCCAGCAGTCCGGCGACGCCGCCCAGCTGCAGGTGCTGGCCAACGAACTGGGCAAGATCACCGGCGCCACCGTCGGCTTCATCGGCGAGGCTGCCAACAGCGTCGGCGGTTATGTGGCCGGCGCTCTGCCGGGCAAGCTCAATGCCCGCACCATGCTGGAACAGCCCCGCCAGGGCTATCTGCTGCTGAATGCCGAGCCCGAGTTCGACTTTGCCAATGCCCAGCAGACCCTGGCTGCCCTCAAGCAGGCCAAGCTGGTGGTGTTCATGTCCGCCTTCAAGCACGCGCCGGCCCTGGAGTACGCCGATGTGATGCTGCCCGTTGCCCCCTTCACCGAAACTGCCGGTACCTTCGTCAATGCCGAAGGCCGCGTGCAGAGCTTCAACGGTGTGGTGCGGCCCCTGGGCGAAGCCCGTCCGGCCTGGAAGATCTTCCGCGTCCTGGGTAATGTGCTCAACCTGTCCGGCTTCGATTACGAAAGCGCCGAAGCAGTGCGCGACGAGTTGCTGGGGCAGGGCACCGAATTCGCCGCCGGCCTCGATAACGGCATCAGCGGTGTGAATGTGGCACTGGCCCCGGCCCCTGCCGGTCTGCAGCGGGTGGGCGATGTGCCCATCCACTTCGCCGACACCCTGGTGCGTCGCGCGCCTTCCCTGTTGCGCACCCGTGACGGGCAGGCCCCCATGGCCCGCATCAACGGCGCCACGGCAGCCCAGTTGGGTCTGGAAGAGGGCGCCCAGGTTCGTGTGCGCCAGGGCGACGGTACTGCCACCCTGACCCTGAAGCTGGACGAAGGGACTCCTGCCGGTTGCGTGCGGGTTCCCGCCGCCCATGCCGCCACTGCGGCCTTGGGTGACCTGTTCGGCACCATCACCGTGGAGCGTGCATGATGGATATGCTGCAGCAATTCATTCAGGGCGTTTTCGGCCCTGCCTGGCCGGTGGTCTGGAACCTGCTCAAGATCGTCGCCGTGGTTGCCCCCCTGCTGCTGGGTGTGGCCTACCTGACCTACTTCGAGCGCAAGGTCATTGCCTACATGCACGTGCGGATCGGTCCCAACCGGGTCGGTCCCCTGGGCCTGATCCAGCCGATCGCCGACGGCCTCAAGCTGTTGCTGAAGGAAATCATCGTTCCGTCCGGTGCCGACAAGTGGGTCTATCTGATTGCTCCCGGCCTGGCCATCGCTCCGGCGCTGGCAGCCTGGGCAGTGGTGCCCTTTGCCGACGGCCTGGGTGTGGCCAATATCGATGCCAGCCTGCTCTACATCATGGCCATCGCCTCCATGGGCGTCTACGGCATCATCCTGGCCGGTTGGGCTTCCAACTCCAAGTACGCCTTCCTCGGTGCCATGCGTTCCGCGGCCCAGATGGTGTCCTACGAAATCTCCATGGGCTTTGCCCTGGTGACCGTGCTGATGGTGTCCAACAGCCTGAACCTCACCGAAATCGTGCGGGCCCAGGATCACGGCATCTTCGCCGGCATGGGCCTGACCTTCCTTTCCTGGAACTGGCTGCCCCTGCTGCCCATGTTCATTGTCTACCTGGTCTCCGGTGTGGCTGAAACCAACCGGGCCCCGTTCGACGTGGTGGAAGGTGAATCCGAAATTGTGGCCGGCCACATGGTGGAATACTCCGGCATGGCGTTCGCCCTGTTCTTCCTGGCCGAATACGCCAATATGATCCTGATTGCAGCTCTGACCTCCCTGCTGTTCCTGGGCGGCTGGCTGTCTCCGGTGGGATTCCTGCCCGACGGCTTCTTCTGGCTGGCCGCGAAGATGTCCTTCGTGCTGTTCCTGTTCCTCTGGTTCCGTGCCACCTTCCCGCGCTACCGTTTCGACCAGATCATGCGTCTGGGCTGGAAGGTGTTCATTCCGGTTAGCCTGGTGTGGTTCACCGTGGTCGGCGTCTGGATGATGTCGCCCCTGAACATCTGGAAGTGAGGATTACACCATGGGTGCCATGAAAGATATTGTTAAGAGCCTGTTCCTCAAGGAACTGTTCCAGGGTATGAGCGTTACCGGGCGCTATTTCTTTGCCCGCAAGATCACCGTTCAGTATCCGGAAGAAAAAACTCCGCAAAGTGCGCGCTTCCGTGGCCTGCATGCCCTGCGTCGCTACCCCAACGGGGAAGAGCGCTGCATCGCCTGCAAGCTGTGTGAAGCGGTCTGTCCGGCGATGGCCATCACCATTGAAGCGGCCCAGCGGGATGATGGTTCCCGTCGCACCACGCGCTACGACATCGACCTGACCAAGTGCATCTTCTGCGGTTTCTGCGAAGAAGCCTGCCCGGTCGATGCCATCGTCGAAACCCGCATTTTCGAGTATCACGGCGAAAAGCGCGGCGATCTCTACTACACCAAGCAGATGCTCCTGGCCAACGGCGACCGCTACGAAGCGCAGATCGCCGCTGACCGTGAAGCCGATGCCAAATTCCGCTGACGGGACCTGAAATGGAATTCAAGACTGTCGTTTTCTACTTCCTGTCGGCGATCCTGGTTTACGCCGCCCTGCGGGTGATCACTGCCCGTAACCCGGTCCATGCCGCCCTGCATCTGGTGCTGTCCTTCTTCAGTGCCGGTGGCGTATGGGCGCTGCTGCAGGCCGAGTTCCTCGCCATCTCCATCGTTCTGGTCTATGTCGGCGCGGTGATGGTGCTGTTCCTCTTCGTCGTCATGATGCTGGACATCAACATCGACCGCATTCGCGAGGGCTTCTGGAACTACCTGCCCCTGGGGGCCATGGTCGGCCTGCTGATGGTCCTGGAAATGGGCGCCATCCTGGGTAGCCAGTACCTCGGCGCTGCCGAAGCCCAGGTGCCCCAGACTGCCGCCGGTGTCTCCAACGTCAAGGAACTGGGGCGTCTGCTCTTCACCGAGTACGTCTATCCCTTCGAACTGGCGTCGGTGATTCTGCTGGTGGCCCTGATCGCCGCCATCGTCCTGACCCATCGGGGCGCCAAGAAGACCAAGTACACCGATCCTGCCAAGCAGGTGTTCGTGAAGGCAGCCGACCGCATCCGCGTTTTGCAGATGCCGGCCGAAAAACAGGACTAAACAACGTGGCTGCGGCCTGGCCGCAGTCTGCTGAAGAAGGATAAGGGAGGCCCCTTGCTTACTCTGTCGCATTTCCTCGTGCTTGGCGCGATTCTCTTCGCCATCAGCGTGCTCGGTATCTTCCTTAACCGGAAGAACCTGATCGTGCTGCTCATGGCGATCGAACTGATGCTGCTGGCGGTGAACATGAATTTCATCGCGTTCTCCCACTACATGCAGGATCTGGCCGGGCAACTTGCCGTTTTCTTCATCCTCGTCGTCGCCGCGGCCGAATCTGCAATCGGCCTCGCCATCCTGGTGGTGCTGTTCCGCAATCTGCGCACCATCCATGTGGATGATCTGGACAGCCTGAAGGGTTAAGCATCTATGGATATGAAGAGCCTCTATCTGCTGGTTCCCCTGGCCCCCCTGGCGGGTGCCATCGTCGCCGGCCTGTTCTGCCGCGTCATTCCCCGCTGGCTGGCCCACACGGCCACCATCCTGGGGGTGGCCGTGGCGTTCATCACCTCCATCGTCATCTTCCAGGACGTGCTGGCGGGTAACAGTTTCAACGGCACCGTCTATCAGTGGCTGGCCAGCGGCGAATACAAGTTCGAAGTGGGTTTCCTGATCGACAAGCTGACGGTGACCATGATGCTGGTGGTGACCTCCGTCTCCCTGATGGTGCACCTCTACACCATCGGCTACATGCAGGAAGACCCTGGCTACAACCGCTTCTTCAGCTACATCTCGTTGTTCACCTTCTCCATGCTGATGCTGGTGATGAGCAACAACTTCATGCAGCTCTTCTTCGGCTGGGAAGCCGTGGGCCTGGTTTCCTACCTGCTGATCGGCTTCTGGTACACCCGCCCCACCGCCATTTTCGCCAACATGAAGGCCTTCCTGGTGAACCGGGTCGGTGACTTCGGTTTCATTCTCGGCATCGGCCTGGTGCTGGCCCATTTCGGCAGCCTGGACTACGCCACCGTGTTCGCCAAGGCGCCTGAACTGGCTAACAAGACCATCAACATCTGGGGTTCCGCCGACTGGTCCCTCATGACCGTTGCCTGCATCTGCCTGTTCATCGGCGCCATGGGCAAATCCGCCCAGGTGCCGCTGCACGTGTGGCTGCCCGATTCCATGGAAGGCCCGACCCCCATCTCCGCCCTGATCCACGCGGCGACCATGGTGACTGCCGGCATCTTCATGGTGGCGCGCATGTCCCCGCTGTTTGAGCTGTCCGACACGGCCCTGTCCTTCGTCCTGGTGATCGGTGCCACCACCGCCCTGTTCATGGGCTTCCTCGGCATCATCCAGAACGACATCAAGCGCGTGGTGGCCTATTCCACCCTGTCCCAGCTGGGTTACATGACCGTGGCCCTGGGCGCTTCCGCCTATTCCGTGGCCATCTTCCACCTGATGACCCACGCCTTCTTCAAGGCCCTGCTGTTCCTCGGTGCCGGTTCCGTCATCATCGGCATGCACCACGATCAGGACATGCGCAACATGGGCGGCCTGCGCAAGTACATGCCCATCACCTGGATCACGTCCCTGATCGGTTCCCTGGCCCTGATCGGCACGCCGTTCTTCGCCGGTTTCTACTCCAAGGACTCCATCATCGAAGCGGTGGCCCTGTCCAACATCGCTGGCGCCAAGTATGCCTACTTTGCGGTCATGGCCGGTGTCTTCATCACCGCCTTCTATTCCTTCCGCATGTATTTCCTGGTCTTCCACGGCGAGGAACGCTTCGGCAAGGCTCACCACGATCATCATGGCGACCATGAGGACGAAGAACCGGCCGACGACCACCACCACGGCCTGGCTCCCGGCCAGAAGCCCCACGAGTCCCCCTGGGTGGTGACCGTGCCCCTGATCGCTCTGGCCATTCCGTCCGTGATCATCGGTTACATCGCCATCGAGCCCATGCTCTTCGGCGACTACTTCAAAGGCGTCATCCACGTCAATGAAGAGGCCCACCCGGTGATGGAAGCCCTGCACCACCACTTCCATGGTGCCGTCGCCATGGCGCTGCACGCCGTGACCACCCCGGTGTTCTGGCTGGCCTTCTCTGGCGTTGCCCTGTCCTGGTTCTTCTACATGAAGCGCCCCGACATCCCGGCTGCCATCAAGGCCCGTTTCTCCGGTATCTACACCCTGCTGGACAACAAGTACTACTTCGACAAGTTCAACGAAGTGGTCTTTGCCGGCGGTGCCCGCCTCCTGGGCCGCGGCCTGTGGAAGGGCGGCGATGTGGCGCTGATCGACGGTCTGCTGGTGAATGGTTCCGCCCGTCTGGTGGGAGCGATCGCTTCCGTGGTCCGCTTCTTCCAGTCCGGCTACATCTACCACTATGCCTTCACCATGATCATCGGCGTATTCGTGCTGCTGACCCTCTGGTTTAACCGCGCCTAAGCTAGAAGACTGGGATCAATATGTCTGGTTACTTGCTCTCTCTCGCCATCTGGACCCCGATTGTGGCCGGTCTGGTGGTGTTGTTCACCGGCTCCGACCGCAACGCGCCCCTGGCCCGCGGCCTGGCCCTGCTCGGAGCCGTCCTGGGTCTGCTGGTGACCCTGCCGCTCTATACCGGTTTCGACAAGGCCACCAGTGCCATGCAGTTCGTCGAACAGGCCTCCTGGATCGCCCCCTTCAACATCAACTACCACCTGGGGGTGGACGGCATTTCCATGCCCTTCGTCATCCTCAACGCCTTCATCACCATTCTGGTGGTGCTGGCCGGCTGGAAGGTGATCGAGCAGCGGGTGGCTCAGTACAACGCCGCGTTCCTGATCATGTCCGGTCTGCTCAACGGCATCTTCTGTGCTCTGGACGGCGTGCTGTTCTACGTCTTCTTCGAGGCCAGCCTGATTCCCCTGTACCTGATCATCGGCATGTGGGGCGGCCCCAACCGGGTTTACGCCGCCATCAAGTTCTTCCTCTACACCCTGATGGGCTCCCTGCTGTTCCTGATCGCCCTGATCTATCTCTTCTTCCAGTCCGGCGGTTCCTTCTCCATCCAGGACTGGCATCAGCTGCCCCTGGATCTGACCACCCAGATCTGGCTGTTCCTGGCTTTCCTGGTGGCCTTCGCCGTCAAGGTGCCGATGTGGCCGGTGCACACCTGGCTGCCCGATGCCCACGTGGAAGCGCCCACCGGCGGTTCCGTGGTGCTGGCCGCCATCGCCCTGAAGCTCGGTGCCTACGGTTTCCTGCGCTTCTCCCTGCCCATCGCCCCCGATGCATCCCATGAGCTGTCCGGCCTGATGATCGGCCTGTCTCTCATTGCCGTCATCTACATCGGTTTCGTTGCCCTGGTGCAGGCCGACATGAAGAAGCTGGTGGCCTACTCCTCCATCGCCCACATGGGCTTCGTCACCCTGGGCTTCTTCATGCTCAACCCCCTGGGCGTCGAGGGTGCGCTGGTGCAGATGATTTCCCACGGCTTCGTTTCCGGCGCCATGTTCCTTTGCATCGGCGTGCTGTATGACCGCATGCACAGCCGCCAGATCGCCGATTACGGCGGCGTGGTGAACACCATGCCCAAGTTTGCCGCCTTCTTCATGCTCTTCTCCATGGCCAATGCCGGCCTGCCTGCCACCTCCGGCTTCGTCGGCGAGTTCATGGTGATCCTGGGGGCCGTCGAGTACAACTTCTGGGTTGCTTTCGCTGCCGCCACCACCATGATCGTCGGTGCTGCCTACACCCTCTGGATGTACAAGCGGGTGGTTTTCGGCGCCGTCGCCAACAGCCACGTGGCCGAACTGGAAGACATCAATGCACGGGAATTCTTCTTCCTCGCCATCCTGGCCCTGTGCGTCCTGGGCATGGGTCTGTATCCCCTGCCTTTCACCGAAGTGATGCATGCGTCGGTCAATGACCTGCTGCAGCACGTGGCCCAGAGCAAACTCCAATAATGGAAGCCGCCATGCTGACGAATTTCGTTATTCCCGACCTGCTGCCGGCAGCGCCGGAACTCTTCATCCTGGCCATGGCCTGCGTGATCCTCATTGTGGACCTGTTCGTCAAGAGCAAGGCCCGCACCCTGACCTTCGCGCTGACCCAGCTGACCCTGGTCGGTTGCGCCGCCATCACCTACATGACCAGCACGGGGGAGATCACCTATACCTTCTCCAACATGTTCGTCGATGACCTGATGGCGGACCTGCTGAAGCTGTTCCTCGATCTCACGGTCATCGTGGTGCTCTTCTATGCCCGCGGCTACATCGCCGAGCGGGTCTCCATGGCCAAGGGCGAGTTCTACGTCCTGGTGCTGCTGGCGACTCTGGGCATGATGGTGATGATTTCCGCCAACCATCTGCTGACCCTGTACCTGGGCCTGGAAATGATGTCCCTGTCGGTCTACGCCATGGTCGCCCTGAACCGGGATTCGACCCAGGCCACCGAAGCCGCCATGAAGTACTTCGTGCTCGGCGCCCTGGCCTCCGGCCTGCTGCTATACGGCATCTCCATGGTCTACGGCGCCACCGGCACCCTGGAAATCACCCAGGTGGCCCAGGCCCTGGCCCAGGGCGCGGTCAACAAGACCATCCTGGTCTTCGGCCTGGTGTTCCTGGTGGCCGGCATCGCCTTCAAGCTGGGCGTGGTTCCCTTCCACATGTGGATTCCGGACGTCTATCACGGCGCTCCCACCCCGGTGACCCTGTTCATTGCCTCCGCTCCCAAGCTGGCCGCCTTCGCCATGGTCATCCGGCTGCTGGTCAACGGCCTGTTCTTCCTGGCGCCCGATTGGCAGCAGATGCTGATGATCCTGGCCGTGCTGTCCATGGCCATCGGTAACCTGGCTGCCATCGCCCAGACCAACATCAAGCGCATGCTGGCCTATTCCGCCATCTCCCACATGGGCTTCATGCTGCTCGGCATGGTTTCCGGCGTGGTCGGCGGCGATGCCCGTTTCGCCCTGAATGCCTACAGCTCCTCCATGTTCTACATGGTGGCCTACGTCATCACCAGCGTGGCCGGCTTCGGCATGATCCTGCTGCTGGCCCGGGCCGGTTTCGAGGCCGACTCCCTGGACGATTTCAAGGGCCTGAACAAGCGCAGCCCCTGGTTCGCCAGCATGATGATGGTGGTGATGCTGTCCATGGCCGGCATCCCGTTCTTCGTTGGCTTCTTCGCCAAGTTCGCCGTGCTGCAGGCGGTCGTCGCCGCCGGCTACATGTGGCTGGCCATCGCCGCCGTGCTGTTCTCCCTGATCGGCGCCTTCTACTACCTGCGGGTGGTGAAGCTGATGTACTTCGATGCACCCCTGGACGAAACCCCCATCGCCGCCGGCTTCGACACCAAGCTGCTGCTGTCCGCCAACGGCCTGGCCGTGGCCCTGCTGGGTCTGTTCCCCCAGACCCTGATGTACCTCTGCGCCGTGGCCCTGGTGCGCTCCCTCTGAGGCGCCTTCCAGCCCCGCTCAGCAACGCCCCGGCAGCCCCGGGGCGTTTTCTTTTTCCTTGTTGCAACCCTTGCCGGAGCCATGCGTGGAAAGTCAAACCAAGCCCGATGCCCATCTCGTCGAAGAAGCCCTGAGTACCGAGCAGGTCTGGCGGGGCCGCCTGCTCGATGTTCGCCGTGACCAGGTGCGCCTGCCGGACGCCCATGAGGGGGTGCGGGAGTACATTGTCCATCCCGGTGCCGTGGTGATCATTGCCGTGCTCGATAATGGCAAGCTGCTTTTCGAACGCCAGTACCGCCACCCGGTGGGGCAGGTGTTCCTCGAACTGCCTGCCGGCAAGATCGATCCGGGGGAGGAAATACTGAAGACCGCCATCCGCGAACTGCGTGAGGAAACCGGCCATGCCGCGGGTCAATGGCGCTATCTGGGGGTCATGCATCCCTGCATCGGCTACTCCAACGAGCGCATCGAAATATTCCTGGCCCGGGAGCTGATCCGGGAGTCGGCTCCCCAGTTGGATCACGGCGAGCACCTGGAGGTGATCGAAATGTCCCTGGAGGAGGCTGCCGCCGCCATCCGCGACGGGCGCCTGACCGATGCCAAGACCATCACCGCCCTCTATTGGGCGGAAAAGGTGCTGCAGGAAGGCTGGTGATCCAGGTCACCAAAGCAAAAGGCCCGCAATTGCGGGCCTTTTGCTTGATATCAGCCGTTGCTCAGACGGTATCGTCGCAGACCACCCGGTCGCGGCCGCTCTGCTTGGCGCGGTACATGCGCTGGTCAGCCTTTTCCACCAGGGTTTTCCAGTCCAGGGTCTGGTCTTCCAGGCGCTCGGCGATGCCGATGCTGGCGGTCACCGGCGAGCCGTCCGGACGCAGGCCGAAGCCGGCCTGGCGCATCCGCCGCATGGCCTGCTGGGCCTGTTCCAGATCCGTGTTGGGCATGATCAGGATGAATTCCTCGCCGCCCCAGCGGGCCAGCATGTCGCCCCGGCGCAGATTGTTCGAAATGGAGTCGGTGGCGCCCACCAGGACGCTGTCGCCGGCCTCGTGACCATAGCGGTCATTGACGGCCTTGAAGTTGTCCAGGTCGAGGAAGGCGATGGCCAGGGGAGCGTTGCTGCGGGTGGAGATGATGAACTGCAGTTCCAGCACTTCCTCGCCGCTGCGGCGGGAGAAAATGCCGGTGAGGGGGTCCCGCACGGCCTGCCGCACCAGGGCGATCATGAAGGCGAGCTGGGATAGTCCGGCCAGGGTGGAGACACCGGTGATCAGGGTCAGCAGCCAGAAGGCGCCGGCAAAGGACGGCCAATCCAGGGTGGCCCAGCTGATGATGCCGGAGACGGCCTGGGCCAGCAGCATGGGCAGGGCGAAGAGGATGTTCTCCAGCAGGGTCAGGGGGAAGATGGAGAGACCCGCCAGCAGGACGAAGGGCAGGAAGGCGTAGCCGGCACCGATGGCGGCCTGCATGCCGGTCAGCTGATAATTGACCAGCAACTGGTGGGTGGCGACGTAGAAGACGGTGGGGATGGCAAACAGTATGGCCATGGCCCGGTAGGCGTCCGTGAGGCTGCCGGAGGGGCGGTAGTAGAGCACCAGCAGGGCAAAGGCGACGCTGGCCAGGATGCGCATGGAGGCCAGGGCGAACCACAACGGGAAGGGGAAGACCAGGTAGTCGATGATGCTCCACAGGGGCGTCAGGACGGCGAAGAGGAAGGCGAACAGGCGTACCCGGTTCACGATCATGGTCGCACGCCGCCGGGAGAGCAGAGTGAGGTGGAAATGGGGTGACACCAGCCAGGCCAGCTCGGCCTGGTTCAGCTCGCCGGGCATGAGGCCGGTGAGGCGGTGCCAGACGATATGTGCAAGTCGACTGGTCATGAAAAAGGGTCTTTTGTCTCGATGTAGCCTGTCGTGTTGTTGGTTGTACGGTGCCCCAAAAACAAGGGCAGCCCGCAGGCTGCCCGAGAGGATAGCATCAAATTGTTGCGCTGCGCTTAGCCGCAGGAGCCCACGGCGCCGCAGGCGGTGCAGAATTCGCAGCCATCCTTTTTGATGACCGTGGTATTGCCGCATTCGCTGCACAGCTTGCCCTGGGTGGGGCGAACGCTGTTGGAGGCTTCTTCCGGCGCTTCCAGGATGCCCATCTGCTGCAGGGGCACGCCCTGCTCGTCGAGGATGCCGAGCATGGCGTAGCGGTGGATGATGAGCTGGGCCAGGTAAGCCACCGTGGAGGGATAGTTGGTCTGGCGGCGGGTGCCGGGCACGAAGGCCATGAAGTCGCCCAGGGGTTCCGGGTAGTCCAGCAGCTTGCGCAGCTTCATGCCGATCCAGGCCGGGTCCACCACCCGCATGTCGAGGGAGAGCAGCTTGCACAGGCCGTCCAGGGCGCGCGGATAGTTGCCGGAGAGCCACATGGAGTAGGGGCGGGTGACGCCGTCGGGCAGGGTGATTTCCTTCAGGCCCAGGACGAAGTCTTCGCCGGTGGTCGGGTTGAAGACATCCACCGTCCAGGACAGGGTGCCGTCGGTGCCGGTCTTCGGTTCCTTGGCGCTGAACATGGCGTCTACCACCGGAGTCGGGCCTTCGTGCTTCATGGCACCCAGCTGCTCCACACGCCAGTGGATCACCTGGGCCATGGCGGAAACGATGGAGGGCATGCGCCTGTGCTCGCCGTGGGGCGGGAAGGGCAGGTCGAAGGCGTCGCCCGGGGTCTTGGCCAGGGCATCCAGCTTCATTTCCAGCAGGCCCCGGTCATTGGCCCGCATGTCCATGGACAGGGTCTTGGCCACGGCACCCAGGCCGCGGGGTACGTCGGGACCGTTCACCCAGATCTCGAAGGGCCAGGAGCGGCGCGGGGCGCCTTCCTCTTCCTGCTCCACATGGCCGACGAAGAGGGCGAACTTGCCCTGGGGGTAATCGAGCATGTAGGTCCAGGCCATGTTGCCTTCCGGCAGGGTGGGGCGGCCGGGCCAGCGCAGGGAGGCCAGCACGGGGGCCGGCAGGTTCTTGATGGAGAGGCGGCGGTTGGCGTCGGAGACGAAATCCTGGGGGTGATTCTTTTCCTCTTCAGCCTGGGCCTGGGCCTTGGTCGGCTCGACGGAGAGCACGGAGCCCAGGATGCTGTTGGGCCGGTAGGTGGCCAGGCCCTTGAGGCCGGACTTCCAGGCTTCCACGTAGAGGTCCTGGAAATCCTCGTAGGGGTAGTCGCCGGGCACGTTCACCGTCTTGGAGATGGCGGTGTCGATGTAGGGGGCGACGGCTGCCACCATGTCCTTGTGGGCGGCGGCGGAAATTTCCAGGGCGGTGACGAAGTAGTCGGGCAGCTTTTCCACATTGCCGCCCTGGTGCTTGTAAAGGCGCCAGGCGTAGTCTTCCACCGCGTATTCCTTCAGGGTGCCGTCGGGCATGCGCTTCTTCCGGTTGTAGGTCCAGGAGAAGGGCGGCTCGATGCCGTTGGAGGCATTGTCGGCGAAGGCCAGGGAAATGGTGCCGGTGGGGGCGATGGACAGCAGGTGGGAATTGCGCAGGCCGTGCTTGCGGATTTCGGCCTTGACCTCGTTGGGCAGGCGGGAGGCAAAGTTGCCGCCGGAAAGGTACAGCTCGGCGTTGAAGAGGGGGAAGGCGCCCCGTTCCTTGGCCATTTCCACGGAGGTCAGGTAGGCGGTGTCGCGCATGAATTCGGAAATGCGGGAGGCCATGGCCCGGGCTTCGGCCCGGTCGTAGCGCAGGCGCAGCATGGCCAGGGCGTCGCCCAGGCCGGTGAAGCCGAGGCCGATGCGGCGCTTGTTGGCGGCTTCTTCCTTCTGCCGTTCCAGGGGCCAGTGGGTGGCGTCCAGCACGTTGTCCAGCATGCGGGTGGACACCTTGATCACTTCACCGAAAGCGTCGAAGTCGAACTCGGCCTGTTCGGAGAAGGCGTTCTTGACGAACAGGGTCAGGTTGATGGAACCCAGGCAGCAGCAGCCGTAAGGCGGCAGGGGCTGTTCGGCGCAGGGGTTGGTGGCCTCGATCTGCTCGCAGTAATTAAGGTTGTTGTCCTTGTTGATGCGGTCCAGGAAGAGGATGCCGGGTTCGGCGTGGTCGTAGGTGGACTTCATCACCTGGTCCCACAGGTCCCGGGCCCGTACCTTGCGATAGACCCACATGCCGTCCTCGCGCTGGAAGGCGCCCTGGGACTTCATGTCGGCGTTGGGTTCGGCCTTGTGCACCAGTTCCACCTCGCCGTCGGCTTCCACCGCCTGCATGAAGGCATCGGTGACGCCCAGGGAAATGTTGAAGTTGGTCAGGTCGCCCTTGTCCTTGGCGTGGATGAAGTCCTCGATGTCCGGATGGTCGCAGCGCAGCACGCCCATCTGGGCGCCGCGGCGGGCGCCGGCGGATTCCACGGTCTCGCAGGAGCGGTCGAAGACGCGCATGTAGGAGACGGGGCCGGAGGCACGGGACTGGGTGCCCTTGACCTGGGCGCCCACAGGCCGGATGGAGGAGAAGTCGTAGCCGACGCCGCCACCGCGACGCATGGTCTCGGCGGCCTGGGCCAGGGCGGTGTAGATGCCGGGACGGCCGTCCACCACTTCAACGATGGAGTCGCCGACCGGTTGCACGAAGCAGTTGATCAGGGTGGCGGCGAGATCGGTGCCGGCGGCGGAGTTGATGCGGCCGGCGGGGACGAAACCGTTTTCCTGGGCCCAGAGGAATTTTTCTTCCCACTTGGCCCGGTCCTTCTCGTGTTCGACGGCGGCCAGGGCGCGGGCAACGCGGCGGCGCACGTCATGCACGTTCATTTCCTTGCCCTTGGCGTACTTTTCCACCAGCACTTCGGTGGAGATTTCCTGCTCGGGCAGCGGGGCAAATTCGGGTGCTTCGGGAATGGCGGACAGGGAGAGCTGTTCGGCGACCTGATTCATGGGTTTCCTCTCCAAAAATGTGGGTATGCGGTTGGTAATATGCCCCGGTAGTCCGGAGTCGAATGGGAGGTAAAGCTACTACATGTAGTGGTGCTAGGCAAATGCTTGACTAGATGTAGTTGTTGCGCTGTTCCCGGGGTGGTTCGCGGAAAGGCTGGAAAAATCAGGATTGGCACATTTTTTGACAATAAAACGGTGGTTCCGTTTGCAGCCGGAGGAACAAAAAATACCTAGGGGGCGGGCGGGGGAGGAGGGGGTGGTCCGGGGTAGTCCGGTCGCAAAATCCGGTGGGGCGATTGGCCGATGGCCGGGGCCGTCCAAGGGCGGCGGTGGCGGTCCGGGAGTCCGGACCGCCGAGGGGTGTTGCGGCTATTACAGGTTGAGCAGGGTGGCGGTGTGGCGGGCGATCATCCATTCCTCGTTGGTGGGGATCACCAGCACGTCCACGGTGCTGCGGGGTTCGCTGATGCGGTTGGCGTGCAGAGCGTTGGCCGATTCGTCGATGCTGATGCCCAGCCAGGAGGCCTGCAGACAGACGCGACGGCGCACTTCGGCTGCGTGCTCGCCGATGCCGCCGGTGAATACCAGGGCGTCGATGCCGCCGATGGCGGCCGCCAGGGAACCCAGCTCCCGCACCACGCGGTAGCAGAAGAGATCCACCGCCTCCTTGGCTTCCGGCTTGTCGCTGGCCAGCAGGGTGCGCATGTCCGGGGAAATGCCGGAAACGCCGAGCAGGCCCGACTCTTTGTACAGCAGCTTGGTCAGGGCCTTCACGTCCATGCCCTTGTTTTCCATCAGGTACAGCATCACACCCGGGTCCAGGGCGCCGGTACGGGTGCCCATCATCAGGCCCTCGACCGCGGTGAAGCCCATGGTGGACACCTGGCTCTTGCGATCCACCATGCCGCACATGGAGGCGCCGTTGCCCAGGTGGGCCACCACCACCCGGCCATTGGCCCGGGGCGAGTAGTCCGGCAGCACCCGGGCGATGTACTCGTAGGAGAGGCCGTGGAAGCCGTAGCGTTTGACCCCTTCGCCGGTGATCCAGCGGGGCAGGGCAAAGGCCTGGGCCACGGGGGCTTGGGTACGGTGGAAGGCGGTGTCGAAACAGGCCACCTGGGGCACTTCCGGCATCATGGTGCGCAGGGCATCGACGCCGTCCAGGTTGTGGGGCTGGTGCAGGGGCGCCAGGGGAATGAGCCGGGTCAGGTGCTCGATGATGTTGTCGTCGAGCTTCATGGGGCGCGAATAGCGCTCGCCGCCATGGACCACCCGGTGGCCCACGGCCACGATCTTCCAGCCCTTTTCATGGTCGTGCAGCCAGGAGATGAGGAACTCCAGGGCCTCGTGGTGCTGGCTTTCCGCATCGCCCTGGAGCGGGATGTCCACGTCGTCCAGCTTCTTGCCCTTGTCGTCCTTGGCCTTGATGTGGGCCTTGACGCCGATGCCGTCGATCTGGCCGGAGAGCACGGGTTCAGCAGCGATGCCGCCGCCGTTCTCCAGCTCGTAGAGGGAGAACTTGATGGAGGAGGAACCGGCGTTGAGGGTGAGGACGGCGCGGGTCATTGGTTCTGCTTCCGGTAGGCGTGGGCCATCAGGGCAGCGATGGCGCAGGAGGCGGTGCGGGTCTCGGCGGTATCGGCGCGGGAGGTCAGCACGATGGGGCACTTGGCACCCAGCACGACGCCGGCGGAAAGGGCGTTGGCCAGGTATTCCAGCTGCTTGGCCACCATGTTGCCGGACTCCAGGTCAGGCACTACCAGGATGTCGGCCTGGCCGGCGACGGCGGACTTGATGCCCTTGGTCTTGGCTGCAACCAGGGAAACGGCGTTGTCGAAGGCCAGGGGGCCGTCCAGCAGGCCGCCCTTGATCTGGCCCCGGTCGGCCATCTTGCACAGGGCGGCGGCGTCCAGGGTGGACTGGATCTTGGGATTGACCGTCTCCACGGCGGAAAGGATGGCCACCTTGGGTTCCGGGTTGCCCAGGATGTGGAAGAGGTCGATGGCATTCTGGATGATGTCCACCTTGTCTTCCAGGGTCGGCGCGATATTGATGGCCGCATCGGTGATCATGATGGGCTTGGGATAGGTGGGCACGTCCATGTAGAAGACGTGGGAGATGCGGCGGGAGGTGCGCAGGCCGTTGGCCCGGGACACCACCTCGCCCATCAGCTCGTCGGTGTGCAGGCTGCCCTTCATCAGGGCCTCGCAGTCGCCGTTGCGCACCAGGGTCACGGCCATGGCGGCGGATTCGTGGCTATGGCGGGTATTGACGATGCGGATGCCGGTCAGGTCCAGGCCGTTCTCTTCGGCGACGGAGCGGATCTTGGCCTCCGGCCCCACCAGGAAGGGTTCGATGAGGCCGGCCCGGGCGGCGAAGATGGGACCCTTCAGGGATTCAGCATCGCAGGGATGGGCCACGGCCACGGGAATGGGTTCCAGGCCGGCGGCGGTGGCCAGCAGGGCCTGGTAGCGGGCTTCCTTGTCGCTGATGGTGAATTCGGGCAGATGCACCCGCTCGCGGCGGATCTTCTCCGTCGGCGCCAGCACCTCGGCGGTGCCGCTCACCACCTGCAGGCCTTCCTGGTTGGTGCATTGGCAGTCGAAGAGGATGTGCTTGTTATGGTCGAACTTCTGCTTGGCGGTGATGGTGATGGTCACCGTGTCGCCGATGATCACCGGCCGGGAGAAGTGCAGGGACTGGTCGATGTAGATGGTGCCCGGCCCCGGGAACTGGGTGCCGAGCACGGTGGAAATGAGGGCGCCGCTCCACATGCCATGGGCCACCACCTCCCGGAAAATGCCGCTCTGGGCGAATTCCGGGTCCACCACGGAGGGATTCACATCCCCCGACATGATGGCGAACAGCTTGATGTCTTCCGGACGCAGGGTCCGGATCAGGGTGGAAGAGTCTCCCACCTGGATTTCGTCGAAAGTCTTGTTTTCGATGTACTGCTCGGTGTGCTCAGCGTGCATGGCGCCTCCCGTTTTTGATTGTGTGGAGCTCTTAGCCGACGATGTTGTAGCCGCCGTCGATGTAGATGGTACCGCCGGTCAGGGTCTTCGCCACATCGCTGCACAGGTAGGCGGCCAGGGCGCCGACGTCGTCGATGGAGACCAGGCGGTGCAGGGGGGCCCGTTCCACGGCGTCCTTCATCAGGTCGTCAAAGTGGGCGATGCCGGAGGCGGCGCGGGTGGCCAGGGGGCCCGGGGAGATGGCGTGCACCCGGATGCCCTTGGGGCCCAGCTCGGTGGCCAGATAGCGGGTGGAGGCCTGCAGGGCGGCCTTCACCGGGCCCATCATGCCGTAGTTGTCCACCACTTCATCGGCGCCCAGGTAGCTCATGGTCAGCAGGGAGCCGCCGTCCTTCATCAGGGGCTCGGCCAGCTTGGCCATGCGGATGAAGGAGTGGCAGGAAATGTCGATGGCGCGCAGGAAGCCCTGGCGGGAGCAGTCCACCACCCGGCCGTGCAGGTCTTCCTTGGGGGCGAAGGCGATGGAGTGCAGGAGGAAGTCCAGCTTGCCCCACTTCTGTTCGATGGCGGCGAAAACGGCTGCCAGCTGATCGTCCTGTTCCACGTCCAGGGGCAGCACCAGGGGGGCGGCCAGCAGCTCGGCCAGGGGGCGCACGTGGGGTTCGGCCTTTTCATTCAGGTAGGTGACCGCCAGTTCGGCGCCGCAGATGTTGAAAGCCTTGGCGCAGCCGTAGGCAATGCTCTTGTTGTTGGCGATACCGACGACCAGGCCTTTTTTGCCGTTGAGGTTGAACATTTGCAGAACTCCAGGTTAGTTGAATGAAGGTGAACCATCCGGCGTCCAGTCTGGACCGGGGCCGTTATTGCAATCCTGTTTTCGTTATCATGCCGCATTTTGTGTTGCGGTGCAGCATATCGATTTTGACCTAGATCAAGGCCTAGTGGCAGTAGGACCTTAGCGGACGAGGGATAAGCCGGTATTTCGTTCCGATGACGTCCCCGTTACAGCGGCTTGCGCTGTGTCAACGTTTTCGCATTGACCATACCTATAATCCTCCGGCATGACCTTACAAGGGGGAGGGATTTTGGAACCGATTGCCAATTCTCTGGATGCAGTCCTCGAGGCGGTTTTGAGCAACCGCCGCCGGGACCCCACCCAACTGCTGCAAATTCTCCGGGAAGTGCAGGAACAGGTGGGCTACATCCCCCCTCCCGCCCTCACCGCCATCGCCGCCGCCCTGAAGCTGCCCCGGGCCCGGGTCGAGGGCGTGGCCGGCTTCTACTCCTTTCTCCATCTGCAGCCGGTGGGCAAATACCGGGTGCTCTTCTCCGACAACGCCACCGACCGCCTCCTGGGCAACCTGGACTTGCTCGGCACCATGTGCCAGAAGCTGTGGGTCGAACAGGGCAAGGTGTCGGAAGACGGCCTGGTCTCGGTGGATGTCACCTCCTGTACCGGCATGTGCGACCAGGGCCCGGCCCTGCTGGTCAATGGCCGCCCCATCACCCGCCTCACCCACCAGCGCGTCAATGAAATCTGCGAGCTGATCCGTTCCCGCCGGCCCCTGTCCCTGTGGCCCCAGGAATACTTCCGGGTGGAGGACAACATCCGCCGCAAGGACGATCTGCTCAATACCGTGCTGGAGCCGGGGGCTGCCCTGGCGGCGGCCATGGCCCTGGGGCCCGAGGCCTGGCTGGGCGAGGTGCAGAAGTCCAGCCTGCGCGGTCGCGGCGGCGCCGGCTTCACCACCGGGGTCAAGTGGGAGGCCTGCCGCAACGCCCCCGGTGAGGAGCGGGTCATCGTCTGCAACGCGGACGAAGGCGAGCCCGGTACCTTCAAGGACCGGGTGCTGCTGACCTCATACCCGGACCACGTGTTCGAGGGCATGACCCTGGCGGCCTACGCCACCGGCGCCCGCCAGGGCTTCCTCTACCTGCGGGGCGAGTACCGCTACCTGCTGGAGCCCCTGGAGGCGGCCCTGCAGCGCCGCCGGGAGGCCGGGCTGCTGGGGCAGGGTATCCGGGGCCAGGCCGGTTTCGATTTCGACATCGAGATTCATCTGGGCGCCGGCGCCTATGTCTGCGGTGAGGAAACGGCCCTGATCGAGTCCCTCGAGGGCAAGCGGGGCACGCCCCGCATCCGCCCGCCCTTCCCGGTGATCAAGGGCTATCTGGGGCGGCCCACGGTGGTCAATAACGTGGAAACCCTGGCCAAGACGGTGCTGATCGCCCTGGAAGGAGCCGAGCGCTTCGCCGCCGTCGGCACTGCCCAGTCCACCGGCACCAAGCTCCTCTCCATATCCGGCGACTGCGCCTTTCCCGGCATCTACGAGTATCCCTTCGGCGTTTCCATCGAGCAGATCCTGGAGGATTGCGGCGCCACCGACGTGCAGGCGGTCCAGGTGGGCGGCGCTTCGGGCACCTGCCTGGCGTCCTACGAGTTCCACCGGGGCATTGCCTACGAGGACGTGCCGACGGCCGGTTCCTTCATGATCTTCGATACCAGCCGGGACCTCTTCGAGGTGGCGCGCAACTTCGTCCACTTCTTCGCCCACGAGAGCTGCGGCTTTTGCACCCCCTGCCGGGTCGGCACCTCCCTGCTGCGGAACTTCATGGACAAGCTGGCCACCGGCCACGGCGCCAAGTACGACCTGGCCGACATCGAGTGGATCAACCGCCTGCTCAAGGCGGCCAGCCACTGCGGCCTGGGCCTGGCCGCCGCCAACCCGGTGGTGGAGACCCTGATCAAGTTCCGCCCCGCCTACGAGCGCCGGCTCCAGTCCCTGGATTTCGCCCCCGCCTTCGACCTGGACCAGTCCCTGGCCGAGGCCCGGCGCATGACCGGGCGCGACGATGCCGACGCCCACCTGAGTTCCGTGGAGGCCCACCGATGAGCGATACCAAGAAATTCCTGCTGGACGGCAAACCGGTGGTCTTCCAGGACGGCCAGACCATCCTGGAGGCCGCCCGCCAGGCTGGCCACTACATTCCCCACCTGTGCTGGCATCCGGATTTTCCGGCCCACGGTTCCTGCAAGCTGTGCATCGTCAAGGTGGGCGGACGCCACGTCTCCTCCTGCGCCATGCCGGCCAAGGAAGGCATGGAGGTGGAGAGCAACACCCCGGAGATGAACGGCGAGCGGCGGGCCCTGCTGCAGATGCTGTTCGTCGAGGGCAACCATTTCTGTCCCTCCTGCGAGAAGAGCGGCAACTGCCAGTTGCAGGCCCTGGCCTACGACCTGGAAATGCTCTCCGCCCATTTCAACCATTTCTATCCCAACCGGCCGGTGGATGCCTCCCACCCGGACGTCCTGCTGGACTTCAACCGCTGCATCTTCTGCGAGCTGTGCGTGCGGGCCAGCCGGGACATCGACGGCAAGAACATCTTCGCCCTCACCGACCGGGGCATCCACAAGCACCTGGTGGTCAATGCGGAAAGCGGCTGCCTGGCCGACACGGATTTTGCCGCCAGCGACCGGGCGGCCAACATCTGTCCCGTGGGCGTCATCCTGCACAAGCGCCAGGGCTTTGCCAGGCCCATCGGCGAGCGGGACTACGACGCCAAGCCGATCAGCGTGGTAGCCATGGAAGAGGTGGAAAAATGATCGTTTCCGGACGCAAGCTGCGGGTCGCCACCACCTCCCTGGCCGGGTGCTTCGGCTGCCACATGTCCTTCCTCGACATCGACGAGCACCTGCTGGAACTGGTGGAACTGGTGGAATTCGACCGTTCGCCCCTGACCGACATCAAGCACTGCGGCCCCTGCGACATCGGCATCATCGAAGGCGGCGTCTGCAATGCGGAGAATGTCCATGTGCTGCGGGAATTCCGCAAGCACTGCAAGATACTCATCGCCCTCGGCGCCTGCGCCGTCACCGGCGGCCTGCCGGCCCAGCGCAACCACCTGGACGTGGGCCAGTGCCTGCAGGAGGTCTACCACACCTGCATCGGCGTCGAATCCCTGCCCGGCGGCCAGGTACCCAACGACCCGGAACTGCCCCTGCTGCTGGACAAGGTCCATCCCATCCACGAAGTGGTGCGGGTGGATTACTTCATTCCCGGCTGCCCGCCCTCGGGGGAGGCCATCTGGAAGTTCCTGACGGACCTCATCGCCGGCCACACGCCCCGGCTTTCCCATCCCATCCTGCGTTTCGACTGAGGCTTCCCCACCATGTTCGAACTTGAAACCGCGTCCCAGACCGACAACCTGCGCCGCGTCGCCATCGATCCTGTTTCCCGGGTCGAAGGCCACGGCAAGGTGACCCTGCTGCTGGACGATCACAACCAGGTGCAGCAGGTGCGCCTGCACATCGTCGAATTCCGGGGCTTCGAGAAATTCATCCAGGGCCGCCCCTACTGGGAAGTGCCGGTGATGGTGCAGCGTCTCTGCGGCATCTGCCCCGTCTCCCACCATCTGGCGGCCTCCAAGGCCCTGGACCTGGTGGTGGGCGCCGCCAGCATCACGCCGACGGCGGAAAAGATGCGCCGCCTCATGCACTACGGCCAGATGCTGCAGTCCCACGCCCTGCATTTCTTCCACCTGTCCTCGCCCGACCTGCTGTTCGGCTTCGATTCCGACGTGGGGCAGCGCAACATCGTCGGCGTCGCCGCCGCCCATCCGGAGGTGGCCAAGCAGGGCATCCTGCTGCGCAAGTTCGGCCAGGAGGTGATCCGCGTCACCTCCGGCAAGCGCATCCACGGCACCGGCGCCGTTCCCGGCGGGGTGAACAAGGCCCTGGACCCGGCCGACCGGGCCATGCTGCTGCAGGACGTGGAGCAGATGATCGCCTGGAGCCGGGACGCGGTGCATCTGACCAAGCGCCTGCATACCAGCAACCCGGCCCTCTACGACCAGTTCGGGCTGTTCCGCTCCAACCTCTTCAGCCTGGTGCGGGCCGATGGTGCCCTGGACTTCTACCACGGCCACCTGCGTCTGCGGGACGGGGACGGCAAGGTGCTGCTGGACGGCGTGGACTACCAGAACTACCACCACCTGCTGACCGAGGAGGTGAAGTCCTGGAGCTACATGAAATTCCCCTATGTGACCGCCATGGGCCGGGAACAGGGCTGGTACAAGGTGGGCCCCCTGGCCCGGGTGCAGAACTGCGACTTCATTCCCAGCCCCCTGGCCGAGATCGAGCGGCGCGAATTCATGGACCACGGCCAGGGCGGCCTGGTGCACGCGCCCCTGGCCTACCACTGGGCCCGCATGATCGAAATGCTGCACGCCGCCGAAGTCATCAAGGAACTGCTGGCCGACGACGACCTGCTGGGGGACGACCTGATGTCCTGCGGCGACCGCCGCCGCGAAGGCGTGGGCGTGATCGAGGCGCCCCGGGGCACCCTGATCCACCATTACCAGGTGGATGAGGACGACCTCGTCACCATGGCCAACCTGATCGTCTCCACCACCCACAACAACCAGGCCATGAACGAGGCGGTGCGCCAGGTGGCGCGCCAGTACCTGAACGGCCGGGAAATCACCGAAGGGCTGCTCAACCATATCGAGGTGGCCATCCGCGCCTTCGATCCCTGCCTTTCCTGCGCCACCCACGCCCTGGGCCAGATGCCCCTGACCGTGGAACTGCTGGACGGCAGCGGCCGCCTGCTGGACCGCCGGGTCAAGGGATGACGCGCCGGCTGGTGGTCTTCGGCATCGGCAACCCCAGCCGCGGCGACGATGCCCTGGGGCCCCTGCTGTTGCAGCGCCTGGAGCAGGCCCGTCTGCCCGGGGTGGTGACGGTGGAGGATTTCCAGCTGCAGATCGAGCACGCCATCGACCTCCAGGGTCGGGACCTGGCCCTTTTCATCGATGCCGGGGAGGGCACGCCGGCGCCTTTCAGCTTCGCCCCGGTGACGCCCCTCTTCAATCCGGCCCACAGCACCCATTCCCTGGCTCCCGGCGCCGTGCTTGCCGTCTATGGCCAGGCCCTGGAACAGGCGCCGCCGCCGGCCTACGTCCTCTGTGTGCGGGGCCAGCGCTTCGAGTTGGGGGAGGGGCTCAGCCCCGCCGGGCGCCAGCACCTGGAGGCGGCCTGGGACTTTCTCCGCCAGCTGTGTACCGAGCCGGACCCGGAGCGCTGGAGCCAGCTCCGGCCCCTGCCCGGATTGCCGCCCCTGCTCTAGGATTCCGGGCCGCCGGTGAATTGACCTGCATCATGGTTTGTTCCCGGCCCGCCGACAGATCATGGCGCATGCTGCCCGGGGGAGGGTGGCTCCTTTTTGGCAGAACGACCATGACCCATCCGACGTCCACCCAGCCCGGCCTGCTCCTGCGCGGCTTCCTGCTGCTGTTCCTTGCCGGTTCCCTCCAGGCGGCGCCCTGGCCCAGCCCGGTGGCCTCCTACCAGGCCGTGGCGGCCGGGGAAGGGCGGGGCGAGGACATCCTCCTGGCGGCGGCCCCCGATTCGGGGCTGGAAGTCTCCTACGATGCGGCCAGCCGGCGCCTGCACCTGCACTACCCCATGGCCTTCAACCAGCTGACCGAAGGCTGGAGCTGGCGGCCCCTGGCCGATCCGGCCAGCGAGGACTACTACCGCTTCAAGTATCTGCCCCTGGGCAGCGTGAACGAGGAGCGGGACAGCTATGTGGGGGAGGACAAGATCGGCGAGCCGGAAACCATGCGGGTGCTCTGGCGTTACGACTATTTCCTGGCCTTCGACAATCTCTACGACTTCATGCCCCGGGGTACCGACGACGAAGCCGGCTTCGACGCCGAGCTGACCCTGGAGCCGGAGCAGGCGGCGCCCCTGCTGGAACCGGGGGCGGTGAGCCTGATCGCCCGGGTGCACCTGCAGGAGCCCTACGTTTCCGAGAGCACCACCTTCTGGAAGGCCATCCATGCCCGGCCCACGGATTTCACCCTGAAGAAGCGCTACCTCATCGGCGAGGTGGAGGAAATCCGCTTCGTCACCGGGCAGAATCGAGTGCTGGCGCAGCTTCCGCGGCATCCGGAACAAAAACAGCAGAGCGGCAAGCCGTAAGGGCACAGCTTGCCGGGGGCTGCCGTGCTAAAATCTCGCTCTGTCACAAAACCTAAACTCAAAATTCATGTTCGGACGTCTGATGCCCCAAGAGGGCAAGTTTTTCGACCTGTTCAACGCTCACGCAGAACAGATCGTGCAGGGTGGTCAAGCCTTGGCCACCTTCATCAACCATCTGGGACGTAACCCCGAAGAGGCCACCCAGGCCGCCGACGCAGTGGATACCGCCGAAAGCCGGGCCGACAAGATCACCCACGAGACGGTCGCCCTGCTGCACAAGACCTTCATCACCCCCCTGGATCGGGACGAGATCCACTCCCTCATCACCGGCATGGACGACATCCTGGACCTGATCCAGGACGTGACCCAGACCGTCTCCCTCTACGACATCCGCAAGGGCACCCCGGAAGCCATCCAGCTGGCCGAGATCTGCGTCTCCTGTTGCGACCGGGTGCGCTGGGCCGTCTCCCTGCTGCCCAACGCCGACCAGGGTCCTGCCATCCTCAAGACCTGCGAGGAAATCGACCGCCTGGAGTCCGACGCCGACCGCGTCATGCGTTCCGCCATGTCCCGCCTGTTCCGCGACGAGCCGGACGTGCGCCAGCTGATCAAGCTCAAGGCCATCTACGAACTGCTGGAAACCGTGACCGACCGCTGTGAGGATGTGGCCAACATCCTCGAAGGCATCGTCCTCGAAAACTCCTAAGCGATAACCATGACTGGTCTCGAAATCAGCCTGGGAGTCGTGGTGCTCCTGGTGGTGCTGGCGTTGGCGTTCGATTTCATGAACGGCTTTCACGATGCCGCCAATTCCATCGCCACCGTGGTTTCCACCGGGGTCCTGAAGCCCCACCAGGCGGTGGCTTTCGCCGCCTTCTTCAACATCGTCGCCATCTTCATCTTCCAGTTGAAGGTGGCCACCACCATCGGCAAGGGCACCATTGATCCGGCCATCGTGGACCACATCGTCATCTTCGGCGCCCTCATGGGGGCCGTGGTGTGGAACCTGGTGACCTGGTTCTACGGCATCCCGTCCTCCTCCTCCCACGCCCTCATCGGCGGTCTGGTGGGGGCGGCCCTGGCCAAGTCCGGTCCCGATGCCCTGATCGCCGCCGGCATCCTGAAGACCGTGGCCTTCATCTTCGTCTCCCCCCTGCTCGGCTTCATCCTCGGCACCCTGCTCATGGTGGCGGTGTCCTGGCTGTTCTTCCGCACCACGCCGCGCAAGGTGGACAAGTGGTTCCGCCGCCTGCAGCTGGTTTCCGCCGGTCTCTACAGCTTGGGCCACGGCGGCAACGACGCCCAGAAGACCATCGGCATCATCTGGATGCTGCTCATCGCCGCCGGCCTGTCCCAGTCCAGCGACCCCATCCCCGTCTGGGTGGTGGTCTGCTGCTACGTGGCCATCGGCCTGGGCACCATGTTCGGCGGCTGGCGCATCGTCAAGACCATGGGCCAGAAGATCACCAAGTTGAAACCCGTGGGCGGCTTCTGCGCCGAGACGGGCGGGGCCATCACCCTGTTCCTGGCCACGGCCCTGGGCATTCCCGTGTCCACCACCCACACCATCACCGGCGCCATCGTCGGCGTCGGCTCTGCGCGCAAGTTCAACGCCGTGCGCTGGGGCATCGCCGGCGGCATCGTCTGGGCCTGGATCCTCACCATCCCCTGCAGTGCCCTCATTGCAGCCGGTGCCTGGTATCTGGGCAGCTTTCTGCTTTGATTCCCCGCCGCCCGCCCCGTCCGGGGCGGGCATAATGGAGCCTGACTCCATTTCCGCTCCACACCCATGGTCTGGCTCAAGCTTCTGGCGGTGATCGCCGCCTTCGTCCTGCTCGTCTGGTCTTTCCCCTTCCTTTGGGAAATCGGCATCGCCGCCATTTTCGGCGCCTGTTTCTGGCTCTTCGCCCGGCCGCCGCAAAACCGTCCCCCCGCCGACGACGGCCAGCCATGAAGGCGTTGCCCCAGCGTCTCCGCGGAGGGCTGTGGATTGCCGCTTCCGCCGCCGGTTTCGGCGCCATGGCCATTTTCGCCAAGCTGGCCTATGCCGAGGGCGTCGGCCTGGAAACCCTGCTCTTCCTGCGCTTTGCCCTGGGCGGCGCCTGCCTCGCCCTGATCCTGCGCTGGCGGCGCCAGGCCTGGCCGGCCCCGGCCCTCTGGCCCGGGCTGGCGGCCATGGGCGGGATCGGCTACGTGGGCCAGTCCTACTGTTACTTTGCCGCCCTGCGCCATGCCTCGGCCGGACTCACGGCGGTGCTGCTCTATCTCTATCCGGTGCTGGTGACCTTGCTCGCGGCCCTGCTGGGGCGCCAGCGGCTCAGCGGGCGCAAGCTGCTGGCGGTGGGGGCCGCCTTCGTCGGCACCCTGCTGACCATCGGCGGCAGCCTGGCGGGCACGCCCCTGGGCATCGGCCTGGGCCTGGCGGCAGCCCTCATCTACTCGGTCTATATCCTGGCCGGAGAGCGCCTGACGGCCCGGGCCGGGGCCCTGGCCTCGGCTGCAGTGATCATGCTGGCGGCGGCGGTGGTGTTCGGCGTGCTGGCTTTCCATGCCGCCTCGCCGTGGCCGGCTTCCCTGGCGGGATGGGCAGCGGTGCTGGGGATCGTGGTGTTTTCCACCATCGTCGGCATGGTGGGGTTCTTCGCCGGCATGGCCAAGCTGGGGGCGGCGGATGCGGCCACCCTGTCCACCCTGGAGCCGGTGGTGACCCTGGTGCTGGCGGCCCTGTTTCTCGGGGAGGTGGTGGGGGGCTGGCAGTTGGCCGGCGGCGCCCTCATCCTGGGCGCGGTGGTGGTCCTGGCGCGTAGCCCGGTTATGCCGGAGAGGCCCGCCGGATAAGGCGCTCCGGCCATGCCCCGGTGTCGTGCCCGGGGCATGGGCCTGGTGGCAGCGGGCTTACTCGGCGATGGGCCGGGCGGAGGTGATGAAGGAGAGGGCCTTGGTGCTGTAGAGGTCCACATGCACCGCTTCCACCTGGGGCGTGTTCACGGTGGCCTCGGCCTGCCAGCGGATGAGGAAGTTGGCGCCGGAACCGCCTTCGTCCTCCCGCCGCTCGATGAACAGCTCCAGGGTGCCCAGGGGCGGAATGGTGCGCACCTTGGGCACGAAATCCTTGAGCAGCTTGCCGTCCGTGTCGTAGTAGCGGGCCGAGAGCACCTTGATGGGGTTCTTCGTATCCGTGTTGCGCACGCTGACCAGGGCCGACAGGTAGGACTTGTCCGGATTGCCGCTCTTGTCCAGGTTGCCGTGCCAGAGGTGGGAATAGATGGGCAGGTAGAGGGTCTGGCTCTTGGCCTGGTAGATCTCCTGGGCCTGGACCGGGGCCACCAGCAACGCCCCGGCCAGCATCAGGCCGGCGAAGGTCTGCAGCGGGCGGAGCAGGCGATGGGGCAGGGCGTTGGCATTCATGGCAGTGGTCCAGTGGAAATGGTCAGAGGAGGAAGGCCCGCAGGGCGTCCAGCACCCGGTCCGGCTGTTCCGCCATCATGGCATGGCCGGCGCCGTCGATCTCGGCTTTGCGTACGTCCTTGAGGGCTTTCGCCAGGTCGCCGGCGGCCCGGGGCGGGGTCATCAGGTCCCGCTTGGCGATCACCAGCAGGGCCGGGCATTGCACCTTGGCGGCGGCTTCCAGACCGGTCTGGTAGTCGTTGCAGTTGGACAGGTCGACGAACAGGGAGCCGGCCCGGGCGCGGCGCATCAGGGCCAGGCTGGCCCCGGGCTGCCAGGCGCCGGGCACGGTGTTGCCGCCCAGGCCCTGGGCGTTGGACCATTGGTTGATCATGCGGTAGGCCTTTTCCGGCTTGTCCTTGGCGGCGGCCAGAAGTTGCTCGGAGACGGCCATGGGCACGGCGCTGCCGAGCAGGGCGATCTTGCCGATGCGGCCGGGGTGGCGGGCGGCGGCTTCCAGGGCGGTCAGGGAGCCCATGGAGTGGCCGGCCAGCACGGCCTTTTCCACGCCGGCCGCATCCAGCAGATCGGCCACCCAGTCGGCCAGGGCGCCGATGGAAGCCAGGGGTTCGCCGCCGGAGCGGCCGTGGCCGGGCAGATCCACCGCCAGCACGCTGTAGCCGTGGTTGGCGAAATAGCGGCTCTGCAGGCCCCACACCGTGTGGTCGTTGGCGGCGCCGTGGAGGAAGACCAGGGCGGGCTTCTTCGGGTCGAAGGTCTTGCCGCCGGTGTAGGCGTAGATCTTGGTGTCGCGGACGATCAGTTCCATGGCCCCCTCCTTACGCCACAGCCTTGGCCGCAGCGGCCAGGCCCCGGGACAAGTCTTCGATGAGGTCGTCCGCATCTTCCAGACCGACCGAGAGGCGGATGGTGCCGGCGCCGATGCCCGCGGCCAGCAAGGCTTCGTCGGACATGCGGAAGTGGGTGGTGGAGGCCGGGTGGATCACCAGGGACTTGGCATCGCCCACGTTGGCCAGGTGGGAGAAGAGCTTCAGGGTCTCGATGAATTTCTTGCCGGCGGGGCGGCCGCCCTTGACGCTGAAACTGAAGACGGAGCCGCAGCCGCGGGGCAACAGCTTCTGGGCCAGGGCATGGTCCGGGTGGCTTTCCAGGCCCGGGTAGGCGACGCTTTCCACAGCCTCGTGGGCAACGAGGAAATCCACCAGCTTGCGGGCGTTTTCCACATGGCGCTGCATGCGCAGGGGCAGGGTTTCGACGCCCTGCAGGATCTGGAAGGCGTTCATGGGGCTCATGCAGGCGCCGAAGTCGCGCAGGCCTTCGCGTCGGGCCCGCAGCAGGAAGGCGGCGACGGTGGATTCCTCGGCGAAGTCCATGCCGTGGAAACCGTCGTAGGGCTCGGTCAGAGTGGGGAATTTACCCGAGGCTTCCCAATCGAAATTGCCCGAATCCACCAGCACGCCGCCGACGGCGGTGCCGTGGCCGCAGAGGAACTTGGTGGCGGAGTGGAAGACCAGATCGGCGCCGTGCTCGAAGGGTTTCAGCAGGTAGGGGCTGGTGAAGGTGGAATCCACCAGCAGGGGCAGGCCGTGTTCGTGGGCCAGGGCGGAAATACGGGGGATGTCCAGCACGTCCAGGCCCGGGTTGCCCAGGGTCTCGCCGAAGAGCAGGCGGGTGTTGGGGCGGATGGCGGCGCGCCAGGCGTCCACGTCCCGGGTGGGGACGAAGGTGGTATCGATGCCGAAGCGGCGCAGGGTGTAGTCCAGCAGGTTGTGGCTGCCGCCGTAGAGGGCGCCGGAGGCGACGATGTGGCTGCCGGCCCCCATCAGGGTGGCCACGGCCAGGTGCATGGCGGCCTGGCCGCTGGCGGTGGCGATGGCGCCGACGCCGCCTTCCAGGGCGGCGATGCGCTCCTCCAGCACCGACACGGTGGGATTGGAAATGCGGGAATAGACGTGGCCGGCCCGTTCCATGTTGAAGAGGGCAGCGGCCTGGTCGGAGTCCTTGAAGACGAAGGAGGTGGACAGGTAGATCGGGGTGGCGCGGGCGCCGTACTGCGGGTCGGGCACCTGGCCGGCGTGCAGGGCCAGGGTGTCGAGGGTGTAGCCGTCCTTACCGGCCATGGGCGTTCTCCTGAGGGTCTCGTTGTTCTTTGGCTGTCAGGCCGGCATGTCCGGCAGCAGCATGTCTTCCAGCAGCCTGATGCGGTCCTTGAGCTGCAGCTTGCGCTTTTTCAGGCGCCGCACCAGGAGCTGGTCCGGCGGCGGGTTGGCGGTGAGGTGTTCGATCACCAGGTCCAGGTCCCGGTGTTCCACTTCCAGCTCGTGCAGCCGGCCGCGGATGATGCCGGCCTCGTCGTCGCTCAGGGTCATGGGCTGTTTACATTCGTAAAATGATCTTTGCCGGCGGCTTTCTTCCCGCGAGGGAAGCGGCCGCCAAGGCAGGATCGAGGACGCATTGTGGACCATTCCACAGCGTACGGAAAAGGGCATAGAATAGACCGTACAATTCTAACCTTATGGAGGAGATCCATGTCCCACACCGTCATTGTCGTTTTCGGCAAAGGCAAGGAGTACGAATTCAAGTTCACCCAGGCAGACCTCGGCGGCCAGACCGCGGAAGAGGCCCGTCGCTGGTTCGACAAGGAGTTCGTCACCCTGGAATGCGAACCCTCCAATCCGGTGGGCAAGGTCCTGATCATCGACAAGGTACTCAACGTCGCCAAGTACGGCGGCGAAGCCCGCTTCGCCGAGGCCGGCGGCTGGGCCAAGGACTTCACCCGTAACGCCGCCCTGGCCCTGGGCCGCGATACGGTGCGGGTGGATGTGGCCGATTTCATCATCGGTTACTGAAACCGCAGCGGCGGGAAAAAAGAACGGCGCACCTCGGTGCGCCGTTCTGCTTTTGTGCCTCAGTCTTTGCCATCGGCCAGGGCCGGGTGCCGGGCCAGCTCCCGGGTCCATTCCAGGGGCGGCTGGGATGCGGCGACGTACTGCCGGTACCGCCGCAGATAATCGCCCAGCAGGGTCCGGCCGGGGCCGGCCGCCGCTCCGCTGTAGGCCTGCAGCAGGCCCCGGTAGCACTGGCGGAAGCGGCGGGGCTCGCCCTGCCAGGCGTCCACCTGCTGCAGCAGCCGTTGCAGGAGCTGGGCGTCCTGCAGCAGGCGCCGGCCGTCCCAGGGATTGGGCCGGTCCACGGCGTGGCACAGGTATTTGAGATCGATGAAGCGCAGTCTGTCGCCGCTGCGGAAGGCCAGCAGGGCCCGGGCGGAGCGGGGCGAGGCGGCCAGGGCGCCGCTGTCGCCGAAGGCCAGGCGAATACGCTGCAGGGCCCGGGTCATGGGCGCCGGATCGGCGGGGTCGGCTGCCGGGTCCAGCCTGGGGCAGGGCTCCCCCAGGGCCAGGGCGAGGGCCTGCAGGTCGCTGCCGGTTTGGCTCACGGGGCATCCAGGGGGCAGCGGCTGTCCCCCTCCTGGAGGCGCGGCCGCAGGGCCGGAGCCCGTTCGCCGAGATCGCGGAATTCCAGGCGCAGTTCGATGCGGCGGCTTTCCTCGGCGCTGGCCTTCTGGAAATTGAAGGAGGAGCCGCCCACCAGGAACAGTTCCCGCACCGTCTGCTGGTCCGTCTCCGAGATGGCGTCGGCGCTGCCTGCCGGGCTGGCGAGGAGGGCGCAGAGGACCCGCTCCGAGCGCTGCAGGCTGAGATTGAGGTTGTACAGGTAGCTGCCCCGGGCATCGGCGAAGCCCTCGACCACGATCTGCTTCAGCCATTTACCGGCCACCGGGTCCCGGGCCAGGGCCAGGATCTTCGGCACCAGTTGCCGCAGCAGGCGGGCCTGCTCGGCGGAGAGCTTGTGGCTGTTGGTGTCGAAGCGGGCCCGTTCGCCGAAGTCCACGGACTGGCCGCGCAGGGTGACGCCGGGGAAGTCCCGGGTCATGTCCCGCACCCGCTGCAGCACCTCCCGGATGTCTTCCTCGCGCCGGGTCTTCTCCCGCTCGCTTTCGGAAATCTCGTGGGTGACCGCCAGTAGGGCCACGGTCATGGCCACCAGGAACAGCACCATGAGGCCCGACATGAGGTCGGAAAAGGAAATCCAGAAGGGCTTTTCCCCTTCCTCGCGGCGGGCGCGGCGCTTGCCGGGCAGGAGTCCGATCATGGCGGCGGTTTAGCCCTTGCCGTCGGCGAGGACGTCGCCCAGGTGTTCGATGGCGTCCTTCAGGTAGCCCACGGCCTCGGCCAGCTCCCGCTGGAACTGGGCGTTGCCGGCCTTGAGGGAACGCTCCACGTTGTCGGCGAAGGCGCCGTGGGCCTTGGCCAGGACCTCGCTGACGCCCTGCAGATAGACGTCGGCCCGCTGCTCGGCCCGGGCGAGGGACTGGGCGGCGCTTTCCAGGCGGCCCACCACCTCGCTGTTGAGGGCGGCCTCCCGCTGGGCCAGGGCCACCGTGCCCTGCACTTCCTGCAGCAGTTCCCGTAGGCTGGCGCCGACCTTGTGCTGCTGTTCCAGCAGCTGGCCGTTGCCGGCGCTGGCGGCGGCCAGGCTGCCGGCGGCGCTCTGGATGGCACGTCCGGCCTCGGCCACGGTCTGGGCGGTGTGGTCGAAGCTGCGCCCGGCGGCGGCGAAACCGCCGCAGGCCAGTTGCACGGCTTCGGCGCCGGCGCTGAGCTGGCCCATGGCCTGGCTGCCGGCCCGGTTGAAGCTGGCGACGCAGCTTTCCAGGGTGGCGGCGGCATTTTTCAGTTCCGTGGTGACGCCCTGCAGATGGCCGGCCACCTTGCCCATGAGCTTGTCGGTCTGCTCCGTCAGGCGCTCCTGCTGGGCCTGCTGGCCGCCGCCGATGGCCTCGGAGACGCCGGCCACCTGCTGGGCGAGCTGGCCGGCCAGCTGGGCCATGGATTCCTGGATGGCTTTTTCCAGACGCTGGCTGCTGGCCTCGAAACGCTGGCCGGTGGCTTCCAGGCTTTGCAGCAGGCGCTCCTGGCGCTGCTCCGCCTCCCGCTCCTGGCGTCCCAGCTGTTCGCCGATCTGCTGACCCACATTGCCCAGCAGGCCGTCCAGGGCCTGGCTGATGCCGCCGGCCACCGCCTTGCCCTGCTGGGCCTCCATCCGTTCCAGGGTCTGGGTCAGGCGCTCCAGGGGCGCGCGGATGCTGTCGCCGACGGCGCCGGCCAGGCCCGCCGTCATGTTCTCCAGCTGGCGCTGGCCGGCCTGTTGCTGCTGCTCCAGCAGGCTGGCCAGGGCCTGGCGCATTTCCGCCACCAGGGCCTGGCGCAGCTGGGCGGCCTGTTGTGCCGCCTGCTGGGCGGCGCCCTCGCTGGCGCCCACCAGGCGGGCCAGGTATTCCTCGCCGATGCCGGTGTCGAAGAGACTGTCGATGAGCTGGTTGAGGCGTTCCACCTGGCGGTAGCGGGCCACCACCAGGGATTTTTCGACCCAGGTGAGGAGCATGGCCAGACCGATGGCGATGGCGGAAATCTTGAAGGCGTGGCCGACGCCCTGGATCAGCTCCCTGAGGCTGCCCCGCACCACGTCGGCGCTGGCGGAAACCTCGAAGTGGGTGAGGCCGACGATGAGGCCGGAAAAGGTGCCGAGGATGCCGATGCCGGTGAGGATGCCCGGCAGGTGCTTGTAGAACTCGGCCCGCAGGGGCGTATCCACCAGGGCCTGTTCGGTGAGGAAGCTTTCCGCCAGGGCCGTGGCGCGCCAGCGGGGGCCGGCCTCGGTGCGGGTCGGGTGCAGGGTCTGGGCGTATTCGCGCCACAGGTGGGCCAGGGGCGGGGCGCCCATGATGTCGCGGCCGATCTGCTGGGGATCGGGGTTGCCGCCGCTCTCCCGCAGCTGCTCCAGCTGCCCGATGGTGCGGCGGAAGAGGCGGCCCAGGCCCAGGGCGGGCAGGACGAAGCGGAAGATGAAACCGGTGCAGATGGCCGCCAGGAGCAGGGCGATGACCAGCATGTGGCCCGGAATGTCGGTGGCGGCGAGGAGGGAAGTGAGGGAGGAAGGCATCGGGCCCGGCGGGTCAGGGTGGTCGGCAAAGGCGGCAACGAGCCCGGATTCTAGCACCCCGGCCCGGCGCTGCTGCCGGTGGCCTCCGCTACCGCAGCGGGGGAGCGGTGCGGGTCCGGGATTGATGCGGGTTTGGGGTGGCTGGAGGCCGGCGCCGTTCCTGGCCTCCAGCCATGGCATGGCCGGGAGGCGCTTGCCGCCTGCCCCGGCGGCAGGGGGTGTCCGAGGTGGTCGTCGCCAGGGCCTGGGTGGGAACTGTTTGCATCTGTCATCTTTGCAGAGTGGAAAGAAAGTTTCCAGGTGTCGGCTTTGTTACGTCGCAAGGTTTACAACTTTATGAAACGCCATTTCACGCGAGTTCCGTAGCTGCTTGATTGTTATGGTTTTGCCCTGTCTGGCACGGTTCTTGTAATCGTCCCACCCCAATAAGGGCGCGGCGATCCCCGCGCAACCATGCAAATAGCCCCGTGGGAACGGGGCAACAGACCGAGGGTGAGGCCATGCAAGAGCAAAAACTCCAGTCCCTGGAAATCCACGAGCACGTCATCGAGGCGGCCAAGCGCCTGGAAATGGGCCGCCGGGAATTCCTCCAGTTCTGTACGGCCATGGCCGCCACCCTGGGCCTGCCGGCCGGGGCCGAGGCCGCGGTGGCCGAGGCGGTGGCGGTGAAGAAGCGCCCCTCCGTCATCTGGCTGCACTTCCAGGAATGCACCGGCTGTACCGAATCCATGCTGCGGGCCGAGCATCCCACCATCGAGAAGCTGATTCTCGACGTCATCTCCCTCGACTACCACGAGACCCTCTTCGCCGCCGCCGGCCACCAGATCGAGGCCGCCAAGCAGGCCGCCATGAAGGCCAACAAGGGCCAGTACCTGCTGGTGGTGGAAGGTGCCATCCCGACCAAGGATGGCGGCATCTACTGCAAGGTGGGCGGCAAGACCGCCATCGACATCGTCAAGGAATGCGCCACCGACGCCGCCGCCATCATCGCCATCGGCTCCTGTGCCTCCTGGGGCGGCATGCCTTCCACCGACCCCAACCCCACCGGGGCCGTGGGGGTGAACAAGATCATCGACAAGCCGGTGGTGACCATTCCCGGCTGTCCGCCCAACCCCTACAACTTCCTTTCCACCGTGGTGCACTTCCTCACCTTCGGCCAGCTGCCGCCGGTGGATGAGCTGGGCCGTCCCAAGTTCGCCTATTCCCGCCTGGTGCACGAGAACTGCGAGCGCCGCGCCCACTTCGACGCCGGCCGCTTCGCCATGGAGTTCGGCGACGAGGGCCACCGCAAGGGCTACTGCCTGTACAAGCTGGGCTGCAAGGGTCCCGAGACCTACGCCAACTGTCCCACCATCCTCTTCGGCGACGCCGGCGCCGGCACCTGGCCCGTGGCCTGCGGCCACCCCTGCATCGGCTGTACGGAGCAGGGCGTGGGCTTCCAGAAACCCATCCACCAGACCGCCAAGGTCATGACCTACGCCCCGCCCGCCTCCTTCCCGCGCATCGTCGAGGAACAGGGCAAGGGCGCCTCCCTCGGGGCCGCCGCCGTGCTGGCTGCCGTGGCCGGGGCCGCCGCCGGGGCCGGGGCCATGGTGGCGAAGAACCTGGGTCTCTCCCACGCCGCCGAGGAGGCCGAGAAGGCCAAGCAGTCTTCCGAACAGAAACCCGCCGAGAAGGTGTGACCATGACTTCCCGTCGCAATTTCCTGAAAGGGACGCTGGCGGGGGGCGCAGCCGCGGCTGCGGTCTCCGTTTCGGTGAGTGGCCCGGCCTGCGCCCGGGACAACAATCCCCAGCCCGAGGGCGCCCTGGGCCTGCTCTACGACGCCACCCTGTGCGTCGGCTGCAAGGCCTGCGTCGCCGCCTGCAAGGAGGTCAATGGCAACCCGGCGGAGTTCTCCACGCCTGAACAGCTGTGGGATACGCCCCTGGATACCACTGCCAAGACCTTCAACGTCATCAAGATGTTCCGCAGCGGCACCATGGAGACGAAGGACGATCCGGACAACGGCTACGCCTTCATGAAGACCTCCTGCCTGCACTGCAACGATCCCTCCTGCGTCTCGGCCTGCCCGGTGTCGGCCATGACCAAGGACCCGGTCACCGGCATCGTCGGCTACGACGCCGACGCCTGCATCGGCTGCCGTTACTGCGTTGCCGCCTGTCCCTTCGGCATTCCCAAGTACGACTACTCCTCCGCCACCGGCAAGATCGGCAAGTGCGAGCTGTGCCGCCACCGCCTGCCGGAAGGCAAGTACGCCGCCTGTGCCGAGGTCTGCCCCACCGGCGCCACCCTCTACGGCAAGGTGTCGGACCTCAAGGCCGAGGCCGAACGCCGCCTCTCCCTCAAGCCCGGCACCAAAACCGTGTTCCAGCGCGGCCAGCTGGGGGGCAAGGACCAGAGCTACGAAAACGTGGTGGGCCATTACGTGCAGCACGTCTATGGCGAGAAGGAAGTGGGCGGCACCCAGGTGATCAAGCTGTCCGCCGTGCCCTTCGAGAAGGTGGGCCACAAGCCCCTGCCCGAGCGTTCCGCCTCCTCCAAGTCGGAAACCCTGCAACACACGCTCTACGGCGGGCTGGTGATGCCCCTGGCGGTGCTCGGCGTGATGACCTATTTCGCCAAGCGCAACGTCAAGCCTGACGACGACGAGCTGTAAGGGAGAGATCGCAATGTCTGCACAACAACACGCTGCACCCACCCCCGTCGGCGGCAAGCTGCTGACCCCGGTGACCCTCACCGCGGCGACCCTGATCGTGGTGGCCCTGGCCATCATCCTGGTCCGTTTCGTCTTCGGCCTGGGCGCCGTCACCAACCTCAACGACGGCTACCCCTGGGGCCTGTGGGTGGTGGGCGACGTGGTCATCGGTTCCGCCTTCGCCTGTGGCGGCTTCTCCGTGGCCATGCTGGTCTACATCTTCAACAGGGGCGAATACCATCCCCTGGTACGCCCGGCCCTGCTGGCCTCCCTCTTCGGCTACACCCTGGCCGGCGTCGGCGTCATCTTCGACCTGGGCCGCTGGTGGAACTTCTGGCACATCCTGACCCCGGGCTACGCCTCGGCCAACTCGGTGATGTTCGAAGTGGCCCTGTGCATTTCCCTCTACATCGTGGTGATGTGGATCGAGTTCTCCCCCACCTTCATGGAAAAGTGGGGCATGCACGAGAAGCGCAAGAAGCTGAACAAGGTGATGTTCTTCTTCATCGCCCTGGGCACCGTACTGCCCATGATGCACCAGTCCTCCCTCGGCTCCCTGCTGGTGGTGATGGGCACCCAGGTGCATCCCCTGTGGCAGTCCATGGCTTTGCCCCTGATCTACCTGCTTTCTGCTATCACCATCGGCTACGCCGTGATTCTCTTTGAATCCTGCATGGCCGCCGCCGGCTTCCGCCGCCAGATGGAGACCCACATCCTGACGCCCCTGTCCAAGGTCATGCTGGGCATGCTGGCGGTGTTCCTGGTGGTGCGGATGGGCGACCTGCTGGTCCGCGGCGCCTTGCCCCGGGCCTTCGAGGGCAGCCTGCAGGCCCTCATGTTCTGGCTCGAGATGGCCTGCTTCATCGCTCCCCTGGCGCTGCTGGGCAAGGAAGCCTCCCGCCGCAACCCGGCCCGACTCTTCGTCGGCGCCGTGCTGCTGATGCTGGGCGGCGTCCTGCTGCGCATCAATTCCTACCTGGTGGGCTACGAGACCGGCGACGGCTGGCACTACTTCCCCTCCGTCCCCGAAATGCTGGTCACCTTCGGCATGTTCGCCATCGAGGTCTTCGGCTACATCGTCATCACCCGCCGCTTCCCGGTCCTGGCCGCGGAAGACGCCGCTGCACACTAAGAATTCAAGGAGAAACCCAAAATGACCAAGCGCGTAACGATCGATCCGGTGACCCGCATCGAAGGCCACCTGCGGGTGGACGTGGAAGTGAATGGCGGCAAGGTGACCAAGGCCTGGTCCTCCGGCCAGATGTGGCGCGGTGTGGAGAACATCCTCATCGGCCGCGACCCCCGCGACGCCTGGGCCATCACCCAGCGCATCTGCGGCGTGTGCACCACCGTCCACGCCATCTGTTCGGTGCGGGCCGTGGAAGATGCGCTGAAGCTGGAAATTCCGGTGAATGCCCAGTACATCCGCAACATGATCATCACCGCCCACAACCTGCACGACTCCATCGTGCACTTCTACCATCTCTCCGCCCTCGACTGGGTGGACGTGGTCTCCGCCCTGCAGGCCGACCCGGACAAGGCTTCCGCCCTGGCCGAGAGCCTCTCGCCGTGGAACCGCAACGGCAAGCACGAGTTCCGCAAGGTCAAGGAAAAGATCGCCGGCTTCGTCAAGACCGGCCAGCTCGGCATTTTCACCAACGGCTACTGGGGCCACCCGGCCATGAAGCTGCCGCCGGAAGTGAACCTGATCGCCGTGGCCCACTACCTGCAGGCCCTGGAAATCCAGCGCTTTGCCTCCAAGATCGTTTCCGTCCTCGGTTCCAAGTCCCCCCACATCCAGAACGTGGCCGTGGGCGGCGTGGCCAACCCCCTGGCGGTGGATTCCCAGTCCGTGCTGACGGTGGAACGCCTGCTGGCGGTGAAGGAATGGATCGAAAAGCTGGACGAGTTCGTCAAGCAGGTGTACCTGCCCGACGTGGCCGTGGTCGGCGCCCATTACCCCGAGTGGACCAAGATCGGTCGCGGCATCGTGGACTACCTGTCCGTGCCCGACCTGCCCCTGGACGGCAAGGGCACCCAGTTCGCCCTGCCCGGCGGCTACATCCAGAACGCCGACCTCGGCACCTTCAAGCCCATCACCCAGTTCGGCGACAAGTACTTCGAGGCCGGCGTCTCCGAGGCCGTCAAGCACGCCTGGTACTCCTACAAGGACGGCGACAACGCCACCCTGCACCCCTACAAGGGCGAGACCACGCCGAACTACACGGACTTCCAGGACGAGGGCAAGTATTCCTGGCTGAAGTCCCCCACCTTCTACGGCAAGCCCGCCCAGGTCGGCCCCCTGTCCCGCATGCTGGCCATGCTGGCCGCCGGCCACGAGCCCACCAAGAAGTACGCCACCCTGGCCCTGGACACGGTCTCTTCCCTGGCCAAGACCAAGATCGGCCTGGATGCCATGCACTCCACCATCGGCCGCCATGCCTCCCGGGCCGTGGTGGCCTGTGTCCAGGTGGACGAACTGGCCCATCAGTGGGACCTGCTCCTGGCCAACATGGGCAAGGGCGACCTCAAGACCTACAACAAGCCCACCTTCCCCAAGGGCGAGATCGCCGGCGTCGGCTTCCACGAAGCGCCCCGCGGCGTGCTCTCCCACTGGGTGGTGATCGACGACGGCAAGATCAAGAACTACCAGTGCGTCGTGCCCACCACCTGGAACGCCGGCCCGCGTAACGAAAAGGGCGTTTCCGGCGCCTACGAGGCCTGCCTGCTGGACAACCCGGTGGCCGATCCCGAGAAGCCCCTGGAAGTGCTGCGCACCGTGCACTCCTTCGACCCCTGCCTGGCCTGCGCCGTGCATGTGGTGGACAAGGAAAACGACCAGGTGGTGAAGGTCAAGGCGGCCTGAGCCGCCGGTTTGACGGGAAGCGGCGGCGCCGGTGGTGCCGCCGTTTTGTTTGGTGCCCCGGCTGATCCCGCAGCATTTCTTGCGTTGCCTCAAACCGGCCCGGGGCCGGATTGTTTAAAGTGCCGCCCATGACTACTACCCCCACCATCGCCGTCCTTGGCGTCGGCAACATCCTCCTCACCGACGAGGGCATCGGCGTGCGCATCGTCGACGAGCTGCAGCGGCGCTACTCCCTGCCCGAGCACGTGCTGGTGCTGGATGGCGGCACCGCCGGCATGGAACTGCTGGAGCCCCTGGAAGGCCTGGACAAGCTCATCATCGCCGACGCCGTGCGGGTCGGCCAGCCGCCCGGTTCCGTCGTGCTGCTGCAGGGCGACGAGGTGCCCAAGTTCTTCCGCACCAAGATATCGCCCCACCAGATCGGCCTCTCCGACCTGCTGGCGGCCCTGGAACTGACCGAGAAGGCGCCCAAGGCGGTGGCCCTCATCGGTCTGCAGCCCGTCTCCCTGGATACGGGCATGGCCCTGACGCCGGAGGCGGAAGCCAAGGTGCCGGAAATGCTGGAACTGGTGCTGGCCGAGCTGGCCAAGGCCGGCGTCGTGCCCCAAGCCATTGAAGGGATCGCCTGATGTGCCTCTCCATTCCCATGCAGATCGTCGAGCTGGAAGGCGAGGAGGGCGAGTTCGCCTGGGTCGAGCGGGGCGAGGGCGAGCACTTCCGCCGGGAGCGGGTGAACATGATGCTGCTCGGGCCCCAGCCCGTCGGCACCTGGATCCTGGCCTCCCTCGGACTGGGCAAGGAAGTGGTGGAGGAAGAGGAGCGCCTGCTGATCGAGGACGCCCTGGCGGCCCTGGCCGAATCCCTGGAAGGGGACTACGACCCGGCCCGCCACTTCGCCGACCTCAACCGGCAGTAGGGGCATGAGTTCCTTCCGCCCCCGCGTACCGGCCTGGACGCCGCCCCCTGCCCGGGAAGGCAAGCCCTGGGCCGATGACCCGGCACCCCGGCTGGAGGAGCACTTCCGGCGCGTGCGCCAGGGCACCATGGCCGGCATGCCTTTCCTCAACGAGGCCCTGGCGGTGGCGGCGCTGCCCTTCGCCCGCGTTCAGGGCGACTGGGTCGGCATCGTGCTGACGCCCTGGTTCCTTCACGTCTATCTGCTGCCCGGTGGCGGCGAGCTGTGGCAGGACCTGGCCCAGGGCCTGCGCCGCCAGGTGCAGCTGCCGGCCGGGACCATGGATTTCATCGGTGACGAGGACGAGGCCCTGGGCCCGCTGCAGTACTGCGTGCTGCTGGCGCCGGTGCCCCAGTTCGCTACCCAGGACGAAGCCCTGGCGGCGGCCCGGGAAGCCCTGGACGCCCTGCTGACGCCGCCTCCGGCTGAGGCCGCCTCCACCCCCGCTGCCACCGTCGGCAACGAGGCAGGTGCGCCGGCCGCCACCGCTGCCGGCACTGCCGCTGCGGCCGCCACGGCCGAGAGCGCGGCCGTCAATGACGGGCGGCGGGGCTTCCTGCGGGGCATCCTGGGGCGCCCCTGAGGCCCCTTCCCGGCGCCGGCCGGGACTGCCGCAAATGCCACGTCAGGCCTGACGCTGAGGGACGGCGGCAGGCTTTTGCACTATCATGTGCGTGAATTATTTCGCATCCTGCAGCACTCACCGAGCATTTCCCTTCATGAGCAAGGCTTTCACCAAAGAGTCGGACGACGCGGACGAGGACGAACTCGAGCCCGCCCAGCGCCTGCCGATCGGCACCAAGAACTACATGACGCCGGTCGGCCACGCCCGTCTCAAGGCCGAACTGGAGCATCTGCTCAAGGTGGAACGGCCGAAGGTGGTGGAGGTGGTGCACTGGGCCGCCTCCAACGGCGACCGCTCGGAAAACGGCGACTACATCTACGGCAAGAAGCGCCTGCGGGAGATCGACCGCCGCATCCGCTTTCTCACCAAACGCCTGGACAACTCCCTGGTGGTGGATCCCCTGTTGCGGGAAGCCACGGACCAGGTGTTCTTCGGCGCCACCGTCACCATCGCCGACGAACAGGGCCAGGAACAGACCTACACCATCGTCGGGGTGGATGAAACCGATATCTCCCGGGGCCACATCAGCTGGATCTCGCCCCTGGCCCGGGCCCTGATCAAGGCCAGGGAAGGGGATACGGTGCGCTTCCAGAGCCCCATGGGCCAGCGGGAGATCGAGATCGTCGAAGTCCGCTACCTGGCCATCGAGTAAAGACAGAAATCATGCATTACGACCTGCCCATCTCCCAGATCCTGCGGCACGAGCTGCTGGAATGCGCTCCCCAGACCACGGTGGCGGAGGCGGCAGGGCGCATGCACCAGGCCCGCTGCGGCTCCATCCTGGTGGTGGAGCTGGGGGAGGTGCGGGGCATCTGGACCGAACGGGACGCCCTGGCCCTGAATTTCTCCGACCCCGAATCCATCCATCTGCCGGTTTCCCGGGTCATGAGCACGCCGGTGAAGACCGTGCGGGAAACGGACACCGTGGCCGACGCCGCCATCCGTTTCAAGCAGGAGCGCCTGCGCCACCTGCTGGTGGTGGACCGGGACGGGCGGCGCCTGGGCATCGTTTCCCAGACCGACATCGTGAACCACCAGGGGGTGGAGTTCTACGTGCACATGCGCGACGTGGGCTCGGTGCTGAAGAGCGCCCCCCTGCAGGTGCCCGGCAGCATGCCGGTGGCCGAGGCGGTGCAGTGCCTGCGGGAGGCCCGCAGCGACGCCGCCATCGTGGAGCACAACGGCCATCTGGGCATCCTCACCGGCCGCGACGTGCTGCGCCTGATCGGCCAGGAATCCCTCAACTGCAGCGCCGGCGAGGTGGCCACCTTCCCCCTCATCACCGTGCCGCGCAGTTCCACCCTGTACCACACGCGCAAGATATTCAACGACCGGCGCATCCGCCACCTGGGGGTGATGGACGAGCACGGCCGCATCACCGGCCTGCTCTCCTACGCCGACATCCTGGACAGCGTCGAGCAGGAATACGTGGCCGAGCTGCGGGCCGCCCTGCAGGAGCAGAGCCAGCGGCTGCAGCAGTCCCGCCACGCCCTGCTGCTGGCCTCCAAGGTGGCCGAGTCGAGCCAGCAGGCGATCATGATCGTCAATGCGGAACGGATCATCCAGTCCATCAACCCGGCCTTTTCCGCCATCACCGGCTATTCCGCCGAGGAGGCGGTGGGCCACGATACCCGCCTGCTCAAGTCCGGCCTCCACGACGCCGACTTCTACCGTCAGCTCTACGCCGACCTGGCGGCCTTCGGCGTGTGGAGCGGGGAAATCTGGAACCGGCGCAAGAACGGCGAGCTGTACCCGGAGAACCTCACCATCACCTCGGTCAAGGGGGAGGGCGGCCAGGTCATCAACTATGTCTGCGTGTTCACCGACATGACCGAGCAGAAGCGGGCCCGGGACGACCTCAAGGAAAGCCACCAGCGCCTGGAGCAGCAGTCCAGCCTGACCGAGATGATCCTGGACACCCTGCCGGTGATGGTCTTCGTCAAGGACGAGGACGGCCGCTACCTGGTCATGAACGAGGCCGCCGCCGCCTTCGTCGGCCACGACAAGCACGAGGTGGTGGGGCGCAGCGATTTCGAGCTGTACCCGGCCGACGTGGCTTCCCGCCTGCGCCAGGACGACATCAAGGCCCTGGCGGCGAAGAAGGTCACGGGCCGGGAAGAGAAGCACCTGACGCCCAAGGGCGAGCGCTACCTGCTCTCCTACAAGCGGGGCGTGGACCTGGGCGGGCGGCGCCTGCTCATCGGCAGCTCCACCGACATTTCCGAGCGCAAGCAGGCCGAGCAGCTGCTGGCCGCCGAGCGCCAGGTGCTGGAGCTGATCGCCAGCGACGCCTCCCTGCAGGTGGTGCTGGACGCCCTGTGCAACCGGGTCGAGTCCCTCATCTCCGACTGCTTCGCCGCCGTCCTCCTGCTGCAGCCGGACAACGGCCACCTGGTGCTGGGCTCCGCCCCCAGCCTGCGCCGCACCTGCCGCGACGTGGGCCAGAACTGCCCGGAAAACCCCGCGGTGTGCGCCTGTGCCGCCGCCATCCGCACCGGCAAGCAGATCATCGCCGAGCACATTGACGATTCGGAACAGTGGCAGGACTGCCGCGACTTTGCCTCGGCCCTGGGGCTGAAGACCGCCTGGTCCACCCCCATCGTCTCCCCGGGCAAGGAAGTGCTGGGCACCCTGTCCCTCTATTTCCGCCAGGGCCGGCGTCCCAACCGCTTCGACAAGGACGTCATCGAGCACGCCTGCCGCCAGGCCGCCATCGCCATCGACCGCAACCGGGCCATGGATTCCCTGCACCGGCTGGCCACCGTGGACACCCTGACCGGCCTCAACAACCGCTCCCGCTTCCTCGACCAGGGGGAGGCGGAGATCACTCGCGCCCGCCGCCTCGGACGCAGCGTGGCCGTGCTGATGCTGGACGTGGACCACTTCAAGCGCATCAACGACACCCACGGCCACGGGGCCGGGGACGTGGCCCTCAAGATCGTCGCCGCCATCATCGCCCGGGAGCTGCGGGCCATCGACATCTGCGGCCGTCTGGGGGGCGAGGAATTCGCCGTCATGCTGCCGGAAACCGACGGCCAGGGCGCCATGCAGGCCGCCGAGCGGCTGCGCCAGGCCGTGGCCCAGGAAAAGGTGCGGGTGGCCGAAGGCGTCGAGTTGGGCATCACCGTGAGCATCGGCGCCACCATCCTGGCGCCCCAGGATGCCAACATCGACCATCTGCTGGCCCGGGCCGACGGCGCCCTCTACGAAGCCAAGCGCAGCGGCCGCAATCTGGCGCTCTACGCCGCCCCCGGCAACATCCCCTCTTGAAATCCTGATTGCCGTCCCCATTTTCCGGGGCAACGACCGCGCCGGCCCCCGGGCCGGCACGGCGGCAACCGTTCGTTCCCACTTTTTACCCACGGAGTCTTGCATGGGCGCACCCAAGGAAACCCTCGGCTTTCAGGCAGAGGTCAAGCAGCTGCTGCAGCTGATGATCCATTCCCTCTACAGCAACAAGGAAATCTTCCTCCGCGAACTCGTCTCCAACGCTTCCGATGCCTGCGACAAGCTGCGCTTCGAGGCCCTCAACAACAACGGCCTCTACGGCGACGATTCCGAGCTGAAAATCCGCCTCTCCTTCGACAAGGCGGCCCGCACCCTGACCATTTCCGACAACGGCATCGGCCTCTCCCGGGAGGAAGCCGTGGCCCACCTGGGCACCATCGCCAAGTCCGGCACCAAGGAATTCTTCGCCTCCCTCTCCGGCGACGCCCAGAAGGACGCCCACCTCATCGGCCAGTTCGGCGTCGGCTTCTACTCCGCCTTCATCGTCGCCGACAAGGTCACCGTCATTTCCCGTCGCGCCGGCCTGGAGCACAACCAGGCGGTGAAATGGGAATCCGAAGGCGCCGGTGACTACTCCGTGGAAATGGTGGAGAAGGCCGGCCGCGGCACCGACGTGATCCTGCACCTGAAGGACGGCGAGGACGACTTCCTTAACGCCTGGAAGCTGAAGTCCATCATCCGCAAGTACTCCGACCACATCACCCTGCCCATCGTCATGAAGGCGGAGAAGTGGGACGAGGAGAAGAAGGAACAGGTCGCCACCGACGAAGACGAGACGGTGAACCAGGCCAACGCCCTGTGGGCCCGCCCCAAGAGCGAGATCACGGAAGAGCAGTACCAGGAGTTCTACAAGCACGTCGCCCACGACTTCGAAAATCCCCTGGGCTGGATCCACGCCAAGGTGGAAGGCAAGCAGGAATACACCCAGCTGCTCTACATCCCTGCCCGGGCCCCCTTCGACCTGTGGGACCGCAACGCCCGTCACGGCGTCAAGCTCTACGTAAAGCGCGTCTTCATCATGGACGATGCCGAGCAGCTGATGCCGCTCTACATGCGCTTCGTGCGCGGGGTGGTGGATTCCGCCGACCTGCCGCTCAACGTCTCCCGGGAAATCCTGCAGCAGAGCAAGGACATCGAGACCATCCGCGGCGGCTGCGTGAAGAAGGTGCTGTCCCTGCTGGAAGGCATGGCCGACAGCGACGACGCCGCCGAGAAGGAAAAGTACGCCGGCTTCTGGAAGGAATTCGGCAATGTGCTGAAGGAAGGCGTGGGCGAGGACTTCGCCAACAAGGAACGCATCGCCAAGCTGCTGCGCTTCGCCTCCACCCACCACGACACCACCGAGCAGAACGTCTCCCTGGCCGACTACGTCTCCCGCATGAAGGAAGGCCAGGAGAAGATCTACTACGTCACCGCCGAGACCTTCCTCGCCGCCAAGAACAGCCCCCACCTGGAAATCTTCCGCAAGAAGGGCATCGAGGTGCTGCTGCTCTCCGACCGCGTCGATGAATGGGTGGTGGGCCACCTCACCGAATTCGACGGTAAGCCGCTGCAGTCCGTGGCCAAGGGCGGCCTGGATCTGGGCAAGCTGGAGGACGAGGCCGAGAAGAAGGAGCAGGAAAAGGAAGCCGGCGAGTATAAGGAACTCACCGACAAGGTGAAGCAGGCCCTGGAGGCCCGGGTCAAGGACGTGCGCATCACCCACCGCCTGACCGATTCCCCCTCCTGCCTGGTCTCCGACGAGCATGACCTTTCCGGCAACCTGGCGCGCATGCTCAAGGCCGCCGGCCAGAAGGCACCGGAGGTCAAACCCATCCTGGAGATCAACCCCCACCATCCCGCGGTGCAGCGCCTGAAGTATGAGGAAGCCCGCTTCGACGACTGGGCCAACCTGCTCTTCGAACAGGCCCAGCTGGCCGAAGGCGGTCAGCTGGAAGACCCGGCCGGCTTCGTCAAGCGCATCAACGACCTGATGCTGGCCCTGTCCCTGGGCGGCAAGTAAGTCCTCCGCCAGGGCAGGCGAGGGCGGGGAGGCGGCATGGCCGCTTTCCCGCCCTTCGTATTTCTGGCATTTCCGCCGGCGAGGGCTTAGCATGGCGGAAAGAAACCACGCGCCGTACGTGGATATAACAAAGACCGCCATGAAATTCCGCCATTCCCGCCTCCCCCTGATGGCCGGCCTGTCCGGTCTCCTGGGTTTTTTCATCCTGGTCGGCGTCAGCCTGAAGAGCGACTACGACGGTCTGGAGGAGCGGGCCCGGGTCGAGGTGGGCAACCTGGGCCACCTCATGGAGCTGCACACCGCAGCCCGCATCCGCAACATCGACCAGATCCTGCAGGACGTGCAGGGCCACGTCACCCCCGAGGACATGGCCCGTTCCCAGGCCCAGCGTGGCGCCCGGGGCGAGGAGCTGGAGCGGCTGCTGCGGACCAAGCGGGAGATCGTGCCCGAGGTCCATGGCCTGCACCTGGTCAATGTGAAGGGGGATTTCCTCTACAGCTCCCTCAGTCCCCTGCCGCCCTACAACATGGCGGACCGCAGCCATTTCACCGCCCACGTGCAGAACCCGGAGGCGGGCCTGGTGATCGCCGAGCCGGTGCTGGGCCGCACCACGGGCAAGTGGACCCTGGCGGTGAGCCGCCGCCTCAACAATGCGGACGGCAGTTTCGCCGGGGTGGTGGTGGCCACCTTCCTGCCTGAATCCTTTGCCCCCTTCTACCAGAGCCTGGATCTGGGGCCCCACGGCAATGTCTCCATCCGCGACACCCATGCCCGCATGCTGATGCGCTTCCCGGCCCGGGACGACCGTATCGGCCAGCCGGTGGAATCCCATCCGGCCCAGCCCTACATGGCCCGGGGCGACCGGGAAATCCTGATGAAGATCCGCAGCGGCACGGACCAGGTGGAACGGCTGGTGAGCATCCGCAAGGTGGGCGAGTATCCGCTCTACGTCTTTGCCGGCATGGCGCCGGAGGACTACCTCAGCAACTGGCGCAGCAAGCTCTACTACTACAGTGCCGGCAGCCTGCTATTGGCGGCGGTGGTGCTGGGCCTGCTGGTGATCAACCGGCGCGGCGAACGGCAGGAGGAGTCGGCCCTGCGGGCCCTGGCCGAAACGGAGGGACGTTACCGCCTGCTGCTGGAAAACCTGCCGGTGGGCGTCATCCACTTCGATTCCCGCCTCTGTCTGACCTTCTGCAACGAGCGTTTTGCCGCCATGGTGGGCAGCACGGTGCAGGCCTTGCAGGGCCTGGATCTGCAGCGCCTGCGGGACCAGTCGGTGCTGCCGGCCATGCGCCAGGCCCTGGCCGGGGAGGACGGCACCTACGACGGCAGCTACCGCACCACCCTCAGTCATATCGACGTGTGGATATCCTTCCGCGCCAATCCCCTGCGCGATGCCAGCGGCGCCATCATCGGCGGCATCGGCATCGTCGAGGACGTGGGCGAGAAGCGGCGGGCCGAAGACAGCCTGCGGCAAAGCGAGCGGAACTTCCGCACCATGGCCGACTTCACCTACGACTGGGAATACTGGCAGGGGGCCGACGGCCGCATCGTCTACATGACCCCCTCGGTGGAACGCATCACCGGTTACGGCGTCCAGGCCTTTGCCGACGATCCTTCCCTGCTGCAGCAGATCGTCCACCCCGACGACCGGCAGGAGTTCCAGGAACACCTCAACCAGGCAGTCTTCCATCACGAGCACATGGTGGACTTCCGCATCGTGCGCCGGGACGGGCAGGTGCGCTGGATTGCCCACGGCTGCCAGGCGGTGGTGGGAGAGGAGGGGGAGGCCCTGGGGCGGCGGGTGAGCAACCGGGACGTGACCGAGCGCAAGACCCTGGAAGCGGAACTGCAGGCCCTCAACAGCCGCCTGGAGGCCCGGGTGCAGGAGGAACTGGCGAGCAACCGGGAAAAGGACCAGCTGCTGATCCAGCAGTCCCGCCTGGCGGCCATGGGCGAGATGGTGCACAACATCGCCCACCAGTGGCGCCAGCCCCTCAACGCCCTGGGCCTGGTGATCGCCAACATCCGCGACGACTTCGCGTTTGGCCAGCTGGATGCGGCGGCCCTGGACGAAAGCGTGGGCCGGGCCCTGAAGCTGCTGCAGCGCATGTCCACCACCATCGACGATTTCCGCAATTTCTTCCGTCCCGACCGGGACCCGGCGGACTTCGACCTGGGGGCGGCGGTGGAGGATGCGGCCTTCATCATGGAGGCCTCCCTGAAGAACAACGATATCGCCCTGGAACGGGCCATCGAGCCGGACCTGCGGGCCTGGGGCTTCCACGGCCAGTTCTCCCAGGCCGTGCTCAACGTCCTGGCCAACGCCAAGGAGGTGCTGCAGGAGCGCCATGTGCGCCCGGCCCGCATCCGCCTGCAGGTCAGCCGTTGCGACGGCCAGGTGGAAGTGACGGTGGAGGACAACGCCGGCGGTATCCCCGGCAACGTCCTGGGGCACATTTTCGAGCCCTATTTCACCACCAAGGAGCAGGGCAGCGGCATCGGCCTGTATATGACCAAAATGATACTGGAGCGCAGCATGCACGGTAAAATAAGGGCTGAAAACACCGCCGAAGGCGCCCGCTTCGTCCTCACCGTGCCTTTGTACACCCTTCCGCCCACGGCCCCAATGCAATGAACGCCCTCGAAAAAGACCAAGACGCGGAATTCCTGCGCACCCTCAGCCTGCTTTACGTCGAAGACGAGGAAGAGGTGCGCCGGGAACTGACCCGCTTCCTCTCCCGCCGTTTTGCCAAGGTGGACGTGGCGGCCAACGGCCAGGAAGGGCTGGAACTGTTCCGTCAGCACGGCGGCTACGACATCGTCGTCACCGACGTGCGCATGCCGGTCATGGACGGCCTCTCCATGGCCGCCGCCATCAAGGACATCCAGCGGGAAGTGCCGGTGATCGTCATCACCGCCTACAACGAGATGGACTATTTCGTGCGGGCCATCGAGATCGGCATCGACCGCTACATCACCAAGCCGGTGGACCCTTTCCTGCTCATGGAGGCGGTCAGCCGCAGCGCCAAGATGCATTTCCACCAGCGGGAAATCGAGCGGGCCCGGGAGGAAACCACCGAGGCCCTGAACCAGGTGGTGGCGGTGCTGGCGCGGGCCATCGAAGTGCGGGACCCGTACACCGACGGCCACCAGAAGCGGGTCTCCCAGCTGGCCGGGGCCATCGCCGAACGCATGGGCCTGCCGGCCGCCCAGGTGGCGGGCATCCGGGTGGGGGCGTCGATCCACGACATCGGCAAGATCCAGGTGCCGGCCGAGTTCCTCAGCATGCCGCGGCGACCCTCGCCGGACGAGTTCGCCCTGATCAAGGCCCATGTGGAAGCGGGCTACGAGATCCTTGGCGACGCCACCTTCCCCTGGCCCATCGCCCAGATGGTGCGTCAGCACCACGAGCGCCTGGACGGCTCCGGCTATCCCCAGGGCCTGAAAGGGGACGAGATTTCCCTGGAGGCCCGCATCATCGCCGTGGCCGACGTGGTGGAAGCCATGAGTTCGGACCGTCCCTACCGGGCGGCCCTGGGTCTGGAAGCGGCGAAGGAGGAAATCCGCCAACACCGGGGCACCCTCTACGACGGGGCTGCGGTGGATGCCTGTCTGGCGGTGCTGGAGAGCAATCCGGAACGCTACGTGGGGACGGCCGCCTGAGAGCGGCCGCATAACACCGGGAACAACGGGAAAGGACGGGGAGGGCTCAGGCTCGGCCCCCGGCAGGCTGGCTTACAGCCCCTGCTCCGGCAGCAGATCGGGCCGCCGCCGCATGAGGCGCACGCAGGCGTTTACCACTTCGGCATCGTAAAGCTGGCCGGCGCCGCTTTCCAGTTCGGCCAGGGCCTGCTCCAGCCCCAGGGCGGGGCGGTAGGGACGGTGGGAACTCATGGCCTCCACCACATCGGCCACGGCCAGGATGCGGGCTTCCAGCAGGATGGCCTCACCCTTGAGGCCCTGGGGATAGCCGGAGCCGTTCAGGCGCTCGTGGTGCTGGCGCACCATCTCGGCGATGGGCCAGGGGAAATCCACATCCTTGAGCAGCTCGTAGCCGGCCTGGGAGTGGTTCTTGATGATCTCGAACTCGATGGGCTTGAGCTTGCCCGGCTTGCACAGGATTTCGCTGGGGATGCGGATGGAGCCGATGTCGTGGATCAGGGCGCCGAAACGCACCCCTTCCACCACCTCCCGCGCCAGCCCCATTTCCTTGGCGATGGCTGCCGCCAGGGCTGAAACCCGCTTCTGGTGGCCGTCGGTGTAGGGGTCCCTCATCTCGATGGCACGGGCCAAGGCCATCACCGTCTGCTGCAGGATGTCGGCAATACGGGTTTCCGCCGCCAGCAGGGCCTTCTGCTGGGTGCGCACCATGACTGCGTCGTGGATGGCGGTGAGCAGGGCATCCGGGTCGATGGGCTTGGTGACGTAGCGGTCCACCCCCAGGTCGATGGAGCGCAGCAGGTAATCCCGGTCGCTGTAGGCGGTGACCACGATGATGGGCACCGCATGGCCCGTGGCGCGAATCCTGGAGGCCATTTCCAGGCCATCCATTTCCGGCATCTTGATGTCGGTCACCACCACGTCGTACTCGCCCTTGAGGAAGGCTTCCAGGCCTTCCCTGCCATTGACGGCCACCTCCAGGGTGCCGACGCGGCGGCCGAGGAAGCGGGAGAGCAGTTCCCGCACCTCGTCTTCATCTTCCACGTAGAGCAGGCGCAGGCCTTGCAGGAAGTTCAGATCGAGGCCGGGCGGGGTATGGGAGTCCATGAGCGTATTCTAATTCTTTTTCGGCTGGCGCACCGGCACGGTCAGGGTGAAACAGGCGCCGTCAGCCAGGTTGGCGGCGCTGATGCTGCCGTTCATATTGTGTTCGATGATGGTCTTGGCCATGTACAGACCGATGCCGCTGCCCTTGTCCTTGGTGGTGAAGTAGGGGTCGAAGATTTTCGGCAGGATCTCCGGGGCGATGCCGCCGGCGTTGTCGCTGACCCGCAGGAGGATGGTTTCGCCCTGGCGCTGCAGTTCGATCTCGATGCGGCCGGCGGCGACCTTGCGCGCCAGGATTTCTTCCTTGGCATTGGCCAGGATGTTGAGCACCGCCTGGGCGAACTGGGAGGGGAAGCCTTCGGCCTCGACGCCGGGGTCCAGTTTTTCCACCAGTTCGATGCCGTGGCTCTTCAGGGTGCCCTGCATGATGAACACCGCCTCTTCCACGGCATGGCTGACGTCGAACTGGGTCATCTCCTTTTCCGGACGGAAGAAGTCGCGGAAATCGTCGATGGTGGTGGACATGCGCCCCAGCAGGCGCTGGGCGTCGGCCACCGAGCGGTCCATGACTTCCGGGGTGAGGGCCTGAAAGTCATAGTCGTCCTTGATGTTGCGCACCAGCAGGGAGAGGGCGTTGAGGGGCTGGCGCCACTGGTGGGCGATGTTGTGCACCATCTCGCCCATGGCCGCCAGGCGGGATTGCTGGATCAGCATGTGGTCCTTCTCCCGGTTCTTCGCCAGTTCCTCCTGCACCCGCTGTTCCAGGTGCTCGTTGAGCTGGCGCAGGCTCTGCTGGGTGGCCTGGACCTGGTCGCGCATGGCGGCGAAGGTATTGACCAGGGTGCCGATCTCGTCCTTGCCGCCGGGGGGCAGGTGGGCGTCGAAGCGGCCCTCGGCCAGTTCCCGGGCGGCAGTCATGAGGCGGTTGACCGGGCGCCGCACCGTGGCGTCGAGCACCACGCCCAGGGCCAGGAAGGCTCCCAGCAGCACCGAGGCGAGCAGGGCGAAGAGGGTCTTCTGGGACTGGGCCACGCTTTCCAGCAGGGCCCGGTGGCTGATCCGGATGCGCAGGCTGCCGACGCTGTCGTTGGCCAGGTTCAGCTGCTGGGTGTGCAGCTGCTCGTCGGGGCCGGCCGGCGGGACGGGAGTGCCGGCCAGGGGGTAGAGCTGGCGCCCTTCGTGGTCCTGCAGCACCACCTCGACCCATTCCGGGTTCTCCTGGCGCAGGGAATCCAGGGTGTCGTGGATGTCCCCCAGTTGCCGGGCCACCACCAGGGGCAGCAGGCTTTCCGTCAGGTTGTGCATTTCCCGCTCCTGCTGCCGCTCGAAGACGGCGATCTGGTAACGCACCGAGTCGGGCAGCCAGATGCCGTAGAGATAGGCGATGAAGGCGGTCCACACCAGGGCCAGGGGCAGCAGCAGCTTGAGGCGCAGGGTCATGGGTTCAGCGTTCCGGGACGAAGAAGTCTTCCAGGCCCAGGTCCTTCAGGGGCTGGTAGTCCTTCATGGCGGTGGGCACCATGCGGGCCAGGGGGATTTCCTGCAGCAGGGCCTTGCCCGCCGGGGTGGCGGCGAAGTCCAGGAGGGCGCTGCGCACCTGCTCGCGCACGGCCCCATCGACCCGGGGATGGGCGGCGATGGGGTGGGCGGCGAAGGCAGCGGTGCGGTACAGCACCCGCAGGCGTTCCTGCACTTCCGGTTTCTGTTCGTTGAGGGTCTTCTGCACGCCGCCGCCGGCGCTGGCCAGGCCCTGGGTCACCGAGAGATAGACGGCGGTGTGGGAATTGACGTAGCGGGGCGTGAAATTGACCTTGTACTTGCGCACCAGTTCGGCCCGGATGAGCAGGCTGGCGCCGATGGCGTTGGGGGCGGGGAAGGCGATTTCCTTGCCTTCCAGGTCGGCCGGGGTGCGGAAGGGGCTGTCCCTGGCCACCACCAGGATGCCGGTGACCGGCGTCTCGTCCCGCACCAGGGGAATGTAGCCGGCCGGGTTGGCCACCATCAGGTAGGGATTCATGTAGGCGAAATCGAAGGCGCCGGCATTGTACTGGCGCTCGAAGCTGGGGATGTCGGGCATGATGGCCAGGTCGAAGCGCAGCCCGGTGCGCTTTTCCAGCTCGATGAGGATGGGCTTCCAGATGGCGAAGAGCTGGCGCCGCTCGAACTGGGGCGTCACCCCCAGGGTGTAGACCCGCTCCGCCGGCTTGCCGGCGGTGGCCTTTGCGGTGGCGGGGGCGGCAGGGGCCGCGAGGGGGAGCATCAGCAGGCCTGCCCACAGCAGGCCGGACAGGCGCCGGAGCAGCGGTCCCATGGTGGTTCCTCCTCGGGTGATGAGTGCCGGAAGTCCCGTTGTCCGCTGCGCACGCTCTATCCGGAAGCTGCGGGGGCGGAGTGGCGTTGCCGTCCCCTGGGGGCGGCGGAGGGGCAAACGGGGGAGCGCCAGTATCCCCTATTAAGAGTAGGGTTTCAATGGCGAAGGGCGGCGGGCCAGGCTGGAGAAGGGCTCCGGGCGGTGGCCCGGGGCCGGGCGGCAGCCTTATTTGGCGGGCTGTTTGGCGGCCTTCTTGGCGCCGGGGTGGCTGTTGGGATGGCTGCTGGTATGGCGGTTGATGCAGTCCCGCAGCTCGGGGCCGAACTTGTCCTGGCAGGCCGCCTGGGCCTTCTGCATGGCTTCGCAGCGCTGGGGCTGGCGGCTCTTGCTGCAGTCGGCCTGGAGCGGGGCAGGGGCTGCCGCCGGGGCCTTGCCGGCCGGACTCCGCTCGGCCGGGGCCGACACGGCTGCCTGGGCGCAGAGGAAGGTCAGCAGGAGCAGGGCAGTGGCCGGGGCTTTCATGGTCGGTCCAATGTAAAAATGCGTATGGCCTGAGTATAGCGCCCTTGCCGCGCCCCCGGGCGGCGCGGGATTCGTTTATAGTGCGGATCAGTTCCGCCCCATGTTTCCGACATTTTCCGCCGCCATGCCAGCCTCCACTTCCGCCAGCACCACTTCCGCCAAAGCCACCGTCGCCGAGCATCGCCTGACCCTGGGGGAACTGGTCAAGCTGCTGGTGGAGGACGGCATGGTGGATGCAGTGGTGGCCGACGGCCTGGTCAAGGAGCGGCGCTATCACCGGGGCGACGTCCATCCCCTGGTGGTGATCGCCGACCAGAACTGGAAGTCCCTGGTCCCGCCCCACAAGCCCCTGATCCTGGAAACCCTGACCGAGTGGCTGGCGGCCAAGGTGGGCCTCGACTACCTGCACATCGACCCCCTCAAGATCGACTTCTCCGCCGTCACCGAGGTGGTCTCCAACACCTATGCCGGCCGCTTCAAGATCCTGCCCATCCAGGTGACCACGCGGGAGGTGATCATCGCCACCGCCGAGCCCTTCCTGCGGGAGTGGGAGAAGGAGCTCAAGCCCATCCTGCGCAAGGACATCCGCCGGGTGGTGGCCAATCCCCAGGACATCGCCCGCTATCTGGTGGAGTTCTACAACCTGGCCCGCTCGGTGAAGAAGGCGGCGGCCGGGGGCGGCGAGGTCAGCGGCCTCTCCTCCTTCGAGCAGCTGGTGGAGCTGGGCAAGACCAACCGCCAGTTCGACGCCAACGACCAGCACATCGTCCATATCGTGGACTGGCTGTGGCAGTACGCCTTCGAGCAGCGGGCCTCGGACATCCACATCGAGCCCCGGCGCGAGCTGGGCATCGTGCGCTTCCGCATCGACGGGGTGCTGCACCAGGTGTACCAGATCCCGATGGCGGTGATGGCCGCCATGACCAGCCGCATCAAGCTCCTCGGCCGCATGGACGTGATCGAGAAGCGGCGCCCCCAGGACGGCCGCATCAAGACCCGCACCGCCGGCGGCCAGGAGGTGGAGCTGCGCCTGTCCACCCTGCCCACCGCCTTCGGCGAGAAGCTGGTGATGCGCATCTTCGACCCGGAGGTGCTGGTGCGGGACTTCGCCGAACTGGGCTTTGGCGAGGAGGACAAGAGCCGCTGGCAGTTCATGACCAGCCAGCCCAACGGCATCATCCTGGTGACCGGCCCCACCGGCTCGGGCAAGACCACCACCCTGTATTCCACCCTGAAGCAGCTGGCGACGCCGGAAGTGAACGTGTGCACCATCGAGGACCCCATCGAAATGGTGGAGCAGTCCTTCAACCAGATGCAGGTCTCCCAGAACATCGACCTGGGCTTTGCCGACGGGGTGCGCGCCCTCATGCGCCAGGACCCGGACATCATCATGATCGGCGAAATCCGCGACGGGGAAACCGCCGACATGGCCATCCAGGCGGCCCTCACCGGCCACCTGGTGCTGTCCACCCTGCACACCAACGACGCACCTTCCGCCATTTCCCGCCTGCTGGACCTGGGCATGGCGCCCTATCTGATCAACGCCACCATGCTCGGGGTCATGGCCCAGCGCCTGGTGCGCACCCTCTGCCCCCACTGCAAGAAGCCGGTGGACCTGCGGCGGGAGGACGAGGAAATCTGGGACAGCCTGGTGGCGCCCTGGAAATCCAAGCGTCCGGCCCAGATCTACCAGCCCGTGGGCTGCCTGGAGTGCCGCATGACCGGCTACATGGGCCGCATGGGCCTGTACGAGCTGCTGCTGATGTCCCCCGAAGTGAAAAAGCTGGTGACCACCACCACCGACGTGGCCAAGGTGCGGGAGCAGGCCTACCGGGAAGGCATGAAGCCCCTGCGCATTTCCGGCGCCATGAAGGTGGCCGCCGGCCTCACCACCCTGGAAGAGGTGATCAAGGTGGCGCCCCCGGCCAGCCAGGGCTGAGGCTCCGCGCGGTTCTCCGGCCCAGCTGCGGTCGGCGGCATCCATTCATCTCCGTGGCCGGGGCGTCCAGCTTCCGCCGCCTGCCCCATCCCGTCCCATTCCCGTGCCATTTCCGGCGCCCCCCCTTTTCCGCGAAAGACGCCCATGCTGCCTGAGGTTCTCCACCCCTATCCCGACGCCGAGGCGGCCGGGAAAATTCTCGCCGACACCCGGCGCTGGCTGGAGCGGGCCGTCATCGGCCTCAACCTGTGCCCCTTCGCCAAGTCGGTGCATGTGAAAAAGCAGATCCGCTACGCCCTCAGCGCCGCCGCCACGCCGGACGAGCTGCTGGCAGAACTGGAGCGGGAGTTCACCCTGCTGAGCGAGACCGACCCGGCCCTGCTCGACACCACCCTGCTGATCCATCCGGACGTGCTCACCGACTTTCTCGACTACCACTTCTTCCTGCAGGAGGTGGAGGCCCTCATCCGCAACCTGGGCTACGAGGGCGTGTACCAGGTGGCCAGCCTGCATCCGGATTACGAGTTCGCCGGCAGCGAGGCGGACGACATCGACAACGTCACCAACCGTTCCCCCTATCCGACCCTGCACCTGCTGCGGGAGGCCAGCATCGACCGGGCCGTGGCCGCTTTCCCCGATCCGGAGAGCATCTACGAACGCAACATCGCCACCGTGCGCCGTCTCGGTCACGAGGGCTGGCGCAAGCTGTTGCAGGAGGAGCCGGGCCAGGAGTAAGCAAGGGCGGCCATGCTGGCCGTGCCATGGCCGAACGCCGCGCCCCCTGGGCGTGAGCGGCATGGCCCCATGAAAAAAGGCCCGGGAGCTGCCTCCCGGGCCTTTGTCTTTGCCGGTGCCGGCCGCCTACAACTGCTCCAGGCTGTCCCGGCCCAGCAGCTTCCACAGGGAGGGGGCCTGGCCGGGGCGCAGGCGCACCAGATAGACCTCGTCGTTGCCCTGGCGGATGCGGGCCACCGCCTCGGCCACCGGCAGCTGCAGCAGGTGGGCCAGGATCAGGGGCGTGACGCCGCCGTGGCTGACCACCAGCACCTGGCCCCGGGGCTGCTCGCGGCGGATGCGTTCCACCGCCTGGGCCACGCGCCGGGCCTGGCTGGCGAGGGATTCGCCGCCGTCCAGGCTGTCCTCCAGCTTGCCGCTGCGGGCCTTGAACTCGGCCAGCAGGGCGGCTTCCTGCCCTTCCCGGCCGTCCTCGGCCATGCCCTCGAACTTGCCGAAGCTGCGTTCGGCCAGCTCCGGCAGGGCCTGCACGGTCATTCCGGGACGGGCCAGGGCGGCGCTTTCCCGGGCCCGGGCCAGGCTGCTGCTATAGACCGCGGCGAAGTTTTCGCCGGCCAGTTTTTCCCCCAGCTGCCGGGCCTGGCTGCGGCCCGTGTCGTTGAGGGGATTGTCGGTGCTGCCCTGCAGGCGCTTCTCCAGGTTCCAGGCGGTCTGGCCGTGGCGGGCCAGGTACAGCTCCAGCACCGCCTCCTCGGCCCGGGCCGGCAGGCTGGCGGCCAGGCCCAGGCAGAGGGCGAGGAGGGCGGCGAAGTGTTGGCGTTTGCCCATGGCGTCTCTCCTTAGCGGGCCTGCAGCAGTTCGGGCACCCGCAGCAGGATGAACTCGTTGTCGTCCTGCAGGTTGGGCTGTCGGGCGGCGGAATAGGGCAGGTTGTTGTCGTTGGCGACGACGATGTGCTCCCCGTCCACCACGTCCACATCCTCGATGGTGACGAAGGGGAAGGTGAATTTGCCGTCCTTGCCGCCGCGCCGGGCCAGGTGCTTCGGATCGTCGATGTCCAGCAGGTCGATGTGGCCGATCTTGCGCACGAAGCCGTCGCTGTCCGCCTCCTTCAGGCTGATCTTGTAGATGCGCTTGAATCTGGCCGGCACGTTCTGGCAGTCCGGGCGGGCTGGGCCGTTGCAGGCGTGCTCCGGCAGGCCCTCGCCGTTGTCCCGCTCGATGATGAGACCGGTGTCGGCGTCGATCATGTTGAAGTCGCCGATGTTGTTGCCGTTCTGCTCCAGTCGGTACTTCCAGGAGCGGCCCGTCCATTCACCCCGGGCCACGCTGAACTCCAGGATGCGCAGGTATTCCCGGCCGTCCTGCTGTTCCCATTTTTTCTCTTCGGCATTCCACAGGGGCCCTTCCAGCAGGGGGTAGAGGAACTGGCCGTCCCTGGAGGCGGCCATGCCCTCGTAGCCCCGGGAGCGGCGGGCCACGGTGGTGAAGCTGCCGCTGGTGGCCGGGGTGGTGATGCTGAAATGGTCCGGGGACTTGAGCACCTTGCCGTCCACCTTGGTCTCGAACACGGCCAGCACCTTGCCCTGGCGGTCGGTCTTGAGCAGGTAGGGGCCCAGTTCGTCGCCGAACCACACCGCATCGCCCAGGGGCTGGATGGATTCGATGTCGAAGTCGGCCCCGGTCAGGTAGCGTTGGCGGGTGCCTTCGTTGACGATGAGGAAGGGCACCTTCTGGTCCGGGTCGTGCAGGGCGGCGCTCTTCACCAGTTTGACGCCGCCCTGGCGCCAGTCCGGCTGCAGCAGGTGGAACATCAGGAGGGCGTCGGCGCTGTTGTTGCGGGCGCCGTAGCCGTTGTCCTGCAGCACCCAGTAGCGGCCCTGGCCGGCATGCTTGATGCCGGAGAAGCCCTGCACCGGCTGGCCCTTGAAGGGCAGGGAGACGCCGGTGGGACGGGGCGCGTTCTTGTCCGAGAGATAGGAGGTGCCGGGAAGGGATGCGGGCGTGTCCACGCGCCGGGATTCGGGCCCGGTGTACTTGCCGGAGACGGCCAGGCTGGCCGGGGCATCCTTGGGCGGGGCGATGAAGGTGCGGGCCGGCAGCACGGCATGGCCCGCCAGGGTGGCGGGGAAAGCCTGGTCGGCCAGGGCGGGAACCTGGGCCAGGGCGGCGGCAAAGGCCAGGGCGAGGGGCGTCTTGGGGCTCATGCTTCTTCCATGGGTGGGGATGAAGCAGCCAAGCCTAGGAGACGCCTGTTGCAGGATGGTGACAGAAGCCGGCGTCCCGGCCGGGGCGGTGCCCTCAGCCGCTGCGGGAGAGCTGCTTCATGGCCTCGCCCAGGCCGGCCAGGGTCAGGGGATACATGCGCCGGCCCAGCAGGTCCTGCAGCAGCTGGATGGACTGGGTGTGCTCCCAGCGCCGCTGGGGTTCCGGGTTGAGCCAGACGGCGTGGGGAAAGGCCTCGGTGAGGCGGCGGATCCAGGCGGCCCCCGGCTCCGGGTTGGAGTGCTCGACGCTGCCCTGGGGGTAGAGGATTTCGTAGGGGCTCATGGTGGCGTCGCCGACGAAGATCAGCTTGTAGTCGCTGCCGTACTTGTGCAGCACGTCGCTGGTGGCGACGCGCTGGTCGAAGCGGCGCCGGTTGTCCTGCCACAGGTTTTCATAGACGCAGTTGTGGAAGTAGAAGTGCTCCAGGTGCTTGAACTCGCTGCGGCAGGCGGAGAACAGCTCCTCGCAGACCTGGATGTGGTCGTCCATGGAGCCGCCCACGTCGAGGAAGAGCAGCACCTTGACCGCGTTGTGCCGTTCCGGGCGCAGCTGCAGGTCCAGGGTGCCGGCGTTGCGGGCGGTGCCGGCGATGGTGCCTTCCAGGTCCAGCTCCTCGGCGGCGCCGCTGCGGGCGAAGCGGCGCAGGCGCTTCAGGGCCACCTTGATGTTGCGGGTGCCCAGTTCCACCGAGTCGTCCAGGTTGCGGAATTCCCGCTTCTCCCACACCTTCACCGCGGTGCGGTTGCCGCCGCTCTCGCCGCCGATGCGGATGCCTTCCGGATGGTAGCCGCCGTGGCCGAAGGGGGAACTGCCGCCGGTGCCGATCCACTTGCTGCCGCCGGCATGGCGCTCCTTCTGCTCCGCCAGCCGTTCCCGGAACTGCTGCATCAGCCGCTCCCAGCCCAGGGCCTCCAGCTTCTGCCGGTCCGCCGCGCTGAGATGGCGCCGGGCGGCCAGTTGCAGCCATTCCTCGGGCACGGCGCCGGCGTCGAAGCCGGGCAGGGTTTCCACTTCCCGGAAGTAGGTGGCGAAGGCCTGGTCGAAGCGGTCGTAGAGGCTTTCGTCCTTGATCAGGCAGGCCCGGGCCAGGATGTAGAAGTCGTCCAGGCTGGGGCCCACCACCCGGGCCTGCAGGGCCCCCAGGAGGGTGAGGAATTCGGTGGTGGAGACGGGCAGGCGGGCGTCCCGCAGGTGCAGGAGGAATCCGGCGAGCATGGCCTATTCCTCCACCGCGCCGGCCACTTCGACCCGGTTGCGGCCGCCGGCCTTGGCCCGGTAGAGGGCGGCATCGGCCGCATCCACCAGGGCGTCGGCGCTCTTGCCGTGGCCCGGGTAGCAGGCGACGCCGACGGAGAGGGTGGCCTGCAGGGCCAGGCTGCCGAAGTTCACCGTCAGCCCGGCGAAGCCGGCACGCCACTCCTCGGCACGCTGGCGGGCCGTCTCCAGGTCCACCCCGGGCAGCACCAGCAGGAACTCCTCGCCGCCGTAGCGGCAGGGTACGTCGCCGCTGCGGGCCCGGGCCTGGAGGAAGTGGCCGAGCTGGCGCAGCATCTCGTCGCCGGCCCGGTGGCCGTAGGTGTCGTTGAGCTGCTTGAAGTGGTCGATGTCGAGCAGGGCCACGGCCAGGGGATAGCCTTCCCGCTGGGCCCGGGCCACTTCCCGCTCCAGGGTCTCGTCCAGGTAGCGGCGGTTGTAGAGGCCGGTGAGGGCGTCCCGGGTGGCCTGCTCCTGCAGCCGTGCCTGCAGCAGGTTGATTTCCTGGAGGCGGTAGGCCAGCTCGCCGTTGAGGGCCTGCAGGGCCTCTTCCGCCGCCTTGCGTTCGTTGATGTTGTTGAAGGAGACGAAGGCCAGGGGTTCCTGTTCCTCCAGCAGGATGCGGGCCGAGAGGAGGGCCCAGAAGGGCTGGCCGGCCGCATCCCGCAGACGCACCTCCATGTCGGTCACCACCTGCTTCTGCCGCAGTTCCTCGATCAGCCGCTGGCGCTGGCCCATATCCACCCAGTAGTCCGGGGCATGGCGCCCCACGGCATCCTCCTGGGGCACCTGGAAGCAGGTGGCGGCCCGCTGGTTGATGTAGGTCACCAGGCTGTCCCGGAGGCGGGTGATGACCACCGGGAAAGGGGCGGTTTCCAGCAGGGTGCGGTAGCGCTGCTCGCTGTCCTGCAGGGCGGCGCGGACCCGCTCCCGCTCGGTGACGTCGGCGGCCAGGGCGATGACGCTGGGCGGCCCGCCGGCCTCGTCGCGGAGGATGGCGTTACTCCATTCGCAGAGGATGGCGCGGCCGTCCCGGGTCAGGTTGCGGTTGAGGGAATACTGGATTTCCGGCCCGCGGAAAATGCTGTCCACGATGCCCTGCACCTGCTGCCGGGCCTCTTCGGGCACCATGTGCTCGAAGAAGCTGCGGCCCAGCATTTCCTCCCGGCGCCAGCCGAAGATTTCCTCGGCCCGGTGGTTCCATTCCAGGACCCTCGCTTCCTGGTCGTAGACGATGGCCGCCAGGGGCGCCGTCTCGAAGATGCGGGCCAGGTGTTCCCGCCTCGCCCGCAGGTTGCGTTCGCTGCTGTCCCGCTGGTGCATCTGTCCCTGCAGACGCCCGTAGAGCCGATGGATGTAGAGGGCGATGAGCAGGGCCAGGGCGGCTAGCGCCAGGACAACCCAGACCCACGGTGGCAGAGGCTGGGGTGTGGCGGGGTGGAACAGCAGGGTTTCCACCGCATAGTCCCGGGGCATCATGCCCAGTTCCGCATAGGTGTCGCCGATGTGGCGCCAGCGGGCCGGGCTCATGTGGCCCAGTTCCACCAGGTCCGGTTCGATCAGGGGACGCATGCGTTCCGCCTCGAAGAGGAGGTGTTCCCGGCTGTGGCGGGTGGAGTAGTGCTGCAGAATCTCCCGGGCGGCGGCGTCCGGATCGGCCAGGGCCGCGGCCCAGCCCTGCAGGCTGGCGCGGCGGAAGGCCTCCACCTGCTGCGGATGGGCGACGGCGTGGGCTTCGGCGGTGAACAGGGTGTCGCCGTAGAAGTCGATGTTGGCGGCCCGGGGCGAGAAGGAAAGGTAGGGGAAGCCGGCCTTTTCCAGTTCGTAGGTCTCGTCCGTGAGATAGCCGGAAATGGCATCCACCTTGCCCGCCATGAGGTCGGCGGCGGAGAAGGAGTGGGGGACGCGCTGCAGGCGTTCCTCCTTGACCTGTTCCCGGCGCAGGAAGGCGAACAGCTCGGCCTCCGTCGGCAGCAGCATGAGGCGCCGCCCTTCCAGGTCGGCCGGGCGGCGGATGGGGCCGCCGGCCCGGGCCAGCAGCACCAGGGGCGAGTGCTGGAAGACGGCGGCCAGGGCCACCACCGGCTTGCCACGGCTGCGTTCCAGCAGCAGTTCGGAGGCGCCGATGCCGTACTGGGCCCGGCCGGCCAGCACCTCGGCCACCGGGTCGGTATCGGCCCGGCCTTCGACGATGCGCACCTCCAGGCCCGCCTCCCGGTAATAGCCCCTGGCCTGGGCCATGTAATAGCCGGCGAACTGGAACTGGTGCTGCCATTTGAGCTGCAGGGTGACCGTTTCCAGGGCGCCGGCCGCACCTGCCGCCAGCAGCAGGCACAGGGCCGCCAGCAGATGGCGCAGCAGGCGGCGGCGGGCGGCTCCGGGGGGCATGGTCAGCGTCCCTGTCGGGCGAGGAAGACGAGCTTTTCGAAGAGATGCACGTCCTGCTCGTTCTTCAGCAGGGCGCCGTGCAGGGGCGGAATGCTGGTGCGGGCATCCTTGCTGCGCAGGGCTTCGGCCGGAATGTCCTCGGCCAGCAGCAGCTTGAGCCAGTCCAGCAGTTCCGAGGTGGAGGGCTTCTTCTTCAGCCCGGCCATCTCGCGCAGGCCGAAGAACACCTCCAGGGCCTCCTGCAGCAGTTCCCGCTTCAGTTCCGGGTAGTGCACGGCAACGATCTTCTCCATGGTCTCCCGGTCGGGGAAACGGATGTAGTGGAAGAAACAGCGGCGCAGGAAGGCGTCGGGCAGTTCCTTTTCGTTGTTGGAAGTGATGAAGATGAGGGGCCGGTGCCGGGCCCGCACGGTCTGGCGGGTTTCGTAGACGTGGAACTCCATGCGGTCCAGTTCCCGCAGCAGGTCGTTGGGGAATTCGATGTCGGCCTTGTCGATCTCGTCGATCAGCACCACCGCCGGGGTCTCGCTCTCGAAGGCCTGCCACAGCACGCCCTTGACGATGTAGTTGGCGATGTCGGAAACCTTGGGGTCCCCCAGTTGGCCGTCCCGCAGGCGGGACACCGCATCGTATTCGTAGAGGCCCTGCTGGGCCTTGGTGGTGGATTTGATGTGCCACTGGAACAGGGGTAGGCCCAGGGCCGTGGCCACTTCCTCCGCCAGCAGGGTCTTGCCGGTGCCCGGTTCGCCCTTGATCAGCAGGGGGCGTTGCAGGGTCACGGCGGCGTTCACCGCCAGGGTCAGTTCCCGGGGGGCGACGTAACGCTCGGAACCGTCGAAACGTGGGGTCATGGGGATGCTCCGGTGGGGTTGGGGCGCGATGGCGGCAAGGCGGCGTCCTGCCGTTTTTCTCATCATTGTAACGACAGCGCTAAATGACCTTTTGTTGATTTGTACCGCTTGCCATTTCTGCCGTTTTGCTATGATCAAAAACGATATTACAAAAGTTATGCCATTCCAAGAATGGCGTCTTTCCTTAGTCTCCTGGCATAGCCCCTTTTTCGCGGCAGCAACGATGAAAATCAATCTTCCGGTTACAAATCAAGAGATTCCCTTTCCCCCGAATCAGTATCTGGTCTCCAAAACCGATCTCAAGGGCATCATCACCCATGCCAACGATGCCTTTGTCGAAATCAGCGGTTTCTCCCGCGACGAGCTGATCGGGGCCAGCCACAATCTGGTGCGCCATCCGGACATGCCGCCCCAGGCCTTTGCCGACCTGTGGCGCACGGTGAAGTCGGGCAATCCCTGGCGCGGTCTGGTGAAGAACCGCAGCAAGGACGGCGGCTTCTACTGGGTCGAGGCCTTCGTCGTGCCGGTGGTGAAAAACGGCCATACCGAAGGCTACATGTCGGTGCGCACGCCGCCGGCCCGGGACAAGGTGCAGGCGGCCGAGGCCCTCTACCAGCGCCTGCGGGAGAACAAGAACGCCTCCCTGCCCCAGTCCGCTGCCGGCTTCTGGTCCCGCCTCTCGGTGAAGGGGCGCCTTGGGGCCATGATGGCGGCCTTCGTCGCCATCACTGCGGTGGTGACCGGCATCGGCCTCTCCGGCCTGCAGGAAGGCAACGCCAGCCTGCAGGAGCAGTACCAGCGCAAGCTGGAGCCGACTACGGTGGTGAACGAGGTGCTGGCCCTGCTGGGGGAAAACCGCTCCCAGATCATGCTGGCCCTGCAGCACGATCCCAAGAGCGAACTGGCAAAGCTGCACGACGACGGCCTGGAAGTGCATCTGGAAAAGACCCTGGCCAACCGCCAGCAGATCAACGCCCAGCTCGAAGCCCTGCAGAAGCTGCCCCTGTCGGAGAAGGAACGGCAGCTGGTGGAGCAGCTGGGGGAGGCGCGCAAGAAATTCTCCGCCGAAGGCGTCAATGCGGCCCGGGAGGCCCTCAAGGAAGAGAATTTCCATCAGGCCTCGGTGCTGCTGCTGACCAAGATCAACCCCATCTACGGCCAGGTGCAGCAGGCCGGCAAGGCCCTGGTGGATGAGCTGAAGGCCTCGGCCCGGGCCGATTTCGAGCGGGCCCAGGCACGTTACGAGAACATCCTGTGGGCCATGGCCCTGGCCACCCTGGCGGCTCTGGCCCTGGCGGTGGTGGGTGGCTGGCTGCTGGTGCGGGCCATCGTCAATCCCATGCGCCAGGCCATCGACACCTTCAAGCTCATCGCCGAGGGCGACCTCACCAGCGACATCGACATCAGCCGGCGCGACGAGGCCGGCCAGCTGCTGTGCCAGCTGGCCACCATGCAGGCCACCCTGAAGGCCATGCTGGACCAGATCCAGGAAGCCTCCCACCAGATGGACCAGCGCTGTAGCCAGCTGGAATCCGAGGTGGCCCTGGTGGCGGCCAAGTCCCAGCAGCAGCTGGACGACGTGCAGAGCGTCGCCGCCGCCACGGAGGAATTCTCCCAGTCGGTGCAGGAAGTGGCCGGCCACGCCGGGGAGACTGCCAGCGCGGCCCAGAACTCGGAACGGCTGGTGGAGGAAAGCAACACCCAGATCGGCCGCAGCATGGCCGTCACCAACCGGGTGGTGGAAGCGGTGACCGGCTCTTCGGCCACCCTGCACGAACTGAACACGGCCATCGACCAGATTGGCCAGATCACCCAGGTGATCAAGGAGATCGCCGACCAGACCAACCTGTTGGCCTTGAATGCCGCCATCGAGGCGGCCCGGGCCGGCGAGGCGGGTCGGGGCTTTGCCGTGGTGGCCGACGAGGTGCGCAAGCTGGCCGAGCGCACCACCACCAGCACCGCCGACATCACCGGCAACATCGGCGCCATCCAGGGCGCCACCCATGAGGCGGTGAGCCGCATGGAGCAGGCGGTGCGGGAGGTGGAGGAGGGCATCGGCATGATGCGGGAGAGCGTGGCCGGGCTGGAGGGCATTACCGCCGCTTCCCAGCAGGTCAGCGCCATGGCCCGGCAGATTTCAGAAGCCTCCCAGCAGCAGAGCATCGCCAGCCAGGAGGTGAACGGCAGCATGGAACACATTTCCGTGCTCATCGAGCAGAACACCGCCACCGCCCAGGAGGCCCAGCGGGCCACCGAGGCCCTGGTGTCCACGGCCGAGGGCCTGCGCGCCATCCTGGCCAGCTTCCGCCTGTACCGCTGATCCGGCCGGCGCCGGCAGCGGCAAAAACAAAAGGGGCGCCCGCGGGCGCCCCTTGTCATTGGTGCCGGGCCGGCATCAGGTGGTGAAGCGGCCCACCATGGTGTTCAGTTCCCGGGCGATGTTGTCCAGGGCCTCGGCGGTCTCGGCGGTGTTGCGCATGGCGGCGGAGGTTTCTTCCACCATCTGGGCGATCTGCTCCACCCGCTGGGCGATGCTGGTGCTGGCGGTGCTCTGTTCCCGGGTGGCTTCGGCCACTTCCTGGATGCGGTGCAGGGTGGTTTCCGAACCCTCGCGGATCTGCCGCAGGGCGTCGGCGGCGGATTCGGCCAGGGTAACGCCTTCTTCCACCTGGGGCAGGGCCGCATCCATGACCTGCACCGTCTCGTCGGTTTCGGTCTGGATGCTGACGATCATGTCCTCGATTTCCACCGTGGCGGAGGCGGTGCGTTCGGCCAGCTTGCGCACCTCGTCGGCCACCACGGCGAAGCCCCGGCCCTGTTCTCCGGCCCGGGCCGCCTCGATGGCGGCATTGAGGGCCAGCAGGTTGGTCTGGGCGGCGATTTCCTTGATGACGCCGGCGATGCCGGAGATTTCCTTGATGCGGCCTTCCAGGTGGCGGATCTTTTCCGAGGCGCCGGTGACCGAGCCGGCCAGGTTCTTGATGGCGCTGGAGGCGGTGGTGACCCGGGTTTCGCCGTCGGCCGCCAGACTGGCGGAATTGTGGGAGTCGGCCTCCGTATCCCGGGAACTGTCGGAAATGTGGTTGATGCTCACCGTCAGTTCCTCGATGGCGGCGGCCATGGAGGAGGTGGCGTCGGCCTGGTGCTGGGAGGCGGTGGAAACTTCCTGGGAGGCGGTGTTGATGCGCTCGGCGTTGTTGGAGAGGGCGGTGGCGCTGTTGCCGATTTCCCGGATCACCTGGCGCAGTTCGCTCACCATCTGGCCGAAGGAGGCGAGCATGGAGCCCTTGGGTGCATTGCCCACCTCCACCGCCAGGTTGCCGGCGGCGGCCTGGCTCATCAGTTTGATGACGTCGGCGGGTTCGCCCCCCACCTGCTGGCGGATGCTGCCGCCCACCAGGAAGGTGGCCACCGCCACGGCGATGAGGATGATGGCGGCGATGAAGGTGTCGGAAAGGGCCCGCTCCCGCACTTCCGTGGCCACATCGTCCATGTAGATGCCGCTGCCGATGACCCATTCCCAGGGGGCGAACAGCTTCAGGTACTGTAGCTTCTCCACCGCCTTGTCCGCCGGCTGGCCCGGGCGCGGGAACAGGGTTTCGACGAAGGCGCCCTCGGGCGCGGCCTTGGAGGCGGCCAGGATGTTTTTCAGGGTATAGCGGCCGAGCACGTCCTTCACCTCTTCCACCTTGCTGATGCCTTCCCATTCCGGCTTGGTGGTGTGCATGACGGTGACGCCGTCGCTCCTGTAGACGTAGAAGTATTCGGACTTGCCGTCGGCGCCGCCGTAGCGGCCGTGGCGCATGGCTTCCCGGGCCGCCTTCTGGGCCTCTTCCCGGCTCATCTTGCCGGCGGCTTCGAGAGCCTGGTAGTTGGCGGCGATGCTGTAGGCCGATTCGACGGCGGCCTTGACCACCGCCTTGCGGCCGTCGGTCAGGTCCCGTTTCACTCCCCAGGCGCTGAGGCCGGTGAGCAGGACCATGCCGATGACGGACATGACCAGCAGCAAGACGAGCTTGGTCTTGAGCGAGAGTTTCGCAAACATGGATTTCCCCCAGGGTGTAGGTTTTTTTGTCTATTACTTTTGGCTAATGTGGCTAAATACTGCACCTGTCCGTAGGGGAATGACAAGTGCCCGCCAAAGTCCGCGACAGGCGCGGAATTCCAGGGGGTGGGGGTGGCTTCTGTCAGCCAGGCGTCAGGTTCAGCCGCGGCCGGCGCGCTTGACGGCTTCCAGATAGGCTTCCGGGTCCAGCTGGTTGCCGGCCTGCTGGGCACGCCAGACGGCTTCGCCCAGGCATTCGAGCAGCTGGTGCTTGGCGGCGTGGGGATCGTCCAGGCGCCGGGCCAGGGCGTGGAAGGCTTCCCGGATGCCCCGGGGATGGTCGATGGAAATCTGCTCCTCCACCGCCAGATGCAAGGAGAGGTGCAGGAAGGGATTCATCTGCCCTTCCTCCGGCGTCCATTCCTGGCTCAGGGCCCGTTCCACGTCGGCCAGCAGGGCGTGGTATTCGGGATGCAGGCGGATCAGGTCCACGGCGATGGTTTCGGCGCCCACCAGGGGCAGGCCTTGCCGGTCCTTTTGCCAGGCGTCGCAGAAGAAGCGGCGCACCTGGTCGCGGCTGGGATTGAACATGGCTTAAATCTCGGAAAAGAGGGCGGTGACGACGCTGTTGTGCAGCAGCCGTCCGCCGTTGCTGGGGGCGATCTGGCCGCTGCCGTAGAGGCCCAGCAGGGGCACGCCGGGGAAGCGTTCGGTGAAGACCAGCAGGTCCCGGTCCTCGCCGCCGTAGAAATAGGGGCCGCGGCCGATGCAGGAGAACATCAGGCCCAGGCTGGGCTGGGGCAGCTCATCGCCCAGGGCCACCAGGGTGTCGCGCATTTCCTGTTCCGCCGCCAGGGGCTGGCGCACCGCCCAGGCCAGGGACTGGCCCGGCACCAGCTTGTCGGCCAGGGTGACGATGCCTTCCGGGCCGGTATCGATCACCGGCAGCAGGCGGCAGTAGGTGCCCTCGGGATGGTCCAGGGCATGGCCCGGTTCCGCCACCACGGCGGTAACGTGGTGCAGCAGGCGCCGCTCCCGTTGTTCCAGGGGCAGGGCCCGCAGCAGGGAATCCAGGGCCGTCTGCTGGCCCAGGGTATGCAGGTCGTGTCCCCGCACCTCCACCACCGGCGCCGGTTCGGTGAGCAGGCGCAGGCCGCAGGAGAGGGCCACGCTGGCCTGGCTGCCGGCGATGGCCAGGGACAGGCGGTGGTCGGCGCAGGGGCGGCCCTGCTGCCACAGCGGCCCGGGTTCGCTGGCCAGGGCGTCCAGGTGCAGGGCGCCGAAGCGCTGGCTGCCCGGGGTCGCCCATTCCGGCGGCAGGGTGGAGGCGGAGGCGAGGGAGAGCAGGGGCGCGGCGCCGGGACGGCCCGGCACCAGGGACAGGGGGCCGGCGAAAACCATGGCGGCGGCGGCGGGCCGGTCCAGCACCCAGCCTTCTTCGGTGAACAGGCCGGCGGCCACGCTGCCGGCCACCTGGGTGCAGGCGGCGGCACGGCTGGCGGCGAGCAGGGCCGGTTGCACCTGGCGGGAGAAGTCCTGGGTCAGGTAGAGCAGCACGCTGTTGGCGTGGCTGGCGCCGGCGGCAAGGAGCTTGTCCAGGGCCTGGCGCACCGCGTCCTCCGCCAGGCGGGGCAGGGGATCGTTGCCGGAAACCAGGGCGGTGGCGACAGTCATGGCAGTGCCTCGGGACGGGCTACAGGTGGGCGGGTTCGGAACAGGTCTTGCCCGGATATTCGCACAGATCGGCGATGACGCAGCGTTCGCATTCGGGCTTGCGCGCCTTGCACACGTAGCGGCCGTGCAGGATCAGCCAGTGGTGGGCGTCCAGCCGGTATTCCGGCGGCGTGGTCTTGAGCAGCTTTTCCTCCACCGCCAGCACCGTCTTGCCCGGGGCCAGGCGGGTGCGGTTGCAGATGCGGAAGATGTGGGTGTCCACGGCGATGGTGGGTTCGCCGAAGGCGGTGTTGAGCACCACGTTGGCGGTCTTGCGGCCGACGCCGGGCAGGGCCTCCAGGGCCTCCCTGTCCCGCGGCACCTGGCCGCCATGCTGTTCCAGCAGGATGCGGCAGGTGGCGATGGTGTTCTTGGCCTTGGTGCGGAAGAGGCCGATGGTCTTGATGTAGTCCATCAGCCCTTCCTCCCCCAGGGCCAGCATGGCGGCCGGCGTCGGGGCAGCGGGGAAGAGCTTGCGCGTGGCCTTGTTCACGCCCACGTCGGTGGCCTGGGCCGAGAGCAGCACGGCGATCAGCAGCTGGAACGGGGTCTCGTATTCCAGCTCGGTGCGGGGGGCCGGGTTGGCGGCTTGGAGCCGGGCGAAAATCTGGGCCCGCTTGGCGGCATTCATGGTCTTGGGCTTGGCTGGAGGTTTGTTTTGGCCACAGAGGACATCCCCCAAGGGGACTTCCTTCACCCCCTTTGGGGGTTCGGGGCGCAGAGATGACTGAGTAAGTGTTGCTCCGGCATTGGGGCCGGTGGCAGGGGGTATTTTACATCTGGCCTGAGAGGCAGTAAGGGCGGGAGTCTCGGTCATGCCTTACCGGAGAGTGGCGTCCCTATTGCCTTTCCGGCATGGCATGTATTTCTCTGTGTCCTCTGTGCCCTCTGTGGCAAGGGGTTTTCAATGGCAGCCGGCTTCGGCCACCGGCGCCGGCGGAGTCTTCTGCTGGCGGGCGGCGGCCCGGGCTTCGATCCAGTTCTTCCAGGCGATCAGGCAGCCCAGCAGGATGAAGGCGCCGGGGGGCAGGATGGCCAGCAGCAGGCCCGGATAGTCCTTGGGCAGCAGCTGCAGGGGCTGCAGGCCGGGGAAGACCATGTCGATGCCGGAGAACAGGGTGCCGGCGCCGATCAGCTCCCGCAGGCCGCCCAGCAGGCCCAGGGTCCACAGCATGCCGACGCCCATGAAGACGCCGTCGGCGGTGGCCTGCAGGGGCGGGTTCTTGGCGGCGTAGGCTTCCACCCGGGCCAGCACGATGCAGTTGGTGACGATGAGGGGAATGAAAATGCCCAGCACCAGGTACAGCTCGTGCAGGTTGGCGTTGAAGAGCAGGTCCACCACCGTCACCAGGGCGGCGACGACCAGGATGAAGACCGGGATGCGGATTTCGTGGGGGATGAAATTGCGCAGGCTGGCGATGGCCACGCCGGAGAGGGCCATGACGATGATGGTGGCCAGGGACAGCATGACGCCGTTCACCAGGTTGGTGGTCACGGCCAGCAGGGGGCACAGGCCCAGGATCTGCACCAGGCTGGTGTTCTGCTTCCAGATGCCGTTGCCGGCGATCTGCTTGAATTCCTCGCGGGTGATCATGGTCGGCCTCGCTTATTTCCGGTCAGCTGCGTTCTTGTCGGCCGCGGCGAACAGTTCGTCCCGGTGGGCGTCCACGTAGGCGACGGCTTTCTTCACCGCCTTGACCACGGCCCGGGGCGTCACGGTGGCGCCGGCGTTGGAATCGAAATGGCCGCCGTCCTTCTTCACCTTCCACTCCTTTTCCGCCAGGGTGGCGAGGGAGAGGCCGTTGAACTGGGTGATCCAGGGCCGTTCCTTGTTCCTGTCCTTCTTCGGCTCCACGTAGTCGCCCAGGCCCGGGGTTTCCTTGTGCTGGGTGACGCGCACGCCGGCCACCCGGCCGTCGGCCTGCACCGCCAGGATCAGGCGGATCTTGCCGGCATAGCCGTCCGGCGCCATGGCTTCCAGCACCAGGGCCGCCGGGGCGCCGCCCATGCGGGCGCGGAAGACGGTGGAAGGCTCTTCCAGCCCCAGTTCCGGGGTGGGGGCCAGGGCCAGGGTGTCGTGCAGCAGGTCGTTGTCGTAGCTGGCGGTGGGCAGCACTTCGTTCACCAGCTTCATCTTCTCTTCCGTGGCCGAGGCCTGGATGGCCGGCAGGGTCCACTGGTAGGCGCCCGCCAGGAGGCCGGTGAAGACGATGACGAAGACGAACAGGATGACGGCGGTGCGCGCCGCCATGGTGCCGGCCGTGGGTTCCTTTACCGTCACCATGTCATTGGTCCTTCATGCCGAAGACCTTCGGCTGGGTGTACATGTCGATCAGGGGCACGCAGATGTTCATGATCAGCACGGCGAAGGCGATGCCGTCCGGATAGCCGCCGAAGACGCGGATGATGTAGGCCAGCAGGCCGACGCCGGCGGCGAAGATGAGCTTGCCCCGGGGCGTGGTGGCGCCGGACACCGGGTCGGTGGCGATGAAGAAGGCCCCCAGCATGGCGCCGCCCCCCAGCAGGTGGAAGACGGGATTGGCAAAGCCGGCGGGCTGCCACAGCCACAGCAGGCCGGCGAGGAGGCCCATGGCGCCGAGGAAGGCGGTGGGGATGTGCCAGGTGATGACCTTGCGCCAGACCAGGAAGAGGCCGCCGGCCAGATAGCAGAGGGCGATCACCGCCTGGGCGTTGCCGGCCAGGAAGGGCAGGGGCCCGCTATGGCCCTCGTCGGCGCGCAGGGCGGTCTTCAACGCATCCAGCGGGGTGGCGCTGGTCATGCCGTCCAGGCGCGGTGCCAGGCCGAAGATCCAGTCCAGCTGCTGGGCCGGCGCCAGGTGGGAGCCGGGGCCGGGCCACTGGGACATGAGGGCCGGGAAGGAGACGATGCACACGGCGAAGGCGATCATGGCCGGGTTGAAGGGGTTCTGCCCGAGGCCGCCGTAGAGGTGCTTGGCGACGACGATGGCGAACAGCACGCCGACCACGGTGAGCCACCAGGGCGCCACCGGCGGGAAGGTGAGGGCCACCAGCCAGGCCGTGACCACGGCCGAGCCGTCGCCGAGGAAGAGGGCCAGGGGCTTGTCCCGCAGGCGCAGCATGGCGGCCTCGGCGGCCAGGGCGGTGAGGGTGGCGATGGCGATCTGGGCCAGGATGCCCGGGCCGATGAGCAGGGCGTAGGCGACAATGCCCGGCACCAGGGCCAGCAGCACCTGGGTCATGACCCGGCGCACCGAGGTGTCCTTGAGCAGGTAGGGGGAGGTGGAGAATTCCATGACCGGGGCGTCAGTTCTTGGGGGTTTGGCCGTCATCCGCCGGAGCGGCCGGGGCGGCCTCGGCGGGATGGGCTTCGGGGTGGGCCAGTTCGGTCTTGGCGATGTCCCGCAGGCGGGCGCGGCGGGCCTCGATGTCGGCCACTTCCTGCTGCTGGGCGGGGGCCAGGTCGTCCGTATTCTGGGGCTGGGCCTGGGCGCGCTGGGCCTTGGCCCGTTCCATGGCGGCGGCGATGGCGGCCTTCTTGGCGGCAGCGGCGGCCTCTTCCGGACTCTGGGCGGCCGGCGCCGCAGCGGCTTCGGCCGGGGCGCCGCCTTCGGCAGCAGCGGCAGCGGCGGCTTCGGCGGCCTTCTTGGCGGCCTGGGCAGCGGCGGCCTTGGCCAGCTTCTCGGCCTTTTCCTGCTTTTCCCGCTCGTCCCGGAGCTGCTTGAATTCGAAACGGGTCTTGGCGCCGTCGGCCGCCTTCTTGTCCCGTTCCCGGGCCCAGATCTCGCTCTTGGCGAAACGGAAGTACTGCACCAGGGGAATGCGGGAAGGGCAGACGAAGGAGCAGCAGCCGCACTCGATGCAGTCGAAGATGTTGTATTCCTGGGTCTTGCCGAAATTCTTGGCGCGGGCGAACCAGTACATCTCGAAGGGCTGCAGTTCGTGGGGGCAGACCTGGGCGCAGGAGCCGCAGCGGATGCAGGGCATCTCCGGCGCCTTGGGCGGGAACAGGGCCGGCGAATGGGCGATCAGGCAGTTGGTGGCCTTGACCACCGGCGCCTTGGCCTCGGGCACCAGGAAGCCCATCATGGGGCCGCCCATGATGATGCCGTCGGTGTCCGCCTTGGGGCCGGCGATGGCCAGCAGTTCGTCCATGGGGGTGCCGATCAGCACCTCGTAGTTGCGCGGCTCGGCCACGTTGCCGGTGAGGGTCACCAGGCGGGAGATGACCGGCTCGCCGTGGCCCAGGGCGCGCCAGGCAGTGTAGGCGGTGGCCACGTTGAAGCACTGCACGCCCATGTCGGTGGAGCGCTTGTTGGCGGGCACTTCCTTGCCGGTGAGGACGCGGATCAGCTGCTTGGCGCCGCCGGCCGGGTACAGGGTGGGCACGCTGACGACCTGGAAGTCCTCGCCCGCGGCCTGTACGGCCTGGGCCATGGCGGCGGCGGCTTCCGGCTTATTGTCCTCGATGCCGATGAGGACCTTCTTCGGCTGCAGCAGGTCGCGGAAGATGGCGATGCCCTTGACCACCTCGGTCGCCCGTTCCCGCATCAGCAGGTCGTCGCAGGTGATGTAGGGCTCGCATTCGGCGCCGTTGATCACCAGCTCTTCCATGGGCACGCTGCGGGACGCCTGGGTTTTGGCGTGGGAGGGGAACACGGCCCCGCCCAGACCCACCACGCCCATGTCACGCAGCAGTTCGCGCACCTGTTCCGGGGTCAGGGTTTTGTAGTCGACGCTCTGCCGCTCGATCCAGCGGTCCTCGCCGTCCGGCTCGATGACGACGCAGTCGGTGAGCAGGCCGGAGGGGTGGGCGGCGGCGTACATGCCCACTTCCCGCACGGTGCCGGAGGTGGGGGCGTGCACGGCGGCGGAGATCCAGCCGTCGGCCTCGCCGATCATCTGGCCCTTCAGCACCCTGTCGCCCACCTGCACCAGGGGCCGGGGCGTGCCGCCGATGCTCTGGTGCAGGGGCACGGCCACCACGGAGGGCAGGGGCGCCTTGGCGATGGGCAGGGTGACGGACTGGGCCTTGTTGGTGGCCGGCTTGACGCCTCCCTTGAACTTGAACAGCTGCATCAGGCCCATGGCTTAGGCGACCCTCTTCAATTCAACGACCGGGTATTTCCACTTCCACGTATCCACCGTTTCCTGGATCGGCTCCATGGTGATGCATTCCACCGGGCAGGGCGGCAGGCACAGCTCGCAGCCGGTGCACAGGGATTCGACGATGGTGTGCATCTGCTTGGCGGCGCCGACGATGGCATCCACCGGGCAGGCCTGGATGCACAGGGTGCAGCCGATGCAGGTGTTCTCGTCGATGAGGGCCACCTGGGGCGGCTTCTCCACCCCGTCCAGGGGCTTGGCTTCCCGGCCCAGCAGGTCGGCCAGCTTGCCCACCCCCTCGGCACCGCCGGGGGGGCACAGGTTGATGTCGGCCTCGCCCTTGGCGATGGCTTCGGCGTAGGGCTTGCAGCCCGGGTAGCCGCACTGGCCGCACTGGGTCTGGGGCAGGATGGCCTCGATCTTGTCCACCAGGGGATCGCCGTCCACCTTGAACTTGACCGAGGCAAAGCCCAGGGCGGCGCCCAGGACGACGGCCCCCAGGGCCATGATGGCGATGGCGATGAGCATTATTGGTACTTGTCCAGGCCGGAGAAGCCCATGAAGGCCAGGCTCATGAGGCCGGCGGTGACCATGGCGATGGCCACGCCGCGGAAGTGAACCGGCACGTCAGCCCCCTCGATGCGCTCCCGGATGCCGGCGAAGAGCACCAGCACCAGGGAGAAGCCGACGGCGGAGCCCATGCCGAAGAGCAGGGACTCGACGAAATCGTAGTGGTTGGCCACGTTGAGCAGGGGCACGCCGAGCACTGCGCAGTTGGTGGTGATGAGGGGCAGGTAGATGCCCAGCACCTGGTGCAGCACCGGGCTGGTCTTCTGGATCACCATTTCGGTCAGCTGCACGATGGCGGCGATGGTGACGATGAAGGAGAGGGTGCGCAGGTACTCCAGACCGAAAGGCATCAGGAGGTAATGGTCGATGATGTAGCTGGCCCCGGTGGCCACGGTCAGCACGAAAGTGGTGGCGGCCCCCATGCCGAAGGCGGTTTCCAGTTTCTTGGAAACGCCCATGAAGGGGCAGAGGCCGAGGATTTTCACCAGCACCACGTTGTTCACCAACACGGCGCCGATGACGATGAAGAGATAGTGGCTGATCATGGTCGGATTTTCAGGGGCGGTGCATTATCCCGCCGAACAACGTAAGGGGCAACCTTGGCGGCCCTGGGGGCATTGCCCGCCGGGCCGCCCCGGAGGGCTCAGCGGCCCATCCGGCAGAGGGTTTCCGCTGCCTCCCGGACCAGGTCCGGCCCCCGGTAGATGAAGCCGGAATAGATCTGCACCAGCTTGGCGCCGGCCTCGATCTTTTCCGCCGCATCGGCACCGGAAAGGATGCCGCCGACGCCGATGATGGGCACCTCGCCCTGGAGGGCGGTGGCCAGCTTGCGGATCACCTGGGTGGACAGGTCCCGCACCGGGGCGCCGGAGAGGCCGCCGGCCTCGTTGCCGTAGCGGCAGCCTTCGACGCCGTTGCGGGAAAGGGTGGTGTTGGTGGCAATGACCCCGTCCATGCGGTGCTGGCGCAGCAGGTCGGCGATGGCCTGGATCTGGGCGTCGTCCAGGTCCGGGGCGATCTTCAGGGCCAGGGGGGTGTGCTTGCCGTGCTTTTCCGCCAGGCGGGCCTGGGCCGCCTTCAGCTGGCGCAGCAGGTCGTCCAGGGCGTCATCCCGCTGCAGGTCGCGCAGGTTCTTGGTGTTGGGGCTGGAGATATTGACCGTGACGTAGCTGGCGGCGGCATACACCTTCTCCAGGCAGATCAGGTAGTCGTCGGCGGCCTTCTCGATGGGGGTGTCGAAGTTCTTGCCGATGTTGATGCCGAGGATGCCGCCGCACTTGGGGAACTGGGCCAGGGCCACGTTCTGCAGCAGGTGGTCCACCCCCTCGTTGTTGAAGCCCATGCGGTTGATGATGGCCTGCTTCTCCTCGATGCGGAACAGGCGGGGCTTGGGGTTGCCCGGCTGGGGCCGGGGCGTGACGGTACCCACTTCGAGGAAGCCGAAACCCATGGCGGCCATGCCGTCGATGCATTCGCCGTTCTTGTCCAGGCCGGCGGCCAGGCCCACCGGGTTGGGGAAGCGGAGGCCCATGACCTCCACCGGGCATTCCGGCGCCTTCTTGCCCATGAGGCAGGACAGACCGGCAGCGTGGAGGGCGGCCAGGCCGTTGAGGCCGATGCCGTGGGCCTTCTCCGCATCCAGGGAGAAGAAGATTTTGCGGGCGAGTGAATAGAGCATGGGCGCGATTTTACCGCAATGCACCATGGACCGGTCTTGCGGCATATGACTAAAGGTAAGGGTGCAGTTTTACCACACCCCGAGAAGCATTCCTATCTGCGAGATTGAATTGCGTATCGTGAAACGCCATTTGCCCGGCATGGTGTGGGTGGCGCCGCCCCGCTGACTTGGCATGGCCTCCAGGGCGGAGAGGGCGGAGAGGGCGGAGAGGGCGGAGAGGGCGGAGAGGGCGGAGAGGGCGGAGAGGGCGGAGAGGGCGGAGAGGGCGGAGAGGGCGGAGAGGGCGGAGAGGGCGGAGAGGGCGGAGAGGGCGGAGA